>JAGAMN010000058.1 GCA_017624715.1 Oscillospiraceae bacterium
CAAGTACTTGCTTTACGATTTCTAGTTTCTCTTCTTTACTGCGCAGTGTATATTTTCTCGACATAATAACACCCCCAATTCCATAATAGCATAAAAATAATGGTAGGCACTTTCGTGTCTACCATTATTTTATCACTTCAAGTCAAAACTGACTGCCGCTGTCCTTTACTTTTTGGGTTGGTAGCGCATATCGCTGACGGAATAAACCGTTACAAAGGCCTTGGGATCAATTTCGCGGATGTAGTCCATCAGAAGCCTATACTCGTTCTTATCCACGATGGTAATCATTTCCCTCTTGTGTGTTTTGTCGTAAGCACCGATGATTTCATTGAGCGTTGCACCGCTGTGCAGGTTGTGCAAAACAAACTCCACGATTTCGTCCAGATGCCCGGAAATAACACAGACCCGGCGCTTAATATTGATGCCAAAAATGAAATTGTCTACCACCATGCCGCCAAAGTAAGTACCCAGCACGCTGAGTACCACGATCTTACTGTCGTAGCACAGCGCAGAGGTCAGCGCCACCGCAATGCCGGAATAAGACATAGCCTTGCCAAGATCCATGCGAAGGTATTTATTCATGATCTTCGCCACGATGTCCAAGCCGCCGGACGAGGCATTGCGAGAGAACAAAATGGACAAGCCTACGCCCACCACAAGAATATAGCAGACTACATCCAGCAGCGGATCCTGGGTAATGGATTGGAAGTTGGGAAAGATGGCTTCAAAAATCCCCATGATCAACGGCATCAGTATGGAACAGTAAACGGTCTTTGCACCAAACTCAGCACCGACTAAAATGAAACCGATAATCAGCAGGCCCACATTCATAATCAGCGTAATGGTGGAAACCGACAGCGGAATGAAATTACTCAGCACCATGGCCAGTGCTGCGCCGCTACCGACCGATACATGACTGGGGAGCATAAAGAAGAATACCGCTGCTGCGACGATAGCGGTGCCTACTGTGATGATGGCAAATTCTTTGAGTGTATTCCGGATTTTCATACGTCTAGCCTCTTTGTTTTTCTGGTTGCGTTCTATTATACAACTTTTTCCGGAAATGTACAGAGGTACGATGGTATGTTTTTTACAGGCAGAAAATATTAGCAAACGCCTTGCATAAAGAGAAAGTATGCCATAATGTTGCATAAAGGATCATTAAGGAGATCGGAAATGTCTGTGAAGTTGGTGCAGAAGGTGTTACGCTCGTTGTGTGCACCCTCGCAAAGCTCTGTAACGAAGATCGCGTTCAGCACTTATTCCCGAACATGGACGCAAATGTCGTGCAAATCCGCTGCGGCGCTTCCTGATGCCGTTTGTTATCCTTTGTGTTCATAAGGAAGTTCTCATTTTAGCAATTCATCAGACAGACGAAGGATTTCCGGAGCAATTTTCTCACGCTGCTTTTTTAGCACCCGGTTGTAGAGGGGATATGCCAAAGCGACCAACACCATGCCCACTATACCGACAGCGATGCCAATGACCATTGCTAGGCTACCCAGTGCAGCACCGATCTCTGTCATGGCAAGGCTCATGCCGGTACCCATAATCAGCGCGCCGATCACACCGACAGCAATGGCCCAGATCTGGGCTTTCTGTGTGGGGACGGCGTGAAGCCTGCGAAGCTGCTCCATTTTGTCGGCTTCTTTGGGAAGATATTTTTTGCGAATCGCTTCCACTTCTTTCTGTTGCTGAGCAGAATAGGTAAAACTGAAATTTTCGTTATTCTCCATTTTTCTCTCTCCTGATTGCTTTTGTAGCTTTTATGATCAGCATCACCGACAGGAATACGACCACGATGCTGACCCCTGCTCCGGTGAGAATGATAAAAATTTGTTGATGCTCGGGCGACAAATCCGCGCCGAATTGGGCAAACATAGCCGTTTCCAGGTTTAGCATGGATACCAGCGCTGCTGACAGGCTGACGATTTTTGCTGTGGTCATAACAGGGCTTTCCATTTTTCTGTATTTCACAATATCCACAATGGCATGGATCGTGGAGTAGAAGGTGTACAATGCCATCACATAGATCAGCACGCCGGGATAATCATAGCCACGATGTTGGTATAGGATCATCAGCACCGCACCGCTAAGGGACAAGTTGATCAGCAGCAGGATATACGCACAGATCCGGGATCGTTTCCACTCACCCAGGATGCTGGTGCCAATCTTCTGAATGCGAACATACCGCACCAGTAAGTAGCGCATCACCGCCATGATCACATAGTACACCGCCAACACCATAAACCAATAGCTTCCCAGCATCTGCCAAGACCACACATTGATTCCTACATAGAGCATACTTATCACAAATGACGAGGATAGAGATATGTGCGTGCGGAACACCCGGTCTGTCATGTAGCGGTTTCCAAGGGGGTTATCATAGATACTCTGTTTGATTACACCATACTGTTTTGGCAGCACCAAGGCACAGAAAACACAGACAACTGAAAGTGTATAAAAGGCAAAGACATACACAATATAGGCCGGGATGCTCTGCTCCATACCCTTGACGAAAACAAGGATCAAAGCCACGGCACTGGCGATCACAAGGATCACCATCAGCCAAATGGGAGGAAACAGCAGCTTCTTCCCGATTTTCTTCCAATCCATATCGGTCACCTCTTAAATTTTACAGTAAAGGTACTGCCCTGACCGTAGACACTTTGGACACCGATCTCACCGCCCAGAATATCCACGACCCGCTTGACAAGTGCCAAGCCAAGACCGTTGCCCTGGGTGGCATGGGAGGTATCGCCCTGGTAGAACTTTTCAAAAATATGCATACCGGTTTCCGGTTTCATTCCGCAGCCGGTGTCACGCACCTGTACGATCACACTACTGCCCTGCGTTTTCAAAGACAAGCCGATTGTACCGCCATCCGGGGTGAATTTCACAGCATTGGAGATCAGATTATTCCATACAAGGCTTAGCAGTTCCGGATCAGATTTGATCCGCACATCATCCGCAATATCGGTTTCAATTTCCAGATTCTTGGCTTCCCACGCATCCTCAAATCCTAAAAGGGCTTCACAAAGCTGTTCACCCAAATCAAACTCCTTCGGTTGGGGGAATATTTGCTGGTTCTCCAGTTTGTTCAGTTTCAGAATATTCGTTATCAGCTGTGCCAGCTTTCGGGCTGCTTCCGAGATTGCCTTTGCGTACTCATTCCTTTCTTCCTCGGTAATACCGGGGCGCTGGAGCATGGTTGCGTAATTGCCCATCACCGCCAAAGGAGTTTTCAGTTCGTGGGATACATTGGCGATAAAGTCCGTACGCAGGGTTTCTGTGCCAGACAATTCCGCAGCCATAGCGTTGATAGCCAAGCCGATCTGATTGAAGCCCTCCATGCCAGCACCGTGCATTGGTGCGACACGGATAGAGAAATCGCCCTGCATGATTTGCTCTGTGGCCTCGATAATGATCTTTACCGGTCGTTCAACCATGATTTTCCGGCGGACATAGTCGATGGTTCCAAAGAGCAAGGTGATGAGCACTACATTGCCAAAGGTAAGTTTCGCCGCTGCCGCAATGTTTTCCTCAGTAAGTATCAGCCCCATAGTATCCGCAAGGGTGTTGACAAACAGCAGCATACAGCAGGTAACCGCAAAGGCCACCACCAAAAAGAAAACCACATAGTTATTGACCGTTCTGAGGATCGACCGAAGGGACGGCTTTTTCATTTGATCACCGCCTTATAGCCCAGACCGTGAACAGTCTTGATTTCAAAGTCTTCGCAGGTCGACAGCTTGGAACGAAGCTTAGTCATATACACATCCACCGCTCTGGGTGCGGTTTCTGTATCCGCGTCCCAGAATTCGTCCATCAGCTGCTGACGGGTGAAGGTCTTTTTGGGGTAAGAAAGCAGCTTGTAAAGGATATTGAATTCCCGGTTAGTGAGGCTGATTTCCTCGTCTCCCAGCATGGCGATATGCTCGTCCATGTCCATGGAAAAGCTACCCACCTCCAGAGTTCTGGAGCTTGCGATCTTAGCCCGACGCAGCAATGCACCGATCCGCAGGAACAGTTCGTCCAGGTCGATTGGCTTGACCATATAGTCATCCACACCGATGCAATAACCCCGCTGCTTGGAGGCGAAATCGTCTCTTGCGGTCATAAATAAGATAGGGATATTCTCGTTCAGGCTGCGGACGGTTTTTGCAAACTCAAAACCGTCGATGCCGGGCATCATAATGTCCGATACGATCAGATCAAATATTGTACTGTACATAGCATCGTAAGCTTCATTGGCGCTTAAACACCCGGTAGCCTGATAGCCGCTGGCGTTCAAAAAAGCACAGACCGTACGGTTCAAATCCTTATCATCTTCCACAACCAAAATCTGAAACATGATGATCCCTCCCCAAATTACTATGGTTATTATACATGATAACAGCGAAATGTTAAAGTTTTATTTGCGTTTTTTCAGCTAAAGTATATTTTTGAAAAAATGCCGCTTCTGAATGGAACAGAAGCGGCAGTAGTTTATACCAGACTGGTTTTATTCAAAATCTTGTTGCTGAATACTCCAAGGCCTACACCAAACAGGATACCGCCTGCAAGGCAGCCGATTACATGAAGCAGTGTAGAACCGAGTGGGGTAATCAAAGAGACCATCATAAACAGCAGCATTCCTGCACCGAGAGAACCGCACAGGCAAAGCCATGCCTTCTGCTTGGCTGCTACACTGACGATGACATCAATGGACACAAAGACCGACATTAGGAAGATCTTTGCCACCATGCACATGGCGATATTGCCCATCGTCAGACCGTGAAGGTCAAAGGACAGACCGGAGATCGCCCCGCCCAGCATGGTACCGACAAAATAGGCGATCAGCATATATGAGCCGCAAATAACACCGGAAACCGTTTTGGAAACTACATAGTCGCCTTTTTTTGCCCGAATCGTGAACAGATTCTTGGCAAAGCCGCTTCGAAAATCCTCAGAAACAAACGGACAGATAAACACGGCAACCAGCATGAACATCATGTTGATGTTGCACATCATAAAGATCTCGTTGCCGCCCATGGCTTCACCGCCGGGGAGCGTACCGATGTTCTGCCAGGTATTTTCCGGGCCTTCCATGATGGTTTCCTCGCCGGTTTGGGGATTCACGGAAACGGAGCCGTCCATCATGGTCATCATCACCGTCATCAGGATCGGGATCACAAGGGCACAGGCAAGGAGAATATAAAAGGTTTTGGATTTTAACATTCTTCTGAAATCCACCTTCAGCATACTGCCAAGGCGCTGTGAGAAGCCATTTTTCATCTTATTTCCCCTCCTTCATCAGATCGATGTAGTATTCCTCCAGACCGATCTTGTCGGTTTTGATCTCGGTGACACAGATGCCATTTTCGTAGAGGTAGGTCACGATTTCTTCCGGAGTAGTCAGATCGTAAACCCGAATATTTCCTGATTCATCCTCTTCCACACGGGAATACCTGCAGCCTAGCAGATTCTTTGCCTTACTCATTTCCTTCGTCTGCAACGCAATATAAGTACGGCAGCTGGCTTCCAATTCGGCGGCGGTCATTTCCCGGATCATTTTGCCGTGGCGTATAATGCCGTAGTGGGTTGCCACCTTCTCCAGTTCGCCCAATACATGGGAGGAAATGAGAATCGTTGCGCCGCCACTGGCGATGTCCACCAGCACCTCACGCATGATCCGCATACCGTCCACATCCAGACCGTTGATGGGTTCGTCCAGGATCAGCAGCTTGGGGCTGCCCAGCAGCGCCATGGCAATGCCGACTCTCTGCTTCATACCAAGGCTGCAGTTCTTGAATTTATTGCCTGCCGCGCCTTCCATTCTGACTGTTTTCAGAACCTTAATAACCTCTTTTTCTGCATTGGGAAGGCGCAGGTTGGATGCCTGGAGCATCATATTATCCCACACGGAAAGACCAGGGAAACAGCCGGGAGACTCGATCAGCACACTCATCTGTGCTTTCACCCCGTCGTCCATATAATTCTTACCAAACAGCTTAATGGAGCCGGAGGTGGGATGGATCAAACCGCAAATCAGCTTTTCTGTGGTGGATTTGCCGGAGCCATTTTCGCCGATAAAGCCGTAGATGGCACCCACAGGAACAGTCATGTTCAGGCCATTGACCGCCTGCTTTTCTTTGAAGTTCTTACAAAGGCCTTTGATTTCAATTGCGTTCAAATCGTCCACCTCCTTAATACACATCGCTTCTGCTTAGGATCCATGTGCCCAGCAGATTGTAGATCAGTGTCCAGGCCAGGGACACCACGATGCAAGTGATGAATGCCCCAAAGCCGCTAATCAGACAGGCATTCACAGATGCACCGTATAGGAACAAATTGAGAAATGCGGTTGGCAGGGAGAGTGCTTCCACAACTGCAGCCACGCCAATGATCAAAATACCGGTGCCGAAGAAGAAAGAGGATGCGATGGAAACGCCAAACTGCTTCCGCAGAATAACATTTATGAATGTAAACAGGCTTGCCCAGCCAAGGCTCAAAACCATCTTGCCAAGCACCGCCACAAGCAGAGAACCCACATTCACCGCTGTATCATAACCGGCGATCAGACCGCCGATGGTGCCGCCGATAAAGTAGGAAGCGCACATACAAACGATGGCAAAGGCGCAGGAGATAGTCTTGGAGATCATGTAATCCATCTTCTTGGCATGGGTGGTAAAAAGCTGCTTCACATAGCCACTGCGGTAATCGTGACCGATGAAGATGGACACCATGATACCGCCGAAGATAAAGACCATATTCATGTTGGCATAATCGGAAATGGTTCTGATCACATAAAGCGGTTCAGACGCGGCAATGATCTGCCACACATTGGAATACAGCGGCTCCATAACATTGCCGCTCCGGTCTGGCATCATAGTCAAACAGGAGACCATGGCCGGAATGATAGCGGCAATGGCAATGAAAATGAAAAACAGAGGTGTATGGAATAGACGGTAAAAGTCCACACCCAGCATACCCTTCAGTCGTTTATAAAAGCTGGGATTTTCAAAGTGAAGCTCTCTTTCCATGTTACTGCCCCTCCTTTCCGGACATCAGCTCGATGTAGTATTCGGTGAGACCGATCTTATTCTTCCGGATCTCGCTGACGGGATGACCGTGCTGCATCAGCACCTCCACGATCCGTTCGGGATCTTCCACATCATAGACCCGGATATATTCTTCCTCGGTGCGGACGCTGCTAAATTTCTCCTTCAGCACAGCCTTTGCACCATCCATGTCCTTCGTCTTCAGGGATACGAACACACGGGCACGGCCTTCCAGTTCGGCAGCAGTCAGCTCCATGATCATTTTACCCTGGCGGATGATGCCGTAATGGGTGGCGATCTTTTCCAGCTCACCCAGAATGTGAGAGGAAATGAGAACGGTACAGCCGTACTTCTGGGTGATATCCACGAGAATTTCACGCATGATCCGCATACCGTCGGTATCCAGACCGTTGATAGGCTCGTCCAGGATCAGCAGAGCAGGATCGCCCAGCAGCGCCATAGCAATACCGATTCTCTGCTTCATACCCAAGCTGCACTTCTTGAATTTCAGCCGGGCATGCTCCTCCATACGGACGATCTCCAGCACACGGCGGATCTCTTCATTGGGATTTTCGATCCCCAGATTGATGCACTGCATCATGAGGTTCTGATACACAGAAGAACCGGGGAAACAGCCGGCATTTTCAATCAGCGCACCCACACGGACACGGACACCGGCGTTTGTGTATTTTTTATCGAACAGCTTGATTTTACCCTTGTCCGGAACAAGGTGTCCACAGAGCAGCTTCATGGTTGTAGACTTACCGGAACCGTTTTCGCCGATAAAGCCGTAAATAGCTCCTACCGGAACCGTCATATTCAACCCATCCACTGCATACAGTCCGCGGAAGCTTTTGGAAAGTCCGCGAATTTCAATTGCGTTCATTGCATTCTCTCCTTTTCTCAAACATTGCCTGTCAGTTCGATCGTTAGCTCTAAAATGCGGGATGTGTGTTCCGCCTTGGCTTTGCTATAAACTTTTTGTTTGATGGGATAAGCCAATATCATACCCACAGCTCCGATCAGGCCAAGCAGAATACCCAGCCACATAGCATTGCCGATAACCTGCATTGCAAGGCACAGGCCCAGTCCAAAAATCAAGCAGCCACCGATACCGGCACACAGGCTCTCCGTTACACCGGAATTCTGCACAAGATGGTCCAGCCGTTTCAGTTCCTCCAGCTTTGTTTCCTCACGGGGCAAGTATTTCTTGCGGATATTCAGCACCTCTTGATTTTCCCGGGCGCTGTAGGTGTATGCAAAACCTTCTTTTTGTTCCATGAAAGCTGTTTTACTCCTTATTTTTTCCGGTAAGTCTTGCTTTGGCTTCCTCGACGGATTCGCCTTCCTTGGCAAACAGCACTTCCACGCATTTGTCCACCACCTTGCCAAAACCGTCCACGACACCGGTTTCAATTTTCTTATAACCGCCAACAACACCATTCTCAATCTTCTTATAGCCGGTCACAACACCCTGCTCGATCTTTTTGTAGCCGCTGATTGTACCTTCGGCAACTGCTTCAGCTACCTCTTCTGCAAGCTCTGCATCAATTGCAGTCATATCGTGCTCCCGGGCCATCATTTCCATCTGCTTGTTACTCATAATCATTTATCCTCCTTGTTTTTGATTTATGGCCATATTCTAAGCAACGGTGTTTTCTGAAATGCTTACAAAATGTTTGAGAAATGTTAATTTTCGAAAAAAATTTCAGCCTGCGCAAACAGGCTGAAATTCACAACACAACGGTCCCGTAAATATGTTTACATTTTTTCGAATCCAACCAGCAGGCCGCCCTTTTCTGCGTAGAAGCTGCACAGACCGAGATTCTTGCCAATCTTCACGGTCACACCAGGCAGATCTGTCTCGATCATGTTCTTCAGCGTATTGGCTGCAGACTCGTTGAAGCAGTGTGCCAGAATGACTTTGCCGGTTTCTAGACCACTTTCTTTTAAGTGCTTCAGAATTGTCTTCAAGGATTTTTCTTCACCACGGCATTTATCCGTAGGCTCCAACGTACCAGCATCACTGGCCTTGCCCACAATACGAATGCCCAGAACACCGGCGATCTTAGCAACGGCCGGAGAAACTCTGCCGTTGGCGGCAAAGTTATTAAGGGATTCCAGCATAAAGAACAGACCAGTCTTCTTTTGGTATTCGGGCACATAGGCGCAGATTTCTTCAAAAGACTTTCCTGCAACGATCAACTCTTCCAGCTTCTCTACAAGCAAAGTCAGCTCCGGACCGGCGGAAAGGGAGTCGATCACAAAGACCCGTCTGCCAGGATGCTCCGCTTCGTACATCTCCTTCGCGATGCAAGCTGCATTGTAGCTACCGGACAAGCCGCTGGTGATGGCAATACAGAAAATATCCTCTGCATCGCCAAAGGTCGTCAGCCAATCCTCGGGATTGGGACAGGAGCTTTGCGACCTTCCCTTGTAGGACCTTAAATACCCGATCATTTCATCCAGATCCAGATTCCGATCGTCCACAAATTCCCGCTGGGCGGTAATGATCTTAAGTGGTGCCGCATCAAATGCTACGGTCTTTAATTCCATCAGATTTGCGGAGGAGTCCGCAACAATTTTTACAGTTCTCATTTGGCATCGTTTTCCTTTCGTTTGCTCCGGTAAACCATACCACATTTTTACGGGCATTGTCTACCTACTGTGCCAGATGGAGCACTCTATCTGGTAGAATTGTCACTCTACCGGGAGGAGAATGCTTGAATTATGCAGTAAAACATCGTATAATATAAGCTGAATTTTTTAAATAATTGGAGTGAGCGTATGCGTGATAACAAAGAAATGCTTGGCACCGCGCCCATTGGGAAACTGCTGTTCAAACTGGCAATTCCCACGGTGGTTGCCCAGCTGATCAATATGTTGTACAACATCGTAGACCGCATTTACATCGGTCATATGCCGGGCGACGGCAGTCTCGCCCTTACCGGCGTAGGCGTATGTATGCCGATCATTATGATCGTCTCTGCGTTTGCATCGATGATCAGCTCCGGCGGTGCGCCGAAGGCATCCATTTATATGGGTAAGGGCGACAATGAATCTGCAGAAAAGATCCTTGGCGGCTGCTTTACCTTGCAGCTTATCATTTCCGCAGTGCTGAGCGCAGCCCTGCTGATCTGGAATGAGGACCTGCTGTTGCTGTTTGGTGCCAGCGAAAACACCATCGGCTACGCCACCGACTATATGAACATCTACGCCATCGGTACAGTATTTGTTCAGCTGACGCTTGGTATGGGCGCATTCATCACGGCCCAGGGCTTTACCAAAGTCAGTATGGTGACGGTGCTCATAGGTGCAATCAGCAATATCATTCTGGATCCCATCTTTATTTTCGGTTTTCACATGGGTGTAAAGGGCGCTGCCCTTGCCACAATTCTTTCCCAGGCGATTTCCTGTGTGTGGGTTCTGATATTCCTCCGCGGGAAAAAAAGCTATCTGAAGCTGCAAACAAAGAACATGAAAGTGGACGGCAAGCTGGTATTCCCTTGTGTCGCTCTGGGACTCTCCACCTTTATTATGCAGGGCAGCGAGAGTGTGATCTCCGTATGCTTCAATTCTTCGCTGTTGAAGTATGGCGGCGATATTGCAGTAGGCGCTATGACGATCCTGACCAGTGTTATGCAGTTTGCCATGCTGCCGATGCAGGGCATCGCCCAAGGCGCGCAGCCCATCTCCAGCTATAACTACGGTGCCAAAAACGCAGACCGTGTCAAGAAGACCTTCCGGCTGCTGCTAACATCCTGTCTTGTCTATTCCTTTGTGATCTGGGGTGCGATCATGCTATTCCCCAAGGGATTTGCCGGAATCTTCACCCCGGATGGGGAAATGATCGACTTCACCGCCAAAGCCCTTCGCATTTATTGCGGTGTGATGTGCATCTTCGGCATTCAAATTGCCTGCCAGATGACCTTTGTTTCCACAGGCAATGCGCCTTGTTCCATTATCGTGGCGATTGTGCGCAAGTTCGTTCTGCTCCTGCCGCTGATCTATCTGATGCCCAATCTGGTGTCGGATAAAACTATGGGCGTTTATATGGCAGAACCGGTTGCCGATATCATAGCCGTAACCTTCACTGCGGTACTTTTTGCTGTTCAGTTCCGAAAATCAATGAAGCAATTAAATGCAAAAGAGACACGCAAATAAAAATTCCAGTAACACCTCGCCTTTGTTCGGTTTCGTACGAAGGCGGGGTGTCTTGTTGCTCAATATGCAATTCTAGAATAGCCCAGAGAATTCTTATCTTTTTTGTAGGACTGCCTATTTTTCGAAAAATTCAGCACCATTCCGGTTTGGAATGGTGCTGCGGTCATCTTTACGTTATTGTATCTGCATAATTACCAAGTGAGCGGAAACAGGACGGGTTCCACCCGCTAGAGGTGTAATCGTCAGTGCTGCAGCGGTCCCTTCCGGATTCCGCACTGTCAGGATAGAGCCCGTAACCGTTGTTTCCACAACCGCCATTCCAACGATTTGCGAGGTTCCTGTTGCACGGCCTACTACTGTATATGCCAAATCCTCGCCATTTAAGGTTAGAATCAGCTGTCCGGCCTCGGTCACACTCACCTGGAACAGCACCAGATAGGTGCCGATCTGCGCTAAATTAAAGGAGCTGGGCCCAGACCGAGCAATGCCGGGGCCGCTGTTAGGCCCATCCTGTGGGAAGCTAACATCCGTACCAGGTGCAACAGTTGCAGAGTTATCCGGCGGCATTAGCGCAAAGAAATCTGCATAGTTCAGAATACCGCCTGCCGGTCCCTGAGGACCAATTGGCCCAGTTTCACCGATGGGACCTTGGGGACCTACAGGACCAGCGACACCGGCAGGGCCTTGCGGACCTGCCGGCCCAGTTTCACCGGCAGGACCTGTTTCACCTGCAGGACCCTGGGGACCGGCTGGACCAGCAACACCTGCGGGCCCCTGAGGACCGGCAGGACCGGTTTCGCCTGCAGGACCCTGAGGACCAATCGGACCTGCTTCCCCTGCAGGTCCTTGTGGACCTATAGGACCAGCTACGCCAGCAGGTCCTTGGGGACCGGCTGGACCAGCGACACCGGCAGGGCCCTGAGGACCTACAGGACCCGCTTCACCCGTTGGGCCTTGCGGACCAACAGGACCGGCAACACCGGCAGGACCTTGGGGGCCGGCAGGTCCCGCAACACCTGCTGGTCCCTGGGGACCGATGGCACCAGTTTCACCGACCGGGCCCTGAGGACCAACGGGACCGGCTACGCCTTCCGGGCCTTGCGGACCTGCAGGACCTCTAACCCCAGGAATGCCTTGGGGACCAGCTGGACCTCTCGGGCCAACCGGCCCCTGCGGACCAGCAGGTCCCGGCGGACAATTTGTATAGCAGCAACATTGCTCCCGATCCATGCAACCATGCTCTTTGGGATAGTGACGTTTGCATGAATTGTCATCGAATTGGGAATCACAGTTCCTGTCATCGAAGCCATTGTATCTATTCAAAATAATCCCTCCTCATATTCAGTTTGTACCACATCATACGTGTTTTCGACGCAATTTGACACAGGCAGGCAGACATGACTATTCTGTCTTCTCCTTAACGGCATCGTCCCATTATATGAATTAGGGGTTACGGCTGTGCCTGTACACGTTTTTCGTTTTTGCTCCCCAGTTCTGCATCGATTCTGTTATTACGACCAGTATGTATGAGGAATTCATGCTATCACCTAATCCCTTGAGGAGCGCTTTGCAGTATTAATGCCCAGCACTGGCATTAGGGCACGAGCGCTTAAATTGGTCACGCGCAAAGAGCTTGAAGTTAATTATCAGTAAAAGTCTATAAATCTGATAGCATTTCATAAATTCTTGCGGAAAAGTTTTCATTATTGTCTTAAGAAAAAGGGCGCGCTATGTTATAATTATAATGTAGTGATGTGTCCTTTTTTATCCAGGCGAAAAGGAGTTCAAGCTCCTCGACGAAGCGGGGATCGAACGCTTTTGTATGCACGCGCTCCGTCATACCTATGCGACCCGTGCCATCGAAAGCGGAATGCAGCCGAAGGTGCTGCAAAAGTTGCTGGGTCACGCCAGCATCCAAACTGCCATGGATCGGTACGTTCACGTAACAGACGAGGCTATGGATCAAGCTGTGAAGCAATTTGAGAAAACTGGGGTATCGGCATAAAAGTCTATGCTATTCCATGGCAAAATGGCGTAAAGCCAAAAGTGCCAAATGTCGAAAACCCTTGCAAATAAAGGATTTTTTGAAGGAGAAGAAACAAAAATGAAATTAGGAATTGTCGCTCAGCGGCCTATTTTCGTAACTCCTTATAAATCCAAAAAATCCCGATAAACCCTTATGGTACAAGGACTTTTGGGATTTCGACTAAAATGTATCTTCACGTATCTCCATGCATCTGCCTGCCAAAAAGGTGTACAAAAGGTGTATAAAAGGTGTATAAAAGGTGTATAAAAGGTGTATGGAAAAAGTGAAACTACCGAGAAAAATCCAATGCAACAGAGACTATAACAACACCCCGCTTTCGTACGAAGCCGTACAAAAGCGGGGTGATAATTTTATCCAAATTTCAAGAACTGCTCCGCATAATTCCTGGCGCTTGTATTGCGTGTATAGACCACGTGGAATGGGTGTGGTTCTGTGATCCCATCCACAGCAAAGGTTCCGATTCCATTTTCTTTAGAGATTACAGATTGGTACATAAAGCTGATTCCGATTCCACTGCCAACTAAAGCCTTGATTGAAACGAAGCTGCTTATGGAAATCTCTCTGTTAAAATCACTCAGTTCATACCCCGCCGCAATCAGACGCTCCTCAAAAATGCGGCGCGTTCCGGAGCCCTCTTCCCGGACGATAATCGTCTCCTTCAGCAAATCCTCGATTGTAACTTGTTTTCCAGATAACGGACTATTCTTGGCGCAGATCCCCACAAAGGGCTCCATCCGTAACAAATAGGAATCGTATTTGGTTTTACTGAATGTGCCTTCAATTACGGCAAAGTCCAGTTGATTCTCGTCGAGCATTTGCAGAAGATGCTTGGTGTTATCCACCACAAGGGAAATCTCGTGACTGGGATCACAGAGATATTCTTTGATGGAATCGATCAGCACATAGTCGCCGATGGTCTTGGTTGCACCGATCCGTAACTTCAGGCGCTTCTTATCTGCAATTGCCAGTTGAAGTTCCTCAAATTGGTATTGCTGAGAAATGGCATATCGCTCCAGCAGCAGGCAATTTTCTGTTTTATGCAGAGTGTGACCATCATAAGTAAAGAGCTTTGTCTGCAGCGATTGCTCCAGAGCCTGGATCTGCTTGGTAACAGCGGGCTGAGAAAGGTGAAGGCGCTCCGCCGCCATTCGGTAATTCATCGTTTGGCAGAGTGTCAGAAATGTATGTAGTTTCGGATCCATATTGCTCCTCCGATAATTTTAAGGAATTGGCATATTCCATATAATAACTTCATTTTATCACAATTCTATGGTAAAATAAAGAAAAAATTCAAAGGAGTACCATTATGACCCCGAAAACAAAAGAACGCTTGCTGTTTCTGTTGGGCATTGCCATCTGCTTTGCAGTAGCTGGACTGTCTGTGCTTTTAGAAAAGCTGATTCCCGGAGAGCTTCTGGGTGCATCCATCATCGCCTTGTTTATGGGTACGATCGTCAACAGCTTTTTCCATCCGAAATGGATTCAGCCTGCGCTCAAATTTACATCTAAGAAGATTCTGAAAGCAGCTATCATTCTCTTGGGTGCATCTCTGTCCGTTAGCACAATTTTGTCCGTTGGCAAGATGACCTTCTTTGTGATGATCTTCACCTTTGCCATGTGCTTCGGTGCAGGCTTCTTTATCCGCAAACTGTTTGGCCTTAACTGGAAGTTGAGCAACCTGATCTCTGCCGGTACCGGCATCTGCGGCGGCAGCGCCGTGGCAGCCATTGCGCCGGTCATTGATGCCGATGACAAAGATATCGCATTTGCCATGTCCTCCACCTTCCTTTTTGATATGGTGATGATCGCACTGTATCCGCTGATGGGCAAGGCACTGGGCATGTCCGATATTGCCTACGGTATTTGGGCAGGTACTTCTGTGAACGACACCGCCAGCGTGGTGGCTTCCGG
>JAGAMN010000011.1 GCA_017624715.1 Oscillospiraceae bacterium
GAGAGCCACTATTGAACAAGCAATCTATTATTTCAATAACGAACGACCGGTTCGCAAGCTAAAAGGAAAACCACCAGTCCTGTACAGAACAGAACTGGTGGCATAAGAAATTTTGTGTCTACTAACTATTGACTACTTCACGGCCATTAGGTCGGCGGCTGTTTTTTTGTCACGTTGGGGCAAAATGCGGTGACTTTGAAAAACAGTATGCCGGTAGTACAAA
Source organism: Oscillospiraceae bacterium (assembly GCA_017624715.1). Classification (GTDB taxonomy): domain Bacteria; phylum Bacillota; class Clostridia; order Oscillospirales; family Oscillospiraceae; genus Faecousia. Next base: position 224 of record JAGAMN010000011.1, read on the forward strand.
TGGCATAAACCCGTTGCAAAGGCTGGTGTTATTTTCCAAACAGCTGATCTGCCACTTCTTCCAGGCAGCCCAGGTCCCACAGCAGCCGGGTGCCAACGTACTTATCCCGGATGTCCTTGGCGGTGAGGAATGCACCGCGGACTTCTTCGTCACGGATACCGATTTCGCTGGGCAGCGTAGGCGCATCCACTGCGATCAGGGCATTCAAAACGAAGTCAAGGGCAGGAATCTCCTGGTCAATGATTTGGAGAATATCCTCCCATTTTTCGATAATCAAATCCAGCCGAGCGGCGTGTTTTGCCTTATCGTACTTGCCCTCTTTGCGTTCATTTTGGATCATTGCTTCGGCACCGCCGCCCAGGAACTGCCGCAGAGTATCGTTCCAGGCTTCGGCATCGAAAGCGTTGACATAGGCAAGGGCCTTTTCCTTGTTGGGAGTAAGTTTGCGAATCTGCTCGTAAGTGCGAATGCCCATCAGGGTGCCGATACCGCACTGGATGCCGTGGGTGTCGACGGCTGTCCCGAAGGCCAGTCCCCGCATATCCCAGATATGGGAGAAATAATGCTCCATTCCGGAAGCGGGGCGGGACATGCCGGCATAGCTCATGGCAATTCCGGTGATGACCAGGCCTTCCATCACGGCGGCAACAGCTTCCGGCTCCCGGCGCATCAGGCCGTCTGCGTTAGTCACGCATTTATGCACAGCATCGCGTACCATTTGAGCAATGGTAGGACAGTATTCTTCGCCAATCAGCAGATTGGCAATGCGCCACTCGCAGATGGAAACATATTTGGCAACCATATCGCCCAAACCGGATTGAAGCATTTTAACCGGGGCGGCGCAGAGCACATCCAGATCACCGATAATCACCGCAGGACAGCAGGAGTTCAGAGAAACCTTCAGGCCGCTGCGGGCCATGGAGCTGGTAGCAGAGGCATAGCCGTCCATGCTGGGGGCGGTGGCGGCGATCATATAGGTTTTGCCGGTGAGATTTGCCAAAATCTTGCCGATATCGTTAATTACACCGGAACCGACACCCAAAATCAGATCGCAGGTGGGGTCAAAATGCATCACCGCCGCACCCACCGCCAATTCATCTGGCTCCAAATGCTCCTGATGGAAGGTGTAGCAGGAAAAAGGAATGCCGGATTTCTGCAGCAGGTCGCACACTGCCGCACCTGCGGCAGCGCGGGTGTTCATATCCGATAGTACGAACACTTTATGACCCCCATATTCTTTCACCAGCTGGGGAATGCGGTTTAAGGCACCTTTTTCAACAATCAGTTCTTTTAAGGTGCTGCTGTGAGTCTTGCCGCAATCGCAGGTAAAACTTCCGGCTTGAATGTAATCGTAAATGGTATTGGCCATAAGCCTTTCCTCCTTTTTTATTCCGCAAAATGATAGATGCCGCCGGTAAGTGTCTCGGTGTAGCCGGAGGGTAGCCGCAGGTGGGCGGTAACGCCCTGAGGAATATCGAACTCGTAGTAGACCGTATCACCCTTATAGTACCAGTAGGAACGGATAAAACCGTGGCGGGACTCGATGGAGTTGTCCACAAAACCCAGGCACTTGTTGGGATGGGGTTCCAGAGCGATCTCCTTGTAGCCGGGGGCAGAAGCCACAGGCTTAATGCCGGAGACAACACCGAAAATCCAGTCAAACACGCAGCCGTAGGCATAGTGGTTGAAGGAGTTCATGCTGGTGTGCCAGAAAGAGCCATCCTCCCGGATGCTGTTCCAGTGCTCCCAGATGGTGGTGGCTCCATGGTTGACCGAGTACAGCCAGGAGGGGTACGCTTCCTGCATCAGGAGTTTATAAGCCAAGTCGATTTGGCCGTTATTGGACAGAACGTGCAGGATAATAGGGGTTCCCAGGAAGCCCGTGGACATCCGGTCACAGTGAGCATGGATCAGCTCTACCAGTTTGCCGATGATGGCGGGGCGCTCGTCCTCGTGGCATAGGTCGAAGTGCAGGATCATCAGCAGGGCGGTCTGAGTCATGCCTCTGCGGATGGTGTCTACGGCGGATGATCCTGGGCCACAGATTTCAGTGTAGGGAAATTCTGCCTTAGGCATACCGTTTTCCATAAAGTAATCCCGGAAGGCTTCCTTGATATTGCCGTGGAGATGGCGATACTCGCTCATATCATAGCCCAGAACTTCACCGGCCTTAATGAGCAGGCTGGTGGAGTAGGCAAAATAAGCGGTTGCAATCAAATCGTTGGCGGTCGCTCCCTGCGTGATTTCTCCGCCAGCATCGGTGGCACACCAGTCACCATAATGACGGCCGGTAAGCCAGAGGTATTCGTTGGGGCCGGTGTGACGAATATACTCAACCCACTTTTTCATCATTGGAAAACACTTCTTCAGCTCGTTTTTATTGCCATAAGCCAAATACATCTCCCAGGGGATGATGCAGGCAGCGTCGCCCCACCCGCAAGAAATGCGGGATGAGTTGCCATACAGACAGTTGGGTACGATGCCGCGAACAGCGCCATTCTTTTCCTGCTCCAGAGCTACATCCGTTAGCCATTTGTGGAAAAACTTTTCTACATCAAAGTTAATAGCACCGGTGCGGCAGAATACTTGAGCGTCGCCAGTCCAGCCGAGACGCTCATCGCGTTGGGGACAGTCAGTGGGAATGTCAAGGTAGTTACACTTTTGACCCCAAATCACGTTATGGTACAACTGATTGATCTTTTCGTTTCCGCAGACGAAACGGCCGGTACGTTTCATTTCGGAATGGACAACTACTGCCCGAAAACAGTTGAGATCCACGGGCATGTCGGGGAACTCCGTTAGACGAATGTAGCGAAAACCCTGAAAGGAGAAGAGTGGCTTGAATGTATCTTCTTCACCGCTGAGAATATACGTCATCTCGTTACGGGCACTGCGGTAGTTGGCATTGTAGAAGTTGCCTTCCTTATCCAGAACCTCGGCGTGGTGGATTACGATTTTGTCACCGCGCTTGCCCCGAATTTTAATCTCCACATAACCTGTCATGTTTTGTCCAAAGTCCAAAACAGTTTCGCCTGCGGGAGTATAGATCAGTTGTATAGGCGCAAGACGCTCGTGCTCCGTGATCCACGCCCCATCCTGGGGGACCAGCTTGGTTTTGACGGTGGGATCGATGTCGGCTTTTGCGATCTTTTCAACGGGGGCGGTCAGATCCACCGTTTCGCCATGATAGATCTCAGAGAAAAGTATAGGAGACGACCAGACTTCCCATTCCGCATCCGTGATGATCTGCTCTGTAGTGCCATCGGCATAGACGATATCCAGCCAGCCAATAACACTGGGGTGGTCTGCAAAATAACTGCGCGTATTGAGCCAGGTGGTGTCACCAACTGCCCAGCCCTGACCGACACAAAGCTCCAGCAGGTTTGTTTCTGCCAGCAGCATAGTAACATCGTATGTTTGATACTGGATGCGCTTCCGATAGCTGGTAAAGCCGGGGTTTAAGACGGAAGATGTGACCTTTTGCCCGTTAAGTAGAGGATGATAAATGCCCATAGCGGAGGCGCTCAGCGTCGCCTTTTTAACCGGCTTTGTGACGTGAAAGCTACGACGATAAGTAACCGCACCGAAACCGGGATTTTCGGGAGAGGTGATCCATTTTGCATTGATTCTCATAAGACATATCTCCTTGTATAAATTGATAGCATTCTATAAAAACCATAGTCAGAGCGACCGTGTTCCTAAAGCATCTGGAACTGTGACAGTGAATGGATTGTCATATCCGCCCCCATCAGGATGCCGGCCTTGTCTACAGCGATTGCCAGACAGCCGGCAGCTTTCGCTGCGTCAATGCCGGCCTGGGCATCCTCAAATACGCAGCATTCCTCCGGCTTCAGTGCTAGCAGTTGGACGGCTGTCAAAAAAACCTCCGGGTCCGGCTTGGCACGGCTGACCATATTACCATCCACCACAGCATCGAAAAGATCGCGGATCTCCAGCTTTTCCAAAATAAACGGCGCATTCTTGCTGGCAGAACCCAGAGAGATTTTCACGCCCTTCTGCCGCAGTTGCAGGATACAGGCTTCTGCTCCCTCCAAAAGATCTGCCTTGGTAAGCGCTTGCAGCATCTGTACATAGCGGCGGTTTTTTCTATCCGCCAGCTCCAACTTTTGCGCTTCCGTCATGGAAATCTTGCCGATCTGTAGCAATAGCTCCAGCGAACGCATCCGGCTGACACCTTTTAGCTGCTCATTATCCTTTTCGGTAAAGTCAAAGCCAAGCTCCAGTGCAAGCTCCTTCCAGGCGAGATAATGATATTTCGCAGTATCCACCAGAACGCCGTCCAGATCAAATATTGCACCTTTTACCATTTTAAGTATTCCTTTCCGCAGAAGGGATCCACGGGATTTTTACCTATGAATGCCGATTTGCCCGTCAGTTTGTCTACCACTGCATCGATTATGATATCATGATCAGAATATGTATTGATATAGGTTTTTACCATTGGCACATCCAGCAGGTGGTACGGATTTTGCATGGAAATAAAGATCGTCGGAATCACTTCTGTGAACCAAGGGGCATTCATTCCCACATCCACCGGCGTTGTCCAGTTCAGCCGATTGGTAGTCTTGTTGGATTGGGGTGCAATATTTCCCACCCAGATAACTAGGTCATACTGCTTACGCCATTGTTCCACTTTTTCCGCTTTTTGTGCCATGTCCGGTGTCCAGACAGTAACCTGAAAACCTGCCGCTTCCAATTTCCTGGCATAACGATTGGTGAGCCGTTCCCATTGGTTGCGATTTTCGGTTATGCCCAGAAGTACGCGCCGATGCTTGTCCGGGCAAATCGGTAGCAGCTGCTGGGTATCTTTTACCAGTGTTACCGCTTCGTCGGCACACTCCGCAACCCACCGCTTATGTTCTTCACAGCAGATCGCTTCCGGCGTAAACAGCTTACCTTCCTTGTGCAGACCGATGGCTGCCTTTGTTGCCAGAATCCGGGTCACCGCTTCTTCCAACCGCTGACGGGACAGAATTCCCTGTGCCAATCCGTTTGTCATGAAAGCCAGATCCTCTTCGTAGTTCTTGTTGAACAGGAGCATATCACAACCGGCTTCAATGCAGTACGGTACCGCCTGAGCCCGGTCCATGGCACTGTGGAAGCCAAGCATTCTGCTGGAATCTGTAATGATCATACCGTTAAAGCCCAGTTTGCCGCGCAGCAATCCACCAAGCAACTCCGGAGAAAGCGTGGCAGGAACAAGTTTGTCCGGAAAATCAGGATTTATCTTGCGCTGATAAGCCGGCATAGCAATATGTCCGGCCATTATGGTCAAAATGCAGGCATCGATCAGCGCCTGATAGACATGTCCATAGGTTTCATCCCATGCCTCGCAGGACAAGCTGTTGACGCTGGTCAGAATGTGCTGATCCACCTCGTCCACACCATCGCCGGGGAAATGCTTCGCCGCCGTGACCATGCCGCTCTTTCTTGCCGCTTCCACATAAGCGCAGGTGCATGCTTTCACAGTCTGCGGATCAGATCCGAATGTACGCACATTGGTAATGGGATTATGATAATTTATGTCGATATCCGCTACCGGGGCAAAGGAATAGTTGCACCCTACTGCCTTGGCTTCCCTGCAGGATACCAAAGCCAGACGATATGCCTGCAACTGTGGATCTTTTGCTGCCGCAGCCTGCATGGGATTGGCAAAAAAAGTGCCGTCGGATATAACGCCGTTGCCGCCGTTTTCCAGGTTGGCTGCGATGAGCAGCGGAATTTTGGAATGGGACTGCAACCATGTATTTGCGCTGCGCAATGCCTCGGACTTTTTTGGACGGAACAGCACACCGCCGGGGTTGTGCTGCAAAAGCGCCTGCAGAGCATCCTCGTCCGTAGTTTCTGCCAACGGGAAAAATAGCTGCTGCAGCATTTCTTCTTCCGTCATTGACTTTTTCGTTGCTTCCACCCAAGCAATATCAGCATCGGACAGATAAAAAGGTTTTGCCTTCAGATCAACCATACGTATCCCCTTATTTTGTATTGCTATTTGTATTTTATTTTGATAAAATACATATAACAATGGATAAAACCACTATTAATTTATACTTTCTTATTGGAGCGTGCTATGGAAGCTGGATATTTGGGTATTCATAAATCTCATGCGCCCGGCTTTTTTTGCCGCCGGGTAGTCGGTGAAGAGTTTTTCTTCGGCTATTTTGAAACGGACTTTCTCTATGAGCGTGACGGTCAGCTTGTTCAGGGATACCCGGGAGACATGCTGGTGATCCCTCCGGGCAAGCCAGTATATCTGGGAACTACCGCTGATGCCCCGGCTGGATATACCAATGACTGGATCTATCTCAGCGGCAAGGAGGTGGAGGGATTACTGACCCGTTATCCGATTCCTCTGGGTGTTGCCTTTCCTCTGGGAACCCCCGCTATTTTGCGACCCTATATTGAAAATGTGATCCGGGAGGACTCTGTCCGGATGCCTGGTCATCCGGATCAGCTTCTTTTCATGACCGGGCAGCTAATCATTACGCTGCACAGAACCTGTGGACGGGAAACCGCGCAAGAGCACAGTTCCGTGGAAAAGGCTCGGGAAGTAATTATGCGCGCTCCGGAAAAGCTTTGGACGCTGGAGCAAATGGCACAGCTGTGTAGCTATTCCCCAAGCCGTTTTTCTGCTCTGTACAAGGAACGGTTCGGTGTTTCGCCCAAACAGGATTTGCTGGAAGTCCGAGTGGAGATGGCATCGCGGATGCTTCGGTATACAGATCTGCCTGTTACAGAAATTGCAAATCTTTGCGGCTTTCGTAATATTTACTATTTTTCAAAATACTTCAAGATTGCGCAGGGGCAAACACCTACCCAATACCGTAAATAAATATAGTTAAAGCCCCAGTTTATGCGATCCGCACAAACTGGGGCAGTTTTTAATAAGATGCAGGGCCGTTTAATCCTCAAACGCCAGTTTGATTCCTAAGTCGGTCAGCTTTTTGCAGCAATCTGCGATTCGCTCGGGAGCATAATCCTCCACCCGATGTCCGTCAAAGCCCACGCTGAGCCGCACCCCGGATTCCCTTACGATTTGCTGCTGGGTCTCGCTCTCGAAAAAATGCTTCACATAAGCGTGTTCCCGATACCTATGTATGCTGTCGTAGTTGACATTCAACTCCCAAAAAATATTATTTTCGGCCATTTTCCGGAGATAGTCCAGCGGTTTTTCTCCACGCGCTTCCAAAAAGGCAAATAGATCCGTGTGGGCAATGCCAACAGCGGCGCAGCCGCATCGTTTTGCGTAAGTAAACAAATCGCCGTCAGTAACAGAACTTTCGTGATCCAGATGCTCAATCAGGCAGTAGTCAAAGAAGGAAATGTCTGCACTGTCCGGCAGGATCACCTTGCCGCCGGCATTGTCGGTAAAACGGTTTGTGGCAACCTCAATACCCCGGAGGATTTGGATCCGGTCAGCATATTTCTCCTTAACCTGGCTTATGCGATCATAATAGCCTTGCAGGGCATCTGGGGCATAGACATTGGGTATCTGTGAATCCCGAAAGGGTGCCCGGTCACCGTAACCGACACCATAGTTGTGGTCACAGATGCCAAAAAGCTCCACGCCACCGGCAATGGCTGCCTCTACGATTGCCTCCGGGCTGTCCTTACCGCAAAAGGAATAGTAGGTGTGAGAATGTAAATCCTGGATCATATTAAAGTCGCTCCAATCGTATGTCGTATTCGTCTGAACGCCTTTGGGTTGCCAAATCATCCATTATTAAATTGGCAGCGCGTGACTTCCCGGCTATCGATAGTGTAGCATTATCATCCCCGGTGCGTCAACTTTCATTTTTTATTTTGAAGTTTTTATCCAACATTTGTGGCAGACAAACAAAAAGCAGTCCCCAATAAGGCGTTTTAAGGCCTCGTAGGGACTGTTTTTGGCTCTTTGGTAGTTTTATCTTAGGTTTACTTATAGAGGAACGTTCGAAATGTGATAGTTGCAACACAGCTTTCTTTGTTGTACAATACTCCCGTGGAGGGATGTATTATGCATGATTTTATGAACGAAGTGAAATCTCCGCTGTTCGACGGAATCCGCCCCGAAGACCGAAAAACGATACTCGGATGCCTCGGCTACCATATCGGCACATTTCGCAAGGGTGATGTTGTCGCCATTGAAGAGGAAACCATCAAACACATCGGCATCATTCTTTCCGGTGCTGTGGATATGGTTAAGGAAGACATCTGGGGCAACAAGACCGTGTTGGTGCGAATGCGCAAGGATGAAATGTTTGGAGAAACCTTTGCCTGCGGCAGTGACAATACTTCTCTTGTGACATTTCTTGTTTCCGAAGACGCGGAAATTATGTTCGTCCCCTTTGCACGGGTGATGCGCAGCTGCACCATGGCCTGCGCATTTCACCATCAGTTAATTGAGAATATGGTGCGCATTATTGCGGCAAAGAACCGGGATTTAATGCGCAAGGTAGAAGTGGTTTCCAAGCGGACCATTCGGGAGAAATTACTTACATATCTGTCAATACAAGCACAGGTGCAAGACTCTCGCTATTTCGAAATTCCTCTCAGCAGAGTAGAACTGGCAGACTACCTTTGCGTCGACCGCAGTGCCTTAACCCGAGAAATGGTAAAAATGAAGGAAGAAGGACTGATCGATTACGACAGAAATTGCTTCCGTGTCTGTTGATTATTGTTTATAAAGTGCCGGGGATGTGATATTTGCAACATCACCCGGCGTTTTTTTGCTTTATGATAGACGCAAGGAGGGATGATTATGCTGGATGGATGTCAGGGGAAGCCTCGAACCCCAACCATTATCGAAAAGGTCTGTCCCCAATGCGGACACCTGATCGAACTGTTTTCCATCGATACGCAGATGCCTTGCGAAAACTGCGGCTTTGTGGCCTACAATGATACCTTAAGCTGTGTCCAGTGGTGCCAGTATGCCAGAAAATGCGTAGGCGATGAAATGTACGAACGGATGATGGAAATCTCCGAAACACAGAAACGTGAAAATCAGAAGAGGAGGAAAGCATATGATTAGAAGAATCATTACCATTGACGAAGAAAGATGCAACGGCTGCGGTCTGTGCGCCGATGCCTGCCACGAGGGCGCCATCGGCATCGTGGACGGCAAGGCAAAGCTGCTCCGGGAGGACTACTGCGACGGCTTGGGCGATTGTCTGCCTGCTTGCCCTATGAATGCCATCTCTTTCGAAGAGCGGGAAGCACCGGCCTACAATGAAGCGGCTGTGCTGGCTGCCAAGAAGACGAAGGAAGCACCTTTGCCCTGCGGTTGTCCCGGTTCTGCCTGTCAGAGCATTCAGCATTCTGCTCCTGCCAAGGATGTATATGTCCCCAGCAAACTGACCAACTTCCCGGTGCAGATCAAGCTGCTGCCACCCAATGCCCCCTATTTTGATGGCGCTGACCTGCTGATTGCTGCGGACTGCACGGCCTATTCCTACGGCAACTTCCACCACGATTTCATGCAGGATAAGGTGACCATGATCGGCTGTCCCAAGCTGGATGCGGTGGACTATTCCGAAAAACTGACGCAGATTTTTATGCACAACGATATTCGCTCCATCACGGTCACCCGGATGACTGTGCCCTGCTGTGGTGGCCTGAGCCATGCGGTGCAAACCGCCATCGAAAACAGCGGTAAAGACATTCCGCTCCAAATCGTAACCATTAGCCCCGATGGACGAATCATCAAGTAAAAGGAGATTTGACTATGTTTTGTTTTCAATGTGAGCAGACCGCCGGTTGCAAGGCCTGTGCGGGTAATGTGGGTGTCTGTGGTAAAAAGGCTGATACAGCGGAACTTCAAGACAAGCTGACCGGGGCGCTGATCGGTCTGGCAAGAGCAACTGAAGGCAACGGGGATATCGTAAGCGATTCCACCGCTGCGGTAATCGTGGAAGGATTGTTTGCTACCCTGACCAATGTGAATTTCGATAACGACGCATTGCTGGCCATTATGGACCGGGTGGATATTGAAAAGCGGAAGCTGGTACCGGAGTGCTACAAGTGCGCATCTGCCTGCGGTCGCAACAATGACTATTGTTTGCAGAAACTTTGGAATGCTGACGAGGATATCCGAAGCCTTAAGTCCCTGATCCTGTTTGGCATTCGCGGTGTTGCTGCCTATGCCTATCACGCAGCGGTGCTGGGTTACAAGGATGAAACGATCCATAAATTCCTGTATAAAGCCCTGTTTGCCATCGGCATGGATGACTGGGGTATGGAAGAACTGCTGCCCATTGTGCTGGAAGTGGGCGACGTCAATCTCAAGTGCATGGCAATGCTGGACAAAGCCAACACCGAAACCTTCGGTCATCCGGCGCCTACTCAGGTGAGCCTTACTGTGGAAAAGGGTCCCTTCATCGTCATCACCGGCCACGATCTGTATGATCTGAAGCTGCTGCTGGAGCAGACGGAAGGCAAGGGCATCAATGTCTACACCCACGGCGAAATGCTACCCGCCCATGCCTATCCCGAACTGAAGAAATACCCCCATCTGAAGGGTAACTTCGGCACCGCGTGGCAGAACCAGCAGAAGGAGTTTGCTATTCTGCCCGCTCCCATCCTGTTCACCACCAATTGCCTGATGCCTCCCAAGGAAAGCTATGCTGACCGGGTATTCACCACCGAGGTTGTCGGCTATCCCGATATGCGGCACATCGGCCCGGACAAGGATTTCACCCCCATCATTGAAAAGGCCTTGGAACTGGGCGGCTTCGATAAGGATACCACCTTCCCCGGCATCAACGGCGGCGTAGCCGTGATGACTGGCTTTGCAAGAAACACGGTTATGTCCGTTGCAGGTACCGTAATCGATGCGGTCAAATCCGGTGCCATTAAGCATTTCTTCCTGGTTGCCGGTTGCGACGGTGCAAGACCCGGGCGGAACTACTACACCGAGTTTGTCAAGCAGACTCCTGCAGATACTGTGGTGCTGACCCTGGCCTGCGGCAAGTACCGCTTCAACGATCTGGATCTTGGTACCATCGGTGGTCTGCCCCGTCTGATGGACATCGGTCAGTGCAACGATGCCTACTCCGCCATTCAGATCGCGGTAGCCCTGGCAGAAGCCTTCGGCTGCGGAGTCAATGACCTGCCCCTTTCCATGGTACTTAGCTGGTACGAGCAGAAGGCTGTCTGTATCCTGCTGACCCTGTTGCATTTGGGAATCAAGAACATCCGCCTCGGCCCTACGCTACCTGCTTTCGTTTCTCCCAATGTGCTGAACTTCCTGGTGGAGAAGTTCAATATTGCTCCCATCACCACTCCCGAAGAAGATCTGAAGACAATTCTCGGTTAATCGTCCACGCAAACACACCTGGCCGGAGGAGCCCCTCTCTGGTCAGGTGTTTATTCTTTTCCTCTGCGATAAAAGCACCGACAAGGAAATACTTACTGAAAAATTGTGCGTCTATCAGCAGAAAAATTCAATAAATGTGTGCGCAAATTTCACATCTGCCGGGGTGTTGGTTGGAACAGTCGCGCGTAGTATACTTCTTTCAGTAAATAATACTTAACTGTTATACTTATTGATAGGTCACAGTGAACCATACCATAGTTCATTTTCCAAAGATGAACCATCCCCAACTGCGGTGAAGGATTATGCTTCGCTGTGTGTCCCTTTTTTGCTTTGAAAAGCCCGTGGCAGACAAACAAAAAGCAGTTCAAGGTTGCTATGTTGTATTTATCGGAAAATCTAAGGAAGTATCGCATTTTGAAAAACCTAACGCAAGAGGATGTGGCCGAGTATTTGGGAATTACTCCGCAGAGCGTTTCAAAATGGGAACGTGGAGAATCCTACCCAGATATAACCCTTCTCCCCACACTGGCAAACATTTTTGAAACAAGTATTGATTTACTTGTGGGAATGGATGCGATTCGTGCAGAATCAACGCAGCATAATATTCATAAAACAGCGGTAGAGCACCAAAGAGTGGGAAATTATGCTGCTGCCGAAAAAATATATCGAGATGCGTTGCTGATTTATCCAAACAATCCAGGTATGGTTTTGGGACTGGCAAGCACTCTTGCGTTAAAGGGGGATGCAAATGAAGCAATCGAATTGATAGAGCGAGGCTTGCCCCTCTCCATCAACGAAAAGCACAAGGCCACTATGCGTGCGACCCTGTGTTTCCTCTATTTGAAGGCAGGATTTGAGAATAAGGCCAATAAATTGGCTTCGGAACTTCCGCTCACAAGAGAAAGCCGTGAAATAATCCAACCGATAATTCGGCAGGGTTTAACCGACAGTGAAATCAACGAAAACATTATGGCCATTTTGCTTGGGGATGGAAAATAAATAGCATAGCATAATCCTATCTTGGCAAACAGCCCAGCCGCTGGCCGAATGGCCGGCGGCTGGGCTATTCGTGCCCTTTCTATCCAGGGAAGATATAGAATTAGTTGCATTCTTTTCTGTTTTTACATATAATGGAATTGCGAACGCAAGCCACCGCCCCGGTTGGGCGGGTGAGTTCAGAGAGAAAGGATTTGTGAATATGATCAAATATGAAATTGAAGGCGGCAATCTGCCGGTTGTCATCTGCTATCCCGAAGCGGGTCAGACCCTCTGCACCGAAAGCGGCAGCATGAGCTGGATGTCCCCCAATATGCAAATGAACACCAATACCGGCGGTGGCCTGAAGAAAATGTTCGGCAGAATGTTTTCCGGCGAATCTCTCTTTATGAACGAATACACTGCTCAGGGCGGCAGGGGTATGATCGCCTTTGCGTCCTCTTTCCCCGGCAGTATCATTCCCTACGAGGTAACCCCGGGTAACGGCATCATCGTGCAGAAGCGCGGCTTCCTGGCCATGGAAAAGGGTTTGGAGCTGTCCGTTTATCTCCAAAGAAAACTGGGATCGGGCTTCTTTGGCGGCGAGGGTTTTATTATGCAGAAGATCACCGGTAACGGCCTGGTATTCCTGGAAATCGACGGTCATTGCAAGGCCTATGATCTTGCGCCGGGACAGAGCATCATAGTGGACACCGGTTATTTGGCTGCCATGAGCGAGAGCTGTACGATGGATCTGGAAACTGTCAAAGGTGCGAAAAATATCTTTCTGGGCGGCGAAGGCCTGTTCCATACCCGTATCACTGGCCCCGGCAGAGTGTATATTCAGTCCATGCCGGTCATCAATACCGCTGAGCGCTTGACCCCCTACATCCACATTAAAAGTAATGACTCCAATAGCGGCGGAATCAATATCCGCCTGGGGGAATAACAAAACAGAACCAGCCGCCGACCATCAGGTCGGCGGCTGTACTTTTATAAATGTGATATTGTCACGGAAGATTCCAGCGGAATAGGATATGCTATGAGTACAAAACACAAGGAGGTACTCGTTATGAGATTACAAAATAAAGTTGCCATCATCACCGGCGGAAGCCGTGGCATCGGCTATGCCACCGCAGAAAAATTCCTGCAGGAAGGCGCTACGGTGGTTATCACCGCCAGCTCCAAAGAAACGGCGGAAAAGGCCGCCAACAAGCTTATTGCCGCCTATCCCCAGGCCAGAATCTCCGGTATCAGCCCGGACCTAAGTAATTTGGAATCCGTCCGCACCGCGTTCCAGGAGGTGGCCCAAACCTACGGTACCATCGATATTTTGGTAAACAATGCCGGTGTTTCCGAAAGCACGCCTTTGGGCGCTTACACCGAAGAATTGTTTGACAAGGTCATGGACCTGAATGTCAAGGGCGTTTTCAATGCCACCCGTGCTGCTGTGGAATATATGGAAAAGCAGGGTAGCGGTGTAGTTCTGTCCACCTCTTCCATGGTCAGCCGCGACGGGCAGCCTGCGGGCTTTGCCTATCCGGCCTCCAAATTTGCCGTCAACGGTATGACCCTTTCCTGGGCAAGAGAGTTGGGCCCCAAGGGCATCCGGGTCAATGCAGTGGCACCAGGCATCACCGAAACCGACATGATGAAAGCCGTACCCAAGGAGGTCATTGAACCTATGGTCCGTCAGATTCCCCTGCGCCGGATGGGTCAGCCAGAGGACATTGCCAATGCATTTGCCTTCCTTGCCTCCGATGAGGCGGCCTATATCACCGGTGTGGTGCTCCATGTGGACGGATTGGCAAGAACCTGAAAATTTTGAATAATTCTCCCACGGGTGGCAAACAATACCTCCGAAGACCATATTTAGGAGGTATGACTATGTTGTTCAAACGCGCAATTTGCCTGCTGGCGGCCTTGTGCTGCGCAGCAGGCCTTTGCATTGGCACATCTGCCCTGGAGGTGGATTGTGATCAGGTCTATTGCTTCGGTACCGGCGATTTTGCGGAAGACGAAGTATCCGAAGAGCTGACCGGCATTTGCATTACCGGCCTGCCCGATGCCGATACTGGCACTGTAATGCTGGGCTGCCGGGTGCTCCGCAGCGGTGATATTCTCACTGCCGAGCAGGTTTCTCAGATGACCTTTTCCCCCTTGCAGACCGAGGAAGATCAGACCGCAGTGGTGACTTTCCTGCCCATTTATGAAAATCGGGTAGCCCCCGCAACCACCATGACCATTTCCATCCGGGGCAAAGAGGACAAAGCCCCCGTGGCAGAGGATTTTGCCATGGAGACCTACAAAAATCTGTCCAATACCGGCACTTTGAAGGTAACCGATCCGGAAGGAAAGCCCCTGACCTATACGGTCACCCGGCAACCTAAGCGGGGCGAACTGACGGTTAATTCTGATGGCAGCTTCACCTATACACCCAAGAAAAATAAGGTAGGTGCCGATTCCTTCACCTACACCGCCACAGACCCTGCCGGCAATGTTTCCCGGGAGGCCACCGTCACAGTGCAGATTTTGAAGCCCACCAATTCTACCCAGTATACCGATACTGTGGGTTCTTCCTGCCGCTTTGCGGCAGAGTGGATGAAAAACACCGGCCTGTTTGTGGGGGAACAAATCGGTGGGGAATACTGTTTCCGGGAAGATAAGAGCGTCAGCCGTGGTGAATTCCTGGCTATGATGATCAAAACTCTGAATATCCCCATGGATGAAAAGAACACCTATGTTGGATATACCGATCAAATTCCCACCTGGCTCAAACCCTATCTGGCCGCCGCCCTGCGCTCCGGCTTGACTGCCGGCCTGCCTTCTTCCGAGTCCGGTATTTTCGGCGCAGAAGAACCGGTCACCGGCGGCGAGGTGGCAGTGATGCTTCAAAACGCCATGGACTTTGCGGTGGTCACCTCCTCTATGGATGATGCCGCTGCAGGAGATCCGGAGTGGGCCGTGGCCGCGGTCAGTGCCATGAACGAAAACGGCATTGCTCTGACAGCAACTCAGGTCATGACCCGTGGGGAAATGGCGGAGCTTTTGTACCAGATCAGCAAGATGGCCCAGGATGCCCCCGGCCTGCAAATGTATCGTTAATGAATCCCGGTCTGCTGCCAGCAGACCGGGATTTTGTTATAAACTGTAAGGAGTGTCATTCTGAGCGAAGCGCAGCGAAGTCGAAGAATCCGTTTTTCTGCCGCCAAAGGCGGCGCGGTGCATAGCACCGCAAGGATGCGGATCCTTGGCTATGCTCAGGATGACAAGCGGGAGGGGCAGTTTTTGGTTTCATTACTCCATAAATTTACATACTATTTACAGAATGTAATTGACCCTGCCCGCGTAGATGTCGTATAATATAGAAAATACCTATCAGGAGGAATGTCTATGGAAATCCAGGATAAAAAGGTAGCCGAAATCGCCCGTGAAATTGTGGGCCAGGTGCGCCGTGTGATTGTAGGTAAGGATCAGCAGCTGCTGTGGGTCATGGCATCCATGCTGTCCGGTGGTCACATCCTGCTGGAGGACATTCCCGGTGTTGGCAAGACCACCATGGCGGTGGCGTTTTCCAAGGTCATGGGCTTAAGCTGTAAGCGTGTGCAGTTTACACCGGACGTTCTGCCTTCCGATGTAACAGGCTATTCCGTACTGGATCAGTCCTCCGGCAAGATGGTCTATCAGCCCGGTGCCGTGCTTTGTAATCTGTTTTTGGCGGACGAGCTGAACCGTGCCACCTCCCGTACCCAGTCTGCTTTGCTGGAGGCCATGGAAGAGGGCCAGGTTACTGTGGACGGCGTGGTGCATAAGCTGCCCAGTCCTTTCATCGTTCTGGCAACCCAGAACCCCACCGGCGCCGCCGGTACCCAGCTGCTGCCGGATAGCCAGATGGACCGTTTCTCTATCCGTATGAGCCTTGGGTATCCGAATAAGGAAGACGAGGCAAAGATGGTCATTAGCCGTCAGGGCAAAAAGCCCATGGAAGAGCTGGAAACGCTGTTGGATGCAGATGCTTTGGCAAAGCTTCAGGAAACGGTAGCCAACACCTATGTGGGAGAACTGGTTATTAACTATGTGGTGTCCTTGATCGATGCCACCCGAAAAGATCCGCAGATCCTGCGGGGTGCCAGTCCCAGAGCCACCTTGGCTGTCACATCTATGGCCAAGGCTGTGGCGCAGCTTCGCGGAAGAGACTATGTGACCCCCAAGGATATCCAGGAAGTCTTCCTGCGTACCATTGCACATCGCCTGCTGCTGTCGCCTAAGGCTGAAGCTGCCGGTGTCACCGCTTACCAGGCCCTCGGTGAGATACTGGAGCGTGTTCCGGCTCCCAAGACTGTCTGACGCTTATGGTAAGACGTTGGATTTTATACCTGCTGGCAGTTGTGCTGTGCATGGTATTCTATTTTGCATACCTGCAATGGTTTGCCTGGCTGCTGCTGGTAGGCGTTCTGTGCCTGCCTTTGGCTGGTTTACTGGTAAGCTTGCCTGCAATGCTAACCTTGCAGGTGGCGGCTTCCTGTGCTTTGCCTGTGGGCTTAGGGGAAGAAGAGCCGGCTTCTTTGCGGGTGGATTGCAAACTGCCTGCACCGCCGGTCCGTGGCCGGATCCGTGTCACAAGAACCAATACCGGCGAAAAATGGAAGCTGAAGCCCGGCCGGAATTTGCCCTCTGACCACTGCGGTGAGCTGGTTTGCCAGCCTGTGCAGATAAAAGTTTATGATTATCTAGGCCTGTTTTTTGTGCCGACCCAACGGAAAATAGCACTGTCAGTGCCGATTTTGCCGAAGGCGGAGCCCATTCGCCATCTGCCGGATATTGAGCGGATCCTGGCCCAGTCCTGGGTTCCCAAGCCCGGCGGCGGTTACGCGGAGAATCACGAATTGCGGCTGTACCGCCCTGGCGACAGCTTGAACCAAATCCATTGGAAAATGTCCGCCAAAACCGGAAAGTACATCATTCGTGAAGCCATGATCCCCAAAAACAGCAGGATCATTCTGACTATGGAGCTGAAAGGTACAGCCGGGCAGCAGGATACTAAATTTGGCCAACTTGTATGGTTGAGTCAGTACCTGTTGGAAAAGGAACTGCGCCATGAATGGAGCGTTTTGACCGGTAACGGTCTTCGCAGTTTCCCTGTTGCCGATGAAGCTTCCCTGATGGTCGCTTTGAACCAGTTATTGGCAGAGCCGCCTGCAATGGACGATGCAACCTGGCCTTCCTTGAATGCCGGCTGGCATTATCGGATCGGAGGTGAGCAGGATGAAGCATGAACAATGGACATCCCGGCTCATCGCCCTGGCTATGGCCTTTTTTCTGGCCCTTGCCGGAGTAGGCTGTATTGTCACCGGTTTTGAACTGAATGTGGATATGGGCGCGGTAGGCTGGAATATCCTGATTGCTGCGATCCTCATCATCGTGGCCAACAGCTACCGCTGGGGAAATTGGGTCCTGGCGGTGGTGATTGCGCTGTTTGTTAACCACCTTTGGCATAGCCAAGACCTGGAAGAATCCATTGAGGGTCTGGTTTATTGGATCAGCGTCCGTTTCAATAACGCTTATCGTTGGGGTGTTGTATTCTGGAGTGCCCAACCGCCGGAATTGGCAGAGCTGGAAATGGCGTTGTCTGTGATGACCATTCCTGTGATTTGGATCGTGGTATGGACGATTCTGAAACGCAGACCTGCATTTTTTGCTGTACCGATAGCGGTGTTACTGCCTGCGGTCTGCTTTGTGATCACCAATACAGTTCCGGCTACCTGGTGCCTGTTCGTGCTGTGTGCCACATTGCTGCTTTTGATTCTGACCCAAACTGTGCGCCGCAGGGAAGCAAAGGATGGCAACCGCCTGATGGCCATCCTTCTGATCCCGGCGCTGCTGTGCACCAGTGTTCTGTTTTGGGCTGTACCCATGGAGGAGTATTCTCCCAGATTCGATACTCCCGAATGGTTTCTAAATTTATTTACAGGCAACGGCATCATCGTCGGCGGCACAGATCCCGGTGCTGCGGTGGATCTGAGTACGATAGGACCTAAATGGGAAGCCCGGACAGAGGTCATGCAAGTGAAATCGTCCCGGCCGGGTGTGATCTACCTTCGCGGACAGGCCTATGATCAGTATGAAGGCACGACCTGGTCGGTATCCAATGTGGATACCACAAAGGATCGCTACTGGCCTACGAAAAATATGGCGTCCCAAGGGCAGATTACCATCACTACCCGTACGGAACAAAGATTGCGGTATGTGCCCTATTACATTCAAAACGGTGCCTATATGGATCAAGTTCGGTATGGCAGACTGGAAGGAACGGCAACCAAGGAATATTCCTTCCCCATTATGGACCGTATTAGCGGCGATAATTTGAATTCTGCTGTATTCCAGGATGAGCTTGTGGCGCAATGCCAACAACTGCCGGATTCCACATCTCAAAGGGCAAAACAGATTGCCAAGGAAATCGGCATTGGCCCCACCTACAGCGACCTGAAGAAAGCCCAGATCATTAGCGAATATGTAAGCAATCTGGTGAAGTACAATACGCAAACCGCTGCAATGCCCGGTGATCAAGAGGATTTTGCCATTTGGTTCCTGACAGAAGCGGAAAGCGGTTACTGTGTCCACTTCGCCACGGCAGCCACAATTCTTCTTCGTGCGTCCGGTGTTCCTGCCCGGTATGTCACCGGCTACATGATCAATGTGGGCTCCGGTTTCGGAATTGTAGAGCAGCGCCATGCCCACGCCTGGGTGGAATACCTGGACGAGAATCGTGGTTGGGTGGTACTGGATCCTACGCCGGTGAGTGACGGACCGGATGTAACAGAGCCCACCGAGCCTAATCCCACCGAGCCCAGTGAATCTACCGAACCTACAACGCCGACGAGTCCTTTGGAATCTACAGAGCCCACTGAGTCCCAGCCCACGGAGCCCACCACCGAGACCGAGCCCAGTGAGAGTACCGTTCCCCAGGAGAGTCGACCTGTCCAAGGACAGACGGTCACCGCAAGGAATTGGAGCTGGCTGTGGAATATACTGAAATATACGGCTTTGATTTTGGGACCCATTGCGCTGATTGCCGGTCAGTATTTCCTGCGGATTTCGGTGCGCAAGAGAAAGCGCCGAAAAGCTGCGAACAATGAAAAGGCACTTCTGGATTGGAAGGAAGTGAACCGACTCAGCCGGCTGATGAAGCAGCCCATTGCTGAGGAACTGGAGGAGCTGGCAGAAAAAGCCAAGTTCAGCCAGTACACCTTGACTGCTGCGGAAAGCGGCATATTCCGACACCGGATCACCGAGCTGCGGAAAATGCTGCGAAGCAAGAATTGGTTCAGTCGATTTGTGTTGAAATTGGTATTCGCCATTGAATAACGTGCAACCCGGACGGTGAAAACCGTCCGGGTTTTGCGTATTTTTTCAAAAAACCGGGGCAAAATAAGGTCGAAAGAAGGGAATAAAAATGAAGCAGGAAGAGAAAAAGCCTATCCCTTGGGAAGTCACCGATCCCAAACCCCCGGTGGTGCAGTCCGGGCATCTGGAAAACCAAAAACGAAATTAATTATGTAAACCTACAGAATAAACAAACAGGGCAGGAAATCCTGCCCTGTTGTTTTTCGTTGCAATTAGCCGTTGGCGCGCATCTGAGCGAAGCACTCGCTGCAGTACACGGGACGGTCGGACTTGGGCTCAAAGGGAACCTTGGCCTCGCCGCCGCAACGGGCGCAGGTAGCGGTGAAGAACTCACGGGGGCCACGGGTAGCGTTCTTGCGAGCGTCACGGCAGGCCTTGCAGCGCTGGGGCTCGTTCTGGAAGCCACGCTCAGCGTAGAACTCCTGCTCGCCGGCGGTGAACACGAACTCGTTGCCGCACTCTTTGCAAACTAAAGTCTTGTCTTCGTACATTGGAAATACCTCTCTTCGGTTGTTTGCCCCGTGAAAGCTCACCAAACTGTCTGGTTGTAACGCGGAGTCAAAATGATAATGGTGTGGTCAGGCCACAAGATGGATTATACACAAGCTGGATACAATTGTCAATCCTATGTTTATAGAAATTTTACAAAAAAACGGTAAAAAACAGGTCAATCCCGGAATTTATAGGTCAAAATGTGTCTGTCCGTCAAAAGGAATATGCAAATGCTGGTAAGCCAGAGCGGTGACGCAGCGACCCCGGGGTGTCCGCGTCAGGAAGCCAAGCTGCATTAGGTAAGGTTCGTACACATCTTCCAAAGTAACCGCCTCTTCGCCGATGGTGGCGGCCAAAGTTTCCAGACCCACAGGTCCGCCGCTGTAGTTACGAATGATGGCGGTAAGCATCCGGCGGTCGATGGTATCCAAACCCAATTCGTCCACCTCCAGGCGACTTAAAGCCAGGTCGGCAGCTTCCTTGGTGATGGTGCCGTCGCCCATGATCTGGGCAAAATCCCGGACCCGGCGCAGGAACCGGTTGGCGATTCGGGGGGTACCGCGACTCCGGGAGGCGATCTCCATTGCGCCCTTGGGGTCGATATCCATACCCAAAATAGTGGCGCTTCTCGTTACGATTCGGGCCAATTCCTCCGCGGTGTACAGCTCCAGTCGCAGGGATACGCCGAAGCGATCCCGCAAGGGGGCGGAAAGCTGACCGGCCCGGGTGGTAGCGCCTACCAGGGTGAATTTGGGCAGATCCAGCCGAATGGAGTTGGCGCTTGGACCCTTGCCCACGATGATATCGATGGCAAAATCTTCCATGGCCGGGTAGAGAATTTCCTCGACTACCCGGTTTAGGCGATGAATCTCGTCGATAAAGAGAATATCGCCGGGGTTTAAGTTGGTCAGTAGCGCCGCCAGATCGCCGGGCTTTTCAATGGCCGGGCCGGAAGTTATGCGGATATTGACGCCCATCTCATTGGCAATAACGCCTGCCAGGGTGGTTTTGCCCAGGCCGGGAGGACCATAGAGCAGGGTGTGATCCAGGGGCTCATTTCTCCGACGGGCGGCTTCAATGTACACAGAAAGATTTCCCTTGGCCTTTTCCTGGCCGGTGTAATCTGTCAGCAGTTTGGGACGCAGACCGATCTCACCGGCATCCTGGGGGGCAAAAGTGGGGGAAATGATGGGGGAAGTATCAAATTCCTGATTAAATTCCAAGCTCATATTAAAACTCCTAACAAAATGTAGGGGCGAGCATTGCTCGTCCGTGCCAACTGGGGAATACGCACTAAGTTACCCGATATAAAAACAATCATCTGTCCATTTGGCAGGATTATTTGCAATATATTCCCAGATTTTGGAATAATCCCTTTCCCCGCGGATCACATGGTCGTGGAATAGTTTTTGCCAC
Source organism: Oscillospiraceae bacterium (assembly GCA_017624715.1). Classification (GTDB taxonomy): domain Bacteria; phylum Bacillota; class Clostridia; order Oscillospirales; family Oscillospiraceae; genus Faecousia. The sequence continues at coordinate 21,825 of JAGAMN010000011.1, forward strand.
ACACTATGCCCAATATATTTTGTGACAACACCCTTTAGTTGTTGCACTACAGTCGATATTGTAGGGACGACCATTGGTCGTCCGTATTCATCTGTATGAATTTGCAACAGCAAATGTACATGATTTGGCATTATAACATACTGATCGACAGAAATTGCGGGGTAATGAACGGATATATTACAGATTGCTTCCTCTACAATTGATCCATATTTCGATAATAGAGGCTTTTGCTGAGCATTGATGCTGGTTTCGGTATTTGCCCAGAATATGCATTTGTGGTCTTTGGTGCAAATGGTAATGAAATACGCACCGGGGGCGCTGTAATCAAAGTGAGAAAGTCTGGCTGGTTTGCGTCTGGGAAAATCCATGTATTTACTCCTTAAATACTATGTTGTTTTCCGTACACCACTGCCGTGCGATCTCGAAAACGGTCTTTTCATAAAATCTCCACCAACTGTTCCACTCATTGCACCTGTGCATTAATTCTTCAAAGCAAAATGTACTTTCGTAAAATTTTGACAATGCTCCTTTGCCCATAAACTGCTGAAGATATTGTTGCTGGATATATTCCTCATCAACCTGAGGGAGTGGAATATAGCGAATATAGGGGAGATTCTGGTGTTTTAGAGAATTGACAGCGCAAATTTTGTATGTTTTTCTGTCAAGATAATAATAAACAGGATGGTTTGTGTATTGCCGATGGGCAAATAAATCCTGTAGTGAGATATGCATAAGTTATCCTCCTCGTAGGATAGAGCACAGCTACGCTAATCAAACCACTGGCGGACGAGCAATGCTCGCCCCTACAAGATATCAGCCTTTCATCACCATGGCGCGCAGGGCGTGGCGAACCATTTCCTCGGTGGTAGCCTTGGGATCGACGCCCTTCAGGGCAGTGTGGATCTCAGCAGGGGAGTAGCCCAGCTCCTGCAGAGCTGCTTGGGCCAGGGCGGCATTGCCCTGATTTAGCGGAACAACCGGTGCAGCGCCGGCAGAGAAGTCCAGTTCTACAGAACCACCGCCGATCTTATCCTTCAGCTCCAGGATGATCCGCTGGGCGATCTTCTTGCCGATGCCCTGGGCGGCGGTCAGAAGCTTTTCGTCCCCGGTCATTACCGCCAGAGTAAAGTTCTGGGGGCCTGCGGACAGAATGGAAATGGCGGCCTTGGGGCCCACACCGGTGACGGAGGTCAGCAGTTCATAGCAACGCTGTTCCTCCCGGGAAATGAAGCCGTAAAGATCAAAAGCGTCCTCACGGATAGACTCGGTGATATAGAGTTTTGCCGGCTGATTCAGTTTCAGCTGGGCAGCGGTATAGGCGGTTACCCGGCAGCCGTAGCCTACGCCGCCGCAGTCGATGACCGCAAGGCCGGGTTCCAAAACCGCCACAGGACCGGAAACGTAATATAGCATGGAGATACCTCCGTTTAAATTGAAAATAAAATGTTAGACAATTTTCGTTACATATGCCTCTGTGCTAACAAAGATGTGGAGGAGCGGGCGTGGCACAGGGCGATGGCGATGGCGTCTGCCGCGTCATCTGGCTTGGGCATGGTTTCCAAATGCAAAATGCGCTTGGTCATGTCCTGCATCTGATGCTTGGAAGCGTTTCCGTAGCCAACCAGTGCCTGTTTGATTTGGGCAGGCTTATAGGCGGTGACCTCCAGACCTGCCTGACGAATGGCCAATAAGATCACGCCCCGACTTTGAGCAACACCAATGCCGGTGGTGACATTCTGACCGAAAAACAGCTCTTCAATGGCTACCGCATCGGGCTTTGCCACTTCCAGCAGTTTTCGCATATCTTCATAGATGATCTCCAGCCTGGCGGAGAAATCCATACCGGCAGGGGTGGTGATAGCACCGCATTGCAATAACCGGCTCTGCCCCTGGTGGGTTTCAATCAGACCGAAGCCGGTGATCCCGTAGCCGGGATCAATTCCCAGAATCCGCATCAGATGCCACCGTTGGCGATTTGCCAGTAATACATAATAATGCTGGCGGCCATGATGGCCACACCGATCCAGGCCAGGACGATCTGCCACTTGGGACGGGGCGTGTAGGCAGGCTTCTCGTTTTCCTCTTCAATTGTTTCGATTTCGGGGTTGTCGATACGTTCTTCTTCCATTTTCGTTCACCTCAAAGTATATCATAGCACATTTGTTTTCATTTGCCTAGTGACTTTTTTGGCAGAACACAAATTTTCATGGGCATACATGATTTACAGCCTTTGGGGAATACTGGATTTGAAAAGGCGGTGCGACATGAAGGATTTTTACAGTGGAACCCGGATCATTGCCGGCAGGGGAGCGGTAAAGGAACTGAAAAACTTGGGAATCAAACGACTGTTTTTGGTGACAGATCCCTTTTTTGCGGAAAATGGGGTGGCACAGCAGATCGCCACAGCGGCCCAGGCTCAGGCGGCGGAGATATTTCAGGATGTGCAGCCGGACCCCTCGGTTACTTTGGCAGCGGAGGGTACAGCCAGGGTGAAGGCCTTTGAGCCCGATGGGATCGTGGCGTTAGGCGGCGGCAGCGCCATGGACTGTGCCAAGGCCATGGCTTATTTCAGCGGCAGCAAGGCAAAACTGATCGCCATTCCTACCACCTCCGGCTCCGGTTCGGAGGTGACGGATTTTGCTATTTTGACCCATGAACAGGTAAAGCATCCGCTGGTAGATGCCCGTTTGCGGCCGGAAGTGGCGATTTTGGACGATGAATTGCTGCAAAAGCTGCCGCCGTCGCTGATTGCCGATGCAGGGTTTGATGTGCTTGCCCATGCGTTGGAGGCCTATGTTGCAAAAAATGCCGGGGCAATCACAGATGCCTTGGCACGGGATGCTTTTTGCAGTGCGTTTGCAGCCCTGCCGGCATCTTTTGCCGGAAACACCGCGGTTCGGCTGAAGGTTCATGTGGCAGCAACCATGGCAGGCATGGCCTTTACCCAGGCCGGGTTGGGGTTGTGTCACGCCATGGCACACAGTTTGGGAGGTATGTTCCATGTGCCCCATGGGCGGCTGAATGCCATTTTGCTGCCGGCTGTGGTGAGTTGCAATGCCCACAGGGCGGGGGAAAAGTATGCCGTCCTTGCCCGGTCAGCCGGGTTGGGCGGCAGTGCCGATACGGTGGCAGTACGGAATTTGAAAAACTGCCTGGTCCGGTTGCGGACGGAATTGAAGTTGCCCGGGACTCTGGCCCAGGCCGGTGTAGATCCCCGGCAGGTTTGGTACGGCATGGACAAAATTGTGGAAGCCACTCTTGCGGACCCCTGCTGCAATACAAACCCCATTGCGGTGGAAGGTTTTATGGTGCGGCAGGTCTTGGAAGAGGTGATGGGGCGTGTCTGAAAAGCTTTGCAGTGTAGGTCTGGATGTGGGAACGACTACTACCCAGTTGGTGGTATCCGAGTTGGAGATCCAAAACCAGGCCGGCAGCTTTTCTGTGCCCCAAATGCAGATTACGGCCCGGAATATCCGCTACCAAAGTCCGGTGTATTTTACGCCGTTGGTCTCTCAGGATTTGGTGGATGGGCAGGCAATTCGGGACATTGTGCTTCGGGAATACGAAAAGGCCGGGATTCGCAGGGAAGATGTGGATACCGGAGCGGTGATCATCACCGGGGAGACTTCCCGGAAGGAAAATGCAGCTTCCGTAGTCAGCGCATTGGCAGAGCTTGCCGGGGATTTTGTAGTGGCCACAGCCGGGCCGGACCTGGAAAGTGTGTTGGCAGCCAAGGGCGCCGGGGCTGTGGAGTATTCCAAAAGCTGCGATCTGCCGGTGCTGCATATGGACATCGGCGGCGGCACCAGCAATCTGGCGCTGATTCGGGAGGGGCAGATTTTTGCTACCGGATGTCTAAACGTAGGCGGACGGCTGGTGAAGTTTGATAAAGACCGGAAAATATACTATGTTTCTCCTGTGGCTGAGAAGTTATGTAAACTTAAAGTTGGAGACAGCATTACCAAAGAGCAGGCTGTGGCACTGGCAGAAAGCTTGGTACAAGCGCTGGAAATGGCTGCCGGGCAGCGGGAAAAAGGGCCGTTGCTGCAGGTATTGACCACCCAGGGAACGGCTATGATACCCCCGGAAGAAAATGTGGTGGTGTCCTTTTCCGGTGGCGTGGCGGATTGCATCCGGGAGGAATTTACCTGGGACAGCTTTGGCGATATTGGGCCGGTTTTGGGGCAGCAGATCGCCAAAAGCAGGCTGTGCCAAGGGAATTTCCGTTTGGGGGAGCAGACCATCCGGGCTACGGTAATCGGAGCAGGCTGCCATAGTGCTCAACTTTCCGGTAGCACGGTGTTTTATAAAGCGGTGGATTTTCCGCTGAAAAACAGACCGGTGGTACAGCTGACGGATAGGGAGCAGGTTCTGCCGGAGGAGGAATTGGCCGAACGCATCTCAGAGAAGTTGGCTATGTTGGACACGGTCGGCGTGCTGTCTTTGCCGGGGTTTTCTGCACCGGATTATGAAAGAGTGAAGGCTTTGGGGCGGGCGATTGCCAGGGGCTTTGGAGAAAAACCGGTGTTGGTGGCGGTGGAGCAGGATATGGCGAAAGCCCTGGGACAAGCCATTGCGTTGCAGCTTCCGGAAGGGAGGAGCTGCCTTTGTATCGATCGGGTGCAGCTGCAATCGGGTAGCTTTCTGGATGTAGCGATGCCGGTGGGGCCTTGCCTTCCGGTGGTGGTAAAGACCCTTATTTTTGAGAAATAGGAGGGCGTTATGGAGCAAAAGGATATGGAAACTCTGGTAAATGCGGTGCAAAAGGCCTTGTTTGTGGAGTTGGAGGCCTCCGGGCGGCATGTGCATGTAACGGCAGCGGAAGCACAGCGATTATTTGGTCACGGGCTGACACCGAAACGGGATCTGTCCCAGCCGGGGCAGTATCTTTGCAACGAGCGGGTGACGGTGATCGGTCCAAAGGGGCAATTTGAAAATGTGGCGGTGCTGGGGCCGGAGCGGAAAGAAGCCCAGGTAGAGATTTCTCTGACCGATGGCCGCAGCTTGGGAATCACACCACCCATTCGTCCCTCGGGGGATGTAACAGGAAGCCCCGGCGTGATTTTGCAGGGCCCCCGGGGAAGGGTGGAGCTGAAGCAGGGTGTGATTGCCGCCCAGCGGCATATTCACATGACACCTGGTGATGCGGCACGGATGGGAGTAAAAGACAAGCAGATCGTAAAACTGCAGGTATATACCAAGCGGCCTTTGATTTTTGAAGAAGTGCAGATTCGGGTCAGTCCGGATTTTGCTACCTACGTCCATCTGGATTATGACGAGGCCAATGCCTGCGGCTTTTGTCCGGGAGATTTGGGGAGGATACTGCCATGATGCGGGCTTTGTTGATTGGAAAATCGCCCCCGGCGGAGCTGGGGGTCAGCTATGTGACGGAAAAGCCCTACGATGGGGTGGTCATCGGATCGCTGGAACTGTCGCAGCTTTTGCGGTTCGGAGAACCGGCAGTATTGGAAGCCCTGGCGGAGGGAAAACCGGTGTATCTGTATACGCCGGGGTTGCCGGAATCACCCAAAAATCGGGCTTTATCTGCTTCTTTGGCTTCTGCACAACGGGAACTCAAAAACTGGGGTGTGATCTTTACGGACGGCGGTAGAAAGCGGCTGATTACGGCTCAGGAGGCCAAGATGCTGCGGCAGTCCGGACAAAAGCCCGGGCGTGACGCAGTAATGACACCCCTGGCAAAGGAAATTTTGGAGGGATCGGATTGAAAATCGGAACAGTGACCGGCTCGGTATGGGCCACGCGAAAAGCCGCCTGTCTGCAGGGGCAGACCTTTTTGGTGGTGAATGTGGAAGATGGCCCCATCGTGGCGGCGGATCAGGTAGGCGCCGGGGTAGGTGACCGGGTGTTGCTGGCTACGGGTACGGTGGCATCCCGGTACTGTATGGATGCACCGGTGGATGCAGCTGTGGTGGCGATCCTGGATCCGGAGGGACGGTAATGTCTGCACATGAGATTTTGATCTATGTCATGGCGGCCTTTGCGGTTTTGGGTGCGGTGGATCGCATTTTGGGAAACCGCTTTGGCATCGGCCAGGAATTTGAAAACGGCATTTTGGCCATGGGGTCATTGGCTTTGGCGATGGTAGGTATCATTGCCCTTGCACCGGTGCTGGCAAATTTGCTGCGGCCGGTGGTAGTGCCGGTGTACAGCTTTTTGGGGGCAGATCCTGCCATGTTTGCCGGGACGATCTTGGCCTGTGACATGGGCGGCGGCTCTCTGGCACAGGAGCTTTCTTCTAATCCTGATGCGGCACTGCTGGGCGGTGTGCTGACAGGCTCTATGCTGGGCGCCACCATTGTATTTACCCTGCCGGTAGCCATGGGTATTTTACGGGAGGAAGACCGGCCTGCAATGGCAAAAGGTATCCTCTGCGGTATCGTGACCATTCCCGTGGGTGTGCTGGTTGGTGGTTTGGTGGCAGGATTTGACTTTGGCATGGTGCTGCGGAATCTGATTCCCATTGTGATTATCGCTGCCCTCATCGCCCTGGGCCTGTGGAAAGCGGAAAAGTGGATGATCAAGGGCTTTGGCTGGTTCGGCAAGGGTGTGGTGGCGGTGATCACGATCGGTTTGGTGGCGGCCATTGTGGAGGCTTTGACCGGGTTCGTGATTATCCCCGGCATGGTGCCCATCGAAAACGGATTTCGGACGGTGGGGGAGATCGCCATTGTGCTGGCTGGTGCGTTTCCCCTGGTGTATGTGGTCACACTGCTGCTGAAAAAGCCCCTTTTGAAGCTGGGCGGTCTGCTGGGCATCAATGACACAGCAGCGGCAGGTTTGGTTGCCAGTTTGGCAAATTCCATTGCTACTTTCAACTTGGTCAAGGACATGGACCGCCGGGGCAAGGTGGTCAATATCGCCTTTGCGGTGTCGGCGGCTTTCGTGTTTGGCGATCATTTGGGCTTTACCGCAGGGTTCGCACCGGAAATGCTGCCGGCGATGATTTTGGGAAAACTGGCCGGTGGCATCAGCGCGGTGGCGGTAGCACTGTGGATCACCCGGCACTCTGCAAAGCAATAAAGGAGGGGTCTTATGATACTGAAAACAGTGCTGTCCGGAAAAACATACGCCTTCCGGGATATTAAGGAAGTGTTGGCCAAGGCCAACGAGGAAAAGACCGGCGATAAGCTGGCTGGGTTGGCGGCGGAAACCGCTCAGGAGCGGATCGCAGCCAAAGTGGTGCTGTCTGCATTGACCTTAGGGGACTTGCGGGAAAACCCCGCTGTGCCCTATGAGCAGGACGAGGTTACCCGGATCATTCAGGACGATGTAAACGAAAAGGTCTATGAAAAGATTCGCCGCTGGACGGTTGCTGAGTTCCGGGAATGGATCCTGTCGGAGGAAACCTCCGGGGCGGATATCCGGAAAATCAGCCGGGGTTTGACTTCGGAAATGGTGGCGGCGGTATGCAAGCTGATGAGCAATCTGGACCTGATTTATGCTGCTAACAAGATTACGGTTACTGCCCATTGCAATACGACCATCGGATTGCCCGGGACGCTTTCCTGCCGATTACAGCCCAACCATACTACCGATGATCCCGAGGGCATCACCGCTTCGGTGCTGGAGGGCTTGAGCTTTGGCGCAGGCGATGCGGTGATCGGATTGAATCCTGTTACGGATTCTCCAGAGCAGGTAGGCAAGGTGCTGCGGCGGTTCCAGGAAATCAAGGAGCATTGGGAGATTCCAACCCAGATTTGTGTACTGGCGCACGTTACCGCCCAAATTAAGGCAGTGAAGCAGGGCGCGCCCTGCGATCTGATCTTCCAGTCCATCGCCGGTTCGGAAAAAGGTAATGCGGCCTTTGGCTTCAATGCACAGACCATTGCGGAAGCAAGGGAGCTTTTGCTCCGGGATGGTACAGCGGAAGGGCCCAATGTGCTGTATTTTGAGACAGGGCAGGGGTCGGAATTGTCCTCTGAGGCACATTTTGGCACGGACCAGGTGACTATGGAAGCTCGCTGTTACGGATTCGCCAAGCATTTTCAGCCCTTTTTGGTCAACACGGTGGTGGGCTTTATCGGGCCGGAGTATTTGTACGATGCCCGGCAGGTGACCAGAGCCGGTCTTGAGGATCACTTCATGGGCAAGCTCACCGGCATTTCCATGGGCTGTGACTGCTGCTATACCAACCACATGAAGGCGGATCAAAATGATATTGAAAATCTGGCAGCGCTGCTGACCATGGCTGGGTGCAACTACTTCATGGGCATTCCCCATGGCGATGACATTATGCTCAACTATCAGACCACCGGTTTCCGGGAAACGGCGGCACTCCGGGAAATTACCGGCAAGACGGCCATTCCGGAGTTCCAGCTTTGGCTGGAGAAAATGGGCTTTATGGAAAACGGGAAGCTGACGAAAAAGGCCGGCGACGGCTCCAGCTTGCTGTTTTAAAGGAGGGGTGACGGTGTGAATAAGCAGGAATTAAGTGCCATGATCGCGGAGATCCTGGGTCAGTTGGGAAAAGAGCCTATGGTCAAGGGTAGCGATTATAAGCCGTCCAATCCCGGCCCTCAGGCTCGGGATGCGGGCTATACGGATGGAGATTTTGTGCCGGATGTAACGGCGCTGGATCTGCGGAAGCTCTATTTGGTGGAAAATGCGGAAAACCCGGAAAAGTACAAGAAAATGAAGGAAAAGACCCCTGCCCGCTTGGGCAGCGGCAGAGCAGGCCCCCGGTACAAGACCTTGACGATGCTCCGTTTTCGGGCGGATCATGCGGCAGCCCAAGATGCGGTGTTTTCACAGGTTAGCGAGGATTTTGCCAAGGAAAACGGTCTGATTCCGGTGCAGACCTGCTGCAGCAGCAAGGATGAATATCTGACAAGACCCGACAAGGGGCGGATCTTCGACGAAACCAATCAGAAGGTCATTAAAGGCACGATCCCCACAGCACCCAGAGTGCAGATCGTGATTGGCGATGGGCTTTCTTCTGCGGCCATTCAGGCCAATGCCATGGACTGCCTGGCGGCTATGAAGGACGGCCTCAAGGCCCGGGGGATTGATGTGGGTACGGTGCTGTTTGTCCGCTACTGCCGGGTTGGTGCAGGCGATGCGGTGGGCGATGTGACCGGTTGTGAGCTGGTGTGCATGCTGGTAGGGGAGCGGCCCGGTCTGGTGACGGACAAAAGTATGTCTGCCTATATCACCTACAAGCCCCATACCGGAGTGCTGGAATCTTCCCGGACAGTGGTCAGTAATATCCACGCTCAGGGTACGCCGGCGGTGGAGGCTGGCGCTTATATTGCAGAACTCATTGATACTATTTTGAAGAAGAAGGTTTCCGGCGTGGGACTGCACTTGGAGGCGGCGCAATGATCCCGGTGAATATTTTGGCAATACGGTATCTTGCTAATGCAGAACCGGGTCTGGCCAGGGGCTTGGGCGCACCGGAGGGATATCCCAGCCTGGCGATGCTGACTACCGATTGCGATGATGCGACCTATATTGCATTGGATGCGGCAACAAAGGCGGCGGATGTGAAGGTCTGCTATGCCCGGAGTTTCTATGCCGGTGCGGCCAACGCGTCCACGCCCAATGCCGGCGAGGTCATCGGTATTTTGGCTGGGCCTACTCCCGGGGCAGTGCGCAGCGGCATGGATGCGGCAATCGCAGCATTGGGACGGTTGGGTTTTCAGGAAGCAGGGGAAGTGCCGTATTTGGCCCATACGGTCAGCAGTGTGGGTAGCTTTCTTGCCCAGGAGGCCGGAGTGCAAACCGGCAGCGCCATTGCCTATCTGATCGCACCGCCGTTGGAAGGGATGTATGCCCTGGATGCGGCGTTGAAGGCGGCAGACGTAAAGTTATGTAAACTATATACACCGCCCAGTGAGACGAATTTTGGTGGCGGCCTGCTCAGCGGCACCCAATCCGCCTGCGAAACTGCCAGTCAGGCCTTTGCCCGGGCGGTGGCGGAGGTGGCGGGAAGACCGGTTTTGGGGTAGTGGGGATTTAACTCTCCCGGTCACCCCCTTGCGACGGCGACAGCCCCCTAAGAGAGGGGGCTGAGGATTTGATGAAGGATGTGAAAGTATGGAGATTGATAAGGACTTAGCGGCCAGGCAGGAGGCGCGAATTCTATGCAGGCAGGCGGCTGAGGCTCAAAAGCGGTTGGCCCAGATGAGTCAGCAGCAGCTTGATGCCATTGTGGAAGCCATGGCAAAGGCCTTTTCTGCCGCAGCGGTGGAGCTGGCAGATATGGCAGTCCGGGAAACGGGCTTCGGCAATGCCGAGGATAAAACTGTGAAAAATCGGTTTGCCTCGGAAACGGTGGCCAGCGCGATCCGGGGCATGAAAACAGTAGGAGTATTAAAGGAAGTGCCCGGGGAAAAACTATGGGAGATCGGTGTACCCGTGGGGCTCATCGCTGCCATTGTGCCCAGTACAAACCCCACGTCCACGGTGTGCTACAAGGCGCTGATCGCCATCAAAAGCGGTAATGCCATTGTGTTTTCCCCCCATCCCAAGGCGGTGGATTGCACATTGCGGGCGGCAAGGATCGTGGCGGCTGCGGCGGAAAAGGCTGGTGCGCCGGCTGGGTGCATCGGTTGCCTGAGCATGGCTTCCATGGCCGGTTGTCAGGAATTGATGGCAGTTCCGGAGGTGCGTTTGATTTTGGCTACCGGTGGTCCGGGAATGGTTCGGGCGGCCTACTCCTCCGGCAAGCCTGCTATTGGCGTGGGTGCCGGTAACGGACCGGCGTATATTCATCACAGTGCGGATGTGAAGAAGGCGGTGGCGTGTATTGCACGGTCGAAAAGTTTTGACTATGGCACGGTATGCGCTTCCGAGCAGAGCATCATTGTGGAAAAGGACATGGAGCAGGCGGTCCGAGAAGAGGGCAAGCGCCAGGGGTTTTATTTCATGGATACCCAGGAGGCAGGACAGCTGGCAAAATTGCTGTTTAAGCCCAATGGGGCGCTGAATCCGGCAATCGTAGGCAGACCGGCTGCGGCTCTGGCGGAAATGGCCGGATTCCGGGTGCCAAACGGCACAAAGGTGTTGGTTGCCCGGGAACAGGAGGCAGGCCCAACACGGCCTTACTCTATGGAAAAGCTATGTCCGGTGCTGGCGTTTTTTGTGATGGACAGCGAGGATGCGGTGCTGCAAAAGGCAATCGAGGTTTTGGAGCACGAGGGCAGCGGACACACCTTTGCTATCCATGCGGAGGATGAAACAGTGGTGCGCAAATTTGCCCTGAAGATTCCCGTATCCCGTTTTCTGGTGAATACACCGGCGGCTTTGGGCGGCATCGGTGCTACCACAAAGCTGTTCCCGGCGTTGACCCTGGGCTGTGGTGCGGTGGGAGGCAGCAGCTCGTCCAACAATATTTCGCCTCTGGATCTGATTAATATTCGCCGGGTGGCCTGGGGTCATGAGGAAAAGGTCAGCAAGGCCACGGTTAGCGTAGACAGCGATCTGGTAGAACTGCTGACGGCGAAAATTTTGGAGAGATTGCAGTAAATTGAAAATTGAAAGGTGAAAATTGAAAATTGCGGTATTTCCTTCGGAAATGGTATAAAATTATGTGCAAAGCACACACCTTAATTTGCATCCAAGAGCGATAAACGGAAAATTGAAATATAAAGGAGTTAATAATATGGACACGAATTCTCTGGGTATGATCGAAACGAAGGGCCTCATCGGCGCAATTGAAGCAGCCGATGCTATGGTCAAGTCTGCCAATGTGCAGCTGGTAGGCAAGGAGCAGGTTGGCGGCGGTCTGGTGACGGTGATGGTTCGCGGCGATGTGGGTGCTGTAAAGGCGGCCACCGATGCCGGCGCAGCTGCCGCGGAAAAGGTAGGCGAGCTGATTTCTGTGCATGTCATCGCCCGGCCTCACTCCGAGGTGGACGCCATTCTGCCCAAGGATCGCAGAAGCGGCCCTGCACCTAAGGCCTGATGCTCTATACGGAGCAAAATGTCCGGGATAATATCCGTAACCGGGATGGAAAGCGGGTATTTTTCCTGGGCAAAAATGATCAGCTTACCTCCGGGGCAAGGGATTTTCTCCGCCGGGAACGGATCGAAATTCGCCCTGCGGAAACAGCAAAGATTGAAGTCTATCGCCTGCCCGATGGCAGTACGTTGACAGAAAAACCGGAGCATATGACCCACCTTTATGGGGATGTGCTGGTGCGAAAGACCCATCCCAGGATCGCGTTTCGGGGGAAAGTAGATCTGTTGGAAGCGGAAATGATGTTATGTCAACTAAATGTTCCGGAATTTCGGAAGGAATTAGGGGAAACGCTGACGCTTGCACGGATGCTGATCCGCTGCGATGTGATGAATGAGCCGCTGCCGGAGAATAAGCTATGCGGTTTAACAGAGGCGGAAATTCGCAAGCAGAGTCATTTTCCGCAAGAGTATTTTGGGCAGCCCCATTTTATGCCGGAATACACCGATGGACCGGAGATCCTGTACCTGAATCGCTGCCGTTGTGCAGCCAGGAGCGCAGAGCTAGCTGCCTGCCATGCATTTATTGATGCTGATGGTGTGCCGCTAAGACCGGATATATTACGGGCGATGAATCGGATCAGCAGCTTGCTGTATATTCTGATGATTCGGTACAAAAGCACCCGAAGGTAAAATTTGTATTGACAAAATCCGTTGTGCTGGAATATAATAACCAAGATACAAAATGGCTTTGATGAGAAGAGTAAGCCGCCCAGCCCGTTCAGAGAGTCCCCGTTTGGGTGAGAGGGGATACGGAGGAAGCTGCCGAACATGGTCTCTGAGCCGGACTGTTGATATGTAAGCAGTCCCGGGTGCGCCCGTTAATGCGCGATAAGGCAGGCTTTGCCTGCGAAGCAAGGTGGTACCGCGGATTTATTCGCCCTTGGGTTTCCCAGGGGCGTCTTTTTTATTTAGGAGGAAAGAAATATGAGCGAAAAGAAACCCTATTATATTTCTACGGCGATTGCGTATACCTCTGCCAAGCCCCACATTGGCAATACTTACGAGATTGTCCTGGCTGACGCCATTGCCCGGTATAAGCGGATGGCAGGATACGATGTGTATTTCCAGACCGGCACCGATGAGCACGGTCAGAAGATCCAGCAGAAGGCAGAAGCTGCCGGCATCAGCCCCCAGGAATATGTGGACAACGTGGCAGGCCAGATCAAGCAGATCTGGGATTTGATGAACACTACCTATGACCGGTTTGTTCGGACTACTGATCCGGAGCATAAGTCCAAGGTGCAGAAGATCTTTAAGAGAATGTACGAAAAGGGCGACATTTACAAGGGCAAGTATGTGGGTAAGTACTGCACGCCCTGTGAAAGCTTCTGGACCGAGAGCCAGCTGGTGGACGGCAAGTGCCCCGACTGCGGCCGTGAGTGCGTGGATGCTGAGGAAGAGGCATACTTCTTCAAAATGAGCAAGTACGCCGACCAGTTGATGAAGCATATCGAGGAGCATCCCGAGTTTATCCAGCCCGAGAGCCGGAAAAATGAGATGGTCAACAATTTCCTGAAGCCCGGCCTGCAGGATCTGTGCGTTTCCCGCAGTAGCTTTACCTGGGGTGTGCCCCTGGATTTTGCTCCCGGCCACGTCAGCTATGTGTGGCTGGATGCTCTGAGCAACTATATCACCTTCTGTGGCTATGATCCCGACGGCAATCACGATGAGCACTACAAGAAGTTCTGGCCGGCAGATCTGCACCTGATCGGCAAGGATATCGTCCGTTTCCACACCATTTACTGGCCTATCTTCCTGATGAGCATGGGCGAGGAGCTGCCCAAGCAGGTCTTTGGTCATCCCTGGCTGCTGGTCAAGGGCGACAAGATGTCCAAGAGCCTGGGCAATGTGAAGTATGCCGACGATCTGGTAGAGCTGTTTGGCGTGGATGCGGTGCGCTACTTTGTGCTGCATGAGATCCCCTTTGCTGCTGATGGCGTGATGACCGACGAGCTGATGATCGAGCGGATCAACACCGATCTGGCCAATATCCTGGGCAACCTGGTGAACCGTACCGTTGCCATGGACAACAAGTACTTTGGCGGCAAGATCTGTGCGCCCAACTGCCCCGATGCTCTGGATGAGGAACTGAAGGCTGTGGCGCTGGCTATGCCCGGCAAGGTGGCAGAAAAGATGGACGAGTTGAAGGTGGCCGATGCCATCGACGAGATCTTCGTGCTGCTGCGCCGTGCCAACAAGTATATCGACGAGACTGCACCCTGGGCGCTGGCTAAGGATGAGGCAAATCACGGCCGTCTGGGTACTGTGCTGTATAACCTCTTAGAGAGCATTCGTTTTGCAGCTATCGCACTGGAGCCTTTCCTGCCGGATACCTCCGCACGCATCCTGAAGCAGCTGAACACCGAAAATGGTGGTCTGGAGAGCCTGAACGCCTTTGGTGCTCTGGTTCCCGGCGGCAATGTGGGTCCCGGTGAGATTCTGTTCGCCCGTTTGGATATGGAGAAAAAGCTGGCTGAGATCAACGCTTTCAATGAAGCCAAGGCCAAGGAAAAGCTGCGGGCTTTGGAAATCGAGCCTTACGCTGAGGAGAATGTGGATTTCGACACCTTCTGCAAGAGCGATTTCCGTGCGGTGAAGGTCAAGGACTGCCAGCCGGTGAAGAAGAGCGACAAGCTGCTGCAGTTTACTTTGGACGACGGCACCGGTACTGACCGGCAGATCCTTTCCGGCATTGCCAAGTACTACAAGCCTGAGGAACTGATCGGCAAGACCCTGGTGGCCATCACCAATCTGCCTCCCCGGAAGATGATGGGTCGGGAGTCCTGCGGCATGCTGATGAGCGCAGTGCACACCGAAAAGGGTGAGGAGAAGCTGAATCTGATCATGATCAGCGACGATATCCCTGCAGGCGCAAAGCTGTGCTGATAAGATGATAAAAACGACCTGCCGGAAGGCAGGTCGTTTTTTGATGGGAACGGATTCTTCAACTCTCCTTCGGGTCGCTCAGAATGACAGACCCTCATCCGTCACAGCTTACGCTGTGCCACCTTTCCAGAGGGGAAAGCTTTAGAATTTTTGTTGGATGATGGTTATACCGGGGGTGAGGAGGGAGTTGGTGTCTTCTCCTAGGAGGTCGGCAAGGAGTTGGTGTTCGGTGTCGGCGCTGTGGGGGACGGACCAGGCACCGGCATCGCTGCCGGGGGCGATCAAACCGCCCATTTGAGAGAATTTGCGGACATTTTCTGCGGCGGTTTCCCAGATGGCGGCAACGGCGGCTTCGTCAAAGCGGCCTTTGCCCCGGAGGTTGCCTACGGTAGAGAGGGTAGGAACCCAGACGGTACCGTTTTCTTTCATGGCACAAAGAGACTCTTCGTCCTGGTAAGCGCCGTGCTCCACGGA
This sequence comes from Oscillospiraceae bacterium, assembly GCA_017624715.1. GTDB lineage: Bacteria > Bacillota > Clostridia > Oscillospirales > Oscillospiraceae > Faecousia. The sequence continues at coordinate 37,167 of JAGAMN010000011.1, forward strand.
ATCCACGCTGGCTGCTGCGGCGGCCTCTACGGTGCGGGCGCCGTTGGCGTGGGCCATGACGGAAAAGCCTTCCTCGTGGGCAATGTGGATCAGCTCCTTGATTTCGTTGGGAGAAAGGCCGTCTTCTGTAAGAACACCGGCCCGGTCAAAGTCCATAAGGCCGGAGATCATAATTTTGATGAAATCTGCGCCGTTTTTCCTGTGTTGCTGCACAAGGGCGGCAAAATGGGGCAGAGTTTCCCAGGCTTCGCCAATGAATGCGCCGTAATGGCCGACTTTGCACAAAGGCGCGAGGGGTGTGCGGTAGGTGATGCCGTATTCCGGGGCGATTTCTCTGGCGGCCTTGCCCGCGCCCCAGCGGTCACCGCCGTCCCGGAGGTAAGCAAAGCCCTGGGCTTGATATTGGGACAGGATTTGGCGGATCCAGGGAATATCCGGAGCATTGCTATGCCGGGCAATGGCGGAGCGCCATTCGTAGCCGTCCAGGATCATATGCATATGGCAGTCGGAACGCATGGAGTCACTTCCTTTCTTTGTGGGATAGTATAGCAGATTTTGGATTGTGGTGCAAGGGGGAGGGCTGTGTCGCAATACACAGGCTGGGGAGTTTCACTCCCTCCGTCTCGCCTTGTGGTGATCCACCTCCCACAAAGAGGGAGGTAAGGGTTTTGACAGGGGCTGAAAATGTAAACTTTTTTGTATACACTTGCGTTTGGGTAATTACTGTGGTAAAATTTTAGACTATATCATTATGAAATATCAGGAAGGAAGGTCTGCAATGATCAGACGGTTAGCCCGGTGCATCCGGGAGTATAAATGGGCAACGCTTCTAAGCCCTCTGTGCATGATGGGCGAGGTTGCAATGGAAGTGCTGATCCCGCTGGTGATGGCACAGCTGTACGACTACGGCATCGAAATGGGAAATATGCAGGTGGTGGTCACAAAATCCATCCACCTGGTTCTGTGCGCCCTGGCATCGCTGTGCTTCGGTATGGGCTCAGCAATTTTTGCATCCAAGGCGGCTACCGGTTTTGCAAAAAATTTGCGCCACGATATGTTCTACCGGGTACAAAATTTCAGTTTTTCCAACATTGACAAGTTCTCCAGCGCTTCCATCGTGACCCGGTTGACCTCGGATGTTGCGCACCTGCAGATGACCTTCCAGATGATCATCCGGATGACCATCCGCTGCACCATGATGCTGGCTATGGCGCTGATCGCGGCACTGAATCTATCCGCAAAGCTCAGCACAATTTACCTGCAGGTGATGCCGCTGCTAATCGTGGCTCTGGTGTGCCTGACACCTATGGTCTTCAAAATCTTCGATCGGGCCTTTAAACTGACGGATAGGCTGAATAATGTGGTGCAGGAAAATGTCCACGGCATTCGGGTTGTCAAGTCCTTTGTGCGGGAAGAAAAGGAAGCGGAGAAGTTTACCGATATTTCCGAAAAAATGGCGCAAAATTTCTCAAAGGCGGAAAAAATTCTGGCGCTAAACGGTCCGTTAATGCAGGCATGCATTTATATCTGTATGCTGACCATTTCCTGGGTGGGCGCCAATATGGTGGTAGGCTCCGGCAACAATCGGGAATTGGGTTTGACTACCGGTGAACTATCCTCCATGTTTACTTATACAACCCAGATTCTGATGGGTTTGATGAATATGTCCCTGGTGTTCGTCATGATGACTATGAGCCGGACGCCTATGCACCGGTGCTATGAGATATTGCAGGAAGAGCCGGACTTGGTTTCTTCCCCCAATGCGCTGACGGAAGTGAAAGACGGTTCTATCGACTTTGAAAATGTGTCCTTCCGGTACAGCAAGGAAGCCCAGCATCGGGCACTGAAGGAAGTTACTTTGCATATTCCCTCCGGTGCGACGGTGGGAATTTTGGGTGGCACGGGTTCCAGTAAGTCCACCTTGGTGCAGCTGATCCCCCGGCTGTATGATGTATCCGAGGGCAGTGTCAAGGTTGGCGGTCATGATGTCCGGGATTACGATCTGCAGGTGCTTCGTGACAATGTGGCCATGGTGCTGCAGAAGAATGTGCTGTTCTCCGGTTCTATCAAAGAGAATCTGCGTTGGGGCAATCCCAATGCTACCGACGAGGAACTGGAGCATGCCTGCCGCCTGGCTTGTGCCCATGACTTTATTACATCGTTCCCCGATGGGTATGATACCCACATTGAGCAGGGCGGCACCAATGTGTCCGGCGGTCAGAAGCAGCGGCTTTGCATTGCCCGGGCGCTTTTGAAGAAGCCGAAAATTCTGATCTTGGATGACTCCACCTCGGCGGTGGACACCCACACGGATGCTATGATCCGTAAGGCCTTCCGGGAGGAGATTCCGGGAACTACCAAGCTGATCATTGCCCAGCGCGTGGCTTCCGTTCAGGATGCGGATATGATCATCATTCTGGAAAACGGTCAGGTAGTTGCGGTGGGCAACCACGAGGAACTGATGCAGAGCTCTACCATTTACCAGGAAGTCTTTTATTCCCAGCAGAAGGGAGGAATTGAATAATGCCTCCTGCAAGAATGCGCGGCGATGGCCGCAAGGCAAAAGACCCCAAAAAAACCTTGCTGCGACTGCTGAAATATCTGATGCAGTATAAGCTTACCCTGCTGATCGTGGTACTGTGTATTTTCGCAACAGCCTATGCCAGCACCAGAGGCTCTACCGCACTGGGTAAGCTGGTGGATGATTTCATTTTGCCGATGGTGAAAGAGGGTTCTACAGATTTTGCCCCGGTACAGGAATTCCTGATTAAACTGGCTTGTATTTTCCTGGTGGGTATGGTTGCGACCTTCTTCCAGAGCTACCTGATGGTTGGTGTGACCCAGGGTATCCAGAAAAAGGTCCGGGATGATATGTTCCGAAAGATGCAGACCCTGCCGCTTCGCTATTTCGATACCAATGTAGCGGGCAATATCATGTCCCGGTACACCAGCGATATTGACACATTACGGCAGATGATCTCCCAATCTCTACCCCAAGCAGTATCGGCAGTTGTGACGCTGATCGTGGTATTTGTGACCATGCTGACCACTTCCTGGATCTTGACCATTGTAACTATGGTCACGGTGCTGGGTGTGGTATTTGTTACCAAGTTCCTGGCGGGAAAATCTGCCAAGTTCTTTATCGGTCAGCAGAAATCTTTGGGTGCTGTCAACGGCTACATTGAGGAAATGATCTCCGGTCAAAAGGTGGTCAAGGTTTTTAACCATGAAGAAGTGGCCAAGGATGAATTTGACAAGCTCAACGAGCAACTGCGGCAAAACGCCTTCTCTGCCGGTAAGTTTACCAACATCATGGGCCCCATCAACAACAACCTGGGCTATGTGCAGTATGCAATTTTGGCGATTGTAGGCGGCACGCTGTGCGTGATGTCTAACGGGGAAATGCCTTTGTTGACCCTGGGCAGCCTGATGGCCTTTATGACCTTGTCCCGGAACTTCAATATGCCCATCAATCAAATCTCCAACCAGATCAACTCTATTGTTATGGCTCTGGCTGGTGCGGAGCGAATCTTTGAACTGATGGATGAAGAGCCTGAGCCCGACAACGGCTATGTGACCCTGGTCAATGCCAATATCGGTGAGGATGGCAGCATTACCGAGTCTGCAGAGCGGACCGGCCATTGGGCATGGAAGCATCCCCACGGCGACGGCACACTGACTTACACTGAGCTGAAGGGCGACATCGTGATGGATGGTGTGGATTTTGGCTATGTGGAAGATAAGCAGGTACTTTACGATGTGACCCTGTATGCCCATCCGGGTCAGAAGATCGCTTTCGTTGGTGCTACCGGTGCGGGCAAGACCACAATTACGAACCTGATTAACCGGTTCTATGATATTGCTGACGGCAAGATCCGTTACGATGGCATCAATATCAACAAGATCAAGAAAACCGATCTGCGGCGGTCTTTGGGCGTGGTGCTTCAGGAAACCAATCTGTTTACCGGCACGGTGATGGAGAACATCCGCTACGGTAATTTGGACGCGACCGATGAGGATTGCATCAAGGCAGCGAAGCTTGCCAATGCTCACGATTTTATCACCCGGTTGCCCAACGGTTATGATACGGAATTAACCGGAAACGGTGCAAGCCTTTCTCAGGGCCAGCGGCAGCTGATCGCCATTGCCCGGGCGGCAGTAGCCGATCCTCCGGTGATGATTCTGGACGAGGCAACTTCCTCTATCGATACCCGTACTGAGGCACTGGTACAGAAGGGTATGGATGCGCTGATGAAGGGAAGAACTACCTTTGTCATTGCACACCGGCTTAGCACGGTTATGAACTCCGACTGTATTATGGTTTTGGATCATGGTCGGATCATCGAACGGGGCAGCCATGAGGATCTAATCGCCGAAAAGGGCACATATTACAAGCTGTATACCGGCGTATTTGAACTGGAATAAATGAAAAAGCCTGCTGCAAATTTGCAGTGCATTTGTCAAGCAAAAGTAGACACTAAAAAACCCCATAATATTAGAAGCCCAGTTCGGTCTTGTACTGAACTGGGCTTTTATAGCCCAGAGCGGCCGCAGGCCGCCTGTTATTAAAGTAATATACATACTCGTCCAGC
>JAGAMN010000059.1 GCA_017624715.1 Oscillospiraceae bacterium
ACGCTGAAGGCATCTAAGCGTGAAACTCTCCCTAAGATAAGATCTCCACTGAGGCTCGACGTAGACTATGTCGTTGATAGGTCAGAGGTGGAAGCGCAGTAATGTGTGTAGCTGACTGATACTAATAAGCCGAAAGCTTGATCTAAAGCAGGCTCAGTGTTGTCCAAACCCAGATTGCAGAAATGAAGCAATGTTCAGTTTTCAGGGTATATCCTTGAGATTTGTCGAAAGCTTTTGATAAAAAGTTGTTGACAAGGAGGCACTGCGGTGCTATAATTCACTTGCTGTTAGAAGCCGTGAGGCTTTTGACATAAACGATGGGTTAAATCCCATCCATAAGAGTTGGTATTGATTGTCGTGTGGGTCCACCTGTTCCCATCCCGAACACAGAAGTTAAGCACACGTACGCCGACGATAGTTGCCGGGTGACTGGCCGTGAAAATAGGTAATGCCAACACAAATATTCCCCCTTAGCTCAGTCGGTAGAGCGACGGACTGTTAATCCGCAGGTCGTTGGTTCAAGTCCAACAGGGGGAGCCAGAAAAAGAAAAGACACGCGAGAGCGTGTCTTTTCTTTTTCAACTAAGTGTGCCTTACGGCACGTGAAGCACACCTTCGGTGTGTGAAGTTTGCTTCGCAAGTGAAATGCGCTGCGGCGCGTGAGTGGCACACTTAACTTCACTTTGTGCGAAAGCACAAAACTTCACTACGCCAACGGCATAACTTCACATCGGCTTTGCCGATGCTTCGCTCAAACCCTTGCACCTCCACCGCTTTTATGCTATAATACACCTAAGGCGGTGATTCTATGAATTTTGAAATCACAAATGAATTGATTGATACAATAAAACCATATACGGAAAATGTAACAGTAACAATTTCTACCGACAATAAAGATTGGAAAGGTAGAGATTACAAATCGGATTTTGTAACTATTGATGAGAAAAATAATGTAGGATTTGAGGTTTTTGATAATGAGATAATTGTGTTTTATTTTACTGATCATTATCATTTTGAAGATTATTCATCTGAATTAGAAGATGGTGAAGATGATTACATAAAAAGAGCAAAGGATTTTATAGTTGAGTTATTGGAAAATAAAATCAAATATATACAAGGGTATAAGGGCAAAAAACTTGCGACCGAAAAATATTATATTGTCTATTCAGACAATTCAGAAGAACGCATTGGTGGTACTTGGTGGGGATTAGAAAGATTTCTTAATCCTTTTATCAAAAAGGCTGAAAAAACAACCATTTACAAATTTAATAAACTAAGTGGCTGTTTTGAGAAAAATAGCGTATAAATAAAGAAAATCCTCGGTTTTCACTCAGTTCTTTTTTGGACACGAATGACAATAAAAACACCACCCAAATGGGTGGTGTTTTTATTGGCAATTTTGATCCCAATTCTCTGTTGGACTTGAAAGGCGGCTCTTAGCAACAGTCCGGTGGACTGTTGCAACCGCCGTGGCTTTTCCGCAGAAAAGCAAGTCCAACAGGGGGAGCCAGAAAAAGAAAGACACGCTGAATAGCGTGTCTTTTCTTTTCAACTAAATCCGTCCCTTCGGACGGGATAAATCCATCTTCGATGGGTGAAATCACTTCGTGATGAAATCCTGCTTCGCAGGGATCGTGGACGGATTTAATTTCATCTGAGGTGGTAGCCGAAGCTTTCACCCAAGCTTTGCGTGGATTTCATCGTGCGTTAGCACGATTTCATTTGACCTTGCGGTTTTTCCACTTTTATGCTATAATAACCCCAAGGCGGTGGTGATGTGCTTATAGTTAATAAAAACTTAAATGCTGAAGATATTCGCGGCAAAAAGTATCGCTCTCCTGATTTTAGTCTTTCGGCAATTTTTTCAATACCCTTTATTTTGTTGGCTATATTTGTATCCGCAAATATTCCACCAAGAGAAGGACAAGGAGTAATTATTGGACTAGTCTTAGTTGTACTATTAGCATTACCGGCTGCTTTGTTGTTAAGTTCTTTGAAAACATCATATATAATATGCAAAGATAGAATCTACTTTTTTAATTCGCAAGTTATACGCTTGAAAAATGAAAAACGCAAGAAAGAAAGTCGTATAAGAACTAACGGTAGTGTCGGCTACTCCGATATTAAAAATTTTCGATATTTAGGTATTGAATTTAGTAGTATGGGCGGTCCACTTAGAAAATATATTTCGCCTCCAAGAGTTGTAATAATTGGTGATGATTTCGAAGTGGAAGTTTGTGCATATAAGAGTTTAATAAATAGAATCAAAGCCTTGCAAAGATAGTTTGTTATACTAAGGTCAAAGTACCCAAAAAGAACACCACCCAAGTTGGGTGGTGTTCTTTATAGATCCTGAAGGTCTGCAAAGGGAATATCGTTTTCCAAATTGTCCCGAGCCAGATCGTTATCGATTTGGCGGTAGGCTTTGGATATTGGCGGATCCGTGTGCCATACTTTTTGCTCTGCGCCCATGGTTTCCGCGATGATTGGATTTGCTTTTTCCTTTCCGGTTTTGGCTTTTCCCTGAATCTGCGGAACAGGGGACTGCTGATTCTTAGGATGGAGTTGCGTCCAATCCGGCCGTGCCATGCCCTTTTTTGCCATAAAATCACCTCATGGCAAGTGTTCCACGGCATTTATGAAATATGCAGCATCATAATGGGGAAAGGCGTGCCGCAGCACGCCTTTCGTTTATTTTGTCAGTGCAATAATGTACTCTTCCAGGGTGATGCCCAATTCGTGAATCTCTTTAGCTACCTCTTTGCCCACATACCGGTAGTGCCAGGGTTCGTAAATGATACCTGTGGAGTTGGTGGTGCCTTCCGGATACCGGAGGATGAATCCGTATTTCCAACTGTTTTCCATAAGCCACTGCTGGGCCGGCAGATCGGCCTGGCCTTCGTTTAGATTCCAGGAGCGAGTATCGATAATGTCCACAGCCAGACCAAGCTGGTGCTCGCTGGTGCCGGGAACGGCGACCACCGTACCGGCAAGCTCCACGGCGTCTTCCTGTCCGTAGCCCTGGTTTAGGTAGAAGTTGACCTTCTTTTGGAACAGACCCTCTTGATATTCATGAGTGCGGTAAGAGGAAACCACGCAGACCTTGGGGCATTCCTTGTTGCAATCGGCAATCATCTGCAGCAAGGCATCGTAGCAGCTGCGATCCACTTTTTGTCCGCTGGTGCTGATGGAAGTGCTTAGCGCCACCAGATCCGGTTCATAGCCTGCCGGTACTTTGTACCAGGGGTTGACCAGCAGAATGGGTGCGCCGGCGGAGGAGAAGAAATGCTCCACACCGTCGATGGTGACCATGCCCCGGGCCATGCGGCCATCCTCCCGGAAATAGTACAGCGTATCCCCAATGGCCTGCCAACCGGTTAACATAATGCCGCTCTCGTCATAGTAATAGCGATCTTCGCCATCTTCATACCAGCCGATACGCAGCTCCGTTGTGGGAGGAACGGAAGGCTCGGTGGAGGGCTCTGTAGGCACAGAGGTTGCTTCAGAGGAGGGGGTGGTATCCGGAGGGATTGTGTCAGAAGGTGCGCCGGGGAGCAAGTGACAGCCGCCCAGTATCAGCGCTGCTGCAATACCCAGACTTATCCATTTTTCTTTCTTCACAAGACCACTCCCTTTGTCGAACTTTCGTATATTTTAGCATACCGTGGCGCAGATTGCAACAAAAGCGGTTTTTTGTTTACATTTTGTTTTCCAGGTGCTATAATGATGGCAGCTTAAGCAAGGAGTGTGCCGCGGTGAAAAAGACGGACAAGATCTATCAGCAATATCTGGATATTCTCCGGGAGGAGTTGCGGCCTGCCATGGGTTGTACTGAGCCTATCGCTCTGGCTTATGCCGGTGCGAAAGCCCGGCAGCTGCTTGGCGCGCTGCCGGACACCATGGAGGTTTATGTTAGCGGCAATATCATCAAAAATGTAAAGAGCGTCATCGTGCCTAACACCGGTGGCTTGAGCGGTATTGGCAGCGCGGTCTGTGCCGGCATTGTGGCTGGTGACGCGGACAAGCAGCTGCAGGTCATCAGTCAGGTGACGGACGAGCAGAGAGTGGCGCTGAAGGCATTCATGGCCACTGCACAGGTGACCATCGCTCCTTCGGATTCAGAGCTGATCTTCGATATTGATCTGATCCTGCGCCGGGGTGAGGACCGAGTGCGGCTGCGGATCGTCAATCACCACACCAACCTGGTCTATATGGAGAAGAATGGGGAGATTTTGCTGGATCTGCCTGTGGAAGAATCCTCTGAGGATCACTTGACGGATAAATCCTGCCTGAGTATTGAAAAAATCGTGGAATTTGCAGATTGTCTGGATGTAGAGGATGTCCGGGAATTGGTGGGCAACCAAATCGCTTGTAATATGGCCATCGCCCGGGAGGGCATCCGGGGCAACTGGGGTGCCAATATTGGCAGCGTGATCCTGGCACGGCAGGGAGAACTCCTTGCCAAGCAGGCCGCGGCCTACGCTGCTGCCGGCAGCGATGCCAGAATGAGCGGCTGTGAAATGCCGGTGATCATCATTTCCGGCAGCGGCAACCAGGGCATTACTGCCAGCGTTCCCGTGGCAGTTTATGCGGAAGCCATGGGCGCTTCGGAAGAAGAAATGCTCCGGGCAGTAACCCTAAGCGACCTGGTGACCATCCATCAAAAGACCGGCATTGGTCGCCTGTCCGCCTACTGCGGCGCCATCAGCGCCGGTTGCGGCGCGGGTGCAGGTATTGCTTACTTAAGGGGCGGCAAGCTGGATGCAGTGGCACATACGGTGGTCAATGCCATTGCTATTTTGTCCGGTACCATCTGCGATGGCGCAAAGCCCTCCTGTGCAGCGAAGATTGCCGCCGCGGTGGATGCAGGCATCCTGGGCTGCGATATGTATGCCGAGCACCAGCAATTCTGGGGCGGCGACGGCATCGTTACCAAGGGCGTGGATAATACCGTGAGCAATGTAGGCAGATTGGCCCGGGAAGGCATGCGAGAAACGGATAAAACCATTCTCAAAATTATGCTGGATGAATAATATGGAAAGTGTGTCGCTTTTTCCGCGACACACTTTTTCTTTATTTAGGTATAAAATTTACCTGAATGTGGCATACTGACAGCGAACTAAAAGCATATGGAGGAAAAATATGAAAGTATTTGCTTTGTTCCTGTCCTGCGTAATGCTGTTAGGTATGCTCGCCGGCTGCCGCAGCAATGTTCCCCAGGAGACCGATGGCCATATTGTGCCCACCGATGATTCCACCGGTGCCACACTGATGACTGAGCTGACCGTTCCCACCATGCCCATGGGCATGGCGGAGAGCGACAGCGCAAAGGTGTTGCAGAAAATCTGGGATCAGTATCCCCAAAATGAACGCTTCTCTGTTTACGGCGGTGCAGTGGAGCAATCTGTGGCCGATGGCCCTGGCGATCTGGATATGCGGATGACCGAGGAACTGACTTCCCGGTACATGCTGCCGGAGGATCAGCTACAGGGGTTTGAGGAGGGCGCATCCTTGGTGCATCTGATGAACAACAATATTTTCACTGCCGTGGTATTTAAAGTGAAAGAAGATGCTGAGAACCTGGCAAAAAGCTGGCGCACCAGCATCCAGGGCACGCGCTGGATCTGCGGTCAGCCGGATCGGTTGATTATGGCTCAACCGGTGGAGGGACAGCTGCTGATGGCATTTGGCAGCCAGGATGCCATGACCTCCTTCCGGAGCTACCTGATTGCGGCATTCCCTGCGGCGCACATTCTGTACGAAGAAGCCATCGTAGCATAAACTTACAGGGCGGCAGGTAAGACTGCCGCCCCGCAGAGCGTCACGAAAGCCACCAACCGTCAAAATGCGTAATTATGACGGATATAGCATCAAAAGCCTTCTCCTGGAGGAGAAGGTGGCAAAAGTCTTTGATTTTTGACGGATGTGGTGAGAAAATGCCTTGCTGCGCAAGGCATTTTGACTTACTGCGCAAACGGTCGGACTACCGTGCCTTTGTACGCCGACGCCGACCGTTTGCTTGTCTTGTCGGCTTTATTGACCTCTGCCCTTATATCCATAGGAGGCATGTCTATGCTGTTTTCCGGTATTCCTTTTTTGTATTATTTTCTGCCCTGTGTTCTGATTCTGTATTTTCTCATACCTAAATCCCTTAAAAACTGTTTCTTGCTGCTTAGTAGCCTGGTGTTCTATGCCTGGGGTGAGCCCCGATATGTCATTTTGATGATGGCGGCGATCATTTTGTTTTATGGGTTTGGTCTGGCCATTGGCGCAAGCAAAAAAACCAGGCTTCGCAAGCTGTGGCTGACGGCGGCCATCGTCACCGGCTGTGTTATGCTGGGGGTGTTTAAGTATGTGGACTTCGCCCTGGATAACTGGAATAAGCTCACAGGGATGAGCGTTCCGCTGCTGCGGCTGGCGCTGCCCATTGGCATCAGCTTTTACACCTTCCAGTGCATCAGTTATGCGGTGGATGTGTATCGAAAAGACGTGCAACCCCAGCGGAATTTGATCCATTTTGGCACCTATGTCGCCCTGTTTCCCCAGCTAATCGCAGGGCCTATCGTGCGCTATGTGGATGTGGCAGCTGAATTGGATGATCGCCAGACCAAGTGGGAGGATGTGGCCCGTGGCTTAGGCCTGTTTTTGCTGGGTTTGGGGAAAAAGGTGCTGCTTGCCAATCCTTTGGGAGAGCTGACATCGACATTTCGGCAGACGACAGAGCAGAGTGTGCTGTTTTATTGGCTGTACGCCGCGGCCTTTATGCTGCACATCTACTTTGATTTCGCCGGTTACAGCGAAATGGCCATTGGACTAGGTAGGATCTTTGGCTTCCGGTTTCCCCGGAATTTCGACTATCCCTATATCTCCCGGAGCATCACGGAATTCTGGCGCCGGTGGCACATGACCCTGGGCGGCTGGTTCCGGGATTATGTGTATATTCCTTTGGGCGGCAACCGGGTCAGCAGGATCAAATGGCTGCGGAACATCTTGGCGGTTTGGCTATTGACCGGCCTATGGCACGGCGCTGCCTGGAATTTTGTGATTTGGGGATTGCTGTTTGCTGCCTGTCTTTTGGCAGAAAAGTGGCTGCCCTTGCAGAAATTGCCCAATATCCTGCGCCATGGCTATGTGCTTTTGATCGTGTGCATCAGCTTTGTGATTTTCAATGCCCAGGATCTGACACAAGCCGGGCAGGACATTGCCGGAATGTTCGGCGGTCTGGGCATTCCTCTGATCAGCGCTCCAGCGGTGTATTATTTGCGCAGTTACGGCATTTTGCTGCTGGCTGGCATCATCGGCGCAACGCCCCTGCCTTATAAGCTCTTTTCCCGGGCGGCAAACCGATGGCCGGCTGCCGGCTGGTTGCTGCCGGCAGGTGCGTTGGCGTTGCTGCTGGTGTGCACCGCTTATTTGGTGGATGGGTCCTTTAACCCGTTCCTGTATTTCCGGTTTTAGGAGGGATTATGGAAAAGGCAAATTGGAAGTTTGGCATGGCCGCCGTAGCGACAGTATGGCTGATTTTAGTCCTGGCAGCATGGCTGCATAAACCCAACAATATTTCTTTGCAGGAGCGCAGACCCCTGGCCCAGTTTCCGGAAATCACAGCGGAAAATCTGCAAAACGGACGGTTTATGGAGGATTTTGAAAGCTATACCTTGGATCAGTTCCCGGGCAGAACCCTATTCCGGCAGGTCAAGGCGCTGACCCATTACTATGTGTTGAATCAGCGGGATAACAACGGCATCTATCTGACCCAGGGACAGGCAGTGAAGTTGGAATATCCCCTAAAAGAAGAATCCGTCCAGAGAGCCCGGCGGATTTTTGAACAGATTCAGAAAAAATACTTGCAAGATTCTCAAGTGTTCGTGTCGGTAATACCGGATAAAAGCTACTATCTGGCAGAAGAAAACGGCTATCTTGCTATGGATTACGACCGTTTATTTGAGATCATGTCCGCTATGGAGGGGGCGGTATATGTGCCCTTGACGGATTGTCTGACGGGTTCAGACTACTACCGGACGGATACCCACTGGCGGCAGGAAAAGCTCTTCACGGCCGCTCAGAAACTCTGTAATTCCATGGATATTCCAACACCAAAGCAGGAGGAATATCGCCAGGTGGCGGCGTCAGAGCCCTTCTACGGGGTTTATTACGGTCAGGCGGCGCTGCCGATGGAACCGGATACACTGTTCACCCTGCAAAGTGATCTACTGGCGCAATGCACGGCCTATAATTACGAAACAAACACCACAGGCGGCATCTACGATTGGAGCAAATTGGCCAGCAGCGACCTGTACGAGGTGTTCCTTTCCGGGTCGGTATCCCTGCTGCGGATCGACAATCCCAATGCTCAAACGGATCGGGAACTGCTCCTGTTTCGGGACTCCTTCGGCAGTGCCATCGCACCGCTGCTGATTCATGGCTACAAGAGCATAACCCTCATCGATATTAGGTATTTGTCGTCTGCGATGCTGGATCGTTTCATCGATTTCCACGGGCAGGATGTGCTGTTTCTGTACAGTACCATCGTACTGAATAACAGCGAAACTTTGAAATAATACAAAAACAGGACTTCCTTTTGGAAGTCCTGTATTTTATATATTGGTTAGATTTTGAATCCAGGCGCCCTTTTTCAGCATAAACGCACCAATGGTACATTTCAGCAGTTCAGCGCTTTGGCAAATGATAAATAGGGGCAAAATAGGGATGCTCGTAAACCTGCTCAGGCAGAATGCCAAGGGCACACAAACACACCATACAAAGCAGCTGTCAAACAGGAACGTTACCAGGGTCTGACCACCGGATCGCAGGGTGAAATAGGTGGCATTTGTGTAGGAACTGAAAGGCATAATGGCGGCATAGACATAGATCAATTGGGCGGCTAGCGTACGCACTGCGTCACCGGTGTTGTACAGCTGGGGGAATCCTCCGGCAAACAGCGCCATAATGCCGCCAAAAAAGCTGCCGGACAGTACGGAAATGGTAATCAGCTTGCGATTGGCGCTTCGGACTTGGTCTTCCGAATGACCGGCACCCAACATTTGACCCATCAAAATACCAACGCTGTTGCCCATGGACAAGAATACTACGCTGCCCAGTTGTTGCAGGGTGCTGGCAATGTTCATGGCGGGAACCACTTCCAGACCGCAGGTGGAATAACACTGGTTCATAATGGCCATTCCGCTGGCCCACAAAAATTCATTTATCAACAGCGGCATGCCCTTAACGCATATGGATCGGAAAAGCTTGCCGGGAATGTAGGGGGAGTGATATGCACCGCGGATATATGGGTTGCGGTCTTTATGCAGGTGCGTCCATCCGGCTACCACGACCAGCTCAACATATCGGGAAATAACGGTAGCCAAAGCTGCACCCCGGACACCCATGGCAGGAAGTCCCATGTGTCCGAAAATCAGCACATAGTTCAAGCCCAGGTTCACAAGTACTGCAACGATACCGCCTACCATAGGAACTAAGGTTTCGCCGGTTTCTCGCAGGGTGCTGGAATATGCGTTGCAAAGTGCGAAGGGCAGCAGACCCCAAAGCATCACCGCCAGATATTCCCGTCCGTAGGCAAGTACCTGGGCGGCAGAATGTGCATCGCCTTCGCCTTGCAAATAAAGGTTGATAAGGGGAGTGTCGGCAAGCAGGAAAATGGAAATGCCGATGGCAGTCAGCAGCAGGCAGATCAGCACCTTAAAGCGGAAGGTGTAGCGGATGCCCTGACTGTCCTTCGTTCCGTGGAATTGTGCCGTAAAAATACCGGCACCGCTGCTGGCACCAAAGATGCACAGATTGAACACAAACAGCAGATAATTTACGGTAGATACGCCGCTCATGGGATCCGTGCCGACTTGACCCACCATAATGTTATCCAGCAGAGCAACAAAATTGGTGATGCCGTTTTGAATAATAATAGGAATGGCTACGGCCAGTACCCAACGGTAAAAGGCCTTGTCGCCGAAATATTTCTTTATCATTGCAAAATACCTGATTTTGAAGCCGGGTAAGCGCATTAGGCTTACCCGGCAATGATTTGTTACGATCAGATTTCCTTACCGCCGAGGAATACACGCTTGCCGGTGTAATCGCTGCGGCAGATAATGAAGTCGGCATACTTGCCGGTGGTGATGGAGCCAACCTTATCCTGCACACCCAGCGCACAAGCAGGGTTATAGGTGGAAGCCCGAACAGCGTCCGCTTCGGGAATACCGAAGAGAATGGCGTTTCTCATGCAGTCAAACAGGTTGGTAGCAGAGCCGGCCAAAGTGCCGTCAGCCAGCTTGGCAACACCGCCGGCCAGGAAAACAGGCTGACCGCCCAGCTCATACTCGCCGTCGGGCATGCCGCAGCAGCGCAGCGCGTCGCTGACCAACACCATCCGGTGACCGCCGAACATGGCGAAAGCCAGGCGGATGGAAGCGGGGTGGATGTGCATGCCGTCACAGATCAGCTCTGCCCGGACATGGGGATTCTCCACAGCAGCAGGAATCACGCCGGGATTCCGGTGATGAATGGCGGGCATAGCATTGTACAGGTGGGTCAGGTGGGTAGCGCCACGGGCAAAGGCTGCCTTGGCATGGGCGTAGTCAGAGTCGGTATGGGCGACGGAAACGGTGCACAGCTTGCTGGCCTTTTCCACAAATTCTTCAGCACCGGGCAACTCGGGGGCAACGTCTACAATGCGAACCAGGCCGCCGCAGCCCTCATACAGGGCCTTAAAACCTTCAAAATCGGGATTCTTCAGGTAAGCGCCGTTCTGTGCGCCCTTCTTCTTCTCGGAGAAGTAGGGGCCTTCCATCTGAATGCCCATGAGCCGGGAGTGGCCCTCGGGGGCTTCGTCAACCAGCTGCCGGGCGGTGGCGAAAGCCTTCTCCAGCACGTCGTAGGGTAGGGTCATGGAAGCGGGAGCAAAGGAGGTAATACCGCTTTGCGCCAGGTACTTAGCCATCTTCTTCAGACCTTCGTAATCACCGTCAGAAAAGTCCGCACCGGAATTGCCGTGGTTGTGGACATCGATGAGGCCGGGGATCACGGTTGCACCCTGGAGGTCAATGGCATCTTCGGGAACTGCATCCGGCAGGATCTGGCCGAAAACACCGTCGGTTACCTCGAAAGCGCCCAGGTGGAACTGGTGATCAGAGCAAAAAATTCTCGCATTTTTATAAAACATAATGTTCTCCTTAATAATGCTGACAGCCGGATTGGGGCTGTCAGCGAATCATGATTATCGAATAGCAGGCAGGCTTGCTGCAGCGGCAGACTGGCCAACCCGGCGGGTCTTTTCGTCAGGGAGCATAACCTGAATCTTGGCGTACAGTTCGGGGAACTCGTCGGCCAGAAGCTTCTGACAGGTGGCCAGGATCAGATCGCCGCCCTTACCGGACATAACACGACCCAGCAACATCAGATGAGCGATGTCGTAGAACCGGCTGTACTGCACAACCGTATATGCCAGATAAACGCCAATGTCGTGGAATACCGCCTGGGCTCTGGGATCATCAGCCTCCATCAGCTTCTGGACTTCCTTCAGCTTTTCGGCAGGGGTCAGGCTCTCGTCCAGTTCAATGCCTGCTCTGGGGGCCAGCTTGATGACGGCATCCTGGGAGAAGTACTTGCAGCCCACACCGATGTCAGTAGACCACTCGTCTTCCATAGCCTCTTCGTTGAGGTCAACGGGAGCAAAGGCCAGCTCGCTGATCCAGCCCAGCACATTCTGGTCCTTATCCACATAGCCCACAGCTTCACTGGTGCCCATGGCCAGACCCATGATCTGACCGCAGCCCATGCCCATAGCACCGGCCAGAGCCGAAACGTCGCCGTCGTTGGCAACTACGATGGGTACATCACCGATGGCGGCAGCTGCCCGGTCATAAACGGTCTTAACTTCGTCCCAGCGATCTCTGGGAACGCAGTAGAAAATGCTGGAGATCATGGGTGCGTTGCCGATGAAAACGCCGGCAGAGCTGACACCAATGCCGTCCACTCGGGGCATCTTGGATGCAGCTGTGCGGAAGGAATCCAGAATGCCTTCAAACTGGTAGTTAGGGTCGGGATTGGTCTTAGGATGCCAAATAACTTCCTCGGAATACACAACCTCGCCATCGATCACAGCGGAAACCTTCCGGTCGGAGCCACCGGCATCGAAGCCGATCCGGCAGCCGTCGATGTGGCCACCGATGGGGCGGGGGGATTCGTTAGGGGCGGGGCACTCACTCAGGGGCAGATCCAGAATCTCAAGAGGACGCTCGTAAAGCTTCTGGAAGAAATCAAAGTCAAAGGCACGCTCGCCCTCGGGGGAGTAGGCAGCCTGAAGCTTTTTGGCGATATCGCTGCAGCCGCAGACATATACCTTAAAGCCACCGATGGACCACAGCAGGAACTTCATATAGCGCTCCACAAACCGGTAGTCGGCTGCGGCCATTTCAGCAGTGCCGTGGATCTTGGCGTGGCGGACGGAAATAAAGCCTTCGTTGCGCTCAACGGCGATGGAGATGTTCTTCGTTGCGCCCTTTTCGTATTCGTTCATCCAAATACCGAAGGGGATAAAGCCGGGATCCAACTTAGGGGTGTTTTTCAGGTCAAAAGAAATACCAAGATAATTCATGTGATTCTCCTTACTTGCGAACCTTAGCAGAAACCTCTGCCACAATACGGTTCATGTTGTCCAGCTTGCTGAACATATCGGCAGCCAGCTTGATCTGGGATCTGGCACGGACCAGGTTGTGCTCGGGGTAGGCGGTCTTGAAATACAGATCGCCGTCCAAATAGTCCTTCAGGAAGCGGGTGGCCAGCTCCACGGTGATGGACAGAGCACCCAGGGGCAGCATCTTCACTTCGGTGTCAGTCAAGGCTTTGGCAGCTTCCAGGAAACCTCTGGTGTACACCTCGAACAGATGCAGATCCAGCCGCATCTTGCTCACATCCTCTTCGTCCTCAGCAGCGGTAGCTGCACCGAAACGAATGGAGTCACCAAAGTCGTGAAGGCTCAAGCCGGGCATAACGGTATCCAGGTCCAGTACGCACAAGGATTTGCGTGTCTTCTTATCCAGCAGAACATTGTTCAGCTTGGTGTCATTGTGAGTAACACGCAAGGGCAGCTCGCCGCTTTCCCGCATTTTCTGCAGAGAGCAGGCCAGCTCTTCCATGTCCATCAGGAATTGAATTTCCTTCTGCACACCGGCAGCACGGCCAACGCTGTCGTTCTTTACGGATTCCTTAAATTGGCGGTAACGGTCCACGGTGTTGTGGAATTCCGGAATGGTCTCGTACAGCGTTTCAGCAGGGAAGTCGGACAGCAGATCCTGGAAACGGCCAAAAGCCAGGGCGCTCTGATAGAAATCCTCGTCGGACTCGGGGGCATCCAGGCAGAAGCCGCCAACGAAATCATAAGCTCTCCAGAATTCACCATCCATATCACGATAGTAGTATAAGCCGTCGTGAGTAGGAATAAAGTGCAGGGCCATCCGGAGGTCCCCTACACGGGTACGCAGGAAGTCGGTAACGGCACTGACGTTGGCCATCAGCCGAACGGGGTCCCGGAATACATACTTATTGATTTTCTGTAAAACATATTCTGCACCGGTATCGGTGGTCAGTTTCAAAGTGTGATTGATATGGCCGTGACCAAAGCTGACACAGCTGATGGGTTTGCCGTCAAATTGGAAGGCATAGGCGGATTTTTCAATTTCCACGGAGCGTCACCTCAACAGATTTATTTTTTATAGAAAAAGCAGCGCTTATTCATACTATTTCAATTTAGAATTCTATCATAGAAACGGAGAAAAATCAATCTATTTTATTTGTGGATCTGCCCTTTTACAGAAAAACACCTACTTTTTACAAAAAAATGCGGTGCGTCCGGAAACGCACCGCATAGGGTCAACATTTATTCATCAAACGAATGTAGAATTCGACAGCCTTACCGATGGTTTCCAATCGGATCCGTTCGTTATGACCGTGGATGGTTGCACGCTCAGCGGCACTTAAATCCATGGCGGAGAAGCGGTAGACATGGTTGGAAATAGAACCGTAATGCCGGGAGTCGGAACACTGCACCATCAAGTAAGGAGAAACGATGCAACCCCGCCAGGTCTCGGCCACTGCTGTAGCTACCTTATTCCAGGCATCGCAGCCGGTTTCGGAAATGGGGCTGGGTTCAAAGGACTCCAGCGCTGTGATCTCAACGGCATCGTTACCCACGGTCTTCCGCAGATATGCCAGAGCGGATTCTACAGAGTCAGCAGGATTTAAGCGCATATTGCTAACCATCTTGGCTTCCGGGGGGATCACGTTTCGGGCGGAGCTGCCTTCCATTTGGGTAAAGGCTACAGTGGTGCGGAGCAATGCGTTCATTTCACCGCCGGAGGACTTACCCAGCAGGTCCAAGATCCAACCGAAACACCATAGGTTGGCAAAAATCATCCGGTACAGGAAGGTAGAATGCCGGCCCAACGTGTCGAACATTTCCGCTGCAGGCTTGGTAATGTGCATTTTGAAGGGGTGATCTTCCACCTTTTTGCAGGCGGCCGCCAAAATACCTACGGGGGTATGGGGCTTGGGGGCAGAAGCATGACCACCGGTGGAGGTGGTGCGGTATTGGGCGTTGATCATACCCTTTTCTGCGATGCCGATCAAGCCGCAGGGCTGTTTCACACCGGGGAACACATTCTCCACCACGGCGCCGCCTTCGTCTACCACCAGGGCAGGGGTGATCTCGTGATCACGGAAGTAGTTGACAATATTCACAGCACCCTTACCGTTGACCTCTTCGCCGCCGGAGAAGGCGAAGTAGATGTCGTTTTCCGGGCGGAAACCCTTGGCAATCAAGTGATTGGCGGCGCAGAAGATGGCGTTAAAGGTCGCCTTGGTGTCCAGCGTACCGCGTCCCCAAAGGGTTCCATCTTCAATAATGCCGGCGAAGGGAGGCTTCTCCCAGCTTTCCTCATCCACGGGAACCACATCGTAGTGGGCCATCAGCACCACGGGGGCTTTGTGAGATTTACCGGGCCAACGGAGCAGCAGACCCCGATCGGGCAGTCGATCCACAGAGCAGATGTCAAAGACCCGGGGGTACAGACCCGGCAGCAGCGCAATGAGCTTTTCGAACTCTGCATCATCTTCCAAAGCATGGTCGTTGTAAGAAATCGTCTTGCATTGCACCAGCTGCTGCAGAGCATTGATCGCGGCATCCTTGTCAAAGGAAATTTCTGCGTCGGAAATGGGAGGTTGCGCCTTGGGAATAAATGCCAGGGTGCGAATCAGAATTACCGCAATAAAAAGCAAAAATGAACCCAAAATGATCCAACCGACCATTTACAGCACCCCTCTCTTGTAGAGAATACGGCCAATGCCGATGGTGAACAGGGCAGAAACGGGCACCATGATGCCCACGGTACCTGCATTCAGCGCAGGAACGAAAATGAACAGCACCAGCATCAGTCCAATGGGAGCCAGCGCCAGCTTCCAGTTCTTGGAAACGAAGGCAACGCCCAGGCCGCCGAACAGAGCGGGCAGGATCTGCTCAAAGGCAGGCCGCAGCACAGGCGCTGCAAGAATTGGGGTCAGGGGCACGATGCAGATAACGCCCACAATGATGATCAAGGTAGTGACGATGCTGGAAGTGGCGATGGCGATGGTGGAAATGACCTCGCCCTCTTCGGAATTGGCGCTGACTTCGTTCTGCTCCAGCGCGTTCAGCGCACAGGGCAGCTTTAGGTTGGAGATATTGCCGGTAACAAAGCTTAAGTAAGAACCGCCAGCACCCAACATGGGCACAAATGTAACAGTTTCAATAGCACCAACCGCCCAGTACATGGGTGCGGTGGCGATCAGACCCATACCCAGTGCGCCCCAATCCGGGGAAACGCTGAATAAAATGGCAATGGTGCAGGGAAATGCCAACAGCAGGATCATCACGCCGATGTTCCAAATGCGGCCGTCACGATGGACAGAATCAATATAGGATAAATTCTTCTTCATAATGGCACCTCCTTAACCCAGCCATGCGGTAATGGGGACAGCGGCAGCCATACCCAGCACCAAAGAAATGGGCAATGCGTACTCGCTGAGCCACTTCAGCTTGGGCTTGCGCATTAGCAGGCCGCAGATCACCATGACCACAGCGGACACCAGCAATACAAACACCGGAATCAGACCGGAGGTAGCGGAAACAGGCACCTGAACCTTCACTTCTTTGCCGTTTTCGATGACGGTTTCGGTGATGAACCGGGACTCAGCATCCCACAGACGGCTGACGTCGCAGAAAACAAAACCTAAAAATGCGGAAATCATACCGATGAACAGACCATTGCTGAAAATATCCGCCCATTTGGCGTCCCGCTTACCCAGGGAGGACATGCCGTTTTGCAGCTTTTTGCCGATGACCGGCACCAGCCAGATGCCCATCATAATGGAGATGGTCATAACCAGAACCACGTTCAGGTACTGCTGGGCGGTCAGATCACCACCGGAACCCAGTGCCTGACCCATAGCCTGCAGCGCATTGCTGGCAGCCACGGTTTCATAGCTCATGGAGCCAACCACACTCAGGCGCAACCAGGGCAGGGGCAGACCCAGCTTCTTGCTCAGGGTAATGACGCTGATCACGATGGCTACCGCCGGAGCGATGGTAAAGATTGCGGCAGTTTTGATGGTCTTACGGATCTTTTTTTGATCCATACCCAGTTCCTTACTGCGCTTCAGGGCCTTGATGAGGAAGTACACAGACTGTCCCAGCACTACAGCTACCAGCAGCGCAACGATGACAAAAATAATCGGATGGTTTACATGAAATTCCACGTTTTACACCTCCAAAATTAAATAAACTGTGCCAAAACAGACATCAGTATGGATGTTACCAATCCTGCAAAGGTCAGGGAAAAGCTGCTCACCGCACCGGCAAGCTCGCTCATTTGGGCGGCTTTGGTTGTGCCGATGACATGGGCTGCCGTGCCGAAGGCTACGCCCTGGGCAATGGGATCTTTCAGCCGTAGGATCTTGCACAGAACCGGGCCAATGATGCTGCCTAAGACACCGGTGATTACGATCACTGCGGTGGTGATGGCGGCAATACCACCGAATTCCTGACTCAGGGCCACGCCGATAGCGGTGGTAACGCTCTTGGGGAGCAGGGAAGCGGTGATGGATTCATCCACCCCAAAGGCCATGCACAGCAGATACACAGAACCAAGGCTGGCAATCGTGCCTGCCACAACACCGATGCAGATTACCGGCAAATGCTTCTTTAGCTTTTGGAATTGTTGATAAAAGGAAATGGACAGACAGATGGTGGCGGGGGTCAGCAGCCAGGTCAGAGCCTGGCAACCGGCTTGATAGTTTTCGTTTGGAATCCCTGTCAGCAGCAGAAAAGCCATGATAAAAATGGTGGCAAGCAACAGAGGATTAAAGATGGCCAGCTTACACTTTTTCTGGATCAGAACACCCAGACCAAAGGCCGCCAGGGTCAGGGCTACATAGAAAAAGGAACTGTTTAAGACGAAATCATACATCCTTTTTGTCCCCCTTTCGTCCCTTTAGGATCCATTGGGTTACCAGACCTGCCACGGCGAATACG
Source organism: Oscillospiraceae bacterium (assembly GCA_017624715.1). Taxonomy (GTDB): domain Bacteria; phylum Bacillota; class Clostridia; order Oscillospirales; family Oscillospiraceae; genus Faecousia. The sequence goes on from JAGAMN010000059.1 coordinate 17,579, forward strand.
ATCACCGTGGTGGCGATCATCACCACCAAAATGGGCACCAGCGCTTCCTTCAGTGCATCCCAGCTGGACAGCAGATTCACCGCCGGGGCAACGAACAGCACCGGCAGAATGGAAACCAGCCAGCCGCCGGCATCGTTGATGGCCGGTAAATTGATGATTTTCAGACCCAATGCGGCAAACAGCAAAATCATGCCGTAAATAGATGCCGGGATGGGAAAGGGGATCAAAAACCGGCACAATTCGCCTAACAGGGAAAACAGCAGCACAAGCCCGAACTGTCGTAAGTACTTCAAGAAAAACCCTCCTTACAGAGTATCTATTACTGGGAATTATAGCCTTTTTCGCTCCGAAAGTCAATGGAGCGCTGTTCCTCCAACGGCAAGAAAAAACTTTATCAAATTCCTTGCTATTTTGAAAAATATCCTGTAAAATAAATGGGTGTTGATTTTAACCGGAAAGAGGCGATCACCATGGCCTGTTTGGGCTTTGATAACGAGAAATACTTGCAGACCCAGTCCGCCCACATCCGGGAGCGGCTGGCCCAGTTCGGCGGCAAGCTGTATCTGGAATTTGGCGGAAAGCTCTTTGATGATTATCATGCATCCCGTGTTCTGCCGGGCTTCCAGCCGGACAGTAAGCTGCGGATGCTGCTGCAGCTGAAGGACCAGGTGGAAATGGTCATTGCCATTAACGCCGCCGACATTGAAAAAAACAAGGTCCGTGGAGACCTGGGCATCACCTATGATGTGGATGTGCTGCGGCTGATCGATATCTTCCGTGATTTGGGACTGTATGTGTCCAGCGTGGTGCTGACCCGGTTTAATGACCAGGCCGCTACCAAGGCCTTCCAGAGTCGGTTGGAGAGCATGGGTGTCCGGGTCTACCGGCATTATGCCATCGAGGGTTACCCCTCCAATATTCCCTATATCGTCAGCGACCAGGGCTATGGCCGCAATGACTATATTGAGACCACCCGGGAACTGGTGGTGGTCACTGCTCCCGGCCCCGGCAGCGGCAAGCTGGCCACCTGCCTGAGCCAGCTGTATCATGAGCACAAGCGGGGTATCCGGGCCGGCTACGCCAAGTTTGAGACCTTCCCTGTGTGGAATCTGGCGCTAAACCACCCGGTGAACTTGGCTTACGAGGCTGCTACCGCTGACCTTAGCGATGTAAACATGATCGATCCCTTCCACCTGGAAGCCTACGGTGTTACCACCGTCAACTACAACCGGGATGTGGAAGCTTTCCCGGTGCTGACTACTATTTTTGAGCAGATTTTGGGCTACTGCCCCTACAAATCTCCCACGGATATGGGTGTCAATATGGTGGGCAACTGCATTGTCGACGATGAAGCGGTTCGGGAAGCCGCCCGGCAGGAGATCATCCGCCGGTATTACGGCATCCTGTGTGACCAGAAGCAGGGCAAGTTGCCTGATGAAGTGACTTTGAAGCTGGAGCTGCTGATGAAGAAAGCTGGCGTGGATGTATCCTCCCGGAAGGTAGTGGCGGCTGCGCTGAAACGAGCCGAAGAAACCGGCCTGCCTGCCGCAGCTATGGAATTGCCCGACGGCAGAATCGTCACTGGCAAGACCTCCAATCTACTGGGCGCTTCTGCGGCACTGCTGCTGAACGCTCTGAAGGCCATCAGCAATATGCCCGACGATCTGCATCTGATTTCCCCGGTGGCCATCGACCCCATCCAACACTTGAAGGTCGAACACCTGGGCAACCGGAATCCCCGGCTGCATACTGATGAGACCCTCATCGCTCTGTCCATCAGTGCGGTGACCAATCCTCTGGCGGAACAAGCCATGGAGCAGCTGAGCAAGCTCCGGGGCTGTGAGGCCCATTCCTCGGTGATCCTTTCGGCGGTGGATGAAAAGATCCTCAAGCGCCTGGGCATCAACCTGACCTGCGAACCCAGATATAAAAACTGAGAGGAAACCAAAATGGCAGATTTCACCATAGGCCAAATGCAGGAAATGCAAAGAGCTCTGCAAGAAAAGTACCAGCATAAATGGGGCGAACCCATTGGTCCGGAAATCGGAAAGAATAAGTTGCTGTGGATGATCGGTGAGATCAGCGAAGTGGCAGATATCATCAAGAAGAACGGCGCAGAGGCAGCCGTCACCAATGAAAATTTGCGAAAAGCTCTGGTGGAGGAAATGGCAGATGTGCTGATGTACTACAACGATGTGATGCTCTGCTATGGCATTACCTCTGAGGAACTGCAGCAGGCCTACACCGAGAAGTTCGAAAGGAATATGAATCGTTGGTAATCAAAAACCGGCATCCATTATCGGATGCCGGTTTTTAACACCTCCCTTGTGTAAAGGGAGGTGGCTTGGCCGGAAGGCGAAGCCGGAGGGATTGTTAGACCAGATAGCAATCACGCACATAGTTCGTGGCTGGTTTTGCTCAAAACAATCCCCCAGTCAAAAATCAATGATTTTTGACAGCCCCATTTACACAAGGGGGCCTTGGTTTGTGCTTATTAGAACTTATCGATGCCGCCAGGTGCTCCGGGAAAGCAGCGCCAGAATGGGGAAGATCTCCAAGCGGCCGGCCAGCATATCCAAAATGAGAATAATCTTGGACAACGGGCTGAAGCCCGCAAAATTGCAGGTGGGGCCTACGGCTTCCAGACCGGGGCCAATGTTGTTGAAGCAAGCAAAAACTGCCGTCAAATTGGTAGTAGGAGAGAATCCGTCCAGGGAAACAAAAAGCACGCTGACGAAAATAATGATCACATAGGCGGCCAGATAGGCGTTGGTATTGCGGACAATGGTTTCATCCACAACCTGACCGTTGCTGCGGATAACGTGGACACTCTTAGGACGCAGAACCTGGCGAATATTTCGCCGCAGACTCTTAAATAGCAGCAGCACCCGGGCAACTTTGATGCCGCCGCCGGTAGAACCGGCACAGGCACCGATGAGCATCAAACCTACCAAAATCATCTTAGAGAAGCTGGGCCACAGATCAAAATCCGTGGTGGCATAGCCGGTGGTGGTAATGATAGAGCTGACCTGGAAAGCAGAATGCCGCAGAGTTTCCTCTTGGGTAGCATAAAAACCCTGCAGATTCCAGAAGATCAAACCGATACTGACGATGACGATGAGTATGTACAGCCGTAATTCTTCGTCCTTGAAAACGCCCTTGAACTGCCGCAGCAGCAGAAGGTAGTAGCAGCTGAAATTGACACCGAACAGCAGCATAAACACTGTGGTTACATTCTGAATGTAGGGGCTGTAACTGGCAAGGGAATCGCTGCGAACACCAAAACCACCGGTACCGGCGGTGCCAAAAGCGGTACACACTGCGTCGAAAACGGGCATGTTGCCCACCAACAGGAAGACCACATTCAAAATCGTCAAACCGATGTACAGCAAGTAAAGAATACCTGCGGTTTTGCGCATTTTCGGTACCAACTTACCTACGTTAGGGCCGGGGCTTTCCGCCCGCAGCAGGTGCATGGTAAAGCCAGAGTTACTATCTGCAGGCTGCAGCGCCAGTAGGAACACCAGCACACCCATGCCGCCTAGCCAATGGCTGAAGCTGCGCCAGTAGAGAATGCCCTTGGGCAGATCCTCTGGCCGGGCTACGACAGAAGAACCGGTGGTTGTGAAGCCGGAAACGATTTCAAAGAGGGCATCGATGTAGTTAGGTATTGCCCCTGAGAACACAAAGGGCAGGCAGCCCAGCAAACTCATAACGATCCAGCTGATACCCACGCACACCAGACCTTCTTTGGCGTTCAGCGCATTGGGCGCGGATTTGCAGATCAGATGCAGGATGCCGGTGACGGCCAGCATGATGACCATGGCCAGTAAGAATCCTTGCCAGGCAGCGATTTCACCGGAAAACACGCTGATCAGCAGGGCCGGGATCATGAACAGCGTTTCTACAAAAAGGGTCTGGGACAAAAAACGACCCATCATTTTATAGTTCATAATCTACCTCGCTCACGCAAAAATATCGTTGAGCTGGTGCAGTACACCCCGACCGCTGGTGACGATCACCAGGGAATCGCCCTTCCGGAACGTGGAGTTACCGTTGGGAATCTCGGTTTTGCTGCCGTGGGAAATGCTGGCGATCAGCACATTGGGCTTCAGCTTCAGGTCTTTCAGCGGTGTGTCGCAGTGCAAAGTACGCTCATCTACCATGAATTCCACCGCTTCGGCCTGGCCGTCAGCAATGGTGTGCAGGGACACAGCAGCACCGGTCTGGTTCTGCATAGCCCGAACATAGCGGATGATCTGGTTGCAGCACAGGTCCTTGGGACATACGATGCTGCCAAGGGAAAGATTGTCGATGATGTTGCGATTTTCTGCATGACCCAGCTTGGTGATGACCTGTGGAACACCACGGGAACCGGCATATAGAGAGATAATCATGTTCAGCTCGTCAATACCGGTCAGAGAAACCAAAGCATCGCTGTTAAGAAGACCCTCAGCTTCCAGAACGTTCTGGTCCGTGGCATCACCGTGAATGACGGCCACATTGGGCAGCAATTCCGCCAGCTCCAGACAGCGGTTGTGGTCGCTTTCAATGATCTGTACAGCAACACCGTCCTTATCCAGTTGGGCTGCCAGATAGTAGCTGACCCGTCCGCCACCGCAGAGGATGACATGCCGGGCCCGCTTTGTGATGATGCCCAGGTTTTTCAGCAGGATGGTTAAGTTTTCGGTAGGCGCAGTAACGAAGATCCGGTCACCTTCCTGCAGAACGAAGTTACCGTTGGGGGCAACGGCAGTTCCGTTTCGCAGGACAGCGCAGACAAGAACCTTGGCCTTAACAATGGAGTGCATATCTGACAGGGAAACATTGCACAGCTTGCTGCCTTCTTCAATGCGCAGCTCCACGATTTCCACACGGCCCTTGACAAAGGTGTCTCTGCGGAGAAAGCCGGGGTATTTCAGCAGCCGGGCAATTTCTCTGGCGGCCTGCTTTTCCGGGTTGATGGACATGGAAAGACCGAAAATATTCCGCAGAGCAAAGATTTGCTCGGTGTACTCGGGGTTACGGATCCGGGCGATGGTATGTAGCTTGGGGTTAATGCCGTGGGCGGTGGTACAGCAGAGCAGATTAACTTCGTCGGCACTGGTGGCAGCGATAAGCAGCTCCGCATCTTTGACACCGGCCTGCAGCAAGGTATCCATAGCGGCGCAGTTGCCGTGGACGGCCATGACGTCCAAACGCTCCATACTGGAAGTCAGCACGGAGTGATTGTTGTCGATCAGCGTAATATCGTGTTTTTCCGCGGCCAGCTGCCGGGCCAGAGTGGAACCGACCTTGCCGTCACCTGCGATAATAATATGCATAAAAATCCCCCCGGATCAGGTTATTCTTCTCCAGTATAGCATTTTTCTTTCTATTTTACAAGAGGAAGGAAATGCATCGAAAAAAACGAAAATTTTTATTGAAAAATGAACGGATTTAGAGTATAACATGTATGTAAAGGAAATCCCACTCGAAAAGAGGTTTTATCATGGAAAGAAAAGTCGGAACCGTATCCAGAGGCATTCGCTGCCCCATTATCCGGGAAGGTGATGATCTGGCGCAAATCGTGGTAGACAGCGTGTTGGAAGCTGCAATGAGCGAAGGCTTCTCCCTGCGTGACCGTGATGTGGTTGCCGTTACCGAATCGGTGGTGGCCAGAGCCCAGGGCAACTATGCCCACATTGATGCCATTGCCAAGGATGTAAAGGAAAAGCTGGGCGGCGAAACCATCGGCGTTATTTTCCCCATTTTGTCCCGCAACCGTTTTGCAATTTGCCTCCGGGGCATCGCCAAAGGCGCAAAGAAGATCGTGCTGATGCTCAGCTACCCCTCTGATGAGGTGGGCAACGAGCTAGTCAGCCTGGATCAGCTGGACGCAGCAGGTGTAAATCCTTACAGCGATGTACTGACGGAAGAGAAGTATCGGGAGCTGTTCGGTGAGAACCGCCACCCCTTCACGATGGTGGATTATGTGCAGTACTACGGCGATCTCATCCGGGAGTGCGGTGCTGAGGCAGAGATCATCTTTGCCAACAATCCCCGGGTGATCCTGAACTACACCAAAAATGTTCTGACCTGCGATATCCACAGCCGTGTCCGCACCAAGCGCATTTTGCGTGAAAATGGCGCAGAGCGTGTCTGCGGTTTGGATGATATCTTGAATGCCAGCGTGGACGGTAGCGGCTATAACGAAAAGTTTGGCCTGCTGGGCTCCAACAAGTCTACCGAAGATAAGATCAAGCTCTTCCCCAAGGAATGCACCGACATGGTCCTGGATGTCCAGAAGCGCTTCCTGGATGCCACCGGTAAGCACATCGAAGTCATGGTCTATGGCGACGGTGCGTTCAAGGATCCCGTGGGCAAGATTTGGGAGCTGGCTGACCCCAGCGTGTCCGTGGCCAACACCCCCGGTCTGGAGGGCACACCCAACGAGCTGAAGCTGAAGTACCTGGCAGACAATGACTTTGCCGACCTCAGCGGCGATGCGCTGAAGCAGGCCATTGAGCAGCGGATTCGGGAAAAGGGCGATGTATCCGGTACTATGGCCTCTCAGGGCACTACCCCCCGCCGCCTGACCGACCTGATCGGCTCTCTGTGTGATTTGACCTCCGGCTCCGGTGATAAGGGCACACCCATCATCCTGGTCCAGGGCTATTTCGATAACTATACCATGTAAACACACAACCACCAGCTTAGTGCGCCGGTGGTAAGAGAAGGCCCCCTTGTGTAAAGGGGGCTGGATTTTTGCGAAGCAAAAAGACTGGGGGATTGTTTTGAGTAGAACCAATCACGAACTCTGTGCGTGATTGTGCTTTGCCCCAACAATCCCTCCGTCAAAAATCAAAGATTTTTGCCACCTCCCTTTACACAAGGGAGGCTTTTTTATTTCTCCAGTTTTTCAGCAGCATTTTTCAGCAGCTGCCGAATGGGAAGCTGATAGGGACAGCGGGTTTCACACAGGCCGCATTCGATGCAGTCAGAGGCCCTTTTGTCCATACCGGCATACCGCTGGGCTGCCCAATCGGACAGGCCGTAGCGGCTTAAGTAGCCCTCCACCAGCAGCACCATGGGGATATTGATGCCCACGGCACAGGGGGCGCAGTAATTGCACCGACGGCAGAACTGGGTGCCCAGGGTGTTTCGGATGCTGTCAATCTTCGCCAGTTCTTCAGCAGAAAGGGGCGTAGGATCTTCCACAGCAGCGATGTTCTGGTCGATTTCCTTTTCCTCGGCCATACCGGGAATTACCACGGTTACATGATCGTTGGCGGCAATATATCGCATAGCCAGAGTGGCATCCTCAATTGCGCCGCCGGCCAAAGGCTTCATGCAAATGAAGCCGATATTTTTATCTGCACAGCAACGGATCAGTTCCTCACCCTGGGTCTCGACGATGTTGTAGGGGAACATGATCGTCTCTACCCAATCAAGCTCCAGGCAGCGTTCAAACAGCTCCACAGAGTGCAGCGTAATGCCAATATGGCCGATCTTGCCTGCATCCCGGGCTTCAATCAAAGCTTCCAGTGCACCACCGGGTGCAACTACCTGCTCCAAACCGGCGGCATTGGGATTGTGGATCTGATAAAGGTCAATATAGTCAGTGCGCAAATTTCGCAGGCTGATGTCAATATCCTTAGCCATACCGGCCTTGTCCCGGGCCATACTCTTGGTGGCCAGTACAAAATGCTCCCGGATGCCCTCCAGGGCATAGCCTAAGTATTCCTCGCTGACGGTATAGCCTCTGGCTGTGTCAATATAATTGATACCGGCATCCATCAGCCGATGCATCAGCTGCTTTGTGCCTTCTCCATCGATCTTTTGAATGGGAATACCGCCAAAGCCCATACGGGATATCTTCAAACCGGTCTTACCCAAAACTCTATATTCCATCTTTTATACCTCCGCTGTTTTCTTTAACTATAACGCTTTTTGGCAAGATGAGCAAGAGGTGAGGAAAGTTTTTATAAAATATTGGCGCATTTTACACTTGCTATTCCATTAGATAAATGGTATGATACGCACTATAAATACATTTGTTTTCTGTACAAGCACAAAAAGCGAAGCATGTGCGTATTATACAGAAATGAGCAGGAGGAATCTTTATGGAAAGAGTTTACAATTTTTCTGCCGGACCGGCGGTGCTGCCGGAGTCGGTTTTGCAGCAGGCAGCAGCTGAAATGATGAATTATCAAGGAAGCGGTATGTCCGTTATGGAGATGAGTCACCGCTCCAAGACCTACCAGAAAATCATCGATACTGCCCAGGCAGACCTGCGGGAATTGATGGGCATTCCTGATAACTATAAGGTGCTGTTCCTGCAGGGCGGTGCATCCCAGCAGTTTGCCATGATTCCCATGAACCTGATGAAAAACCGGGTGGCGGACTATATCATCACCGGTCAGTGGGCGAAGAAAGCCTGGCAGGAGGGCGGCCTCTACGGCCAGGCCAATGCAGTGGCATCCTCTGCGGATAAGACCTTCTCCTATATCCCGGATTGCAGCGATCTGCCCATCAGCGAAAATGCGGACTACGTGTATATCTGTGAGAATAATACCATTTACGGTACGAAATTCTGGGATCTGCCCAACACTAAGGGTAAGCCTCTAGTGTCAGATGTGTCCTCCTGTTTCCTGTCCGAGCCGGTGGATGTGACAAAATATGGCATGATCTATGGCGGTGTGCAAAAGAATATCGGCCCTGCCGGTGTGGTCATCGCCATCATCCGGGAAGATCTGATCACCGAGGATGTGCTCCCCGGCACACCCACTATGCTGCGCTACAAGATCCACGATGACAACGGCTCTATGTATAATACCCCTCCGGCCTACGGCATCTACATCTGCGGTCTGGTATTCAAATGGCTGAAGGAGCAGGGCGGCTTGGAGGCCATCCAGGCCCATAATGTGAAAAAAGCAAAGCTTCTGTACGATTTCCTGGATAGCAGCAAGCTGTTCCGGGGAACGGTAGAGAAAAAAGACCGCTCCTTGATGAATGTGCCCTTTGTCACCGGTGATCCGGAGCTGGATAAGAAGTTTGTCCAGGCTGCAGAAGCAGCCGGCCTGGTGAATCTGAAGGGCCACCGGACGGTGGGCGGTATGCGCGCCAGTATTTACAATGCCATGCCTTATGCCGGTGTAGAAGCGCTGGTTGGCTTTATGGAACAGTTTGAAAAGAATATGGAGTGAGAGCAATGTATCAGATCCATTATCTGAATAAAATATCCCCCAAGGGCACAGCCCTGTGGACAGAAAACTACGAAACAGCTCAATCTATGGAGGATGCCCAGGCGGTGCTGGTCCGCAGCGCTGCCATGCATGAAATGTCTTTCCCTGAGGGCCTGCTGGCGGTGGCCAGAGCCGGTGCCGGTGTCAATAACATCCCCCTGGACCGCTGCGCCGAGGAGGGCATTGTGGTGTTCAACACCCCCGGTGCCAACGCCAACGGCGTTATGGAATTGGCGCTGTGCGGTATGCTCCTGGGCTGCCGGGATGTGGTGGGCGGTATCCAGTGGGTGCAGTCCGTTAAGGATAACCCGGATGTTGCTAAGTTGGTGGAAAAGGAAAAGAGCCGTTTTGCCGGTCATGAGATACTGGGTAAAAAGCTGGGCATCATCGGCTTGGGCGCAATCGGTGGTCCGCTGGCCAATGCAGCGGTAAAGCTGGGTATGGAGGTCTACGGCTGTGACCCCTATATTTCCATCGATGCCGCCTGGCACTTGGACAGCCGTATCCACCCTGTGAAGACCCGAGAGGAAATTTACGCAACGTGCGACATTATTTCCATTCATGTGCCTTTGATGAAGGACACAGAAAAAATGATTGATACCGCCGCATTTATCCAAATGAAGCCCGGTATGATCCTGCTGAATTTTGCCCGGGATAAGCTGGTAGACGACGATGCGCTGGAGATGGCCCTGCAAAGGGGCATCGTTTCCCGGTATGTGACGGATTTCCCCAACGAGCGCACCGCCGGTATGCCCGGCGTCATCGCCATTCCCCATTTGGGTGCATCTACGGAGGAATCCGAAGATAACTGCGCCCGGATGGCAGTAAAGCAGGTGATGAATTACCTGGAAAACGGCAACATCATCAACTCGGTGAATTTCCCCAACTGCGATATGGGCATCTGCAATAAGGCCGGTGGCCGTATTGTGATCCTTCACCGGAATATCCCCAACACCCTGAGCCGGTTTACTGGTGCTGTGGCGGCGGAGAATATCAACATTTCCGACCTGATGAACCGCAGCCGTGGGGAGTATGCCTGCACCATTTTGGACTTGGACGCACAGCCCTCGGAGCATGTGATTCAGACCCTTAGTCAAATGGACGGTGTCCTCCGGGTCAGAAAGATTGGATAGAAGAAAAGCGTGCTGCGATAAGCAGCACGCTTTTTGCTATATCAGTATTTTCTGGAAAGCTGCGCTTCGGCCTCTTCCCGGGTGATCTGACCGGCGTTGCAGCTGGCCATGATCTGCACATCCTTGTCGTTGAGCTTGTAGCCTAGGTAGAAGAAGGTGGAAATGACCATGCCAATGACCGGCACCAGAGCATAGACGATCCACAGGCCGTTTAAGGCCTCAGGGCTTTGCTGAATGCCCATGTCAGCCAGCTGTTCAAAGCTTTCGGCTTCCACGGTGACCCAGCTATAAAGACCCAGCAGGAACAGGGCCAGGGCAGAGGAAATTGCGCAGGTGATCTTCACGGAGAAGGTCTGAATGGCGAAGGTGATGCCCTTGGCGTTGATGCCGGACTTATACTGACCGTATTCGGCACAGTCGGGGGTGAACATAAAGGCCAGGATACCCACCAAGCTCATGGGAATGGTGCGAATGCAGGTCAGAGTAAGGAACAGGGGCTGATTATCGTAGCCGGTGAAGTAGATCACGAAGCCCAAAATGATATTGACGATGTTGCACCAGAACAGCATCTTGAACTTATCAAACCGCTTTAAGAGGAAAGGCATAGCCATAGCGGCGAACACGCCGGGAACCATGTTCAGCACATTCAGCACAATGGAGAACAGAGAACTGCCGAACAGGTAGAAAGAGACGAACAGCAGCACCGCATTGGAGGTCTTCAGCGCGTCGGTGGCGCAGTAACCGCCATAGTAGGTCAACAGGTACTTGTTTTTTCCTAAGTAAGTAAACATTTCCTTGGGAGTGAAGTTTTCGTCTTCGTCCTCGGGCTTGTAGTTGCGTTCCTTGCAGAAAATGCACACCGGGATCATGGTCAGGGCGCTGAAAATTGCCAGCACGGCAATGCCCAGGGATACATTCCAGTTGGTCAGTATGGGGAGTAGAATGCCATACAGCAGTACACCGGCGCCGGAGAATACCCGGTTGACAGACAGCAGGGTGTTCCTTTCCTGGAGATTGTCGGTCATGGTGTTGAGCATGGCGTAGGCAGGCACATCCGTCAAGGTGTACACCGTATCCCACAGCACATAGGCGATACCAAACCAAATCAGCTTGCCCGTTTCGTTAAAGAACGAGGGAATGGAGAACAGAATGATGGTCACCAGGGGGATCAGCAGGGTGGAGATCCGCAGCCAAGGCAGACTCTTCTGCTTGCTCTTAAACTTAATCTTGTCAAAGATAAAGCCAAACAGCGGGTCGTTGATGGCATCCCAGATCTTCACAATCAGCAGTACCAGACCGCTCCAGAAGGGGTCAATGCCCTGCATGACAAGATAGGTGCTGATAAAGACCGCGGTGATGTTATAGTAGATATTTTGACCCACGAAGAACATCCAGTAGCAGATGCGCTCCTTAAAGGTGGTCATATAGTGGGCGGGCTGCTTTTTCATAGCAGTACCTCCGTTGTGTTATTGTAATCAGACGTTTTCCAGGGCCTGGGCAATATCAGCGATAAGGTCTTCTGCGTTTTCCAGACCGCAGCTCAGTCGAATCAAATCCGCGCCCACACCGGCGGCAGCCAGCTGTTCGTCGGTCATCTGCCGGTGGGTAGCGCTGGCAGGATGCAGGCAGCAGGTGCGGGAATCGGCCACATGGGTCTCGATGGAGCCCAGCTTCAGATGCTTCATGAAAATTTCCGCAGCCTTTCTGCCACCGGTGAGGCCAAAGGAGATGACACCGCAGGAGCCGTTGGGCAGATATTTCTGAGCCAAATCGTAGTGCTTGTCACCCTTCAGGCCACAATACTTGACCCAAGCTACCTTTTCGTGATTGCTCAGATATTCTGCAATGGCCTGAGCATTGGCGCAATGCTGCCGCATACGGAAGGGCAGACTTTCCAGACCCAGGTTCAGATAAAATGCGCTCTGGGGAGACTGGATAGAGCCCAGGTCACGCATCAGCTGTGCGGTGCACTTGGTGATGAAAGCACCTTCCAGGCCAAATCGCTCGGTGTAGGTCACACCGTGGTAGCTGTCGTCAGGGGTGCACAGGCCGGGGAACTTGTCCGGATACTTGGTCCAGTCAAATTTGCCGCTGTCCACGATACAACCGCCCACAGCAACACCGTGGCCGTCCATATACTTGGTGGTGGAGTGGGTGACGATGTCCGCGCCAAATTCGATGGGGCGGCAGTTGATGGGGGTGGGGAAGGTGTTGTCCACGATCAGGGGCACGCCGTGAGTGTGGGCAGCCTTGGCAAACTTTTCAATATCCAGTACGGCCAGGGCAGGGTTGGCAATGGTTTCGCCGAAGACAGCCTTGGTGTTCTCCCGGAAAGCGGCATTCAGTTCTTCCTCGGAGCAATCGGGATCGACGAAGGTCACATCGATGCCCATGCGCTTCATGGTCACACTGAGCAGGTTGAAGCTGCCGCCGTAGATGGCGGAGGAGGACACGATGTGGTCGCCACAGGAGGCGATATTAAACAGCGCATAGAAATTTGCTGCCTGGCCGGAGCCGGTGAGCATGGCGGCGCTGCCGCCTTCCAAAGCGGCAATTCTTGCGGCTACCGCATCACAGGTGGGGTTTGCCAGGCGGGAGTAGAAATAGCCTTCTGCTTCCAGGTCAAAGAGCTTGCCCATGTCTTCAGAGGTGGCGTATTTAAAGGTAGTGCTCTGAACAATGGGGATCTGCCGGGGCTCGCCGCTGGCGGGGCTGTAACCGGCCTGAATGCAAAGGGTCTCGATGTGTAATTTGTTATCCATGGTGGATCACCTCAAAAATAGTATAGAGTTATTGTAATCCCGGGCGGGATATTTGTCAATTGGGCAAGAAAAGTCCGCTGCATCCTGAGAGAGCCGTAAGGCGAGTCGAAGGATCCGCATCCTTGCGGTGCGAAGCACCGTGCCGGCAAAAGGAAACGGATTCTTCGACTTCGGGCTACGCCCTCCGCTCAGAATGACACCCCTCTTGTAGGGACCGGCGTCCCCGACGGTCCTTTTACAGATAAGTCACCAACTCATCCAGGGATTTGCGCTTCTTCTCCCGAAGCTTGTCGTCCTCAGGATAACCCAAGGTGATGACCAGTCGCACCGGTGCGTCAAGACCGCAGATACTGCGCAGTTTCTCGTCATCCAGCCAGCCCAAAATGCAACTGCCTAATCCCTGGGCGGCTGCTTCTGCCGTAATGTAGGCGGCCACGATTCCAATGTCCATGGAACGGTAGTCGTTTTTCTTCAGCTTTGCGCCCAAGGCTGCGGACTTCACATAGGGTTCTTCGGAAATTACCAGCAGCGCCGGTGCGTTAGCGGCGAACTTATTCATGCCCATACCCATGGTGGCCTTGGCAACCTCTTTCGCCGCTTCACCCTGGCACAGTGTCAGATGATAGGGCTGACCATTGCAGGCGGAGGGGGCAAGCCGGGCGGAGGCCAGGATGGCTTCCAGCTTTTCTTGCTCGATGGGGCGGCCTGGGTCATAGCTGCGACACGATTGTCTAGACTGTGCAATTTCAGTAAAATTCATGGAAAAACTCCTTTCTCAGGGGCGATACTTTCAAAAGTTTCTAAAAAATCCATTGATTCAAGTCGGATTTTATGGTATAATAAACAACCGGGCATAATAACCCGAGTAAATTCAGATAAGAGGTGGTACCATGCCTAAAGAAAAACTGTCGGAAGAACTGTCCGCCAGAATCGCACAGGAAAAAGAAAACGGAACTCATGTTGACCTGGCCTTTAAGGACAGCATGGTCATCCGCCGTCGGAGCCATAAGGAAGAAACTCCGGTCTGGCGGCCCAAATTCGCTCGCGATATCGATCGGATCATGTACAGTCCTTATTATAATCGCTACACCGATAAGACGCAAGTTTTTTCTCTTGTTAAGAACGATGATATCACCAGACGGAGTCTGCATGTCCAGCTGGTTTCCCGGATTGCCCGGACCATCGGCCGCGCACTGAATCTGAATCTGGACCTGATCGAAGCCATTGCTTTGGGTCATGACATCGGCCATACACCCTTTGCCCATACCGGTGAAGTGTATCTTAACGAGCTGTATAATAAGCACACCGGTCGGTTCTTTGCCCACAATATTCACTCCGTCCGTGTTTTGGATCAGATTTTTCCCATCAACCTGAGTCTGCAGACCCTGGTGGGCATCGCCGGTCACAACGGTGAGATCGAGCTGGAAGAGTACTGGCCTGTGGAAATGAGCAGCTTTGAGAAATTCGACGAGGAGATCGAAAAGTGCTATCTGGACCGTGCCTACGCCAATAAGATCCAGCCCAACACCCTGGAAGGCAATGTGGTGCGTATTTCCGATATCATTGCCTATTTGGGCAAGGATCGGCAGGACGCTGACAGGATCAAGATGCTGGAGAAGAACGCCTTTGCCGGCTCGGATATTGGCACCATTAATTCCGAAATTATCAACAATCTGGTGGTAAATATCATCGAAAACAGCTATGGCAAGCCCTATATCAAGCTGGATGCGGAGCATTTTGAATCCCTGAAGATCACCAAGCGGGAGAACTATGCCAAGATTTACGAAAGTGAGCCCACCCGGATCCAAATGGAGCGGACCGTGCGGCCCATGATGGCAGAGATTTATGACCAGCTGCTGTCTGACCTGCGGCAGGGGAAGAAATACTCTCCCATTTTTACCCACCACATTGACTATGTGAACCAGACCCACTACACCCGTCAGACCCCCTATGAGCGGACAGAGCCCAACCAGATGCTGGTGGACTACATTGCCAGCATGACCGATGACTACTTCATCGACCTGCACCACTACCTGTTCCCGGACAGTACGTATAAGGTGCAGTATCGGGGCTATTTTGACGATGCAGAAGCATACAACAGAGAGGACTAAGCATGTTTGAAGAAGCACGCAGGCTGATTGAAGCCTACGACCGGATCATTATTCACCGCCATAACCGGCCCGATGGCGATGCCATGGGCAGCCAGCTGGGCCTGAAGCATATCATTTTGGAAAACTTCCCCGGTAAGCAAGTGTATGTTGTGGGCGATGTGTCCAAGCGGTTTACCTTTATGGAGGATTCCGTCATGGACCAGATCCCCGATGAATACTACAAGGGTGCGCTGGCCATTATTTTGGACACCTCTGCCAAGGCGCTGATCAGCGATGACCGCTATACTTTGGCAGAAAAAACCCTTCGCATCGACCACCACATTTTCTGTGAGAAGATTGCCGATGTGGAGATTACCGACACCAGCTTTGAAAGCTGCTGTGGCATGATCGCGGAGTTTGCCTACGAAAACGGCCTGAAGCTGGATGACGTAGCATCAAAATCCCTGTTTACCGGCATGGTCACCGACTCCGGTCGGTTCCGTTACGATTCCACCACCTCCCGGACGTTCCGTCTGGCATCGTTCTTGATGGAAAAGCCCTTTGACACCACCGATCTTTACGGCAACCTGTATGCCGATGACTTTGCCAAGGTACAGCTGCGGGCAAAATTCGTGTTGAAGATTAACTTTACCGCCAACAAAGTGGCCTACATTTATACCGACCTGGCAGAAGCCAAGGCGCTGAATGTGGAGACCTTTACCATCTCCCGGGAGATGGTAAACACCATGGCCAATATTAAGGGTGTGGATATCTGGGTAAACTATACCGAAACGGAGGACGGCGTCCTTTGTGAGATCCGTTCCAGCCGCTATAATATTAACCCCATTGCGGTGAAATACGGTGGCGGCGGTCATGCCAAGGCCAGCGGTGCGACGGTGGCAGACCGGCAGACGGCGATGGCCATGCTGGCCGATCTGGATGCCATGATAGGAGAAAACCAATGAACAAAGAAACCATGCTTGCGATCTTGAATAAGATCAAGGAATATGACCGGATCATCATTTTCCGCCATTTCCGCCCAGACGGTGATGCCGTGGGCTCTACAAAGGGTTTGCAGCGGATTTTGCAGCTGACCTTCCCGGAAAAGGAAATTTACCTGCAGAATAACGATTTTTCCGACTACCTTGCCTTCCTTGGCGGTGAGGATGCGCCCCTGGACGATGAACTGTTTGCCGACGCGCTGGGCATCGTGCTGGATACGGCTACTGTTAAGCGCATCTCCAGCCCCAAGTACGAGCTTTGCAAGGAACTGTGCAAGATCGACCATCACATCGACATTGCTCCCTACGGTGATGTCTCCTGGGTGGAGGATCTGCGCTCTTCCACCTGCGAAATGATCGCCCATTTCTACAATACCTTTAAGGATGAACTGAAGATCGACGCACAGGCAGCAACCTATTTGTACACCGGTATGGTCACCGATTCTGGCCGTTTCCGTTATCGGGATGTGTCCGGCGAGACGCTGCGTCTGGCAGCGACTTTGTTGGAACAGGGCATTGATACCGACCGGATCTATGCCAATCTGTACCTGGAAGCTTACGGCTATCTGAAGTTTAAGGCCCATGTTTATCAGCGGATGCAGGTTACCGAACACGGTGTTGCCTACCTGCACGTGGACAAGGCCATGCAGGAAGAATTCAACCTGTCCCTGGAGGCCGCCAGCGCTTCTATCAGCTGCCTGGATTCTATCCGCGGCTGTATTTGCTGGATCGTGTTTGTGGACAATGGCGACGCTGAGGGCTCTATTCGCGTCCGTTTGCGCTCCCGGTTTGTGACCATCAACGAGTTGGCTGAACAGTATCGCGGGGGCGGCCATTCCTGCGCTGCCGGCGCAACGGTTTACAGCCAGGAAGAGATCGAGGAGCTGCTCCAAAAGGCAGATGCTCTGGTCAAAGAATATAAGGAAACCCACGAGGATTGGCTATGAGAATACTGATTACCAATGACGACGGCATTAATGCCTCCGAACTGATTCCCCTGGTCAAATGGGCGATGAAGCTGGGTGAGGTCGTGGTTGCCGCACCCAAGGTAGAGCAAAGCGGCAAGAGCCACGGCATCGAGATCCACAAGGCCTTCGAGGTTAAGCAGGTGGATCTGGTAGAGGGTGTCCGGGCCTATGCGGTAGACTCCACTCCTGCAGACTGCGTGCGTTTCGCCATTTTGGGTTTGAAGGAGAAGTTTGACTTGGTGATCTCCGGCATCAACCGGGGCTTGAACATCGGCATGGACATTATGTACTCCGGCACAGTTGCGGCGGTATTCGAAGCTGCTGCCCTGGAAGTGAAGGCTATGGCCGTGTCCACGGAGCCTAAGTTCTATGAGGGGGCTGCCGGCCAGATGGATCGGATCTGGGCCTATATGACCCAAAATAAGCTCTTTGACATCCATCCCATTTACAATGTGAATTTCCCCAAGGAAGCCGGTCCCATTCGGATCACCAAGCAGGGTGGTCCCTACTATTCCGACGATTTTCTTCCCCAGGAGAACGACATGTACCTGCCCCAGGGCAAGGATGTGTTTGCAGAAAGCGGCAACATGGACATCGACACCGATGCGGTGCTCCGTGGCGGTTTTACTTCCATTATGCCCCTGTCTTTGAGCCGTGCTGATATGACGGTGTTTGAAAAACTGAAGAAATAAGAAAATCCGCCGATTATTCGGCGGATTTTTATCAAAAAAAGGAGCCGCACGATTGTGCGGCTCCTTGTGCTATGTAGTTAGGGAACAACGTAGAAGCTCATCTGGAACAGAGGATCGGTAGTGGGATCGCTGGGAGTGTAGGTGCTCCAGTTGTTCTTGGAAGCATACCACTCCATGGTGTTGCCACGAACTGCATTCTTGATGTTGTACAGGCCATTGCCCAGGGAAATAACCTGCCACTTATCGTTGACTTCGCCCAGCTTCATGCTGGCAAACTCAGCACCCATGGCGATCTTCTGGCCACCCTGCTCGAAGGAGAAGGTGCCATCGGAGTTAGCAACAACAGTCCAGATTTCGGTGGTGCCGTAGCCGGACAGGGTAGAACCGTTCAGAGTCACATCCACGCCCAGCTGATAGTAGCTGGTGGGGGCAGAGGGCTGGCTGGACAGAGCCTTGCCGTTGGCGGGGTTGTAAATGACAACCTTCATGCCATTGGTCAGGGTCACATCAGCAGGCTTGCTGGGGTTGCTGGGAGTGGTGGGAGGAGTGCTGGGCTCGGTGGTGGGAGGAGTGACGGGCTCGGTGGTGCCGCCCTCACCGTACAGGTGAGCGATGAAGGAAGTGCCGACATATTCCATCTTGTTGCAGGAGAAAGTGTTGTAGTTGTTGGAAGTACCGATGAAGCACTCTTTGTCCTCGTTCATGGCAACAAAGGTGTTGTGCTCAGTATTCCAGGTGTAGATGGTGGAGGGAGTGGTGGTAACCTTCAGGCTGTAGTGGGTGCCGTCCTTGTACATGACCAGGTAGTTCTTGGCACCGTTGATGTTAAAGTACAGACGCAGACCGCCGGAAACCTCTTCCACAAAGACATCGATAGCATCGGCTTCGTTCTCGGTGCTGGTGATGTACCAAGGCTGATTGTCTCTGGGCACGCCGGTGAAGTACAGGGTCTTGCCCAGATTGCCCTGAGTGATAGCAAACTTATAAGCAGTGCCGGCAACAGGCTTGGTGATCAGGCCGGTGCTGGGAGTGGAAGGAGTGGAGGGGGTGCTGGGAGTGCTGGGAGTGCTGGGCTCGCTGGGAGTAGAGGGGTCGCTGGGGGTCTCAGGATCCTTGTCAGGAGCGGTAGCAGGCAGGATGGTCAGAACAGCGTTGTGATCATCGCTCAGCTCCGGATAGCAGCCCCAAGAGGAGTAGCTGGTGCTGTAAGCCAGGGTCTTTGCCATGGCGTCGTTGACGATGGTGTAGCCGTCGCCTTCCTTGCCGATGGTGAACAGGTGGCCACCCTCTTCAGGAATGGTGGCGCTGACATTGAAGCTGTTGTAGGTGCCCTTCAGGTAGAAGTAGCGGCCGTAAGCATCCTGAATAGTGTAGCTGTCGCCAACCTTCTTGATGGTCAGAACGTCAGCCTTGAAGTGGTTGGAAACCTTACCATCAGCGACGGTGACTTCGTTGGCCAAGGGGTAGCCGTAGGGCTTATCCTGAGCCAGGGAGGACATGGTCAGGTTACCGGCCAAAATGACGTAGGTGCCATCGGCCAGGTTGCCACCGGCGGGAACCTTATGGTCGAAGCTGACAGAAACAGAGTTACCATTGCCGTCAGAGATGGTGCCGGTCAGCTTGTAGTTGATCTCTTCTGCGGGGGAGCCGGGAATGTTGACAGTGACCATCTTGTCGTTGGGGGTGAAGGTGATGGCATCGCTGTCAGCGGACCAGGTAACGGTGTACTTGCCGTAGCCCTGAACATTAACCACGCCGACAACATCAAAGCTGGCGGTAGTGGTGACACCGGAGTCCTTATACAGGTTGAACAGATAGGTCTTAGCTTTCTCCAGACCGGTCAGATCGGGAGCAGCCTCGTTCTGGGTGCAGCCGGCGAACAGGCTCAGAGCCATTGCCAGCAGCAGAATGTAAGAAAAGAGCTTTTTCATACGAATCTCCTATTCTTTAATATTAGTGAATTACAATGTCGTCCATGGAGAACACGCGGATCTGATAGCTGCCTTCGTAGCAGTCGACAATGCCCTGAATGTCAATGGTCTTGCCTTGGAAGGTTTCGGCAGTGATCAGATTGCCGTTAGCATCCTTCAGCACAGCGGTACGCACGTCAACAGTCACACCGTCTACAGAGCAAGTCAGGGTCATAGCACCCGTGTCGCTGGCGGCGGGATTGGTGGTAGTGTAAACGCTGTCCACCTTCAGATTTTTCATAGAGATGGAAGCAGAAACGGACAGATCAGCATACTTAAAGGTCTTTTCCTCATCGTTAATCAGGATCGTCTTATTACCGGCAAATTCAGCAGGTGTGACTTCCTTAAAGGCGATGGGGTTGCCCTTGCTGATCTGGGAAGTGTTAGCAGGGTCAGTGGGACGCATAGCGTTGTACTTCAAGCTGGAGATCTGATAGGTGCCGTAGAAGCTGTTCACAACACCAACAACCCGGACGATGGCGCCCTGTTCCAGGACAGGAATCAGCTGGGAGTTGTAGCCGTAGAAGATCTGCATACCGAAATACATATCGGTCTCTGCGTC
Organism: Oscillospiraceae bacterium; assembly: GCA_017624715.1. Classification (GTDB taxonomy): domain Bacteria; phylum Bacillota; class Clostridia; order Oscillospirales; family Oscillospiraceae; genus Faecousia. The sequence goes on from JAGAMN010000059.1 coordinate 37,984, forward strand.
GTAGCTTTCGATGTAGGCTTCGTAGTTGCTGTTGTAGGTAATGATACCTTCCACAGCTACCTTCTGGCCTTCATAGGAAGCAGCGTTGATCCGCAGCTCCTTCAAGGTGACGCTCTTGGCTTCGCCGTAGGGGAAGTCGGGGTCCTTGGTGCCGGAGAACATATACAGCTTTTCCTTGGTTGCCTGTGCGATGGCGTTAACAGCAGTCTGGCCGTAGATAGTCTCGGCGGAGCTGGAGCCGCCGCCCAGACCGTTCTGGAGCAGCTCGATGTTCAGGCAGCGGTAGTCAGCCTCAGCAGTGGGCTTGTACCAAACCCAAACCAGGTAACGGCCGTTACCGTCAAAATTCCAACGGTCGGTCTCAGACTCGATGATAATGGAATGTGCAGTGGACAGCTTCTCCTTAGTAAAAGCGGAAGCGGCCTTGCCCCACTCTTCGATCTGACCGGTGGACTCGGGGGTATCAACTGCCAGATATCTGGCCTTGACGATACCGGTTGCGTCAAAATCCTTGGGAACCGTAAAATGGCTGGTGTCGCCATCGATGTGGCTGCGCTCGGTCCACTTGACTTCGTAGTGCTTACGGCCGGAGTTTAAGTCCAGCTTCAGCTGATCCACGTAGTCAATGTGAGTGGGCTCGGCAGGGGTGTTATCGGCGGGTGCCTGATCGCAGGCGGTAAAAACCGCCCCGATCATGCACACGATAAGAATCAAAGAAATAATGCGAAAAGTTGTTTTTTTCATAGCGTTCACTCCGTTTATGCGGAATTACTGACCTGCCTGATACTTACATTCAGAAACAGCTTCCTCGAAAGCTCTCTTGATGGCAGCATCCAGATCATTGCCGGTCAGAGCCATGCACCGCTGCATCAGCAGACCAACCTGGTCACGGGCAACGGAAGAGCCGTTGAAAGCGGGGGAGACGTAGTAAGCGTCAGCCTGGTCCAGAGCGACCTTAACAGCGTAAGCTTGGATGTTGGCGGTGCTGTAGCTGTTCAGGAAGTCGGCGTAGATTTCGTTCTCCTTGACGGACTGGATAACAGGAGCGTAACCGTTGTTCATGGAAACGGAAGCCTGGAAGGTCACGTCGGTGGTCAGGAACTTAGCAAACAGCCAGGTAGCCAGAACTTCCTGGGGATCTTCGTTCTTGAAGATGCAGATGGAGGGACCCTGAGAGATAACCTTGGGCTTGTCGGGGTTGACCTGAGGAATGGAGGTAATGCCAACTTCAAACTCAAACTTGCCGTTAGTCTGGTTGGGCTGCTGGTAGGTAGCACCACCGGTGGAGCCGATGCACATGTAGCAACGGGTGCCGGCGTCGTTTTCACCGGTGAACAGAGCGGAGGTGTAACCGCCGGACAGCTCTTCGGTGGTAACCAGCTTCTGAGCATACCACTCCTGGAACTTCTTCACGAAGTTGCGGTTAGTCTCGTTATCAAAGCGGAAGTTCTCGCCATCAACACTGGTGTACTCAGAACCGTACTGCTCACACATGGTGATGAACCAGTTAGCCTCGGAGTCGTAGCCCAGGGGGATGCAGGTGGGATCGATCTGCTTGATCTGCTTACAGACAGCTTCCATCTCTTCCCAAGTGGTGGGGACGGTCAGGCCGTTCTTCTGGAAGAAGGTCTTGTTGTAGTACAGAACCTCAGTGGACTTGGAGATGGGCAGGGTGTACATCTTGCCATCGCCGAAGGCCTTACCTTCGTTGTAGTAAGCAGGGATGAAGTCAGCGATCTGTTCGGCGGTGAAGCCGTAGGTGGGGTCGCTGATCAGGGAGTCCAGGGTCTGGACAGCGCCGGCGACGTTGTACAGAGCAACGTGGTCGGGGTAGCAGTAAGCGATGTTGGGCTGATCGCCAACGGAGATCTCGGTCTTGATCTGATCACGGACACCGTTGTAATCACCGTAGGTCTTGTGCTCGACCTTGATGTTGGGATAGATCTTGTTGAAATCTTCGATAGCGGTGTTCAGGATTTCCTGCAGCTGAGCGCCCATCTGATGGTAGAAGGTGATGGTAATTTCCTTAGTGGTGTCGAGGCCGCCTTCGGGCATCACAAAGTCAGGAGCGACCTTATTACCGCCATTGTTGCAGCCGGCCAGAACGCCCATCATACCAATCAGCATGATAGCGGCCAGGAGAAGAGAAACAATCTTTTTCATGGTGAGTTCCTTTCGTTTCTTGTATTTTTATTTGTTTTGCGAAATTTTATCCCTTAATACCGCTTCTGGAAACACCCTTCATAATATACTTACGAAGGAAAATGAAAACCAAGAACAGCGGGAAGGAAACAACAGCAACTGCGGCCATCTGCACCGGGATGTCGGTAACGCCTTCGGCATTGGTAAAGGCGGTACGCAGACCGTTGGTGATCAGTCTGTGTGCGTCGTCGTTAGCGACCAGACGGGGCCACATATATGAGTTCCAAGAGCCCATCATTTTCAGAATGGTGATGGAAATGATGGTGGGCAGAGCCAGGGGGATCATGACCTTCCACAGGTACTTAATGTCGGAAGTGCCGTCAACCTTGGCTGCCAGGTACAGCTCATTGGGGATCTGCATGAAGTTCTGGCGCAGCAGGTAAATATAGAACACGCTGACCAGGAAGGGAACGATCAAAACAGTGTAGGTCTCTTTCCAACCGAAGGAACTGACAGTCTGGTAGTTTGTGATGGTGAACAGCTCACCGGGGATCATCATGGTGGCGAGCAGTGCAGCAAACAGAGCGTTCTTGCCCTTGAACTCCAGGCGAGCAAATGCAAAGGCGGAGATAACGGTGATGACCAGAGACAGTGCGGTGGAGATCACACCGACCAACAGGGTGTTGAAGAACAGCTGACCCAGCAGCAGATCTTCGTTGGTAAAAACTTCTGCGTAGTTGGCAAAGTCCAGGACCTTGGGGAACAGAGTGGGGATGGACTGACGGTATTCGCCCATTTCCTTCAGGGAGGAGATGATCATCCAGTAGAAGGGGAAGATAACGATCAGTGCCATGGTGAACAGAAACAGATAAGTGACGATCTGAACACCGACCTTCACTACCCGTTGCTGGGCAGATGCCTTCTGCAGGTCTTTGGCTTGCATAGTTTTGAAATCAGACATTTGTCAGCACCTCCTTAGTAGTGAGTCTTTTTCTTGCTGACGTACAGGTTGATCATGGTAACAATGAAGATGATACCGAACAGGATCAACGCTGCGGCACTGGCTCTGCCCTCGTTGTTACCGATGGCCCGGTAGATAAAGCCGACCATGGTGTCCAGGGAGTATTGCTGACCGACAGGGCCCATTTTTTCGCCGAAAATACCGACGATGCTGGAGTATTCCTTAAATCCGCCGATGAAGCCGGTGATGATAACATAAGCCAGCATGGGGGACAGAAGGGGGATGGTGATCTTGGTGAACACTCTCCAACGGGGGGTGCTGTCCACGCGAGCAGCTTCGTAGTACTGCTTGTTGACACTCTGCAGGCCGCCCAGCAGAATCAATATCTTGAAGGGCAGGGCGTTCCAGACAATGTAAACCACCATAACGACAATGTTTGCCCAGTATTCAGAGCCGGCGTTCATCCAGTTGATGTACTCAAAGCCGAAGGCTTCCAATACATTATTGACGATACCGACGGAGTCGGGTCGGGCACCGCCGCCAATGATCATGTTGAACATGGCCGCAAAGACCATGCCAATGGCGATGGAGTTGGTCACATAGGGCATGAAGAAGACGGTCTGCAGGAAACGCTGCAGAGGCTTGATGGAGTTCAGTGCCACGGCGATCAGCAGTGCCAAAAAAGTGGAGATCGGGACTGTGAGAACACACAGCAAAATCGTATTTTTCAGGCAGGTAATAAAACCGTGATACTCGAGAACGTTCTTGAAGTTACCAATACCAAAATTAAAGGAGACACCGGCAACATCCTGCATGGTGGTATATCCCTCAAGCAGGGACATACGAATGGTGTTAAAGATGGGCCAGACGGTAAAGATCAGCAACAGCACTATTGCCGGTGCCAGATACAGCCAGGCTTTCCATTGATGCTTGCTGTCTACCATATTAGTTCACCTCAAAATAGATTCTATCTTCGGTTTCCTTGTTGAAGATGAATACCTTGTGGGGCTTCAGGGAGAAGTTAACAGTTTCGGCAGCGGGATCAACCTTGATGTCGGAGTCAATAATGGAGCGGACCAGGGGATTCAGGGAAGCGGTGTGGGTGGTGACCAGGCTGGAGTCGCGGCCCATAACTTCCACGGAGCTCAGGTTACAGGTCATGGGACCGTTTTCCTCGGGGATGAAGCCCTCGGGACGGATGCCCACATAAACATCCTGATCAGCAACGCCGGGAACGTCCAGAACGGCCTGCTCGCCAATGATCAGCTTACCGCCGGAAACAGCGCCTTCGAAGACGTTGATAGGGGGAGTGCCCAGGAACTTAGCGACGAACAGGTTGTGGGGATCGTCATACACTTCCTGAGGAGCACCGATCTGCTGCAGCACGCCCAGCTTCATAACAACGATCATGTCGGAAATGGACATGGCCTCTTCCTGGTCGTGGGTAACGAAGATGGTGGTAATGCCGGTCTCTCTCTGGATGCGGCGGATCTCCTCACGGGTCTGCAGTCTCAGACGGGCATCCAGGTTGGACAAAGGCTCGTCCAGCAGCAGGACACGGGGCATCTTGACCAGTGCACGGGCGATGGCAACACGCTGCTGCTGACCACCGGACAACTCGCTGGGCTTACGCTCCATCAGATTGTCGATCTGTACCAGCTTGGCGGCCTCGGTGGCGCGCTTCAGCATTTCTGCCTTGGACATCTTGTCGGCACCCTTCAGATTCTGCAGGGGGAACAGGATGTTCTGCTTGACAGTCATGTGAGGGTATAGTGCGTAGTTCTGGAAAACCAGGCCCACGCCACGGCTTTCGGTGGGCAGCTCGGTAACATCGTCGTCACCGAAGAAGATCTTGCCGCCGGTGGGCTTCTGCAGGCCGCTGATCATGTACAGCGTGGTAGACTTGCCGCAGCCGGAGGGTCCCAGCAGGCCGATGAGCTTTCCGTCCGGAATTTCAAAGGTAAAGTCGTTAACGGCAACGACTTCCTCACCGGATTTCTTGTTTCGGCTGGGGAAGATTTTGGTCAGATTTTGCAAAACAACTTTCATACGATTCCCTTCCTATTATGTTAATTTTTAAGAAGACTAATTAATAATCCTGCCGCTGGGCTTCTTCTGCGGCAAGTTGTTTCTTGTGTTCCATCAGATCATCTGCAGTTTCGAAGATCATCTGACTGGAGTGATCAATGACTACGGTAACGGCCATCAGGTCGTGGATGCAGGCCCGGTTACGGCTGGAGACCAGCAGACCGATCTGCACGGCCAAAAGGCCAAGGATGATGGTGGGCGCGATCATGCCGATGGGCGCGACCAGCATCGCCATAAACAGCATAGCGGGCACCATGGTTTCGATGGTGCACTTACCTAACATGCTGCGCACGAACAGAGCAAAATTGGTGAGCTTTACGCTGTCGGTCCGCATCAGAGCCAGGCTGAACATCTTCTTGCCAATGGTTTGACCATTGCCAAAGAGCATGGGCACGAAAAATTCCAAAATCAAATAACCCAGGAAAATGCTTACGGAGATGATGAGGAATGAAAGATTGATGGTCATGTCGTAAGCATAGATCACTTCTTCGTCCTGGTCCATAGCGTTGGACGCCTCCATGTATCGATCCTGTTCTTCCTTGGACAGAGCATCAAATGCGTCCTGATCCAGGCCGAATTCCACATCATACATTTCTTCATATTTGGCGTAGCCGTCGTTCAGGGCGGTTACGTAGGAATTGTAATTGACGATTTGAGAGAGCAACAGGGCGATACCGGTGATCAAGATCACAAGCAGGATCAGATCCAGGAAAGCGGCGGAGATCCGCTTCCACATATTAGCTCTTTGAATATCTGGATTCATAGTGTGAGTTCCTCCTGGGGATAGCATTCCAATGTACACTATACTATAACACAGAGCATCGCAAAAATCTACATTTTCGGAGAAAAATTTATAAAAAAACCTGGAATTTTATTGCCAAAAAAGCCCTGTGAAGCAACAAAAAAACACCGGCAGACCTAGGGCCTGCCGGTGGGGGTTAAAAAGGGTTTTAAATTAGTTTTCCTTCTTCTTGATGATCAGAGCGGTGCCGCCGATAACAGACAGAACCAGAACTGCAGCAGCAGCGGAAATGAAGGAAGCATCGCCGGTGTTGGAAGAACCGCCAGCGGGTGCGTAGAAGGTGGAAACATACTGGCTAACACCAACATTAGCGGCCTTGTCGCCGGTGATGTAGGAGATGGAGGAAGCGCTCATGGTGGTGAAGTCGTTGTAAGTGCCCAGGTAGAAGGTGTCGGTGCCAACAACGCTGACGAAGGTCTTAGCATCTGCGCTGTAGGTGAACACAGTGGTGGCCTCGGTGGTCAGCTTGACGGAAGCTCTCTGAGAGCCGTTCTTCAGGTAGCCTTCCAGAGACAGGTAGGTCTTGGTGGTGCCGTCCATGAAGTAGAAGTAGTAGCCACCCTCGGTAGCCTCCAGGTAAACGTCAACAGCGTCAGCAGCATTCTCGGAAGTTGCGTAGAAGTTGCCGTCCATCTTACCGGTGAAGTACAGGGTCTTGCCCAGCTTAGCCTGAACCAGAGCGAACTTGTAGCCGGTGCCGGCCACGGGCTTGGCTACGGGAGCCAGAGTGGTGGAGGGCTTGGTAGCGGGAGTGGTAGCCTCGGTGGAGGGAGTAGTAGCCTCGGTGGAGGGAGTGGTAGCCTCGGTGGAGGGAGTGGTAGCCTCGGTGGAGGGTTCGCTGGGTTCCACACTGGGCTCAGTGGGAGCAGCCTGCAGCTCGAAGGTGTACAGAGCGGTGTTGGTGCCCATACCGTAGCAGGTCAGGTAGCCGCTGTAAACTTCCAGATACTGGGCCTTGCCGGAGAAGGTGGCGTTGGCGCAGCGGATGTAGCTGCCTTCCAGTACGAACTCGGTGTTCTCGTCGGCTGCGGCAACCAGCTTCACGTCGGTGCCATTGCAGTACAGATACTTGCCGTCGTTGGTAACAAAGGAGATGTTACCGTTGCTGCCGACCTTAACGGTCAGAACCAGGGCGGAAGCCTTATCGGTGGTCAGCTTCAGCTCGGTCTTAGTAGAGCCACTCTTGCTGGTGTACAGATACTCAGTGCCGGTGACGTACTTGGCATCGTTGGGATTGTAGATAACAATCTTGGAACCGTCGGTCACGGTGTTGCCGGTGGAGGGAGTAGTAGCCTCAGTGGAGGGGGTAGTAGCCTCGGTGGAGGGAGTAGTGTTTTCGGTAGCGGGGGGAGGAGTCACGGAGCCGCCGGCGGGAGTCCAGGACAGATTCAGGATGGTCAGACGGTCCTTATTGCCAGTGTTGGCGGTGGGAGAGGTGTTCAGAACTTCAATGGTGAAATCACCGGTAATGGGGGTGTCCAGAGTCCACTCGTAGGTCCACTTGGTGCCCTTGTCGTTCTTGTCAGCCTCTTTGGACAGGGTGTCGGTGTAAGCAGTGCCGGTGGTCTTGTCAGTGATGGTGATCTTGGCACCCAGCTTGGTGTCGGTGAACATCTTGGTGTAGACGATGGTCAGCTTGGAGATACCGCCGGTCAGAGTGGGAGAAGTAACCTTACCGGGAGCGGAGACCTTACCGTTCAGGCAGACAGCCTTGTGGGTGTTGTCGGGGCCAACGACCATATACTGGGGGTTAGAGTCCTTAGTGCCACCGCACTGGATAGCAGAGTTTTCAACGGTCCAGCCGTTGGTGGTGGTGTAGGGACCAGCATAAGAAGAGTTGCCGTTTGCATTGGCGGTAACGATGGTGTTGAAGTCAGCCTCGGTGGCAGAGGGGTTGGGGCTGGTAGCAGAAGTGCCAACAGCGAACAGACCCAGAACCATGGTCAGGCAGAGAACAACGCCCAGGATTTTGCTGATTGTTTTCATTTTTCGAAAACCTCCTTTAATTTTACCCGGCTTTTTGCCGGTGCCAGGAAACCGGATATTCCGTTCCAAGTGTACCATATACTGACAAAAAATGCAACACCGCAGCAGATGCTTTTTTGAAAAAAAGTGAACAAAAAACTACCATCGTAAAGGGAAAAAGCTTCTGTTTACATAACAAAACCGGGGCGCAGTTTGTGCGCCCCGGTAAATGGGAAGGATTAGATTTTCTTGGCGTGGGCCAGCAGGTACTTTTCTGCTTCGGGATTCCACAGACCGTTATTAGCCTTGCACAGACGATCCAGCTCTGCGAACATGGGATCGGTTTTGCCCAGCTCCTCGAAATCGTCAATGGCAGCCAGGGGCAGGTCGATGTGGTTGTAGATCAGCTTCTTGCCGCCGGGGATCTTGGGCAGATTCAGCACGGTGTCCACAACTGCGTTCAGGCCGCCGATATGGGTGACCAGAGCGGAGGGATTCAGCTTGCCGGCGTTCATCATTGCAATGGCTTCTCTCATATCGTCGGTGTTGCCACCGGAGGTTCCCACTACATGGGTGTACAGATAGTGGACGTTGTACCAGTTGAAGGGAGCCTTAAACTGAGAGTCGGTAGGACCGGCAAAGAAGTTCAAACAGCCGTCGAAGCCCAGAATGTCGTCGGCTTGCTCGATAACGGGCTTGACGGGGGCGAAGCAGATCACATCGTCGTAGCCGGTGCCGCCGGACAGGCTGCGCAGATACTCGGTGGCGTTCTCCATCCGGGTGTTCACATAGTGCAGCTCAACGCCCTGCTTGGCAGCCTCTTCCACAGTGTAGATGGAAGCGGCGCGCTTCAGACGGGCCTCGTCGATATCGGTGACCACCAGCAGAGAGGGACGACGGTCGCAGTGCAGAGCATAGTCAATGGCAGCCAGACCCATGGGGCCAACCGAGGCCAGCATAGCCATCTTGCCGCCTTCCTTAATGCCCATCTCGTGGACATAGGAGCCGAGCTTTGTGTGGTACATGGCATGGAAGGTGCCGATGACACAGCTCAGGGGCTCAGCCAGAGAGCCGTAGTAGTAGGTGTCGGAATTGTAGGGCAGCAGGCAGTTCATCAGCAGGATCTCAATGGGGGTGTTGCCATACTGCGCGTTGCCGCCGCAGTACTTATAGGAGTAGCCGGGGGCATCCTGAGAGCCCTTGTAGAAGTGGGCGGGCTGGACGACGAACTTGTCGCCAACCTTGTACTTATGCTGCCAGTTTTCGCCAACTGCAATGATATCGCCACAGAATTCGTGGCCCACAATGGTGGGGTTCTCAGAGATGTCGTTGGGCACGCGCTTGTGATCCTCGCCCTCCAGAGCTGCCTTGTAGGTGGACATACAGACAGAGTCGGAAACGATACGGATCTGTACGTCGTCGGGACCCACTTCGGGCAGGGTCATTTCGTCCAGGCGCAGATCGTTCTTGCCGTGAATGCGAACAGCTTTCATCTTCATAATATGTATTACCTCCAAAATCGTTTGTGTGCAAATATTTCCTGAATATCATTATACATTCACTGATTAAAAAGTCAAGCAGAGGATAGAAAAAAGGGCCACACCGCCGGTGTGGCCCTTGGGATTACTTAAGCAGATAGATATTCTCCAGCAGGGGGGCAGTGCCGGCCTCATCAACGCTGGTTACAGTCACGGTTGCCAGATAGCCATTGCACTTCATGAGGATGCAGGACTGCTGTAACTTCACACCATAAACGCTTCCGAATATGTTCATGACATCAAAAGTCTTACCGTCGATCTTTACAGTGGTGATTTCATGAGTGATGTTTTTGTAGCCCATACTCTCAAAAGAGGACTTAAAGGCATTGAAAGAGGCTTCCAGGCTTTGCTTCAGGTTCAGGTTTTTCAGTACGGCGTTGGGCTTTTTCTCCAGAACAACCATAATGTTGTCAGTGCCGCTGCTGCTGGCGGCCATCATATCGTAAACCAATGTAGCATTTTTCATCAGATCCAAATAATTCTGATCAGCCATATCGCCCACATAATTGTTCAGTTCCGCGATCTCTTCATCGGTGTAGAAGGTCCAGCCCTCGGGCAGAGTAAAGCCCAGGCCAATAAAATCGCTTTCGTACTTGTTGCCCTTTACCTCACCCAGAGCGAACTCTTCGTCCTTGGGGGTAGAGCCGCCCTTGTCGTCGTCCTTGGAGCAGCCAAACATGGCAAAAATCATCACAAAGGCCAGCAGACAAATGAGAAACTTTTTCATAAGGTTACCTCCGTTTATGTTGTTTATTAAGGGATACCACCAGTATACACCTCTCGATTTCAAAAAGCAAGCACAAAAGGCGCCCATCGGCGCCTTTTGAAAACTACTGCAGCGTGATTGTGCGATCCTTGATCTGGGGATAGCAGCCATCGGGAGGATTGGGGGGCGTAATGCCGTAGATCCATTGGGTTTGGCTGCCCTCAACGGAAATGGTCTTGCCCTCGACCGTCACCACGGCACACAGAGGATCGGCAAAGAACCAGGTGTTGATGGCCTGGGAAAGAGTGTTCAGGGGGATGTTTTGTACCTCAGTAGGGTTGCCTTGGATATCATATTTTTCCAGCCCGAAGGTTAACTCATCGGGGTAGTGATGCTTTTCCTCCAACTTCCAGCGGCCGTTGCGGACGGTGTTGATATCCATGTACATCACATTGTCAATGACGGTAAAATGGTCTTTGTGGTTGTGACCGTTGAGCACCAGCATCACCCGGTCCGGATGCTTGCGGATCACCGCTTGTGCGGCATAGGCGTCCGGGGAGGGATCCCACAGGCCTGTCAGGTCGGCGTGGGTGAATATCAGACATTTTTTCTGCTTCTCATCGGCATCGGTCAGCACTTCGTCCAGCCAGTTCAGCTGCTCCGGGCCTAAGGAGTGGGGGTAGATGTTACCCTCCGGATGACCCACGGTGTTGGTGTGGTTATGCTCCCAAATGCCAAGGGCTTCGTTGTAGGAGTGGTTGGTATCCAGAGCAATCAGGCGGTATTCACCCAGGTCTGTAAACCAATAAGCCTTCTTTTCACCGGCAAAGGTCACCGGTCGGTTGCACAGCTGGGGGATGACAACTTCTAGGGAGTTGCCCTCGGATTCCAGCTCGTGGTTACCCAGCACACCGTAAACCGGCAGATCATAGGGGTTTTGTAAAGTGGTGCGCAGAATTTCCGGGGAGCCCAGGTAATCGTTGCAAAGGTCGCCCAAATGCACCACAAAATCCACCTTTTCCCTGGCTGCCCGGGCAAGGATTGCTTCCAGGTCGCTCACCGTGGTGGTGTACATACCCTTTTTGTAGTGAAAATCCGCAAAAACAAGAAATTTCAACATAAAAGCACCGCCTTTCTGAGTCCAGATATAGGATGCAAAACAGAGGTTGTCAAGCTCTTTGCTTATGACTGAGCAGAATGTTTTTGTACAACAAAATCCAATGCGAAAAACAGCAGACAGCCAACGGCGTAGCAAAGGATGTCCGGCCAGGAGAAAGTCCGCCCCATCAAAACCGAAAGGAAACGGTTGCTTTCCAGGCCCAACAGCTTCACAAGGTCAAAATACTGACTTACTTCGACCGCCGTTGCGAACAAAAACACATAAAAAGGCAATGCGGGCACCTTTCGGGGGATCCATATTCTGCAGAAGCAGCAGATCAGCACTGTCACCAGCACATCACCGAAAAACGGGCGGATAAAGCTGTCGTTGACGAATAATGCAATCAAAACTTCTGTGACCAACAGCGCCAGAAATAAAAGCCCATAGAACAGCCGCGGCTTTTTTAGCATATACTTCAACCACCTTTCTGTTTCCAATATAGAGAGAAATAAAAAGGTTGTCAAGACAAAATACCACATAAAAATGTAGGGACCGGCGTCCCCGACGGTCCTTTATTCACCGACCAAAGCACCAGCCGTTGAGGCTGGTGCTTTGATTGATAGGAACAAAAATGAAATTTATGGATTTCTCTTTAGTACAAAATCTTTCGGATAGAATCTACAGATAGATTATATTCATCTGCCAACGCTTCAATTTTAATTCCGCAGCGATGTTTTTCTCGGATTTGCTCATTACGTTGCTTATAGTAACTTCGAGCACCGGAAGTCTCGCCCCATTGCTTTTTTTCTTGCGCGTTGGGAATATAGAGTGTTTCCCCTGAGACATACTGCTGCAATTCTTTAAGCAGCCTGTCGGGCAGGATGTCCTGGGCGTTTTTATACTTCATTGGGGATTTCCTCGGGAGACTGATACTGGCGGATGATACCACCATTATTTGTGATGATATTGCGCATCTGTTCTTCCAGCTTGTTTGCTCGGGCGACAATTCGACTTAAGTCCTTATAGTCGTATTCGCTCAACAACTCCATCTTGGGAAGGTGGAAATCCTCACAGACCGCATTCAATTCGTTTTGAAGCACGATGCCCCACATATGGACCTTTATGGCATCGTTACCTTGCCCGTAATAGCGGATTCGCAGCCAGGTGTAGGACAGTTCTGCATACCAGTCCGCCAAGTCTTGGAAATTACGCTCGAACTTTCTATTGTTTGCCTGGGACAGAAAACACCCCACCATAGAAATCAATTCGCGACAAAGCTCTTTCCTGTGGCGATCATTTGATGTACGGATCACCTCAAGGTACATCTCTGCAAATTGAGAGGGAACGGAGGCCATGGTTTGCAGTTCTTCAAGCTGATCGATCTGCGATTTGTGGAAGTAGCTGTGATTGGCAAAGGCGATTGCTCGTGCAAGATAGTCCAGGATGTATCCTGCGTATAGACGGATGTTGCTGCCCTCTGCGAACAGCAGTTCCGTGTAAAGATTTTTTGCTGTTGCATAGGATTCCAATGCGTGTTTTCTTGCCTGAATGGGGTTGTTAAGATTATTAAGTTGCATATGCCTTAGCGACTCAAATCGTGCAGCATCTTCGGGTGTACGGGAATAAAGGATTCTGCTGTCTGCCAAAACAGTAATGTTGTATTCATCCAGGTTGGCAAATCGCTCCAGTCGTTCCCACTCGATACCCCAAATATCATAGCCACGTCCGTCCATAATAAAGGTTTGTGCAAATTGCCTACCTCTGTCGGTAATGGGAACAAAATAGCTTACAGTGTTTTCTTCGGAGTCAATATTGAGTGTAGAATGTGAAATAACCAAAGCGATATCATCTACATACTTTTCCTTTACGGTATTCAGCACCCAGTTAGAAAATAAAATGTCATTTTTCATATAAGCATCTCCTCTGTTCAGTTTGCAGTCGACTGTAATAACAATATATCAGATATTTTGAAAAGGGAAAGGGAGCAAACGATTCCATTTTGTTCTTTCCGTAGGATCATTTTGAGGAGTTGGGTTATCTTGCGAAAGAAGACGGATTCGCTTTTCTGCGGAAGAGCCGCCTTTCGAATCCGTCCTCCAAATACCCAAACGCAAACCACCAGCCAGTTAAGGCTGGTGAGAATTTGGCACACATCCAGTGAAGCTTGGCCTCGCTAAGTGAAGTAGCGTCGTTGCCGCTGTGCAGTATCGTGCTATGCACGATGTGAAGTAAAGTGCGCCACCCACTTGCAAAGCAAACTTCACTGCACAGCAGCTTCACGATGCGAAGCATCACTTCGCGCGCCGCAAGGCGCACTTAGTTGAAAAGAGCACTTGCAAAAGCAAGTGCTCTTTTCTGGCGTTTTTGAACCTAATCTATATTTTTCGTTAGGCTTTAGATGATGCGAAAACCGAAAAAGCCTAGAGCCGCAACGGTTTTTTGACTTTTGGTAGCTGCCCAAAGTGGTCATTTTTGCTTTTGAACTAAATATATATTTTGTGGAAAAGGAGATTACTAACAAAGCATATCAAGAGTAATTATTTCTTTCCCATATTGAAAGGAAGCGGGAACAATAGCATCATCATCTAGACGAAGAATGGGGTTGTCATGATCGTACATATATTCTGGATGCGAATTCTGATATATTAGGAGTCTATGGCAAACTTGGGAAATAAGAAATTGGCACTTGTGAGCATAGTCCATTTCCTCGTGACCATCAAACACAATGGAATTGATTGGTAATAAGTAATTTAAGCAGAAATATGTACTATTCTCAAAGAAATCTTTTTGTATTTTTTTATTACGAAGAAAACGAGATAGTACTACTAGAAATTCCGGACCGTCATACAACTCACGAGCATAAGAATTTTTCATTAGAAGATCCCTCATCGCAAAGCCGTTGAAACAATAATCTTCACGACCAGCATTATATCCTAGTCGTCCACGAAGGTAACATACATCAATCTGATTGGTATCCTCTAATGAAACAACGCTTCCGTAATGAATAATGAGAAGATGTCCTTTGTGTTCTGCAAACTCAACACCATGCTCTCGTAGGAATGTACGAAGAGGTGTTTCTGTTGCAAGAAGGAATTTTAGGTTACATCCATCGTTGTTCTCGCCGTCTGTATTTAATCTACGAGTCAAATGGTGCAATTGAATCTCATCTATAGGTATTTCAGGTTGCAGGTCAGAGATAATGGACATCAATTCGACATTGAATATTTCAGAATTGAAGCCCCATTTATCTGGTGTTGCTTTTTCTGATGCATAATCAATGTACTGGTACAGTTCACTGCTTGTTATGTTTAGGTATGTACATAATGAGCGTTCCATAGATCGTTGTGAGGTTGTATCGATATACATTTTTTAAGTCACCTCTGCAATAAGTAACTGGAAAGCGATGAAGCGCGGGGCTCTCGGATTGTAAATGCTAGAAGCGAGTGAAGATTTCGGAGATCTCCGCTTCGTATGTGGCATATTCTGTTGAACTTAAAAGATGATTCTTGGGGTTTGAAAGCGAAATAATGTTAACATTCCCAAGCTCTGCTGCAGTTTCCTTGCCCTGAATGGATGCGACAATGACCTGGTTGTCTGTTTTATCCCATGTAAGCAATGTACGAATAACAGAATCAAGATGCTCATTATCCTGTTCAAGTACATTTGGAGAATCGATTACGATGGGAAAGGTAATCAGGTTAGGCGCGCTTGCTCGCTGAGTTTCTACAAATGCCAGAATTTGTGCTATCTTACATCTAGGACCATAGGCACCACTGGCAATCAAAGCTGATCCGGGCTCGCTATAATCAGCTATTTGATCCGAAGGAATATCAAGACCAGTAAACAATGTTCCCAATTTGCCTAGATAGGTTGCATTGACAACGGCACGTCCCTTGTCATATGCAGCAAGTTGCTTGTTATAGCCGGAATTATCAGAACGGAGCCTCTCAATTTCGGCAATGTCAGCAGCAATTTGGTCACGATATTCCCGGAGCAACTGTTTTGTTGCCTTTGATTTTAGATAGGCATTATAAGCTTCGCGGTCAGATTGGAGGCTATTCTCAAAATCTGCAAGGGTTTTTTGTTTTGCAGCAAATTTACTCCTATATTTGCTGATTCGGCGCTCTAGTAACACTAATTTTTCGGAGAGATTGGTATAGTCATCGTGCAGAGATTCTAATAAATAGATTTTTTCCAGTTGCTGGGTCATCGCTTGAGCGAATACCATACCACAACGGGGACACTCAACGGTAGTATTATTAGAGGCTTCGGGAACAGGTGGTTTCTGCTTGATATATTTAGAAAGAACATCTTTTTCGTATTCAAGCTGTATTTTTTGATCCTCGGCCTCAAGTAAATCGGTGCGCACTTTTGCAATCTCGCTTAGAAGTCTTCTGATTTCAATTTGCCTGGAGGCAATCGCCTTTTCTAGCGATTCGCTGTCAAAAGACATTTGAGTTTCGCCCAGACCGGCCTGGAGTGTATCTACAACAGTACGGTATTTGTCGATTTCTTTCGTAAGCAGAGACATCTGTTTACTATTTGCTTTATGACGTTTTGCAATTTCAACATAGCTTCGGTCAAGTGCGCCGAGGTGGAAGAAATAGCTGTTCTTTCTTTGTCCCAGATCAAACTGCCCCATTCGATCAAAAGAATAGGAATTAGCGGCCCAGCCATTTTCCTGATCGACATAGTAAGGCATATAGTAGTATGCGGGAGGGCATCTTACAATAGTGCCATCTTCATCTTTACCGACAAGATTGATTTCTAGTTTAAAGAGCTCAGACAGCTTCTCTTCAAACGCTGCGGCAGAAGCATAATAGCCGACAAAAGTGCTGTCACAATATAAAACATATGTATTTTTAAGACGAGCAACACGATAATGGTGGAGATCAAGAGAAAAATCAATAAATGTAAGCAGATTAATTCTCTTGATAGGTGTTGGAAAAAAGACTTCTGCACCGAGGGTGTAGAAAATTGACTTCATTATTACCGACTTGCCGAGGTGATTGTGATCGCTAGTAAGCAAATTTTTGCCAGACTGGAAGTGAATCCGTTTAGCTTCTTTGTTAGTAAGGTCTACCAGTGTAATAGCGGATACAATTAACTTCATATGCTCCCACCTCCGTAACAATATTTGTATGCGAGTATCATAACTAGAGTCTTTAAGTAATACTCGTCTCGGTATGCTGTTGGGACAGAATCATCAAAGCAAGTACGGTCATAAACCATTGTCAATAAGGTTGGCATATCATCTACACCGTCGCTACAAGCACTTTCAATTGCACTAATCACTTTTTGTTTTAAGTCTATGAATACTCGCATATCTGAGTACATATCGATTTTAATTTGTCGATACTGAGAAGAGCACCTTGTTTTCATCTTGAGCGAAGTGATACCAAATTCATCGAACAGCTTGTCAAGCGACGGGATTTGGATAGCAAGTCCACAAGATATTATGGCTTTTATATCATTTGAGGCCAAACCTTTCTTCTCAAATATTTCACCGATATCCGAACAAGTTTCATTGACCTCATCATTGAACTTGGTATCCAGTGTGCTATATAGAAGTCTATAGATTGATTTTGCAGTTGCAACTTGAAGGTCTGGGTCTTGTTTTAAGAGAAAATCCTGGAATTGGTGTTCGGTCTCTTCTTTGTGTCCCTTGGTTGAAAGCGTGGATCGCACAAAGAAAAATTTGGAAAGATCCACATCTTTAACATCAACCCCTTGGTCTTTGGCAATTGCTTTCCGAATTTTTTGAATATTGCTCTGAATGGCAGAATCATCTAACGAGGTTCTTTCATTAGGAAAAACCTCGGTACCGTATGAAACTACATCCGTATTGCAGACCACGGACGCACTGCTTGTGTAGATTCCATATTTTTGGGCATTGACATAGAGCTTCTGAAACCATTTCTCCGCTATAACTGTAGATAATAGATATTGTTTATCAGAGGATTTGGTTTTAACCTGGTATAGATGAATTGCAGAAGGGTTTTCAGGATCGCTAATTATAGAAATGTCTTCGATGTAATCCATCATCACAAGGAAATCAGTCGTATAAAATTCCATGATAAGCTGGATGGCGTAGCTAATCTGAACAGTAAGCCTGTTTTTGGTTCTGGAGCCGGTAATCTCTTTGTGTGAACTAGAGATAATACTTCCTAGTGACATGCAAAAACCTTCTCTCATAATGCAATATCGATTTGTATAAATGCATTATATCACTGTTTGCCATTTTTCTCAAGAAAATATCGGAGAAATGGTAACTTTTGCGACATAATAGAATTTTTCACAATGATGAGACGAATGAAGACCCGACGTATCAGTATGTTGAAATGGAGAGCAAAAGATTAATCCATTGCATCTGATATATGTCTTGAGTAGATCATTTGGTGACATTATTTGTATATGACTTATAATCAAATATTAAATTACTTATAGGGAATCACGGACAGAACTGAAAGTAACCTAAGTTAGATAACTAAGAGAGGTCTATATGATGGTGAGATGTTTAGAAATCATCAAGCGGCACATAAATGTATATTTTAGTAGGATGCTATTTATCATCGCATTGAGAAATCGATTAGTTTATAAAGTGTCTGCCAATTTGCTGGGAGTATATTTGGCTGTGACTTGCGTAGTTCCGATATAATTGTCTGGGCATTTGCCCTAAGAATTATAGGAGGTATATTATGCAACAAAAGAACACCGATATCCAAATGAAGGACCAGCTGCTTCAGCGGAAGCTCAATGGTGAAAGTGTAGCATCAATCGCAGTGGATACAGGCATTCCGAGAAGTACAGTATATTCCTGGATTGCGGCAGCTCGGGAAGCAAGGGAGGAAGAGGCTCGGAAGAAAGGGGAGATAATAGCGTCAGACCCGCGAACCTATTTCAAGCAAAAAGAACATATCGATAAGTTGGAGGGGATGCTTGAAGTTCTCAAGGCGGTATTTGATGTGACAGAAATGCCCCTGGACAAGAGACTTAAGGTACTTGAGGAATTCTATCATCAGGGCAAATATAGCGTGCGGCTTATGTGTGAAGCACTGGAGGTTCCGCGGGGAACATTTTACAACTACATAAACCGGGGATTGAAGGGTAATACGCAAGCAGCAAAACGGCGCGAGGTGATGAAAGCCAAAATTCGGGACATCTATTATGACAGCAACCAGATATATGGAGCTGCGAAGATTCATGCAATTCTGAAAGATCAAGGCGAAGCAGTTACGGTTGCGTACGTTCGAGAACTTATGCGGGAGATGGATTTGCAGAGCATTCGGATAGGATCTAAAAAGCGTCATTACGATGAGACACGAAAATGCCAAAACATAGTAAAGAGAAACTTCGCAGCAGAACGACCAAATCAAATTTGGGTGAGTGATGTAACTTACTATCGCTTTGATGAGATGCAATACTTTATTTGCGTCATCATGGATCTGTACGCCAGACGGGTGATCGCTTACAAGGTGGGGTACAGCAACAATACGCACCTGGTTAAAGAAACTTTCAGAATGGCATATGAATTCCGGAAACCGGAGCCTGGTCTGATTTTCCATACAGATCAGGGGGGTAATTACCGGTCGAGAGCATTTGGTGATTATTTGAAAGCACGAGCGGTAACGCAGTCGTTCTCCAAACCTGGTGTACCGTACGATAATTCTGTGATGGAGACTTTCTTCGCTTCAATGAAACGAGAAGAACTGTATAGATACAAATACCGCTCCGAACGTGAGTTCAGAGCGGCGGTAGATAGATATATTGATTTCTATAATAAACAGAGACCTCATAAGACGCTACATTACAAAACACCTCAGGCGAAAGAAGAATCTTATGAGAAAGCACGTAAGGCAGAAAGTGATGAGTGAAGCATATAATGTCCCCCAATTAATGTGCAGATCTGGTGTAAAACTGGTTCCTATCTGCAAGCCTAAGTTTGAAAAAGCTCACTTATACACCCCAAAAGCGAAGTTTACGAAAAAGATAAAAAGTGTAAAATTTCAAACAATTTAGGTGAAGTCTGGACAGAGAAAAAAGCCAAACAAAAATATGCTAGAGCGGCAATAACTTTGCATAATTTGCTTCTTAGACAAGGGTGTTCGAATCGCACATTTTTCTGAGTTTCTGCACGGGTTTTCCGAAGTTTGAAAATCGGTGTCCAACTGAATAATGAGATGTGCGGCTTGAAAAAGCCGCTATTTGCAATGCAAAAACAAAAACAACCATAGTCGTCCAACACCTGGTTGTTCGAATTACTATGGTTGTTTCAGTTGGTGGGGGAGGACGGATTCGAACCATCGAAGCGATACGCAGCAGATTTACAGTCTGTCCCCTTTGGCCACTCGGGAACTCCCCCATATTATGTTGTTTTCCGCCTCTGCTTGGAGCCGGTAGACGGACTCGAACCCCCGACCTACTGATTACAAATCAGTTGCTCTACCAACTGAGCTATACCGGCGGCTCAAACAGAACACGCTTATTATAGCGGTGAGGTATCGGTTTGTCAAGCACTTTTTTTGCTTTTTCAAAAAAAGGAAAGAATGTGGGTTTGTTGATTTTTACTGGGGTTTTGGTATACTAAAAAAGAAAGGAAGTGACCCTATGGCTATGCTGTCATATGAATTTTTCCGCCGCCCCTGTTTAGAGGTAGCCCACGATCTGGTTGGAAAGCTTTTGGTGCGCCGGCTGCCCGATGGCACGCTGCAGCGTTTGCGCATTTCGGAAACAGAAGCTTACTGCGGCGAAGAAGACACCGCCTGCCATGCCCATAAGGGTCGAACCAAGCGCACCGAGGTACTCTATGCCGATGCCGGTACGATCTATGTGTATCTGTGCTACGGCATTCACTGGCTGCTGAATATTGTCACCGGGGAGGAAGAACAGCCCCAGGCGGTGCTGATTCGTGCTTGCGTGGAGGCTCCCGGCCCCGGCAGGCTGACAAAAGCCCTGTCCATTACCGGGGACTTAAACCGCAAAAGCATTCTCGCCCAGGAGCAGCTGTGGGTGGAGGACGACGGCTTTCAGTGCGATGTGGTGACAGACAAGCGCGTAGGCATTGGCTACGCAAGTCAGGAAGACCAAGATAGGCTTTGGCGATTCATAATGAACCAAATGAAAACCCCTGTCGAAAGCATGATATTCTTAACGAAACTAATCTGAACAAAAGAAACCTGCACATACCAAATCTGGTGCTGTGCAGGTTTTTCGGTCTTCTGAGAGCTGTCCTAGTTCGCTAATATCCGCTGTTCTATGAATTTTGCAACGCCATCGGCATCATTGCTTTCTGCAACATAATTTGCTGCGATTTTTACTTCGTCTATTCCGTTGGAAACAGCGACACCTATGCCGCACATTTTAATTGGCTCGATATCATCATAATCATCTCCGAAATAAGCAGTTTCTTCAGGGGAACAGTTGCTGATCTCCAGCATTGCCTTAATGCCGCTCCACTTTGTCGCAGCTTTGTTCATGATTTGAATTAAGTGTCCATTGGCGATCGTACAATACAAATCTTCCGATAAGCTTTCCTTGACAACAGTCAATGTTTCTTCACTGTCAAGACGTACCAATATTTTTAATGCACCTTCTTCTTTGACAACGCCGACTAAATCATCAGAAATAACCGTTTCATAATCCGCAATCGGCTTGTTTGAATAAGCAACATCTCCCGTTTCAAGGGTAATTAACAAAGAGGGGTGGCGATTCAAGACATTCAATAGATACACGGCGCTCTGTTGGCAGATCCCATACTCCGCTTGCTGATCTCCACAAATCACCCTTGCACCGTTGGAAACAACCATGGCATCAGCATCGATCATCTCACAATACTGCTTTGCGGTACGCACCGGTCTGGCTGTGGCAACCATGATTTGTATTCCTTTTTCCTTGCACGCTTTTAGAACTTTTACGGTTTGCGCAGATAATGTTTTGTCTGTGTGTAACAATGTTCTGTCTAAATCCACGATAATTGTCTTAACGTTTTTGATATTTATCATTGTCGACATATCCTTTCCGAAGTTTTACGGCAGTAGTGTTTGAGAGGTTTTCTGCTGCACTCCCTCGTGGAATTATTCTTTAGTGGGAGAGAATTTCAATCTCTGCTCCATTATTAACCGCTGTGATTCTCGCTATTCCCCCAATAGGGAATGTAATCATTGGGAAGACGTGGCCAAAGTCTACTCCAAAAACAACGGGAATATTTGGTGGCACTTTGTCGCGGATGATATCTGCAATTGTTTCAACAGTCATACTGCAGCTATCATCGAACCGCCCAAGGATAATGCCCTTAATCGTTTCTGCACCCTCAGTCTGTAAAAGTGATTCAAGATTTCGATCAAATTCATAGCAGAAATATTCTCCCATAATGTTATCATCTTCCAGGAATAGCACCTTATTTCTTATATCGGGCATATAAGGCGTTCCTTGCAGAAGATTCAGTGTGCAGAGATTTCCACCTATAATTGTCCCTTCGCAACATCCTTCTTGGATGGTGTGGTACTTTTCCGTCGTTTCGGAGGGGGTAACAACGATAGGGTCACTGTTCATCACGCAATCGAAAAATGCTTTCCTAGTGTATGCTGCTTCTTTTTTGAAGGCGAATGTGCCATAGTGTGGGCCATGGTAAGTAACCAACCCGGTCTTGGCATAGATGGCATTGTGAAGAGCAGTAATATCAGAAAAGCCGCAAAGAATTTTTGGGTGTTTTGCAATCAAATCATAGTCCAAATGACGTAGGAGCTGATTGGCATTAAAGCCTCCCAGACAGGTAATGACCATTTTAACCATTGGGTTGCAGAATGCTTCGTGGATGTCCTCAACCCGTGATGCAATGCTGGAGGAATGGAACTGGCCAATCTCCCGGCTGTGCTTAGAAAAGGTGAGATGAAAGCCCTCTTTTGCCCAGAAGTCAACCGCATGATGATGGACATCCTGTCTCACTTCCGTCAGATTTCTTGATGGCGCAATTACTCGAACTTCATCGCCAAGTTTCAGTTTGCTTGCAATCATGCGATTACCTCCTTGTTAGAATAAATAATAAAACGGTGCAGACCTATGCCTGCACCGTTACATACTCATTGCCTCGATTATTACCGGGTAAGAGCAAGAGGAGCAAAGCATAGCTATGAACACATAGAAAATGGAATGATGCAGCATGATTCTCGCTCCTTACAAAAACTGAATTAATTATAATACTACAGGAAAGTAATGTCAATCAAAACATACGCATAGAGTGATTTCCTCCGGCTTTAGTCTGTGGCAAGCAGAGCATCCGGCTGCCCACCGGATATAAGAAATGGGATGATGCCCACACCCTCAATAGAAAACCGGAAGGTCAAACGACCTTCCGGCAATGCATGCACATTTCTCCGCTAAGAACACACGGTAAAAAGCAGGTTTTTATTGTTAGATTTCGATATCCAGCTTGGAAACAACAGCAGCGCAGCGGGGGCACAGACCTTCGGCGTTTGCCTGTTCGGAGTGCATCCAGCAGCGGGGGCACTTCTCGCCTCTGGCCTCGGAAACGCCCACGGTCAGCTCGGGGAAGTTTACACCGGCAGCAACCTCAGCGCCCTCGGGAGCGGTTTCCCAAGCGCAGGTGGAAACAATGCAGATTTCTGCCAGGTTCAGACCCTCGCAAGCAGCCTTCAGCTCGTCGCTGCCCACTAGGCTCACGTGAGCCTCCAGAGCCTTGCCGATCCGCTTGTCGGCACGGGCTTTTTCCAGAACACCGTTGACATCCTGACGCAGCTTCATGACGGTAGCCAACTTTTCCATGGTGGCATCGTCCAGACTGTAGGCGGTGAAGTCCGCAGGCATCTGGTTCAGCAGCACATTCCGGGCGTCATCGGATGCCAGATGGGGCATAGCCTGCCAAATTTCATCGCAGGTGAAAGCCAGAATGGGAGCAAACAGCTTTGCCATAGCATCCAGAATCAGATACAGAGCCGTCTGGGCGCTGCGGCGGCGCAGGCCGGTGGCTTCCTCACAGTACAGGCGGTCCTTCAGAATGTCCAGGTAGAAGCTACTGAGCTCAACCACGCAGAAGTCGTTGATATCGTGGGTGATCACATGGAATTCATAGCCTTCGTAAGCCTTACGGACATCGGCCACCAGTTGATTCAGCTTGGTCAGAGCCCACTTGTCCAGCTCTTCCATGGCTTCCGCAGGAACCATATCCTTGTTGGGATCAAAGTCTGCCAGGTTACCCAGACAGTACCGGGCGGTGTTGCGGAACTTCAGGTAGTTCTGAGCGATCTGCTTGAAGATCTCCTTGGAGCAGCGCACATCTGCATGATAGTCAGAAGAAGCAGCCCACAGACGGACGATGTCTGCGCCAAAGTCCTTAATGAGGTCAGCGGGGTCAACACCGTTGCCCAAGCTCTTGTGCATGGCACGGCCCTGGCCGTCCACCACCCAGCCGTGGGTCAGAACCTGCTTGAAGGGTGCACCTTGATCCAGCGCACCAACGGAGGTCAGCAGACTGGACTGGAACCAACCGCGGTACTGGTCAGCGCCTTCCAGGTATACATCTGCAGGCCACAGCTCGGGGGTGCGGTGCATCAGAGATGCGAAATGGGTAGAGCCGGAGTCAAACCAGCAGTCCAGAGTATCGGTTTCCTTGTCGAAAGCCTTGCCGCCGCAGTGGGGGCAGGTAAAGTTCTCGGGGACCAGCTCCATGGCGTCCTTTTCAAACCAGATGTTAGAGCCGTGCTCGTCAAACAGAGCGGAGATCTTGGCAATGGAATCAGGGGTAGAAACAGGCTTGCCGCAGTCCTTGCAGTAAAACACGGGGATGGGCAGACCCCAGCGGCGCTGACGGCTGATACACCAGTCGGCACGCTCGCGGATCATGCTGATCATACGATCTTCGCCCCAGGCAGGGAACCACTTCACGTCCTCGATGGCCTTGACAGCCTGATCCTTGAAGGATTCGACGGAGCAGAACCACTGGGGAGTTGCCCGGAAGATAATGGGCTTCTTGCAGCGGTCGTGGTGGGGGTAGGAGTGGATGATCTCCTCGGAAGCGAACAGCATGCCGCTTTCCTTCATATCGGCCAGAATGATGGGGTTACTCTCCTCGGTCTTCAGACCCTCATACTTGCCGGCGTAGTCGGTGTGGCGGCCGTAGTCGTCCACGGGAACAACCAGGTCCATGCCGTAACGCATGCAGGTCTGATAGTCGTCGGCACCGAAGCCGGGAGCGGTGTGAACACAGCCGGTACCGGAATCCATGGTGACATACTCGGCGTTGACCAGGCGGCTGGTCTTGTCCAGGAAGGGATGCTGTGCCAGCATATTTTCAAAGAACTGACCGGGATAGGTGGCCAGGATTTCATAGTTCTCGAAGCCGCCCATCTTCATGGTCTTTTCCATCAGGGCCTCGGCCATGATGTAGGTTTCACCGTTTTCAGCCTTGACCAGCACATAGCTGTCCCGGGGATGCAGGCAGATGCCCATGTTGCCGGGCAGAGTCCAGATGGTGGTAGTCCAAATGACGAAGAAGGTCTTGCTCAGGTCAAACTGGCTCAGTTTGCCCAGATCGTCCTTCATGGGGAACTTGACGTAAACAGAGGTGCAGGGATCATCCTTGTACTCGATGTCGGCTTCGGCAACGGCGGTTGCGCAGAAGGGACACCAGGTAACGGGCTTCAGGCCCTTGTAGATAAAACCCTTGTCGAACATCCGGCCAAAGACCTTGACCTCCTGGGCTTCAAAATGCTTATCCATGGTGCGGTAGGGATGCTCCCAATCGCCCACAACGCCCAGTCGCTTAAAGCCGCCCATCTGCTTCTGGATAAAGTCCTCGGCAAATTCCGTGCATGCGGTACGGAATTCCGGCACGGACATATCCTTGTTCAGCTTCTTCTTGGAAGTTTCGATAGCCCGCTCAATGGGCAGACCGTGGTTGTCCCAGCCGGGGACATAGGGGGTGTAGTAGCCCATCATGGCGTGGCTGCGGATGATGAAGTCCTTCAGGGTCTTGTTCAGAGCGTGACCCATGTGGATGTAGCCATTGGAGAAGGGAGGGCCGTCATGCAGAACGAAGGGGGGCAGATCCTTGTTCTTTTCCAGCATGGCATTGTAAAGATCCAGCTCCTGCCATTTTTCCAGCATACCCGGTTCCCGGGCAGGCAGACCGGCTTTCATGGGGAAGTCAGTTTTCGGGGTGATGATCGTGTTCTTGTATTCCATTGGAATAACCTCCATAGTAATATACAAAATAAAAGCGCCTTTGTCCCTAATGCAAGAGACAAAGGCGCATAACCTCTGCGGTACCACTCTTGTTCCGCCCTTTGGGCGGCACTCGAAATGCTGTAACGGGCAAACCCGGCGCAGCCTACTGACTTTTCGGTGCGCAGCTCGGAGGGGATACCACAATCCGCTGTTTACTGCCTTGCAGCAACCGGCAGCTCTCTGAAAACAAAAGGTGGAATGTGACGTGTCCTCGTCATAGCAAAGGGATATTTACTTCTGCGTGGGGTTGTAGTTGGGGCCGAACTTCAGCTCACCAAACTTGGTGGTGCTGGAAGTGGGGTGCATGGGTTCAGCCTTGGGGGCAGTTTCCTCCGCAGGACCCATCAGCGCTTCCAGGCTGCTGGCGATCTCGTCAGCAACGGCGGCAGCGGCAGCATCTTCCTTGTCGGGATCGCTATCGTAGTCGTATACTTCCGCCTTAGGCGCTGCAGGTCGGTTGGAGGTTCTGATCTGCTCCAGGGTCTGCAGGCAGGCGCGGATCTGCTCTTCAATGGCCTCGATCTTTGCAGATGCAGCCTGACGGGCTTCTTCCACCCGGGCGTTTTCGGCAGCGATGAGCGCATCGGCATTCTTGGTGTTCTCGGCAGCGGTAGCATTGGCTTCACCCAGCATCTGGGTGCACTTGATCTCTGCTTCCTTGACCATCATATCGCAGGTCTTCTGGGCATTGACGATGGCATCCTTCATGCTGGCTTCGTTCTTGCGGTACTCTTCCAGCTTGCCTACCAGAACACGCATCTTGCTCTTGAGCAGAGCGTTTTCCTTGTAAAGAGTGATATAGTCTTCGGTCAGCGGCTCCAGGAACTCATCGACTTGCTCCATATCGTAACCGCCGAAGGGCTGCTTGCCGAAGGAAATTTGTTCGATTTGCTGCGGTGTAATCATCTTTCTCTTCCTTTCTGCAGTTTCTTACAGGTAGGTTTCTGCATCGCCCTGCATGTTCTCTAGGTCACCGACAACGTCCATATTGTGAGGACAGAACAGGTAGGTAGCCTGTGCAACCTTCTTGACCTTGCCGTCCAGAGCATAAGCGCAGCCGGACAGGAAGTCCACCACACGGCGGGACATAGCTTTGTCCACATTTTCCATGTTGACGATGACAGCCTTCTTGTTGCGCAGATGGTCTGCGGCTGTGGAGGTGTCGTTAAAATTAGCGGGGTGGAACAGAACCACTTCCTGCTTATTGTTCATGCTTACAACATGGCCGGGGAAACCGCCCACATTGGCGCTGGGAGTGGGAGTGTAGCTGGGAGCTTCCTCGGTAGCGGCGGCACCAAACAGGGGACGGCGCTGACGGGCAGGACGCTCGGCAGGGACTTCCTCGAAGCCTTCTACCACTTCGTCTTCTTCAAATTCATCGTACTCATCATCAGCGTAAGGCTGGGTAAACTTCTTCACACTATCCCAAAAACTCATTTGTATGTCCTCCTGTATGTTCGCATCTGTTTCGATGGGGTTAGGTATAGTTTCTCGGTCCAAAGATGGCAGTGCCCACGCGGATCATGGTGCTTCCGCAGGCGATGGCATCGGCAAAATCATCCGACATGCCCATAGACAGAATTTCTACAGATACATTATTGCGTTTTTTTGCCGTTATGTCAACAGCAAGGTTGTACATTTCTTGAAAAAATTTGCAATTATCTCCCGAATTTTGGCTGATGGGAGGAATTGCCATGAGTCCACATACGGAAATATTGGGAAAATTCTGCAGCTGATCCAATACATCCCCAATTTCCCCTGCTGCAAAACCGCCTTTGCTGTCTTCGTTTCCGATATTGATTTGCAGTAGGATCTTCTGGGTGATTCCCTGCCGGGCGGCTTCGTCCTGAATGGCAGTCAGCAGCTTCATCCGGTCTACACTTTGAATCAGATCCACCTTACCCACCACCTGGCGGACTTTGTTGGTCTGCAGGTGACCGATAAAATGCACCGGTGCCCCTTCGTAGGCGTTTTCGGAAGATTTTTGCACCAGTTCCTGGACCCGGTTCTCACCGCAAAGATCCACACCGGCGGCAATGGCTTGCCGGACGGCATCAGCGTCGTTCATTTTGGTGGCGGCACAGAGCTTGATTTCGGATGGATCTCTTCCGGCGGCAATGGCTGCCTCCCGGATCCGTGCTTTGATATTGGCTACATTTTCAGTAATAGACATGGTGCTACCTCTTTTACTGTCATTGCGAGGAGCTATAGGCGACGTGGCAATCTCCATCGTGGGGATTCCCACGCCAGTGAAAGCACTGGCTCGGAATGACATAAGTATTCGTAAATTAAAAAGGCGACGGGTCTTTGCTCCGTCGCCTTTTTGCGCTTTTATGCAGTGGTGGCTGCAGCTTTCAGCGGCTTCATGGGAGCCAGGGTGGAGATGGCATGCTTGTAGATCATCTGCTGCTTGCCCTCTGTCACCAGCACCACCACAAAGCTGTCAAAGCCGGTGATGGTTCCCCGGAGCTGGAAGCCGTTCATCAGAAACAGCGTTACAGGAACTTTGTCCCGACGCACTTCCTTCAAAATGGCATCCTGTAAGTTTATTGTGTCTGACATGGGTATGTACCTTCTTTCTTTGAGATTGGACATTCCCATGTTAGCATTTTTCAGTTGTCGTATGTGTGCACAATCTGTCGTGCGGCAGCAAGAATTTCATCTGTTTTTGTATCGGCAGACCGAACCAGCCAGTGCATCTTGGGATTCCTGCGGAACCAGGTCAGCTGCCGCTTGGCATACCGCCGGGAGGATTGCCGTACCTGATCGGCGGCTTCCTCAATGGATATCTTTCCGTCCATGGCATCCACAAATTCCTTGTAGCCGATGGCTTGCATGGCGGTGCACTTGGGCGGAATGCCCTCAGCCAAAAGATCCCGAATTTCTCTTTCCAATCCCTGCTCCAGCATGATGCTCACACGCAGGTCAATTCTTTGATAAAGGTCAGCCCGGTCGGCAAAATCCAGCCCCAGCCAAACCGGTTGATACTTTGGGGGGATGGCCTGAGTTCTTAAGTTGTGGGCGGTGATGGTCTCGCCGGTTTCGTAGTAAACTTCCAACGCTCTTATGATCCGTTTCCGGTCGTTGATCGGCAACCGGGCGGCACTGTCCGGGTCGATGGAGGCAAGCAAAGAGTGCATGGCTTCCATTCCATCCGCATCCGCCTGGGCTTCCAGCTTCTCCCGCATACCTGTGGTAGGGAAGGGGGCAAAGTCGTTGCCCTTAATGAGACTGTCCATATAAAGGCCTGTACCGCCGGCAATGATAGCGGTCTTGCCTCGGGCGAGGATGTCATCCACAATAGGGGCGGCCATTTCACAGTACCTACTGACGGAAAATTCCTCCCAGGGCTCTGCTACATCCAACATGTGGTGGACGATGCCCTGTTTTTCTTCTTCCGTAGGCTTGGCGGTGCCGATGTCCATCCGGCGGTAGACCTGCATAGAATCGCAGGAAACCACCTCACCGCCCAATTCCTTTGCCAATTCCACCGCCAGAGCGGTTTTTCCGGAGGCAGTCGGCCCGGCAATACATATGATATTGTTCATAGCCAAGAACCTCCTTTGAATGGTATAAACCCTTGCCCCCCGCACTTGTGAGGGGGGTGGTTGAGCGAAAGCGAAACCGGGGGGAGAAAAATGCGAACTCCCCCAGTCACGCTGTTCGCGTGCCAGCCCCCTCTTAAAAGCGGGGGCCGAGGGGCAGTAGTGAACCGCCGCCCGTTAAGTTCTCTTAAACTGCTTCTCCAGCTGCTTTTTAGACAGGGTGATGCAAATGGGCCTGCCGTGGGGGCAGTACTTCAAATCCTCGTTGGACATGATCTGCTTTACCAGAGCCAGCAGCTCTGCTTCGTCATTATCCCAGCCGGCCTTAATGGCTGCCTTGCAGGCAACGGTGTGCAGCAACTCATCCCGAACAGTATCCTTACTGTTGCGCCGACCAGTCAGCAGATCCGCTGCCAGTGCCTCAGCTGCTTCTGCGGCGGAATCCGGAGAAAGATCCATGGGGATCTGCCGCAGCAACACCGTGTTGTCACCGAATTCGTCAATTTCAAAGCCCAGCTCGGTCAGCAGGGACTGATTGCTTAATAGCTCTGCTGCAGCTTCGGCGCTGAGCCGCACCGGAATGGGGGACAGGAGCATCTGGGAACTGATGACTTCCTGATTGGCTTTTAGCTTCTCAAACAAAATGCGCTCGTGGGCGGCATGCTTGTCGATGAGAAAAGCCTCCTCGCCCTGCTCTACAATAATATAGCTGTTGTACAGCTCGCCCACCATCCGCCAGGGAATTTCCTGGGGCATGGGCATCTCTTCCTGTACAGATTCCGACTCTGGCTGGGATTGCACCACCTGGGGAGCAGCAGGAACAGCCGGCTTTTCCGGTACAGGGGCAGGGGTAACGGTGGGCAAAATCACTGTTTCCCGGATGGGAGCGCTCTTTTGCCACTCCACAGCCTGAACGGTTGCACGGGCAGCTTCCGGCTTGGGCTGAGGGGCATCCTTTAAGGCAGTGGAGAAAGTCTTATACTCTGCCGGAGTCATGGTACGGAAGAAGCTTTCCTGCTTGGGAGCAGGCTGAGTAGCAGGCGCTGCCGGTTGGGGCTTAAACTGCACCTGAGGCCGGTCGGTCTGCTTGTTCAGCGCTGCCAGAACACCGTAGTGCACACAGTCAAATACTGCCTTTTCCGACAGGAATTTTACTTCGGTTTTCGCAGGATGGACGTTCACATCCACCGCGTTGGGATTGAGTTTCAAATGCAGCACGCAGGCAGGGAATTTTCCCACCATGATCTGATTGCGGTAGGCTTCCTCCAGGGCAGCGATCAGCAACCGGGATTTTACCGGCCGGTCATTGACGAAGAAGGTCTGCAAGTTCCGGCTGGGTCGGGCATCGGTGGGCTTGCTCACATAGCCGGACAGCTGATAGCCGTCCCACTTGCTGTCCACCTTCACCATCTGGGCGCACTCTCTGCCGTAAACGCAGTAGACTGCCGCCTCCAGATCACCGCTTCCCGGGGTGGAAAGAACCTGCTTTCCGTCCCGCAGGAAGGTAAAGGACACCTCTGGATGGGCAAGGGCTTGCATCTGCACTGCGGCGGCGGCACGACCGCCCTCCACGGTGTCGGATTTCATAAATTTCATCCGGGCCGGTGTATTGAAGAACAGATCTCTTATAATAATGGTCGTGCCCTCGGGGCAGCCAACCTCAGATTCTTCCGTAATGTTGCCGGCCTCCAGATGCAAACTGGTGCCGCTGATGCTGCCGGCAGTTTTGGTCATCAAATCAATGCGGCTGACGGAAGCAATAGCTGCCAAAGCTTCGCCACGGAAGCCCATGGTGGAAATGGCGGCCAAATCTTCCGCATTACGCAGCTTGGAGGTTGCGTGGCGCAAAAATGCAGTTCGGGCATCTTCCGGGGACATACCGCAGCCATTGTCGGTGACTCGCAGAAAGGTCATACCGCCGTCCCGGATCTCCACGGTAATCTTGGTTGCGCCGGCATCCACTGCGTTTTCCAGCAGCTCTTTGACGACAGAAGCAGGACGCTCTACTACCTCGCCGGCGGCAATTAAGTTGGCAACATGGGGCTCTAATTGTAAAATCTTAGGCATAAAATCACCTCAATGCGAGAATTCCAATGGCATTAACCGCCATGTGGACGAGGATGGGTGCGGTGATAGAGCCGGAAATGTGGTAGGCAGCAGCCAAGCACAGCCCGGCAGGGATATACTGAAGAAAACTTAGCAAAAGGATCATGGGGGCGCCAACCATCCAGTTGATATGCACCAGAGAGAATATCACGGTGGATACAGCATAGGCCAGTATGGCATTTCGCTGAAACAGACTGCCAAAAACCGCACCCCGATGCAGACATTCCTCTGCCACCGGCACCAAAAACACGGTACAGATCAGGGTGGGGATGTAGTGGCTTTGGGCAATGGCGGCAATGCTCTGGTCGTTTGCGTTGAAAAAGTCCGGCCGCAGCCATGTGATCAGCCGACCAACCAGCTGGCTTACCAGCAGATAAGCTGCAAACGACCCCACCGCGGTGAGAATGACCCGCAAAGTCCGGTCCAGAAGATCCTTGCCGGTCCTGACCCAGAATTTCCGGAATACGACAACAATCACCAGGAAATTGACGCCGAAATAGGTCAAATTCAACTGGGCGGCAGACAGCGTAATTCCCACCAGGCCAAATATGAAATTCAAAGCATAGGGCAAAAGGGTCTGGCAAAACAGCAGGTAACACCAGCCAAAAATGCCCTCAGCCCGGGAGGGAAATACAATGTTTTTCTGCATATCAGTTCAGCATCTTCTTCAGTTTGTATAGTTCGTTCATGGCTTCAATGGGGGTCAGGGTTTCCACAGAAATGCGCTCGAGAGCAGCAACTACCTGCTGAGCGGACAGGTCCATCATACTGACCTGCTCTTCCGGTTCGACTGCCTGGGGAACGACCCTGACAACACCGGCCTCGCTTTCCAACTCCTGAAGAATTTCCCGAGCCCGGGTAATCACCGGGGCGGGCAGGCCTGCCAGTTTGGCGACCTCAATGCCGTAGCTGTCATCGGTGGCACCGGGAACGATTTTCCGCAGGAAGATCATCTGGTCGCCACGCTTTTTTACAGCAATATTATAATTTTTTACATTGGGCAGCTTGTTTTCCAGGGTGGAAAGCTCGTGGTAGTGGGTAGCGAACAGGGTTTTTGCGCCCAGCCGCTTGGGATTGGCGGCGTATTCCAGAACGGCTCTGGCAATGGCCATGCCGTCGTAGGTGGAAGTACCGCGACCGATCTCGTCGAGGATCAGCAGGCTGTGAGCGGTGGCGTACTTCAAAATGGATGCCACCTCGGACATTTCCACCATGAAGGTGGACTGGCCGGAGGCCAGGTCATCGCTGGCACCGATCCGGGTGAATACCCGGTCTGTCAGACCGATCCGGGCGCTTCTTGCCGGCACGAAAGAGCCGATCTGTGCCATCAGCACGATCAGCGCCACCTGGCGCATGTAGGTGGATTTACCGGCCATATTGGGGCCGGTGATGATGGATACCTGATGATCCGCACCGCCCAGATGGGTGTCGTTGGGAACGAACAGGGAATCGGTGAGCATGGCTTCCACCACAGGGTGGCGGCCGTCGATGATGTCGATCTGCCCGTCCAAAGCAATCTCCGGACGGCAATAACCCCGCTGTACCGCAACGGTTGCCAAAGAGCAAAGTACATCGGTGGCGGCTACCGCAGCGGCAGTCAGCTGCACCCGGGCAGCCTGCTGCGCCAGCCACAGCCGCAGCTCGGTAAAAATCTGATATTCCAGCGCGGTAAGCCGATCTTTGGCGTTGAGTACCTGGTCTTCCAGCTCCTTCAGCTCCGGAGTGATGTAACGCTCGCAGTTGGCAAGAGTCTGCTTGCGGATGTAGTGAGCAGGCACCTGCTCCATAAAGGATTTGGAAACTTCAATGTAATAGCCAAAAACCCGGTTGTAGCTGACTTTCAGGGTGCGGATGCCGGTGGCTTCCTTTTCCCGGGCTTCGATGGCAGCCAGAATGTCCTTGCCGCCTTCCATAATGGAGCGCAGATGATCCACCTCCGGGAAAGCACCGGGACGGATAATACCGCCCTCCCGCACGGTCAGAGGAGGTTCGTCCACGATGGTTTGCTCAATCCGGTCGGCACATTCTGTCAGCGGATCCATGCTCTGCTCCAAGCGGCGCAGCATTTGGCTGTCCATGCCCGCAAGCTGCGCCTTCACTTCCGGCAGAGCCCGCAGACCCCGGGCAAGACCCAATAGATCCCGGCAATTGACCGTGCCGGTGACGATTCGGGTCATGACCCGCTCAAAGTCAGAAATATCCTTCAGGGCTTCAATCAGCTCACTGCGGCAGATGGTAGCTTCCACCAATTCAGCAACCGCACCGTGACGGCGGCTGATCTCAGCGGCATCCAGCAGGGGCTTTTCCAGCCAGCTGCGCATCATACGGCCGCCCATGGCGGTGTGAGTCTTGTCCAGAACCCACAGCAAAGAGCCCTTCTTGTCCTTGGAGCGCATGGTCTCCGTCAGTTCCAGATTCCGCCGGGCATCCAAATCCAGCTCCATAAACTTGCCGGTGGTGTAGTATTCCAGATTGCGAATATGGGCCAGGTCATTTTTTTGCAGGGTCAGCAAAGTCTGCAGCAAAGTACCTGCGGCAATGATCGCCGTATCCATGCCGGTCAGGCCCAGCTGCGCAAGCTCTGCACTAAAATGCTGCTGCAGCAGCTGCCGGGCGTTTTCTTCGTCAAACTGTTCTTTGTGGCCTTCGTTGACGCAGCAGCCGATCCGACGCAGCAGGGCATCGTCAAACTGCTCTGTCTGCACGCCCTCACCACCGCGGATAATTTCAGCAGGGGAGAAGCGGCCCAGTTCCGACAGGGCGGTGGCTGCATCTGCACAGGCGGTCACATAGAATGCACCGGTGGAAATGTCACAAAAGGCCAGGCCAAACTTGCCGTCCTGTCCGTACAGGCAGGCAAAGTAGTTGTTCTTGCTTTCTTCCAGCATGCAGCTTTCTGTAACGGTACCGGGGGTAACGGTCCGGGTGATCTCTCGCTCTACCAAACCCTTGGATGCGGCAGGGTCGGAGGTCTGCTCACAGATGGCGACCTTGTAACCCTTCTGCACCAGCCGGGCAATGTAGGCATCTACGCTGTGGTAGGGCACACCGCACATGGGAGTCTGCTCATCCTTGGGTTTGCTCCGATCCCGGGTGGTCAGGGTCAGATCCAGCTCCCGGGATGCGATTCGGGCATCTTCGTCAAACATTTCATAGAAGTCACCCAGGCGGAAAAACAGAATACTGTCCCGGTTTTGCTCTTTTATTTCATGATACTGACGCTGCATGGGCGTCAGTTCTCTTTCTTTCGTGGCCATAATCGAAAATCCTTTCTAAACCGTCATTGCGAACCAGCGTGCACGCTGGTGTGGCAATCTCCCTGGAACCGGGGGATTCCCACGCCAGTCTTCGGACTGGCTCGGAATGACACCGTGTTATTGCGTCAGTTCACCCATCAGGCTCCAGGTGGTAGCACCGGTAATCGTGATGCTCTGATATGTGCCAATGAGGTCAGCATTACCTGCAAACCGTACCAGCCGTCCACCCTCGGTCCTGGCGGTGAGCATATCCTTGTCCGTGCCGTCTACCAGGCAACGCATGGTTTTACCGATGTAATTTTGATGGATCTGCTCGGAAATGCCGTTTTGCACGGCGCAAAGCCGGTCGAAACGGCGGCTCTTTTCTTCCTTGGAGGTGGGGTCGTCCATAGATGCTGCCGGTGTGCCGGTTCTGGGGGAGAAGATAAAGGTAAACAAAGAATCGTAGTGGACCTGCTCAATAAGGGAAATAGTCTCCTCAAATTCCTCCTCGGTTTCACCGGGGAAGCCTACGATCACATCGGAAGTCAGCACCAGATCCGGCATGACAGACTTGGCATAGTTCACCAGCTCCAGATACTTTTCCCGGTCATAGTGCCGGTTCATGGCCTTCAGCACCCGGGAAGAACCGGATTGGAAGGGAAGGTGCAGCTGCTTGGCGATCTTCGGGGAAGCGGCCATGGTATCAAACAATTTCTTACCGGCATCTCTGGGATGGCTGGTCATAAACCGGATCAAAAACTCTCCGTCCAGAGCGGCAATGTCCGCCAGCAGGTCGGAAAAATCGCCGTTGCCTTCTAAATCCTTACCGTAGGAGTTTACATTCTGACCTAAGAGGGTGATCTCCTTGCAGCCACCAGCGATCAATTCCCGGCACTCGGCCAGGATGTCTTCTTTTTTGCGGCTGCGTTCCCGGCCACGGACATAGGGAACGATGCAATAGGTGCAGAAATTGTTGCAGCCGTACATGATGGACACCCAGGCTTTCAGGGCGTTGTCCCGCACCTGGGGAATGCCCTCGGCAATAGAACCGGCTTCGTCTTCAATGTAAAACTGCCGCTTGCCCCGGCTGAGCACATTCCACAGAATTTCCGGGAACTGCCACAGATGGTGGGTGGAAAACACACCGTCCACAAAGGGGTAGCTTTTCTTAATGCGGTCGGAGACCTTGGTTTCGCCGGCCATACAGCCGCAGAGGAAGATCTTCTGGGCCGGATGCCGCCGCTTGGTGTGGGTCAGAGCGCCCAGGTTGCCGAAAACCCGCTGCTCTGCGTGTTCCCGGATGGCGCAGGTGTTCATCACCACCACATCGGCCCCCTCGGCCTCGGAAATGATGGTGTAGCCGCTCATGGCCAGGTAGCCCCGGAGCTTTTCGGAATCGGCCTCGTTTTGCTGACAGCCGTAGGTTTCTACATAGGCCTTGGGGGTGGTGTCTCTGTCTACCCAGTAGGCATGAATTTTATCACAAAAAGCGAACTGCTGCTGCAGCTGCGCTTCAGAAATCACAGTGGTTTTGGTGTCCATTCAGGAGTCCTCCGAAATATACTTTCTTAACTATAAATAATAGCATTTTCGGCGACTTTTTGCAAGTTATTTCCCGTGGGAATTGTAAACAATTTGTTCCGCCTTGCCAACGGCTGTTCTTCCCGTGAAAATGTGCCCTACAAAACAACACCCCGGGGACTTTCGTCCCCGGGAATGCCTGAGTGATATCTAGCTATATGCAAATGTGTTCAGATGTGCCACCTGTGAAAAACTTAATATTGCCGATAGCCACAGCCTGTACAGTACCAGTAATCATCCATTTCCATCCAGGTATGTTCTGATAAACCGTAGACTCCGCATGCACAGTACCCCATATGGTGTGTGCTATCGGTGTACTCACAAGAAGTATTAAAGGTGTGATCATGTAATGCCTTATAAGCATTTAATCTACCGCCTGTTGCACATTTTCCGACAAAGTCGGATTTCATGTCAACGGAGTTCAAAATTCTGGCTCTAACCTCCGCAGCGGTCAAATTGGGATATTGGGACATAATTAGGGATGCTACGCCTGCCACATATGGTGCTGCTTCCGAGGTTCCCGATCCGTAGTGATAACCATATGAATGGTGAGATGCTGAAGTGCAATTTGTCTCATTGCATAGCGCTTTAGGATAACAACAAAGAATATTTTCTCCGGGGGCAAACAAGTCTACTTCTCTAGGATGGTAATTTGAAGATACCCAAGGTTTGTCTTCTTCCGTAGAAGCGCCCACAACAATAACATTTTCGGAATCGATACTCCAAGGATACTCATCAAGAAGGTTGTCAAGATTTTCACCCTCATTGCCTGGTGTGCACACAATCAAACCAGGATATTGCTGAACCTTACTTATAAGGGTTGTGACATCAGAATCCCATTCTAGTGCCATACTAATATTTAGAATAGGTATGCCTTGTTGTGTGGCTATTTCTATAGCCTCAATCATTGCCAATATGGAGGTGCCAAAATCGTCAGCATACACATTCAAAGAAATAATTTCAACATTCCAGTTTACGCCACAGATCCCCTGATTAAAAGTTTTAGCACCGATAATGCCGGCCATCGCGGTACCATGTCCGCTAACATCTGTTGCAATTGTTACTGAACTGCTGTCTCCGTGTATGTCAATTTCCCAGGATGCGCGAGAGCCTTCCGTTCGAATTAAATCTGGATGCGTTTGGTCTACACCAGTGTCCACGATACCAACTGCCACTCTGCGGGATCCTCCAGTCGTAATTTCCCATGCGGTCGGTAGATTGATCATATTAATCGCCCATTGGTCATCAATCAAATCGTCCCAAGGAACAACTATACGAGACGATTGACTTTTCTCAGATTGTTCGATTTGATACATATAGTTTGGACCGGCATATATCACATCAGCTCTTTTTTCAAGTTCCTTAATAGCGGCTAGAACATTTTCTTTGCCTGGTTCGGCTAATTCGATAGCAAGAATTTGATGAAATTCTGCGAGGTTCACATCATAGTAGTCACTAAATGTAACATATTCAGAAGAAGCGTTGCGCTGTTCGGCTATCTCTGTTCCAGATAGTTTGGCATAAACAATGTTTGTTGCTGCTTTCGTCATATTCTTGATGTTTTTGCAGTTAATTTCATTAAAATCTTCCGCTGTATGTTCTAGATTATCTAGGCATGCTGTATTAGACATAATGACTAAAACATGATATTCATCAAAGTTATCTTCTAATGTAGCCGTGGAATAGATTTTTTCTCTGTAGTGCTAATGATTGCCACATTTGCTTGTGTGGTTACTGCTGCGGATGTAACACTATTTCCTGTAAGAGAAAATAGTATTGAAAAAACCACTAATGCACATATGAATTTTAGTTTACTCATACGAGATGCCCTCCTATGTTCAAAAATAATTAGATAAATATTGCGCAAGCTATGAATTCTCTTCGTATTCTTGATGTTTATTCCAGGTATTTGTGATAGCCTCAGTGCTTATAAGCCCTTGTTCAAATACATCCTTAAGCTGCAGAAGCTCCCCGTCCTTATACGCTAATAACAAAAACCTATTGTTAGAAATAAAAGTCTTATCAGCGATGACTATTTCCCCCACAGAAGTTAAGGAAAGGCGTTGATAGAAAATTACATAACCATTATCAGTACCGTAATACCGGAGAGTTTTAGGAGAGTCTTCCGTCCACGAATACTGAAAGCCAAGGTT
The DNA here is from genome assembly GCA_017624715.1 of Oscillospiraceae bacterium. Classification (GTDB taxonomy): domain Bacteria; phylum Bacillota; class Clostridia; order Oscillospirales; family Oscillospiraceae; genus Faecousia. The sequence goes on from JAGAMN010000059.1 coordinate 76,150, forward strand.
TTTATAAGCTGCTTCAATTTCTTCCTTCATCCAATCGGACAGCGTGCCGTCTTCGTTCTCGATAGAACGCTCAGTACTTTCCACCGGTGCCGGGTGACAGCCTGCAAAGCAACCTAGCAGAAGGACAAAAACTAAAAACAAACAAACTTTTTTCATAACAATACCTCCAAAATAATACTGTTTGACGCTGCGGTGCTGGCATCCATCAGCGCCGGGCATATTACTTCATCGGAAACACCTCCTGACCAATTTGCTTTCACTTATATAAAGTCAGGTGTGATCCGAATTCAATACAAGTTTTTCAAAAAACTTTTTGCTATAGCAACGACCTTGGCTCCCTCTGACGAGGGAGCTGTCAGCGCAGCTGACTGAGGGGTTGTAAATATCCTCATCGCAGATTTAAAAACTATCCCCCCGTCACGGCTTTGGCCGTGCCACCTCCCTTTGCACAAGGGAGGCTTTTGCTTGAATATCAAAAAGCGCATAAGCTGTTCCCTTTCCGGTGCAGCTTATGCGCTTACTATGCTCGTTTTATTTCTTTCAGAGCGGTGCCCCACAGTTGCGCGCAAAAGCCCCCGGCTTGCTGCGTTTACCATGGCAACCACCTCCTGTCTGG
>JAGAMN010000060.1 GCA_017624715.1 Oscillospiraceae bacterium
CTCCCAACGCCATGCACCAGCAACGATAAAACAGCAGGAGCTGATTATGCGAATTCTCCGGGATTTCCCGGATGCCAAAGAGAGCCATGAATACGAGGACTACCGCAGGGAAAAGACCGTAGGAAATGCCTCGGAATTCATAACCCGCACACTGGAAGAAAACATGGACCGGGTTGCGGACAGCAAGACCTATGCGGACTACATTGCTACCCGCCCCAGGGCGGAGCGTTTTGGCAGTCATGGCTTGTTTACCGATGATGGTGTACAGGTGCAGCTCGGTAAAGTGTCACAGGAATTGAACGCGTATACCGGCCATGTTTACACCACAATCCTCTCCCTTCGGAGGGAGGATGCCGCCCGTTTGGGCTTCGATAACGGAAGCCGTTGGCGGGATTTCCTGCGAGGCCATACCCAGACGATATCGGAAAATCTGAAGATCCCAATGGAGCATCTGCGGTGGTATGCAGCCTACCATGACGAAGGGTATCACCCCCATATCCACATGATTGCCTACTCCACCGTACCCGGCGAGGGGTATTTATCGGATAAGGGTGTAGAAACGATGCGATTCACATTCGCAAGAGATATATTCAAGCAGGATATGCACCAAATCTATGCACAGCAGGCCCAGTACCGTGACCAGCTCCGGGAGCAAGGGCGGGAGTCTGTGGCAGAGATCGTAGCCCAGATCAACAGCGGAGTCTACAGCAATGCCAAGGTGGATGCCCTGCTGGTGAGCCTCAGTGACCGGCTTTCCCGCACCTCCGGGAAGAAGGTCTATGGATATCTGAAAGCCGATGTAAAGGCTATCGTGGACGAGATCGTGGCAGAACTGGCAGCGGATGAGAGAATCCGAAAGCTCTATGACCTCTGGTATGAGCAGCGGGAGAATGTGCTGCGGTCGTATACCGACCACTTCCCAGAGCGGATACCATTGGAACAGAATAAGGAGTTCAAGACCATCCGAAATGCGGTGATTCAAGAGGCTCTGAAGATCGTAAATGGCATCCGGCAGGCGGCAGAAATGGAACCCCGGCAGGATGTGTGGGAGGTCGTCTTGCCGTTGGGTGGTGAACCTGACATGGATGCCATGGCTGATCCCAGCTACTGGATGGAGCGGTTTCAGCCCAGATTCACGGAATCGGAACCCATAGTCAGTGAGCCAGATCCCGTGGATACAGAACCAGAGGATGCCCCCACCCTTCGCAGTTCAGACAGCAAAGAGTGGTGGTCTGACTACTACAAGCTGGCGAGAAGATTCCTCTATGGAACGAAGACAGAAAAGCTGGACTTCCAGAAAGCCATGCCACTTCTACTTCTGGAGGCAAATCGTGGAAACGGATTTGCCTGCTACGATTTGGGTCGGATGCACCTGCTGGGACAGGGCTGCGAGGAAAATGCAGAAGAAGCGCAGCGGTGGTTCAAAGACGCTCTGGAAGCCTTTCAGATGGCAGAAATGGCTGCGGAGAAGAAAGGATACCTGCGGTACCGAATCGGGAAATGCCACGCATACGGTCACGGTACAGAGCAGAATTACGAGAAATCCGCCAAGTGGTTCCAACAGGCGGTGGACGAGAATAACCCCTTCGCAGCCTACTCCCTGGCTGGACAGTACCTCCGGGGGCAGGGTGTTGAACAGAGCGATGCGGAAGCCTACAGCCTTTTTTATATGGCGGCAACCCATGAGAAACAGCCCAATGCCTATGCCCAGTACCAGCTTGGAAAGATGTACCGGGATGGGATCGGGACAGCGGTTGATCTGGAGCAATCCCGGATGTGGTATGCCAAGGCATACGCAGGTTTCCTTGCGATGGAAGAAACTATGGCAGACGATAAGCTCTACTACCGTTTAGGCTCTATGAACATGACCGGAACCGGTACAGAGGTGGATCTGGAAAAGGCTCGATACTACTTCGAGAAGGCTGCAGAGCTGGGTAATGCGGATGCCCTGTATGGCCTCGGCAAGCTGTATCTTAGACCGGAATTCCCTGACTACGATCCAGCCAAAGCGGTGGAATATCTGGAAAAATCCGCAACGAAAGGCAATGCCTTTGCCAAGTACCAGCTGGGGAAGCTGCTGTGTCAGGGCGAGCTGGTACCAAAGGATATCGCCAGAGGTCTACCTCTTCTGGAGGAATTGGCAGAGAACGGCGTCACCTTTGCTTCCTATATTGCCGGCAAGGTCTACCTCAGGGAAGAAGGCTGGCAGGACATCAAAAAGGCCATCCTCTACTTCCGGCAGGCGGCAGAGGATGGCAATTCTTTTGCGGAATATCAGTTAGGGAAAATCTACTATTTCGGAAACGGTGTCCGAGTGGACCGGGAGAAAGGCCTGGAATATCTGAAGGAGTCGGCAGCTCACGGTAACGAGTATGCCGCCAATCTGCTGCAAGTGATTCAGCAACAGCACACCTGGGGTGTGGCATCCTGCACTGCCTCCCTGATCGCCCAGCTAGGTCGGATATTCCAGGAGCAGGATCAGAAGCAGAATCAGCGCCAGCGACCCCGTATGGACCGGAAGCACCGCCGTGAAATTGAGGAAAAGAAGCAGGCCATGGGTATCCGGGATTAACAAAGGAGGAAGCATCATTGAAAATCAGCTATAAGCCTCTTTGGAAGCTGCTCATCGATAAAGATCTGAAGAAAAAGGATTTGTGCGAGATGGCAGGGATCAGCCCTGCCTCTGTTACCAAGATGGGTAAGTGTGGTCATGTGACTACGGAAACATTGGAAAAGATCTGCCTCGCACTGGACTGTCGGGTGGAGGATATCCTGGAACTGGAACCCGGAGAGGATCATGTGGCAGCAGAGGAACCTATTGAAGATTTTTCGCATAGCTACGAGATGAAAATGACCATGTAAGGCAGGCTGACAGCAGATCCCATGCCCCTCATACCGGGTGTTTTCTGCATATCATCCGCGGAAAAATGTGCAGAAAGAGGCAATGCAGGGGCAAGTATGTCTGCAACGCTATGCTGCCGCCAGGGGGAGAGTCTAACTGTGCGGTGACACCAGCTCCCTGTCATCATGACACCAGTTCGAACTTCCCACCTGAAGATTTTACAGCAGATAGAAGAAGTTTGAAGTCCTATATGCAACAAATTAAGCAAAAAATATCTCTATCCCTCACTTGGAGAAATGATTCTGGGTAGCAGATGGATAGACAGGAAAAGGAGGAAAAATGGGAACATACATCCCCTTTACAGAGCAGCAGCGGGAACAGGCCCGGATGACCGATTTGGCGGCGTTCCTGCGGCAATGTGGCGAGGTAGTGAAACGGTCCGGCTCGGAGAATATGTGGCTGGACCATGGGCAGAAGGTGACCATCCGGGGCAACCTGTGGTTCCACCAGTACGAACAGGTTGGCGGTGATGCGGTGGACTTTGCCTGCCGCTTCTACGGGCTGGATTATCGGGAAGCGGTGCTGACACTGACCTCCATGGGCATCGGTGTGATCCGGGAGCCGGTGGAGCCTTTCGCCAAGAAGCCGCTGCAGATTCCTGCCAAATATGAGAATATGCGCCGGGTCTACGGATACCTTCTGCGGCGCCGCGGAATAGACAAAGAGGTGCTGGACACCTTCGCTTACCGGGGGCTGGTTTATGAGTGCGAGCGATACCACAACGCTGTGTTTGTTGGAACCGATAAGGCCGGTGAGATCCGGCATATCCATAAGCGAAGCACAGCCGCACAGGGTGGATTCAAGGGCAATGCACCGGGGAGTGAGCCTGAGTACAGCTTCCACTGGCACGGTGGCGGCGATGTGCTGTATCTCTTCGAGGCACCCATCGATATGCTGTCCTTTATTTCCATGTTCAAGCACTGCTGGAAAAGCCAGAGCTACGCGGCATCCTGCGGTGTCTCCGACAAGGTCCTCTGGCAGATGCTGAAGGACGGTCCACACATCAAGAAGGTGTACATCTGCTTCGATAACGATGAACCCGGACAGCAGGCAGCTCAGAGAATCTCCAGAGAGATGACCGAAAAAGGTATATGGCATGAGATCTATCCTCCAGAAAAAAAGGACTGGAACGAGGATCTTCTGGTATGGAGAAAGGGGCAGGCATAATGGAAGGAATTCCAATGCTGATCCTCTCCGTGGGAGGGATCATTCTGATGCTGTTTTTCGTGACCTACTCCTCGCAGCGGCACAACCTCAACAGCATCAAGGACAAGACCGTGGGTAACGGTCAGCACGGTACAGCCAGGTGGGCAACCCAACAGGAGATAAAACGAACCTACCACCATGTGCCATTTACACCGGAGCTGTGGCGGCAGGAGGCCAGAGAAGGCAGGCAGCCAACCGCCAATGGAAAACCGCTACCCCAGGGCATTGTACTGGGATCTAAAGGTAACAAGACTACCACAGCACTGGTGGACTCGGACGATGTCCACGTGCTGATGATTGGTGCGTCAGGTGTCGGCAAAACAGCCTACTTCCTGTATCCGAATTTGGAATATGCCTGTGCCAGTGGGATGAGCTTTCTGGCACTGGATACCAAGGGAGATCTCGCCCGGAACTATGGTGCCATTGCCAGAGATATCTATGGATACAGAATCTCCGTGGTGGATCTTCGTGAACCCACCCGGTCGGATGGCAATAACCTGCTGACTCTGATTAACCGCTATATGGATAAACACAGGGAGAATCCCAGAGATATTGGCGCCAAGGCAAAGGCGGAAAAGTACGCAAAGATCCTGGCCAAGACAATAATCAACCCAGAGGGTGACAACACGGATCGCGGACAGAACGCCTACTTCTATGACTCGGCGGAAGGACTGCTGGCCGCGGTGGTGCTGATGCTGTCGGAGTTCCTGCCCCCTGAGGAAACTGGCGGCTATGAAATGCGGCATATTGCCTCCGTGTTCAAGCTGGTACAGGAGCTTTTGATGCAGAGCTCCTCCCGGAGAGGGGGCAACCAGTTTCAGGAGCTGATGAGCCTGCTGCCAGCCGACCATAAGGCAAAATGGCTGGCAGGCTCGGCGCTGACGGCATCTGACCAGGGTATGAATTCCATCATGTCCACGGTACTTTCCAAGCTGAACGCATTTTTGGATACGGAGCTGGAACAGGTTATCTGCTTCGACGGCAGCATCGATGCAGAGCTTTTTGTGAAAGAGAAATGCGCCATTTTCCTGATCCTCCCGGAAGAAGATGCTACCAAGAACTTCGTAGCCAGTCTGATGATCCAGAACCTGGCCCGTGAGCTGTTCTCTGTGGCAAATGAACATGGCGGTAAGCTGCCCAACCGGGCGGTATTCTTCTGCGATGAGCTGGGTACCATGCCGCCCTTTGACATCCTGCCCCTGTTCTCCGCAGGCCGGTCCCGCCGCCTGACACTGGTACCCATTATTCAGAGCCTTGCCCAGTTGGAAAAGAACTACGGTAAGGAAGGCAGCGAGATATTGACGGACAATTGCCAGGACACGATCTTCGGCGGCTTTGCGCCAAACAGTCAGACGGCAAACACACTGGCTGGAAACCTGGGAACAAGAACAGTCCTGTCCGGAACAGTGACAAAGGGCAAGAACGATGACTCACAATCGCTGCAGATGATGGAGCGCCCGCTCATGTCCCCGGACGAGCTGAAGTCCATGCCCAAGGGCAGCTTTGTGGTGATGAAAACCGGCACCCATCCCATGAAAACCAAGCTGAAGCTGTTCTTCGATTGGGGCATCCAGTTTGAGAAGCCCTTGGAGATGCCTGACCGTGGCAGCCGCCCGGTACACTATGCCGGGAAAATGGACTTGGAACGGGCAATATTGGGCTATCACCCAATGATACAGATGCCTATGAATGTACCACCCCCACCGTCCAGAGTACCACCGACACCGAAGCCGATGCCAGAAAGCCCATCTCTCGTGACATCAACAGAATAAATGGGTGGGGCTATTTGCCCCACCCGAACAGGAGGAAGTAATGAAAAAACTGACTGAACTATACCGTATGGATTTACCCCACAGGGCAATCTCCGTATACACCTATCTTGCAGACCGTGCAGGCAAGAAAACTACCTGCTGGCCGTCCATCCCAACCATAGCAAAGGAACTGAAGCTGTCCGAATCAACTACCCGCAGGGCGTTGGATGACCTGCGGAAAGCAGGGCTGATTCAGACCGAACAACGCTACCGGGAGAACGGCGGCAACAGCAGCCTGTTATACAAACTGGACGGTTAAAATGATCGAGAATTACGGTGCGAAAAGCCTGGATATTTCCGAAATTAGCGGTATAATGGTGGAAACGCATTGTAAACACTGAAATCAAAATAAGGAGTTTCACAATGGCTAAAAAGAAAAAGAAACAGAATCCTGCAAAGCAGGTAAAGAATAAAGTATCATCCAATCCTCTGCGTCAGCAGGAGGAAGCTGTGCGCCGTGTATACCACAGCTATATGAAGGATGTGAATAAGCGCCGGGCAGAGAATCAGCGGTTTTATGGCGGTGTGGACTACGATCCCGGCCGGGTGAAGCGGCGGATTACTGCAACAGTTGCAACCATGGAGGAATTCAAATCCAGATTCCATACAGTCTGCCCAACTACCCCGGAAGGATTTGACTTTGAAACAGACTGGACAGAAGCAAATGCCACCCCCCGGCTTGCCTATGATATGGAGGAAGAATTCAAAGCAGGACTGCTGGGTGCCGCAATTTGGATGCTGGATGTGATCCGGGATCGCGGTGAGATACAGGCAGTTGCGGAGCTGCTTCCGGACCATGTTGACCCAACCGAAGTGGGAATGCCCGATGTCTGGGACCCATGCCACAGCGAGGAAATGCTGCTTGGAATGCTGTCCATCTTGCAAAACAGAAACGCGGATTGTGCTGGGATAAAGAATCCCGAAAAGAAAACCGGATCACCTAAGAACAGGTACTACTTCGACAGCTATACCGTGGAGAATCTCCACAGACAAGATGTGCCCTCACGGACTGTATTTGAGAAGATACTGAGCTTCATCCCACAAGCTGACATAGACAGGGCTGTGGAGCTGTATATGAAAAAATACTGGGATGTTGTGGACCGATACCACAAAAGCCGGATGGTCTATGCCCAGGAGGAAGCGGATATCCGTGCGGGAATTGAACGGTTTAATGCCGATGTGGACAGAACCACACAGCACATAGCAAAGACCTCTGAATCCATCCGTTCTCTGATCCAGTTAGAGAAGCCGGTAATCCCTTCTATGATGAATGGACTGCCAGCCATGCTGCCCCAGGGTCAGATGAATGCGGCACTGACAACCGCTTCCAAGTATCAGGATCTGATACAGACAACAAGAAGGCTACAGGAAGCGAAGGACGAGCTGGATGAACGATGGGACGAAGTTGGAGATCGGATATCAGAGCTTTGGTGCGATAGCTCCTGCTTCCTGTTCAAACCCAGAGAATGGATCGCGGAGCAGTACGGAGAAGAAATCGCAGATATCTGGGTAGGAGTCGAGATAGAAGATCCCTATGCACTGTGCTTTGCGTTCCTGTATTTGGTGGATCAGGGATCTGACTATCCGTGGGTGTATTACCCCGGCGTGACCCTGTTCTCCATGACCATGGATACCCTCCCTTGGTGCCGGACCGCATACAAAGGCGACCCGGAGGGTGTGTGGGATCACTTTGATCCCGATACCATGGAGCTAGTTCCGGGGGCTTTGCAGGCAGAACTGCCGAAGCGGATCAAGGTGCCGGAACTGGAAAACTGGAACCGGATGCAGTACCTGGACCAGTATGAAGATGAACTGGGATATCAGGAAAAGGTCAGTCTGGCGCAGGTCATGTATGAAATGACCGGATGTATTATGCCAAGAAACCCGCAACGCTACTTCCCGGCACTCCCGGATCTGGACGCCTATGGCATCACCGGCAAAAAGGCTCTGCACCCACTGATTTACTGCATGAACCTCCTTGGCGAGGGGAAATACCGCAGCCGGAAACTACCCCGCATGGAATGGGATCTGGAGGAACAGCCGGACGAAAAGCAGGAAACTGGGCAGACGGAATCCGTAGAGGAACTGAAAGCAAGGATAGCGGCACTACAGTCGGAAAACAGCAGACTGCGTCAAACCGTATATGAAGCAGACCGGGAGCTTCGGGATGTAAGAAAGGCATCCGAAGTTCAGGAGCAGAAAGCGGAGTTGGACCGCCAGGAGCTGGCAGACCTCCGGGAGCTGATGTTCCATCTACAAGAGGATGTATACGATGCTGAAGCAGAGAACACAGGGATCATATTCCCATACCACAACTTCCAGAGAATCGTGGTATTCGGTGGACATGACTCCTGGGCCAGAGAGATCAAACCCCGGCTGCCGGATGTACGGTTCGTGGATAAGGATATGGTACCCAATGCGGAACTGATCCGCAGGGCAGATATCGTGTGGATACAAGCCAATGCGATCTCCCATGCTTACTACTACAAAATTCTGGACGAGACCCGAAAGCACAGCATCCCGGTTCGGTATTTCTCCTATGCCAGCGCCCTGAAATGCGCTGAGCAGCTTGCCGAACAGGATATGAAAGAAGCACAGAAATAAGGAGTGTTCAATATGGATTATCCCAGCTATGAACTGATTGTTGCAGCCGTTGGCGGTGACGAAGATGCCATGGAGAAAATCCTCCGGCATTATGAGCCGATGATCGAAGCGGAATCTGGCGGTAATCAGATGATTCGCCAGCAGATCACGGAAGCTCTTCGGGAAGCAATTCTGCAATATGATCTGAATTCCCCGGAAAAGAATGAAGAATACTTAAATACGCATTACCCCGATCAGAGCGATCTGGAATAAGAGTGTAAAACATAGCGCCCATCTTCAACTGCGAAGATGGGCGTCATTTTATTCTATGGAAAATGCTTCGAATAGCTTACAAATGATGCTTCTTGCGATTTCGTACTGGTTGGGGTTCAGCCGTTCAAGCCGCTCTGTTAAGCCCTGTACATCATTCTTGGGAGTATCCTCGAACAGCAAAGTGTTGCTGGAAATGGACAAGACATTACAGATTCTCACTAACAGAGTGAGAGATACACCAACCGTTCCCCGTTCAATAGCAGAAAGGCTCTTTGTGCCAATTCCAACCATTTCGGAGAAGCGCTCTTGCGTATATCCTGCCTTTTCCCGTTCTCTCTTGATGTTTGCACCTACGAGAATGTTAATTTCTTTCTTATCTTTCATAGCAGCACCGCCTCCTAGCATTAGTTTAAGTAATGCTGTTGTTGACTTGAACACATTAACTGCATTATAATTATCGTGCTAATAGAACGACAATATTCGTGCAGTAGATGGGAGGTGCCTGAATATGGAGAAAAGCTGCTATTTTATTGGACATCGGGAAGCTGATGAACGACTGCTTCCTGTGTTGACAGAGACAATACAGCAGCTCATAAGCAAGGAGAATGTCCGATATTTCTATGTAGGCGGATATGGAGGCTTTGACCGAATAGCGGGGTTAGCTGTAAAGGAAGTAAAGAAGCAGAACGCAGATATTACCTTACATTTGGTTTTGCCATACCACCCTGCGGAACGTGCTGTCAAAGCCCCGGATGGATATGACGGAACTTACTATCCAGAGGGACTGGAGAATGTACCGCGTCAATATGCCATCGTCCGTGTGAACAGGGTCATGGTAGATACCATTGATTGGCTGATCGCCTATGTCCGGCACGGAGCAAGCAATTCCCGTAAGATACTGGAATATGCCCAGCGCAGAGAAAAGAAAGGTCTGATTCGCGTTTTGAATCTGGCAGACACAAATAAAGAAGGCAGGGTTATGAAATGAAAAAGTGTATTTTATCAGCATTGGCTGGTGCGTTGGCTATGCTTGCGGTTATCATCATTGCGGCAACAATTCATACAAATAAGGATCAGCCCCCAAAGGATTATGAACACATTGATTATGTATCCACCATCACGGGCGCGGAATGTTATATATGCAGTGACAATGGTGACTACACCGTATCGGCTTATTGGGGTGAGGACAATGTGGGCATTATCAATCTGAACACCTTTGAGATGATGCGTTTGGAGATCAACCGCTATGGCGAGCATGGAGAGCTGATGGAAGAACCGGCAGGATATATGTCCAGCATTGGACTGAGCGATAAGGAAGCAGACAGCTATGCCCATGCCTATTGCTTCCCGGACAATGCCTATGCAAGTGTTCAGATAACCGGAGTGCAGTATGCCATAGACCGGGATGTGATCCAGAGCAGACTTTGCCAGACCTGCCTTGATTCCATAAACGACCTGTGGTTTACCGATCAGCCCCCGGCTGAGTATGCTGTTATCAGCTTTGAGGATCGGACGGTCCAGCTTTTGTTGAACGCACACCCCTGGTTCGAAGCTGGGAACTTTGGTGTTGATTGCGAGTTCAAGGATGACGGTGCCATCGATCTGCTAATTCACTATTGCCTAAATCGCTATGAATGAAAAAAGGCCATCTGACCATTACTGGCCAGATGGCTTAACTATACTTACTGGAAAATCACTTTCAAAATGAAATCCAGTTCCTCTGTTTTGAACTCATAGAATGCATGGTTCTTTTCGCAGAAGGTTACAATGGAGCGGGTTCCAAATCCGTGACCCTTTTTCGGGCTGATGGGAATGTCATTTTCATCAAAGGCGATCACACCGTCAAAGCTGTTGCGCACCATCAGCATCAGGCAGGGAACGGTGATGGATTTGATTTCAATGTACCGCTGATCCGGTGCGATCTGTTCGCAGGCGTGGATGGCATTTTCGATGGCATTGGCCAGCATGGTTGCAAGCTCTGATTCATTAACCGGAAGAATCTCCGGCAGAGCGATCTTGACGGATACCCGGATATTCTTTCGCTTGGCCTCCTGGAGATAGGAAGAAAGCACCGCATCCAACAAGGTGAACTTGCAGTAATTCTCAAGGGGTTTTTCGTCTTCGGCAGAAGTATATTCTGCAAGGGTTGCGTTCAGCTTCTCATATTCTCCATTGGATGCCAGGGTTGCAATGGTACGCATCTTGTGGCGGAAATCGTGGCGTTCTTCCCGGAGATGGTTATTTGCCGCGCCAAACTCTTCCACACGGGACAGAAGGCTGCTGACTTGAACCGAAAGAATGCTTTCCTGCTGGGTAATTTCATGGGCTTTCTGCTGATGATTCAGTGTGGTGAAAATATGGAGGTACAGGAACGGCAGCAGTACCAGCAGCAGAATGAATGCAGGCAGCTGATCCAGCCGCTGGGTGATATGGCTGGGCACAGACATTGCCATGGACATCAGCACATAGTAGATCAGCGCAATCGCGGCGAAGGTGTACCAGCCCTTTGTGACCTTCTTCTGGAGGTCCAGATAAGTGGGGCGAATCCATTTGTAGAATACAACTGCCACCGCCGGGCACAGGATCAGTCTGGCAACGGCCATGAAGATATAAGTATTTCCCCATAAGAAATCAAGGATCGATGTAATATCGATGATTTCCAGCATGATGGTGTCTGCAAAGCAGAAGGTAAACAGGAACCGTCCGTCCCGGTATTTTGCCAGGAACCAGAAGAAAACAAGGCTTGGCAGGCTGCAGGTCAGAAGCAGCAGGGTACTCATGACCACCGGCCCAAGTATAATCAGCATCACAAAGTTTGCGATCATCAGTGGTCCCATGAGGCCAATGGTCAGTGTCAGAGTTTTCTTTTTGGGATACCGGGATTCAAAGAGGATCAAAAACAGGATCAGACTGAAAAACGATGCGAACATGGTAGATGCATCTCGGATGATTGTCATTTATTTCCCTCCCCGTATAACCAGAAATCCGACCAGATGGACAGCATATCCCGTCCGGCCCGTTTTCCGATATAGAGTTTTTTCCCGTTCTTAAAGAACAGGGTTTCAGTGTCTGCTTTTGTAACATGATACAGGTTTACCGCAATACCGGAGCCGCACAGGACAAAGCGGCCATCGGCGAGAAGCTCCTGGATACATTCGGCAAAGGTGGTGCGGATAGAGCTGCTTTCGATGCTGTCCCCATTTAATAAGTGATAAGCCACCCGCCGGTCCACCAGCTCCACATAAAGGATCTGATCCATCGTCAGCTTCACCCGGTTTTCCCGTGTTTTGACGATCAGGCTCTTGTCCTTCCGGTTTGCGATGGTGGCAATGGCTTCATCCAGAGCGGTAAACAGGCGATCCTGCTGTATCGGCTTTAGGATGTAGTCAAAAGCCTTGGCCTGATAGGATTCATAGGCAAATTCGATACTGGAAGTCAGATACAGAATTTTGCCGTCGGGATCAAACTCCCGCAGCTCCACGCCCAGCTTGATGCCGTTGATCCCCGGCATGATAATGTCCAGTATGTAAATGTCGTAGCCGCCGAACCGCTGGGCAGCATCGATCAGAGCGGTGGCACGGTCATACACCGAAACGGAAATGTCACGATTCTTCTGTTCGATATAGGCATTGACCAAGCCCTGGACCTGCTCCCGGCAGAGCGCGTCATCGTCGCAGATTGCAATTTTCAAGTATCTCACCTCCAGTCTACAGCTTTCCAGTTTCCATTATACCATGCCGGGGCAAGGATGCAAAATCAAATTCCGTGCAAAACATACTCAAATCCGTGCAATCGCCCAAAAGAAGATTTGTTTGTGGTAAAGTTATCCTGAATAATAATCTGTAAGTCTGTCCAAAAGAGGGGTACCCCTCTGTCATGGTATGTGTCTATACCATGAGGAACGATTGAAAACTACGAGGGACTTGCCCTCTTGTCATATCTCCACAAGGAGGAACTGCGTATGGAAAAAATGAGATGGATCAAGAAGGGAATCAGCGCTCTGCTTGCGCTGAATATGGTGCTGTCGTCCGTACCACTGTCGGCCTTTGCCGCAGAGGAGGACAATCTGTGTGAGCATCACCCGGTACATACGGCGGAGTGTCACTATGCGGAAGCGGTGGAGGGTCAGCCCTGCACCCATACCCATAGTGAGGACTGCTATGCCATCCTGGACTGCCTGCATGAGTGCGGCACGGAATGCGAACAGGGCTGCACCCATGAATGCACCGTGGAAAACGGCTGCATCACCATGGAGCTGGATTGCCACCATGTCCATGGTGACTGCGGCTACAGCGAGGGAACCGCTGAAGTTCCCTGCGGCCATGTCCATGATGAAAACTGCGGCTATGTGGCAGCTTCCGAAGGAACGGACTGCGGTCATAACTGCGCCGATCATGGCTGCACGCTGAACGAGGACGGCGAAACCTATACCTGCCTCCATGCAGAGCATGACGAAGTCTGCGGCTATGTGGCTCCCGTGGAGGGTGTGGCCTGCGGTCATGTGGAGCATACGGATTGCGGTTATGCCCCTGCCACCGAGGGTACTCCCTGCACCCATGTATGCGAGGTGAAGGTAGACAGCGACGATAGCTGCTACAAGCTCCTTTGCTCCCATAAGGACGGCGGCCATGACGATGCCTGCGGCTATGCAGAAGCAGTGGAAGCCCACGAGTGCCACTATGAATGTGCCGAGTGTGCGGCGGCTGCGGCATCTGAGGAAGCTCCCGAAGAATCCTCCGATCCTGCCCCTGTCTGCACCTGTGCCGAAGCCTGCACCACTGAGAACTTCAACGAATACTGCGCTGTCTGTGGTGTGGACTATTCCAAATGCACCGGCACCGATACGGCTGTTGGTTATGCAGAGGGAGATGTGGCATCTGTCACGGTTGGTGATACCACCACCAACTATACCTCGCTGGACGATGCTCTCATTGCGGCACAGAACAATCCCGGCTCCACCCTTACCTTGTTGCAGAATATTGACAGGGGCAGTGAGGAGTTGATGATTAGATCTGTTCCAGACAGCACATTTACCATCGACCTGAACGGCTGTACCCTAACTTCCACTACGGCTACAGGCACCGTGTTCATCCAGACGAGCGTTAACCTCACGGTCGTGGACAGTAAAGGAACAGGTGGCATCATCAGCAACAATAATGCTTTTTACATCGACTGGAATAACACCACGGTAAATATCAAAGGCGTCACCATCACCGTCACCAGCACCTTGGACTACGATGCGTGTGTGTTTATCAACAATTCTAGCGCTACGGTAAACATTATCGACAGTACTATCCTCAGTGAAAGAGTAGGTGTGTATGGCGGGGGCACGCTGAACATCAGCGGCGATACCAGGATCACTGCCACAAGCAGTAATATGGCTGCCATACATCGTACAGGAGGTGCGCTCACGATCACCGGCGGCAGTATTACCGGCGGCGTGTATGTAGCAGGCGGCACGGCTGATATCATCGGCGGTACCATCACAGAACCTCGCGATTATTACAATGCCGTGGATGTCGTGAATAATGCGCAAGTAACGATCTCCGGCGGCAGCATTTCCGGCGTAAATGCTGATCTGTGTAATGATTCGTATAATCCGGGCGTTATAAATCTTACTCTGTCCGAGGGTAAGACCGTTGGCGCCACCTTCCCC
>JAGAMN010000061.1 GCA_017624715.1 Oscillospiraceae bacterium
GGGAGATAAATATGCCCGTGTGATCTATCTGAAGGACTATGCTTCTTTTATTTCCGATAAGTTTGTCACCAAGCTGACGGATCAGAGCAGGAGCATGATGCTGTCCATCGATATTGTTCCTGTTGCCACCGATGAAGCAGTTCGAGAGGTGGAGCGGAAGATGCTGGGTGTGGAAACCAACATCACCAACTGGCAGCGCAGGCAGAATGCCAACAACAATTTCTCTGCCACCGTTCCCCACGATATGGAGCAGCAGCGCAGGGAAACCAAGGAATACATGGATGATCTCACCGGACGGGATCAGCGCATGATGCTGGCGGTGCTGACTTTGATCCACCTTGCGGATACCAAGGAACAGTTGGACGCAGACACGGATGCTCTGCTGAAAGTGGGAGCCGACCATGTATGCCAGATGGCAGTCATGCGGTATCAGCAGCTTGATGGCATGAACACCGCCCTACCCATCGGCACCCGCAAAATTGATACCTTCCGCACCATGACCACGGAAAGCCTTGCGGCCTTCATGCCCTTTAAGGTGCAGGAGATTCAGGAACCGGGCGGCATCTACTTCGGAGAAAATGCTATCTCCCGCAATCTGATCCTGTGCAACATGGAAAATCTTTTGAATCAGTCCATGATGATTTTGGGTATCCCCGGTTCCGGCAAGTCTTTCTTCGCAAAGCTGCTGATCACTTCCATCGCCCTTTCTACCGATGATGACATTCTCATTGTTGACCCGGAGGGTGAATACACTCCCTTGGTGCAGGCACTGGGTGGAGCGGCGATCCGGTTTGCCATCGGCGGCACAGACAGGTGGAATGCCATGTCTATGGAAAACGGCTACGGCGAAGGAAACCCTGTTGCCTTTAAGTCCCAGTATATTATGTCTTTGTTGAAACAGGTTGACCCGGACGGTATCGGACCTCACCAGAAGTCCATTATTGACCGTTGCGTATCACAGGTCTACAAGGAGCAGAAGCACACGGATGTGGTTTCTACGCTCTGTACCTTCCGTGAAAAGCTGATGGAACAGCCCGAAGCCGCTGCAATGGATATTGCGCTGACCATGGAGCTTTACACTTCGGGTTCTCTGGACATCTTTGCCCATGAAACCAATGTGGACACCAGAAACCGCATTACCTCCTACGATATTCACGATCTGGGCGAGGAATTGAAGCATCCCGGTTTTGTCACTATCACGGATGCCGTGCTTAACCGGGTCAACCATAACTGGGCCAGAGGAAAGAAAACTCACGTTATAGTGGATGAATTTCACATTGCCTATGAGAACGAATACAGCGGCAATTTCTTTACTTCCGCTTGGCGTCAGTTCCGCAAACGCAATGCCTATCCCGTGGCCATCACCCAGAATGTAGACTATCTGTTGGATGCACCGCAGGCCCGATCCATGCTCAGTAACTCCGAATTTATCGTCATGCTGAATCAGGCAGAGAACGATCAGGAGCAGCTTTCTCAGCTTCTGAACATTCCCCCGGAGCAGATGACCTATGTGAACGGAGCGGAAGCCGGTTCCGGCCTGCTTCGCTATGGCAATGCACTGGTGCCTTTTATCAACAAGTTCCCCGCTGACACGGAGCTTTACAAGCTGATCACCACCAGACCCGGCGAAGGTGTATTCGCCAAAGGGCAGGTAGATGACGGTGCATGATATTAAGACGAAGGATGTTCTGCAGAACACAATAAAGACTGTTGACCGGACTGCACTTGCTGGGCAGAGGATGAAGGATGCCTATATTCAGACCAAGCACAAGGCAGAACACAGCGTCTATTCTTCGGAAAGTAATACCGAGGAATATGCCGCCGACCAGATGACAGATGCCGCTTTTAACGTCACCCACGAAGCAGTTCATCAAGTGGATGTGCAGGGCCAGAAGATTATCCAGGGCGCACGGCAGAAACTCCAACAGCGGCAGGCCCAAAAGGCACAGCAGCCTACGCAGGATAGTCCGCAACCGTCCCCGGATGCTCCTGCCCCAGATGCTCCCCAGCCGGTACAGAACTCTAATATCCCACAAGCATCACAGCCCCACCGGGTATCTCCCGATGGGGCTGTCACAAAGCAGGAAGCAATTCGCAGTAAGCAGATCGCTTCCGCCAAGGCAGATTTGAAAGCAAAACGGGCATCCCAGCAAATAACGCCCTCTGCGTCAAAGATACCGCAGGCCAATGATATTCCGACTACTCCCAGCCAAAGGAAAGTCCCTGGCAGCGTTCACACCCCAGCGGCTAAGACCATAAAGACCGTCGAGAGAACCGGCGAAGCGATCAAGCAGACCGCCAGATCCGCAGGACGAGCTACTATCAAGGCCCCCGGCAAAACCATTAAAACGGCAAGCTCCACGGTGAAGTCCGTGGAGCAGGTAGGCTCTGCTTCTGTTAAGACAGCACAGGCAACATTCAAAGCAGCCCAGAAAGCTGCCATTGAATCCGCCAAGGCTGCACAGCGCATCCGGGCAGCAGCGAAAGCAACGGCAACCACCGTCAAAGCCCTTGCTGCAGCAGCGTCAAAAGCGGTCAAGGCAATTATTGCGGCGGTGCAGGAGTTGATCACTGCCATCGCTGCCGGTGGCTGGGTTGCCCTTTTGGTAATCGTTCTGGTTGTTATGTGTTTCGCCGGTATGATGTTTGCCAGTGACGAGGATGACACCGAGATCCTGCCCGTCACCGAGGAAGTAAAAGCCTACGAGCCGATTATCCAGCAGTATGCCAGAGAACACGGCATTGGGGATTATGTGCTTCTGATCCAAGCGGTGATGATGCAGGAATCTGGGGGCCGTGGAACAGACCCCATGCAGGCCTCCGAGTGCGGTTACAACACCCTTTATCCCCATGCTCCCGGTTCCATTCGGGACCCGGAGTATTCCATCAATGTGGGCATTCAGAATCTTGCCGATTGCCTATCGGTTGCCCAATGCGAAAGTCCCATGGATATGGATGCCATTAAACTGGCGCTGCAAGGCTACAACTATGGGCAGGGTTATATCACATGGGCCATGAACAAGTATGGCGAATACAGCAAGGCCAATGCCGTGGAGTTCTCCATCAATGCCGCCGAACGGTACGGTTGGAGCAGTTACGGCGATATGAACTATGTCCCCCATGTGCTGCGTTACTACCCCTTGGGACAGATATTCTATGACCCGGACACCTCAACTCTAATCGTGGAAGTGGCGAGATCCCAGATTGGCAATGTGGGCGGTGAACCTTATTGGAGCTGGTACGGATTTACAGAACGGGTGGAATGGTGCGCCTGCTTTGTCAGTTGGTGCGCCAACAAATGCAGGTATATCGATTCTGGCATTATCCCGAAATTCTCCGGTTGTATCAACGGTGTGGAGTGGTTCAAAGACCGGAGGCAATGGATCGGCAACAGCTTTGAACCCAGCCCCGGTATGATTATCTTTTTCGACTGGGATGATGAAGATGGACAGGATGGAAATGCCGATCATGTGGGTATTGTGGAAAAGGTGGAAAACGGCAGAGTTTACACCATCGAGGGCAACACCTCCGATAGCTGCCGCCAGCGGAGCTACCCGGTGGGGTATTATCAGATCCTCGGCTACGGTGTCCCCGACTATTAAAAAAGGATACCACCCAGATGGGTGGTATCCTTCCGGTAATAATTTCTTGCAGATGTGACAATGCTCATACTCTTTGCAATATGGCTTGAACCATATTATATTCACCCAAAGCGTAAAGCGTTTTATGTAACTAGATTAACCGGCAGCGTTCAGAGATGTTCCGTCAATGAGGACAGTAGAAACACCGTCGGGGATAATAACGAAATAAATCAAATCATCCGCATCAAATCCGCCTACAGTGACGGACTGGTAAATTGCACGGGCTACACCTGCATCGTATACTTTGGTGGTCCAGAAGTTCTTGATGAAAACACGCAAGATGAAATCTCCATCACCGCTGCTAGAACTGATCTGGAAATTAAATTTTACTTTTCCGTTGTGGCCAGAAAAGACATAATTAGAGTAAATTGCGGTGTTCGTCGTGTTACACGTAAACGGATACTTTTTGGCAGACAGATCCCATACAGAACTGCTACCAGGAGCGGAGGTTCCGCACGGGGCTACCATATTTTCGTTTGCGCCCAGCAGTTCTGCCAGCATTGCATCGGCTTCCTCATGAGACATTTCCTGCACAGAAAGAATCTCAGCACCGGAAATTGTAACATCGGACTCTACTTCAGATGCACTTGCAGGAATGACCATAGCCAGGGTAAGCGCCATTACTAACAATAATGCAGTCATTTTTTTCATATGTATACCTCCATTCTGTAATCAGTGTATTTTCTCTACTTTATCAACTATTGTGATTGAGCTGTGTGCTACTTACTGCTTAGCCGCCAATGATACAACCGCAAGAGACATATCCACTGAAATTGGAGGGTGCATTAAAGCTAATGCAGAAGTAATCAGAAGCAGATGCCATCGGGAAGTAGAAGGGTTTTGCAGTATTTGCGGGGACGGTGTAGGTAGCTTCGTTAGTGCAGCCACGAGCTACAAATGTCAGATCGGAGGAGGACTTATTGTTAATATATACATAATAACGAGTGCAACCCCAAACTAACTTGTTAAGCCACAGAGTGGAGTAGGAGGCATTGCCGGAGAAAGACAGGCTTCCCTGGGTTTCACAATTCCAACCTTCGGTGGGTGCAGAGGTACCACGTGTCATAGACTCGGTCAGTTCAACATGAGCGCTGCACATGCTCTTAATCTGCTCATCGCTCAGAATGACGTCCGAAGTTTCATCAATGGAAGTAGCAGAGCAGGGAACGGCAATACTCAGCATCATAGCAACTGCCAGAAGCATAGACATGAACTTTTTCATAAAAACAACTCCTTTCGAAATAGTATAGTTGGCTCTAGCCATCATCCATTGACCATCGCTGCTGATGGCATACAGCGGTAAAGACAAATCATTCAGATGTGCACAATTCTGGTGATTTATGGCATTTATGAACTGTTGATCAGACAGATTCATACCTCGTGCGTGTGAATGGACTTAAAGTAATTCATCGGGGACATCCGGCTGATAAAGCATGAACATGCAGGTGTTACTTGTGCTGGACATGGCAAAGAACAGTGCCGTACACGCCAGTAACCCGCTCAGCTTTACAAACAGCTTTTGCATTGCAATCTTCATGACTGTCGCTCCTTCCTAAATGTATTTATTACTACAGCCAGCATTATCGACACACATGCCATAGTGCTACCTGCAAAATATAAGATCAACCAAGACGGGATGCTATTCTGCAAAATTAAGAGACCTACCGCAACGGATAAGTTGAGCATACCGAGCAGTAAACTTCTTTTACGGTTTTTCTTCCTTTTTACTACATGCAACGGTTTGTTCTTTGCTTCTACTGGTGAAAAAATATACAGAATGAGCACATTAACAGCGCAAATTATTACCCATGTTCCTTTAGGGATAATGAAGAAATTAAATATAAAAAGATTGATAGCATAGAATACAGTGAAAAGTGCAATGCAACTTCGATGAGATCCTGCATGATAACCGCCTCCCGTAAGCCGCATAGGGACAAAACCTACAAGATAAGACATCCACCAAAAAGGTTCGCCGCCAATAAATGAGACAATAACAAGAGCCAAGATTCCTGCAATGGAGGATAACACTAGCTCTAAACCATATTTATAAACAGGGATTTGGCCTTCATGAATAATTTGATCCGATACCATTTGATTTGCTATTTTGAGAGATAGTTGTTGCAACATAGTGTAGTCACTCCCGTGTGTTCCTTGCTGCAAATGTAAATGAAACTTTTTGTATTTTCAACCCGTTAGGCATGAACGGCTTTTCTAGTGTCGCAAAATGCAGTTTGCCCACTTGAAATGATAGCGTATCTATTATATAATGATAGTTATAGTAGCTTAAAATGTTCTGCCGAAATCGGTATAATGTCATTGAACATGATATAAACGATTGTGGGGGGACATTGTGGATTTGATTAGGGACAGGTTAGGCGATATGGTTCGAGAGAAACGGAAAAACCATGGGATCACACAGGAACGACTAGCTGAAAAGGTAAATGTTACTACTGGAATGATTGGACAAATCGAGCGTGGAGAGACAATGCCCAGTGTAGAAACACTGGAGGCACTTATTCTCCAATTAGACATTGATCCCCAATCATTATTTTTCGGCTCAGTCCAGGGCGAGCAGGAATATGCAGAATTGTGCGCAATGATCGCCAAGATGTCTACATCACAACGGCACATTCTGCTGAAATTTGCAAAAATAATCCAAGAGGATTGCCCTTGATACTGAAAATGTGCTGAGTGTATCTGCTGTCGTATTTATCTGGCACAAACAACCAGTCAAGTAGCATGAACAGCATCTCATAACCTTGCGAGAGAATTGTTTTTTTGCTAGAATATACCCTGTCATAATAAATATAGGTGGGGGTTATATGGAGAATCTACGTATTGGCATTTGTGATGACGAGTCCATGGATTTAGCTCAAATTATGGATCTGGTAAAGCTGTATGACCATGAGAATCAGTTCATGGTAACGACTTTTCTGCATGCATCAGATTTACTGGATGCAGCCACGAAACTGGTGTTTGACATTGTGCTACTTGACATTGAAATGGAACCGCCTAATGGATATGAAATAGCTAAAAAACTGATTGAGCTTCCGGCACCGCCCGTAGTGATCTTTGCGACCAAAAGTAATGCCTATGCCTTGAAAGGGTATGGAATTGCGGTTCGTTATCTGCAAAAGCCAGTTACAAGAGATGCCTTTTATGAAGCCATGGATGCAGCGATTGCTGATGCGATTGCCCACCGTTTGACATTTCAAATCGACAACATGCTAGTATCCATTCGTTTGCGAGATGTACAGTATATAGAAACTTTTGGACATTACACCGTAGTGCATACCGATCAAGAGTCTTATCGCTTCCGTAGCACCTTAAAAGAAATGATGGCAAAGCTTCCCAAAGGCTATTTTGTTTCACCGCACAAAAGCTATATTGTAAACCTGGAACACATTCGGTCTGCATCAGCATCGGAGATTAGCATGAACTGCGGAGTAAAAATTCCCATCGGACGCAAACGGATGTCGGACTTCAATGAAGCACTATATCGCTTTCTTGGGAGGTAGGCATGTATATAGCATCTGAGTTGATCGGAGTTATTGCAGAGATGCTATTAGCTCATGTATATTTTAAGAGCTTTTTCACAGCATCGGATCGTCCTTGGTGGGTATGTTTTTCCATATATGCTGTCAACGGCATAGTACTAACACTATTATCTTTTGCTACCAATGCATCATTTCTAAGGCTGGCGTTCTGTGCTGTTACGCTAACCGGTATAGCTTGCTTTCTGTTTGATGCAAAATTAATGCAAGCAATATTTGCAAGTATTAGCTTTTGCGGCCTTTATGTCCTAACAGAAATGATTGCGTTTGGTCTGTTTTCTGTGCTGCAAATTGACGTTCAACGCATAATGGCCTATGGCTATTCCCGTGCAATTAGTGTCATTCTGTCACATACATTGTTTTGGCTGCTCGCATTGATAGTGCTTGCTTTGACAAAACGGAAGCGCAATGCAATCACATTACCGTTTTTATTCACGCTATCTCCCGGATACATTGCAGGAATTCTTTTAGGCTTGCTGTATTGCCGACAAGTGCTCGCCGGCAATGATGATATGCCGTCTGCATTTCTTATTGCTGCAGCGGGTTTACTGTATCTGAACATATTGATCGTGCTATATGCAGAAAAAGTACAAAATGCCTCAGACCAAAAGCTTCAAATGGAGCTTGCCGAAAGTCATTACACCATGCAGGAACAATATTACGAGCAATTACGTAGTGACCAAGAAGAAACCCGGGCCATGTTTCACGATATCAACAAATATATGCAAGCTATGCGTGCTTTGGTCGCAGATGGAAATGAAAAAGAAGCTGGGCAAATGATTGAGGAAACTCAAAAGCTGTTTGGTAGCCTTGAAACCGTAGTAGATGTCGGAAACAGTGTTGTCAGTGTAATACTGAATGAATACAAATCCAGTGCAGAAGAATTGGACATTCGCTTTGATTATGATGTGAGTGTTCCTCATAACTTAGGGGTTACTGCCGTAGATCTCTATGTCTTGTTAGGTAATACATTGGAAAATGCGATTGAGGCTTGTTGTTCGCTGCCCGAAGATCAACGGTATATTAAACTCCAACTGCGGACATACCATGATATTCTTTTTTATGAAGTCCAAAATCCATTTTCCGCTGATCACCCTAAACGGGCAAGAGGGAAAAACCATGGCTATGGCTTGAAGAATGTGAAGCGGTGCGTAGAAAAGCACAATGGACACATGAATGTAAGCCAAGATAACGGGAAATTTACATTATCCTTGCGTCTTAATAACTGTGTTCCAGATGAACATATAATAGTACGATAGTTGCTTTTGCGCTGACTAATACACCTCCAATATAGACTGAGAACTGAATCACACATATCAAAAGAGCTGTTGCAGTGATGCAACAGCTCTTTTCGTATATGTTGTTTGCGCCACCACAATGGTCGTTCATGCCCGCACAGTTGAAAAAGAAAAATGTGTGCTTTACAATACAGCCAACCCGAAAAGAAAATCCAGGAGGAACTATTATGAAAAACAATAAGGTGGGCAAACAAAAGCTGCTCGAAAAAAGATTACGTAGTATCACTTTACTTATACTGTGTATCGCCATGCTGACAGCCTGTGCTCCAAATCCTTCTCAGGATTATGTAACCAGCAAAAATGATGGTGCATTTGAATCCAATATTCAAGAAACAGCACCACAGCAGAATGGGGATGCGACATCTCTGACTCGTACAGGCAGCTTTACGAGTACAGACGGTAGTGTGGAGTATATTTGGAACATCGATCAAGCAATCATTGATGGCCCAATGCCGGTTGCAGAAGCTGTTCCCTACTTCTTTACACCCGAAGATGCACGGCAGATTGCAACGGTATTGTTTGGAGATGCAGTTTTCTATGATATTGGCCCTGAATCGGAGCGGTATTACTCCAGAGGAGAACTGGATCGAAAAATCAACTTGCTATCCAAATATGCTGACGAAGATACCTTGTATGCACTTGTTGGGCCATACGTGATCCATTCAGATTTACAGAAGCTGTTGAGAAGCTATAACCGCCAGTTAGAAACAGCACCTACTGATGATCCTCGAAGTATCTGTGACTGGACTTTCAAAAAAGAAAGTTATTATGAGGATGACGGTAAATATGGCATGGGTGATGGAACCAACGATCAGTTAAATATTGCTACAACGATTGGAAACTACAGCTACTGTATTGCTGTAGATGTGCGGAATAAAAGAGATTATCAGACAAGTACAATCACCGTCACCTTGGGAGATGGCAGCAGCTATGTAGAAAGAGAACTCCAACTTGTGGAGCTTTGCATGACCGAAAGGCCAACCCAGGAGCAAATCGATTCTGCCACAGCAGAAGCACAGCGTTCACTGGACCAAATGGGATTGGGGGAATTCGTAGTAGCGAAAGCATCTGTTTCTGTCATTGAAGCAGGTAGTGTACCCGGATATGCCATTGTGGTGAATGCGGTTCCCATCATAGAGGGAGTTCCCGGCCTTGTTGGACACACAGGCATTACTGATGCTAATACGGATCTGAATACCGAATCCTATGATTCAACCTACCCCATGACTTATATCCGTTTTGTTTACAACGCAGAGGGGCAGTTGATCAGTTTTAGCATGCATGGACTTACTGAGGTTCAAAAAGTTAGAAATGACAATGTCGCAACTTTATCTACGGATAAACTGTTTGCAAAAGCGCAGACATACCTATCCCTTTTTGATTCTGAGAGTTTAGATGCTATCACCGGCAATAATGCGTGGGTATTGGCTATCGAAAACGATATTCCCATGGAATCAATTGTTTTCAAAGTTGAAATTACGGGTGTGCAGTATGGCCTTGCCCGCTGCGATATGGCTGATAGTGACAATGCTTTTTACTACACACCTGCGCTTCTCTTCGAAGGAACCATAAATTTCTACAACAAGAATACTGGGGCCTTGCTTGACAGCAGCACTGTCACATTGGTTACGATAAGCGCAGTAGATGGAACGATTGTCTAAAGAAAAAGTGATTGCACACCGGCATTGCCGGTGTGCAACTGCAAAGGAATGGAGGAGGTGATAATATGAAGAACGGAATAGTCAGCGGGTTTCGTCAGGTGAGTAGATTGTGGATGATCGTTGTTCCACTCGCAATTATGGTACTGATTATGACGAGTTTCGTTGATCCTCTGATTCGTACATATTGGGAACATTCGTATATCCCGAAAGGGTTTCATATTGAATTGCTAATCCAGGGACTTCGGTCAAATACTGTTTCCTCCTTCCTGCCGATTCTCGCAGCTCTGCCATTTGGCGGCTGCTTTGTGGACGATTTGAAAAGCAAATTTGCCCGGTTCTTTCTGATCCGTAGCAGCTACCGTACATATATCGTGAGCCGCATCATCGTTGGTTTTCTGGCTGGCGGTTTGGCAATCCTTTCCGGTGCGCTGATTGCCTGGGGAACCACTGCTGCGATACTGATTCCCATAGAACAGGAAATCGAGGGTATGGAGCCTGCGGCCATAGATGGACTCATCAAGATCTGCTTTCTACTGTTTGTCAACGGCGGCTTCTGGTCAGTTGTCGGTATGGCCATGAGTACCCTCATGGAGAGCAAGTACATTTCCTATGCGACACCCTTTGTGTTTTACTATCTGCTGGTGATCCTATATGAACGGTACTTCTCCGATCTATTTATCATCTATCCCAAAACATGGACAGATCCCACCTCATGGCCCTTTGGCTACTGGGGTGCTGCCATCTTCTTATTGAAAATGACCCTTATCTTTGCGTTTCTCTTTTCGTTCCGGGCTAGGAGGAGGTTACAGCAGCTATGAAGAAACTCAAGCAAGCCTTTTCCATCGCCGGGTACAACTTCCGGCTCTGGCGAGGCAATCCCCGAATCGTTGTGACCTTTACCCTGTCCTTTATCCTCTGCTTTCTGCTGACCGATAAGGCAGTTCGCTTTGCGGTGGAGCATAACACCACCTTGCAGCTCGTGGAGACCTTCATCTGGAGCTTTGGTGACAGTAATTCCATTCTGCTGTCCTCGGTGCTGCTGGTAATGCTCTTTGCGGATATGCCCTTCCTGTCCTCCGGCACACCGTTCTATCTTGTTCGGACGGATAGAAGAACCTGGATCACCGGACAGGTCATTTACATCATCGCCGCAACCTCTATTTATATGCTGTTCGTGCTGCTGTCCACGATCCTGCTTTCTATGAAGTATGCGTTCCCTGCCAATATGTGGAGCCCCACGGCGGCAATCCTTGGCTATACCGGCTCCGGTCAACGCATAGCAATCCCTGCTCTGGTCAAGACCCTGGAAATGAGTTGGCCCTACCAGAGTATGATTTGTATCTTTTCGCTTATGTTGGGATATGCCGGGGTAATGGTTATGATTATGCTGGTATGCAATCTTCGATTTGGTCAAGCTGCAGGTGTGATTGGTGTGTTTACATTTAGCCTTTATGGAATCCTCATGCAGCCAGATACCATCCAGCTTCTCCTGCGTCTACCGGATGAAGCCTACTATATTGCCAATGTGCTGATCGGCTGGCTGTCACCTCTAAACCATGCTACATTCCATATGCACAACTTTGGCTATGACAAACTGCCCCGGCTGTGGCAGTCCTACACGATCTTTATTTCGCTGATCGTAATGCTCTATTTCGCCGCTGTCCGTGCGGCCAAACGCTACAACTTTAACTTTACCGGAACGGAAGGATGATTTCATGGATGCAATAATCGAAGTTCAAAATGTAAATAAGTCCTTTGGCGAAGAACACGTCCTCAAGGATGTGTCCCACAGCTTTGAAACCGGCAAGATCCATGGCATTGTCGGCAATAACGGTTCCGGTAAAACGGTTCTAATGAAGTGCATCTGCGGCTTTCTGAAGCCCGACAGCGGCACCATCTTCGTCAATCACAAGCAGGTGGGCAGGGATACGGACTTTCCGGAGGATATAGGCATCATCATTGAAACACCTGGATTCCTTTCTCACCTGTCTGGAACTCAAAATCTGAAAATTCTGGCTTCCTTGCAGAAGAAAGCCAATGACCATACCATCCGGGCGGTGTTGGAACAGGTTGGCCTTGACCCGAATATGAAAAAGCCTGTGGGTAAGTATTCTCTGGGTATGCGCCAGCGGCTGGGATTTGCACAAGCATTGATGGAAGATCCCAACCTGCTGATCCTAGATGAACCCTTCAACGGCCTTGATAAGCACGGTGTTGTCCATATCCGAAACGTCATCAAGGGCCTGCGGACGGAGGGCAAGACAGTAATCCTAGCCAGCCATAACCAAGTGGACATCGACGAACTATGCGATACGGTGTGCGAGATGGATGCAGGTATTCTGGCAGTAGTAAGATAGCAATATCTTCTGCGAGGGAAACTATGGTGATACTCATTTTCAAAAATCGTGATCCAATATATCGTCAAATTGCGGAACAGATCAAAAACCATATCATGGTAAGCCAACTAAAACCTGGGGATATGTTGCCCAGTGTCAGAAAGCTTGCTGTTGAATTACATATTGATCCCAATACAGTTCAACGTGCCTATCTTGATTTGCGTTTCCAAGGATGGATAGACACGGTTCAGGGAAAGGGGTGCTTTGTAAGCCTTTCACCTCCGATCAGCAACAATGGGAGCAATACAAGCTATATGGAGGATAATTGCTGTGAATGAATTCATAAAAATGGTACTCAATGAACTCAGGCAAGGAATTGTGCAGGGCATTTCGGTTGCGATCATTGCTGGTGCAGTAATTGCCTATTCTTATGCCAAGCATAAAGGAAAATACAACGGAGAGAAGCCGTTTCCTTGGCGAAAAACAATTCTGATCTTTCTTTTAGCTGGCTATTTGGCAGTGTTAGGTTATGCTACGTTGTCCAGACTTGGTGGCATGGGTGCATCGGGATTTAGCTTCCATCCGTTCAGAGCATGGCTGGAAGCATGGAACAATTTCTCTGTTACCAGTTGGGCAAATGTGCTGCTGAACATTGCAATGCTGATTCCATTTGGTATTCTTGTCCCTCTTTTGTTCCAGCGATGTAAAAAATGGAACTATATGTTGCTGGCCAGTTTGGGGCTGGTACTCTACATTGAAACAACGCAGTATTTTACCGGTAGGGGAATTTTTGATCTTGATGACATCTTCGGAAATACTTTGGGAGCCATGATCGGCTATTTCCTGCTGATGCTTGTGTTGTCGATATTTGTCGAAAAAGAGAATCGTATTAGGAAAGTTCTGGGATACGGCCTGCTGGCGATGTTGCCGGTAGCCGCAATTTGTAGTATCTTCATGGCTTATAATCTTCAGGAATATGGTAACTTGCGAGATGCTTACACCTATCAGATTGATACCTCAAATATAGAGTGGACGTTGGACTGTGATTTGTCGGACGAGAAGCAGGTTGTTGATATCTATAAGATGGACGTACCTTCACAAGAGGATTATGATGCGTTGCGGGATCGCTTCGAACAAGTTCTAGGCGAGGAATTTGAGAGAACAGACTATTACGATGAATCGATTATTTACATGAATCAGTGGAGCGATGGACCATGTTCTCATTTTCTGACTGTGCAGCGCATTGATGGAAGCTATGAGCTTTCGTATATCTATGACGAAGATCCGACACCGGCAGAAACCGACAGAGAAACAATCGAGGGACTGTTGAGTGAATATGGTATCGTTATCCCTGAATCTGCAGAATTTTCTTATTTGCACTCAGGTATTCATCTGTTTACTGTAGAACATATTACGGATGGCGATACAATTATCGAAGGAAAAGTTAGTTGTGTCTATAACGAGGATGGTTCAATTTCCAAAATCAACAACAGTCTAATTTATTACACATTCCACGGAGAAGAAAGCATTATTTCCGAAAATGAAGCATATGAGAAATTATGTCGAGGAGAGTTTAATGACGAGGCTGGAGTTTTTGAAAGTGCAACAGAGGTAACTGTTGCGTCATGTGATCTCGAATATCAGACTGATACCAAAGGTTTTATTCAGCCTGTATTCATATTTGAAGTGATTACAGATGTTACCGAAGAAAGCCTTACCATAATGATTCCAGCACTACAATAGCAAATAATAAAAGTTATCGTAAGTATGCTGAAGATAGGAGATTAAGTCTATGGATAACAGCAAAGTGGTGTATGAGAAAAAATTTCCGCACTTATCGGCGGAGGACTGTGAGCAGCTTTACACCGAAGTGAATACCGATTTTATGGCCGCTGCAAAGAAAGATCCGGCAATGTTTTGCAAACAGCTTCTTGAAAGCACCATACGGGTAATCATGCCTGATCGAGTAGAGAATTCTGGTTTTTTTATCGCTATGGCAAAAGAAATCGCAGAATACTATGAAATAGATACTGTTGTCATAGAGCATGAAGATCGTCTAACGGCAGAGTTTCGTATCAACTGTGACGATACATACTCTGGATTAAAGCAAATAATCGAGTTCTCTGATGATATTTGTTTCCGCTGTGACAATGGGGATGTGATTCTAAATATCATCTACTATACCCATGCCACCTACCGATCTGGAAAGAAAATAAAGCCAGAAAATGATTTGGAATTCATGAGATAACATACTATGAAACTGTTTTGACAAAAATAAAAGGGTATCATAAAACATAATGAATAGAGCCAGACGTTTTACGCAGAGCCTACCCCTGAAACGAAAGGAATAGTATGGATAACAAGCAAAATGACTCCAGGTGGATTAGGTGTCCAATTTGTGATAACAAAACACGAACCAAAGTATATGCAGATACTGTGATGTTTAATTTCCCACTGTATTGTCAGAAGTGTAAAAAAGAAACCAAAATCGATGTGTTACAACTGAAGATGGCCACAAGCAAATGAGCCAGACGAAAAAACGCAGAGCCTGCCTCCCTTTTATACTAGGGAAGCAGGCTCTTTTCTATTTAATTGCGGTAGTGTTGCAATTTCTTGCCATCTGAATAGCAGCTTGCAGTACAGGAATAATTGCTGTTGCTTCTTCTTCACTGCAATCCGCTACAAGTAGCCGGAGCTGTCTAAGTGCCGGTGTATCGCAGCGCATTTCCGGATAGAAGATTTCTCTGGAATCGATCTTCAATGCACGAACCAAAGGATACAGTACCTCCAGCTTGGGATTTCCTTTGTAATTTTCAATGTTTAGAACGGTGCGAGTGTCCCTACTGATAGTGGCAGCCAATTCAGCTTGCGTAAATCCCGCCTGCTCTCTGGCGACCTTAACAACATCACCTAATACACGAGAATAATCCGGCATTACAATTCACCTCGGATATATTCTACAATACACTGCGCTTCGATGGAATTCGCCACAATTCATCTCTTTGATGTATTGCATTCCATACACTCAATGAAGGAGGTTTCATATTTAAGTGATAAACTTTGCAAGCATTAGAAACTCAAAACTGAATTTCAATGTTTTTGCAAGGGGCGCTTTAACTCATTAAGTGAACCGCAATTCACATCGGTTTATTTCCAACATCTTGATAACGTAATAGCTGATTTTCGTTGCCGCAGTCCTCCGGTCAATCTGATTTCTTCAGATTTCAGATTGATTGGAGGTACTACAAATGGATGGAAACCATCCGAACCGAAAGAAAGACAAATTAAATCCCTACACATTATCCGTCGAGAGTAATACCTGCTACATATCTTTCGCTGACGGTCAGGGGATTTTTCATAAAATGGAAATCAGCAAGGAACTCTATGCTGCATTTAACAGCTTTGAACTGGACGATATTTCCCAGATGAATGTAGCCAGCCGCCATCTGGAGCAGTCAGAACTGACGGAAGAAACATTGAATCACAGAGCTGCTGATCTCCCGGAGCCTGTAGAAGATCATGTGTTCCGCAGGATCATGTACGGAGAATTGCACAAGGCAATCGCAAAACTCCCGCCTACGCAGCACAGGCGGCTCCTCCTATATTATTTCGGAGGGTACACCTATGAGCAGATCGCACAGATGGAGGGTTGCAAGCATCCGGCTATTATGAAGTCGATTGCAGCGGCAGAGAAAAATATCAAAAAGCATTTATCAAAGTAGCCCCTTAATTACTCTTAAGTATGGGGAAGCAGGTGAAGGGGGATGGCTCTTTCACCTGCTTATCTTATATAAACGAGGGGTATATTGGTTTGCTTGTATAACCTGTGATTGTCTCGCCCCATCCGAGACCGGTTATATGGTATTATCAGATTGAGGCCCATGCAATTATTCAGGCCTACATCTGATAATGGGAGACAGAAAAATGATTGAAGAAAATACAGATAGGCTGATAAGCGTGTACTTACAGTATTGCCAATTTGAAAAGGGATTAAGTGATAAAACAGTTAAAGCATATCGAATTGATTTGACCCAGTTTGCGCACTATGTTGACGGCGATATCACAATATGTGATAAAGTCCTGATACAGAATTATCTCTCACATCTCCATAAACGATATAAAACGAAAAGTGTTAAGCGAAAAATCGCCAGTCTGAAGGCTTTTTTTACTTATCTTGTAGATGAAGAAATCCTGCATGCCAGTCCCTTCGATAAACTGCGAATCAAACTGCATGAGCCATTTTTACTTCCCAGAACCATCCCTCTAAGTAGCATCAATCAGATATTGCACAGTGCATATAAAAGGAAAGACACACTAAGGAACAAATCTCCTTATCAGTACAATGTTTGTTTGAGAGATATTGCCGTTCTCGAACTTCTCTTTGCAACCGGTATGAGGGTTTCGGAACTATGCTCTTTACCATATAGCTCTATTGACCTGCAAGACGGAGTTATTAAAATATTCGGTAAAGGTTCAAAAGAGCGGATTATTCAAGTTAGTAATCCAGATGTACTCGCTGCAATGAGCTCCTATTATTGTGCATTTTCAGACCAGATTCACGAGGTTGGATGGTTCTTTGTCAATCGCCTGGGAAATCGACTATCAGATCAGTCTGTCAGAAACATGATTAATACTTATGTGGATCTTACAGAAATCAATCAACATATTACACCACACATGTTTCGTCATTCGTTTGCCACCTTATTGCTTGAAGAGGATGTGGATATCCGATACATACAGCAATTACTTGGTCACAGTTCTATTACCACAACCCAGATATATACGCATGTAACGTCAAAAAAGCAACGCGATATACTCACGAGTAAGCATCCACGTAATAGAATAAAAATATGACAGCAAAGGCTCCGCACCCAAATACAAGTGCGGAGCCTTTGCAATGCAGGATAATTCCTTATTATCTTTTATTCGCTTCGCCAAATTACTTGCTGCAAGCATTTCGGAGGTAAAGTATGCTTTTGGATTATCAGAAAACCAATTTAGCTAAGCTAGAAGAGAGCTTGGTTGATAATGATTATATCTGTATCGTAGGAAGCCCCAAAAGTGGCAGAAAAAAAGTAGTTTCGATGCTTCCCTATAAAAATAAATTGATAATCAATATGCTACCAAGCAAAAAAAGCTATACAAATTACGATGATTTTCTCAATTCTGTTAAAGGTATTCCGTATTTCAATAAGACTCGAAAGAAATTAGGAGTCGATTTATCTTTGGCAGGAAATACTGTTGGAATATCAATGCAATTGTCTTCTCACGATCTATTTTCTATTGAGAATGAATTAGTGAAGAGACTCATACGATTATCTCGATTCAAAAGAATTATTTTTGTAGTAGAAAACCCGGAATTAATTGACGAAGGAACTCGATCGGTGTTATCTAGCGTTCTAAAGAAAAAGCATTTAGCCGATAAGTGAGCAAACAGGTGAAGGGACTTTTTCCTTCACCTGTTTGTCTTTTATAGATGAGCGGGTTTGCACCTTGAAAACAGCATACCCATTCATCAAACACATTCCTGTTGTTATTGTGATGAGCATGAGCTACTTTAGCGACTGCGCTGGGATGTGCCTTGCCGGGAAAGCAACAAGATTTCACCTTTTTCTATTCGGTCTGCTTTGCTTTCTCCGGCTCTGGCACGGAGCGAAAAACAGTTTGCTATAACCGCTGGATGGCTACCAGCGGGGCGATAACCAGCAACAGGCATAATGATACTCCCGTCCAGTCACAGCCTCACGCAATGAGGGCGGTCACATGAGAACCATGCGAGGGCGCATAATCGATCCCGTGGAGTTGGTACGCTGCCAACCGTTTGATGACTTCCCTTGAAAGCCGGGGTGTCGAGGACAAATAGGCGAAACATACTGTGAATCCGTCAATGGGATAGCTATGCCCATTGACGGATTCTTTACATAGGATTAGGAGGAAAAGCAATGATTCCCATTGAAACATATTATTCCAATATCATCTTTTCAGCAGAGGGCTGTAAAGACCTGCACGGTACATTGATTCACACTGAAGATGGCCCGGATGAAATCGAAACCTGCTGGAAGCTGTCCGAAGAAGAACTGAAGCATATCGCACAGACCGGGTGTATCTATCTGTACACCATGGGCCGCTGGATTCCTCCGGTGATGCTGTCTGTCAAATCCAAAGTTGATACGGAGGATCGGTGCCATGGCTAAGACCTATTACCGTGGAGAATTGTATTACGCAGATCTGGGCAAAGGTATCGGCTCCGAGCAGGAGGGGTATCGCCCCGTGGTGATCATCCAGAACAACATGGGCAACAAATACAGCCCCACCATCATTGTAGCCCCTGTAACAACCAATCACGAAGCCAAAGCCAAGTTGCCCACCCATTGTTATATCGGTGCTGAAAGCGGTCTGGATACTTCCTCTGTGATTTTGCTGGAGCAGCTTCGCACCATTGATAAAAAACGGTTAGGCCACTATGTAGGCCGCTTAAACCGAACCCATCTGCGGCAGCTCAATCACGCATTAGCAATCAGTATCCATTTAACTGAGCCACAGATCAATAGAATATCGATTTGCCTTTGTAGCATCTGTGCCAAGAAATTCAGCGGCATGGGTGCTTTTTCTTTGCAGCAGAGGAACCAAGGTCAAAAGACGAAAGAACTCTGTTCGGCCTGCAAGCAAAGACCGGGTGTGGACTATGACATGATTCAAAGAAAGCGAGGGAAATAACTGTGAAAGCGCAGGACGCATATAAAATGATGTTCCGGGACTACCCGGACGTAGTGACTATTGAGCAGATGTGCGAAATGCTCGGCGGCATCAGCACCAAGACCGGATACCGGCTACTAAAGGATGGCACCATCAAGAGCTTTGTTGTGGGACGTCGCTATCGCATTCCCAAGCTGTATATCTTTGAGTATCTGGAAATCATGGAGAGAGGAACTGCAAATACGTAATTCGCACATTTGCGGCATACTCCCCTGTATGATACGATATTCGTGTCAATGAGGATGTGTCGCTGTTACAACACAAAAGGAGGATTATTTTATGGTAGCAGGACACCTTAGAGAGCAAAATGGAATTTACCAGATCATTTTGAGCTGGAAAGACATTAACGGCAAGCGGAAAGGCAAGCAGATCAGTACCGGTCTTCCAGTTAAGGGAAACAAAAAACGGGCGGAACAGATGCTTATGAAAGCCCGCACAGAATTTGACCCGGAGAGTACCACAAACAATGCGGATATGTTCTTCGGAAAGTTCTTGCAAAGGTGGCTCAAAGACAGAGCCACTTTAATGAATCCCGACCTCTACGCAGGCCATGCCTACAACATCAAGACAACCATTGGTGTTTACTTTGACGCACATCCCATCAGCCTGCAAAATCTGTCATCCACAGATCTTGAGAACTTCTATGAACATGAACGGATGGGGAACAAGGCATCTACCAAGAGCCTGCTGAAACTGCATGAAACGGTGATTACTTCGCTATCTCATGCTGTTGAACAAGGATGGATTTCTGACAATCCAGCCGAGCGTGTGAATCCCTGTGTAAAGGATTCTCAGATTCTGTTCACAGCCTTTCTCCAGAGCTGGCTGAAGATGATGAAAACCACCGTAAAACTGACTACATACTCCAGCTATGCTCAAGCCATCAATAAGAAGATCGTTCCTTATTTCGATGAACATCATCCCGGCCTGCGGCTGACGGAAGTGACTGCCCAGCATATCCAGGACTACTATACCCATGAAATGCTGGATAATGGGCTGACCGCCAATACCGTCAAGCACCGTCACGCAAATATCCGTAAAGCCTTGCAGTATGCCTACACCATCGATCTAATCCCCGGCAATCCTGCTGCGAAAGTTGAGTTGCCCAAAATCGAAAAGTATGTAGGCACTTACTACAACGCAACACAGCTTGACCAGATGTTCAAAATCTTCAAGGGCGATCCGGCAGAGTTTGGAGTTATCACCGCAGCTTTCTACGGGCTGCGCCGTAGTGAGATCGTCGGTCTGAAGTGGGATGCAATCGATTTTGAGAGAAAGACCATCACGGTTCGCCATACTGTCACGGAAGCAACAGTAGACGGAAAAACAACGTTGGTCAAGGCAGACAGCACCAAAACGAAATCCAGCTTTCGGACACTCCCTCTGGTTGCACCCTTTGAACAGATTTTGCTTCGGATGAAAGCAGAGCAGGCACAAAACCGGAAGCTGTGCGGTAGCTGCTACTGTCAAGAGTATCTGGACTATATCTATGTGAACGAAATCGGAGAGTTGGTCAAACCCGGTTATCTTACCTCCCATGTTCCCGCAATATTACAGAAGAATGATATGCCGAAGCTTCGATTTCACGATCTTCGTCATAGCTGCGCTTCTCTCCTGTTCGCACATGGTGTTCCCCTAAAAGAAATTCAGGCATGGCTCGGTCATAGCACCATCGGTACAACTGCAAATATCTACACGCATCTGGACGAAAATTCCAAAATTGATTCTGCAAACGCAATCATTTCCATTTTGCCCTGTTAAGAAAGAAAAACATCCTTAAACCTGCTTTCACAGCTTTAAGGATGTTTGCCAATGGTGCCGCTAACCGGACTCGAACCGGTACTGAGTAACCTCAGGCAGATTTTAAGTCTGCTATGTCTACCATTCCATCATAGCGGCGCATTATTTATTCTTCATCCCTCCTCCCAAACCCAATCCAGTACAGGAGGGGGCAACAGGAGGGATGCAGAAATCTAAGAAAAACGAAATTCAAAAAGTCGGCTGGTGCCAACAGGTTTTCAAAAGGGTGTACCAAACGACCCCAGCGATTTTAAGTCCCCTGTGTCTACCGATTCCACCACAGCGGCGGCTATCGGTTATTTTAACACACTTTCCCGAACCCGTCAAGTCACAGCTGGTCCAGATTCAGGCTGTAGGCGCCCAGACAGTTGTCCAGAAACCAGTCAAGCTCTTCCCTATCCATGGCCTTCATGGCGTCCCAGGTCTGCTTGGCGGCAGAGTCGAATTCCGTGTTGCCGGCCTTCTGCTCTTCCAGACACTTGATGTGGGCCGAGAGCTTGTCCGCCGCCTTGACGATGGGGTTCACCGCCTCGTCATCCTCCAGCACCAGATGCTCATAAGCCTCCCGCAGCTGGGCCGGGATCATGGTCAGCAGCCGCTCTCCCGCGATCCGCTCCACCTGCTTGTAAGCATCCTTGATCTCGGGATTGTAGTACTTGATGGGGGTGGGCATATCGCCGGTGAGGATCTCGGATGCATCGTGGTACAGCGCCGCCACGGCGCAGTGGTCCGGGTCCGGGCCGTCGAGCTTCAGAATGTCCCTGCGGATCAGGGCCAGGGCATGGGCCAGCACCGCCACCTGGTGGGAATGCTCGGAAATGTTCTCAGAAAAGGTATTGCGCATCAGGCCCCAGCGGGTGATGTAACGCATTCTGCCCATCAGGGCATAAAATTCATTTGCCATGTTTTCTCTCCATCAATGGGCAATCACAAACTGCCAGCGGTCCTTGATATCCTCTGGGCAGGCGGCCAGCAGCTTTTCGTAGGCCGCTGCAATGGCCACGGCGTAATAATCCTTCAGCTCCACCACATAGCCCCGGTCGTTTTTGCCCAGGCCCACATTGGGGATCTCCTCCAGGAAGGGGAAGGCACTCAGCAGCTGCTTTGCCACGGGCGTCAGGCCCTCGTCGTACTTTTCCCGGTCCAGAAGGGCCTTCATCTCACCCTCGTAGCGGGCAAACCACTGCCAGAAGGCAGCGATTTTTTCTTCATCCACGCTGACTTCAAAGAACATGGGATCGGTGCCTGCCAGAATGCCGTCGGTATTCTTCTTGACGGCGGCGCAGACCTCTTCTCCCTGGGTCTTCAGGATCGCGAGACACGCCTCCACCCGGTCTGCTTCACCCCGGATGGCATAAAGGACCGCTTCTGCCGCAGCCCGGCCGGGGGCATCGGGGCAGAGAGTCCGGGAATTCTCCAACGCCGCCTCCGCTTCGTCATAGCGGTGCTCCATGGTAAGGCAGGAGGCCAGGTTCGTATAAACAGAACCCAGGATGATCCTGTCGGCATCGCTCAGTCCGGTGGCTGTGAAGCAATCGATTGCCTTGTGGAAATGCTCCTCCGCCTCCCGGCACATCCGGGCGCCGAGATAGAATTTTGCCACCTTCAGGTAGGGCAGATAGAATCGGTGGCCGCACTGGTTGGCATAGGTATAATAGGCCAGCATCTGTTCCTGGCTGCCGGCCATCTCGCTGTACAGGCCGAAGCAGAACAGCAGGGCCGCCTTGTCCGCCTCATTGGCAACGGCCTTTTGCAGGGCTTTCAGCTTAATGAGAGCCTGGGCCAGATTCTTATTTGTGATGTGGTTCAGCGCCGCGGTCAGATGGATCCGGGCCTGGAGGTTATTAGCAAAAGCAGGCTCCAGAATGGGACCGAAGGCACGCATATGAACGTCCCAGCTTTTACGGACGTCGGGCTTGTCAAAGGCTTTTCTTGCCATCTTGTCTGCAAGGGATTCTTTTTTCATCGGATACTCTCCTTATATATTACAGATGATCGCTTCAATGGCCTCCGGCAGTTCCTCAGGCCTCCGGCAGAAATGGGACGCACCGGCTTTTTCCAGCACATCCTCGTCCCGGAAACCCCACAGAACGCTCAGACAGGGAACGTCTGCGTTCTTCGCCGTGGCGATGTCCACCTCGCTGTCCCCCACATAGATGCAGGTTTCCGCGCCGATGGCCTCCATGGCGGCGAAAACCATATCCGGTGCCGGCTTGCGGGGACATCCTGCCACCTCGCCTCTGGCATAGAGGCCGGGGAAATACTGGTCGCACAGGGGCCTTACCGCCACATCGGGCTTATTGGACACGATGGCCATGGGGTATTTCTTCCCCAATTCCGCCAGGGCGTCCATGATACCGGGGTAGGGCCCGGTCTTGTCCTGGCAGTGGACATCGTAGTATTCATGAAAGGCCGCCAGCACCGCGCCCACATTTTCGCCGCCCTCGGTGGCCCGGATCAGCAGATTCCGGGCGCCGTTGCCCACAAACTGCCGCACTTCCTCCGTCGTCCGCTCCGGATAGCCGAACCGGCGCAGGGCATAATTGGTTCCGTCGGTCAGGTCCTGGAGGGTATCCAGCAGGGTCCCGTCCAGATCCCACAAAAGTCCGATCTTCATTTACATCCCCCAGTTCTTTTTCACCCGGATGTCATCGCCCAGGAAGGCCACCCGGGTAAAGCTGCCCCGGAGCCGGGAGGCGATCTGGGGAGAGTACCGGCGGCTCAGGTCCTCGGTGTTCAGGTTGGTGGAAATGATGATGGCCTTACCGCACAGCAGCCGGTCGTTGATCAGGTTATAGAGGGCGGCAGTGACGAACTGGCCGGGCATTTCGGTGCCCAGATCATCCACGATCAGCAGGTCGCACTGACCGTACTTTTTCACTTCCTCCCGCGCCTCCTCGTCGCCGCTGAACTTGGCCCGCTCCAGCTTGGAGAACAGGTGGCCCGCGCTTTCATAGACCACGGAGTAGCCCCGGTCGGCCACGGTACGGGCAATGCAGGCAGACAGGAAGGTCTTGCCCAGGCCCGTATCACCGGAGAACAGCAGATTGCCGGACTTCTCGGAGAAGCCATAGGCATATTTCCGGCAGGTCTGGTAGGTCTTGTCCATGACGGTGCGGATGTTGACATTCCATTTGGGGTCGATCCGGTCGGGGTAGTAGTCCAGCCGGAACTGCTCGAAGGATTCCCGGCCCACATTCAGGAAGGTCAGCTCCTTCTTCTGCTCCTGACGGCATAGCTCCGACAGGCACTCACACATATTCGAGCCCATATAGCCGCTGCCGCCGCATTTTTCGCAGATGGGGGTCTCGTCCAGATAGCCCTCTTCAAAATACGTCCGGGCCAGAGCCTCCCGCTCCTGCTGCAGGGCCAGATTCTTCTCCTTCGCGGCATTCATGGCCGCCTGGACGTCGCCGCCCTGGGAGAATACCGCCTGGGCCGCCAGGGCCATGGTCAGCCGCAGCTGCCGGTCGATTTCCCGGAGCCGGGGCACCTGCTCATAGGCTGTGTAGAGATGCTGCTGATTTTCGGACTCCCGGTCCGCCTTGGCTTCCGCGAGCCTTGCTCTTGCCCGCTGAATGACTTCCGCGCTGTATCCCATGGTTTATCCCTCCCTCAGCATTCTGGCGATGGCCGCCTGTTCGTCGGCATCCAGCTGGCGCTGGCCGCCCTGGGCGGCGGTACCGGGCTTCCGGTCGCCGGTGCGGATGGCTTCCGCTGTCATAAGGCCCGCCTCGTGCCAGCGGGTCAGTATCTTATTCATGTAGGCCCAGCTCAGGCCGCCGGTGTTCAGACAGGTCCGCTCATAGGCCATGGAGATGACCTCGTCGTCGAAGCCCATGTCGATCCAGGCGCTGGCGTAGCGCTCCTCCGCAGCGGTAAGACTGCGGCCGTAGATCTGCAGAATGTCCATCAGCCGGGACATTCTGGAATTTCGGACATTCTGGGTCTGGATAAAGGCCGCGGCCTCCTCCATGGTGTCGATTCCCTGCTCCGCCC
The DNA here is from genome assembly GCA_017624715.1 of Oscillospiraceae bacterium. Taxonomy (GTDB): domain Bacteria; phylum Bacillota; class Clostridia; order Oscillospirales; family Oscillospiraceae; genus Faecousia. Next base: position 25,046 of record JAGAMN010000061.1, read on the forward strand.
AGCGGTAGGCTTCCTTCTCAATGGACAGGAGGCTCGGAGAGCGGAGTTTGCCCTTCTGGCGGGCCCGGTCCTTACAGTAGCTCACCAGCACGGACACCACTTCCTCCGGCAGACCCAGATAATTGGTAAAGCCCAGAATGATCTTCCGGTCCTCCACATGGATGGGCCGGCCCAGCAGCCGCTGGATCTCATCGCAAAGCGACTGGAAGGCATTGCCCGCCGCCAGCACATCGTGCTCGGAATAGCTGGGTCGCTCACCGGCCATGATGCGGCAGGGCTTCTCGTCGCAGTAAAGGCCCAGCTGGCGCAGTGTCGCCATGGCGCAGCTGACCCGGGAGGGGCTCATATTCAATTCCCGCTCCGCGCCCTCGGGGGCGTTTCCGGCGTGCAGATATATGTACAGCAGTGCGCTGTCGCCGCTGGCGGCGCTCAGAAGTCTGCGCAGCTGAGAGCCTTCTATTGTGACCGTTTCAATATTCATTCCGTGCTCCTCTAAAACTCGATAGTTAATGACATTATACCACAGCTTTCCCCCGGGGACAACGGCGATGGAGGGCAGAAATTCGGAGAATTTCCGCCAAAGTTTTTGGCACACCACAGGATATTGTGGCCGGGAGACAATTTTACCACGAATGGTCGATGGATTCACACGAAATGTGCGATCACAAAAACACGGGCGCCCCGATTGGGGCGCCCTGGAATCTTTTGTTAAGGGTTACCGCTTAGCAGCAGCCGCAGTCGTTGCGCTCGCAGTTGTTCCAGTTGTTGTTGCCGCAGCCGCAGTTGCAGAACAGCAGGATCAGAATGATGATCCACCACCAGTTGTTGTTACCGAAGCACCCGCACAGACCGTTGTTGTTACACATAATGACTACCTCCGAAAATTTTTTGTTGAGCTTTGCTGCCCACACTCCATGTTATGACCGGAGGCGAAAAATGTGCCGCAGCCAGGAAGCGGCTGCGGCAGAAATTTTTACAGAGCCCGAAGGCCTTCCACCAGAGCGGTCTTGCCGGCGGTCTTGTCGTCCTTCATCTTGATGATGCGGGCAGGGCAGCCTGCCACGACGGCATTGGCGGGAACGTCATTGACAACCACCGCACCGGCGGCCACCACGGCATTCTCGCCCACATGGCAGCCCTCGATGACCACGGCGTTGGCGCCGATGAGCACATTGTCCTCAATGATGACGGGGGTGGCGGAGGCGGGTTCGATGACACCTGCCAGAACAGCGCCGGCGCCCACATGGCAGTTCCTGCCCACGGTAGCCCGGCCGCCCAGAACGGCGCCCATGTCGATCATGGTGCCCTCGCCGATGACAGCGCCGATGTTGATGATGGCGCCCATCATAATGACGGCGTTCTTGCCGATCTCCACCTGCTCGCGGATGATGGCGCCGGGCTCGATGCGGGCGGGAATATTCTTCATATCCAGCATGGGAATGGCAGAATTGCGGCAATTGTTCTCGATCTCGATATGGGCAAATTCATTGGCTTCCAGCACGGGAGCGATGTCCTTCCAGTCGCCGAAGACGATCTTCTGACCCTCGGCGGCGCCCCAAACCTGACAGCCGGGGAACTCTACGGGAGTTTTTTCCCAGACATAGACCTTCACGGGGGTCTTCTTTTCGGACGTGCGGATATATTCAATGATTTCCTGTGCATTCATGGTATTTCCTCCTCGGTTCGTTTGCTTATACACATCCTACCACCAATCAATCCAAAACACAAGACAGAAATTGACATAAGAATGAATTTACAGTATAATTATTCAAATTTCAACTGACCCCAGGATGGAGCTGAACCATATGCAAATCATCGAAGACCGCCGGGCGCTGCACCGGATCCCGGAGCTGGACCGGCAATTGCCCAAAACCCTGAATTATCTAAAAAACAGCCTCAGTGGGCTGAACTGCACCCTGTTCTCCCCGTCGGAGGGAGCACTTTGCGCCTTTTTTGACTTTGGAAAGGCTTCTTCCATCGCCTTCCGTGCGGATATCGACGCGCTGCCCATCACCGAACGCAGCGGCGTGCCTTACGCCTCCTCCCACCCCGGAAGAATGCACGCCTGCGGCCACGACGGCCATACGGCCATTTTGCTGGAGCTGGCCCGGCGGCTCAACGCCAGGAAGGAACTTCCCCACAATGTTCTGCTGGTCTTCCAGCCCGCCGAGGAAACCACCGGCGGCGCAAAGCAGATCTGCGACGCAGGCGTTTTTGAAAAATACAACACGAAGGCCATCTTCGGCCTGCACCTGTGGCCGGGGCTGACGGCAGGCAGCGTCTTCAGCCGGAAAAATGAGCTGATGGCCCGGTCCTGCGAGGTGAATGTGGACTTTTGGGGAAAATCCAGCCACATTGCCAAGGCCGATCAGGGCATCGACGCTCTGGCGGCAGCGGTGGAGTTTTACACCCGGGCCACGGCCATGGAGCATGCCCTGCCGGAGCACATCTTCCGCCTGCTGAAATTCGGCAAATTCCACTCCGGCTCCGCCCGGAATGCCCTGGCAGACCACACCCATATGGAAGGATCACTGCGTGCATTCCAGGATGAGATCTTCCTGGGGCTGCAGGAGGGCCTGCGGACTATCGCCGCCCAAATCGAAGCAGCCACGCTCTGCCGGGCCGAGGTTTCCATGAACGACGGCTACCCCGCCGTGATGAATCCCGGCGACCTTTACGATCAGGTTCGCACGGTCGCCCCCTTTGAAGACCTGCCGGAGCCCTTTATGACCGCCGAGGATTTTTCCTGGTATCAGCGATCCATTCCCGGCATGTTCTTCTTCCTGGGTCTGGGGGACACCCCCGCCCTCCATGCGGACAATTTCGATTTTGATGAAACCATTCTTGTGAAAGGCGCCGATTTCTTCGAGAAACTGGCGGAAAACTTCCTATGATTCCTTTGAATTCCAACTTATCCGGCCTGAAGCGGAGCCAGATCCGGGTCTACACCAATCTGGCCCGGGAGGTCGATGATTGCGTTATGTTAACCATTGGTGAGCCGGATTTCGACACACCGGAAGCCATCAAGCAGTCTGCCATGACCGCTCTGGCGGAAAACCAGACCCACTACGCCCCCAACCAGGGCACTGCTGCCCTGCGCCAGGCTGTGGCCGATTTTGAAGCCAACCGCGGCAATCCCGTAACCGCCGATCAGGTGCTCATCACCATCGGCGCCTGTCACGCTTTGTTTACCGCCTTGCTTGGCATTCTGAATCCCGGGGAGGAGATCATCGTCCCCACTCCCGGCTTTGGCCTCTATGAGACCATCGCCACCATCGCCGGCGCGAAAACCGTCCCTCTGGACATTTCCAAGACCGGCTTTCAGATCACGAAAGAGGCCCTGGATGCCGCCATTACGGAGAAAACCAAGGCCATCATCGTCAACTCCCCCTGCAATCCCACCGGCGCGGTGTTCAATGCCGAGAGCCTGCGCGCCATCAAGGACGCGGTGCTGGGAAAGCCCATCTTCGTCATCAGCGACAATGTGTATAATCAGCTGAGTTATGTAAACTGCCCCGATCTAAGTCTGGAGCCGGACCTGAAGGACCAGCTGATCCTCTGCCAGAGCTTCTCCAAGCCCTACGCCATGACTGGCTGGCGGGTGGGATATCTGGTGTGCCCCGGCTATGTGATGGACCGGCTGCTACTGCTGAGCGCCGCGGAGATCACCGCGGTGCCTACCTTCCTGCAGGAGGCTGCCATTACCGCCCTCAGGACCGATCCTTCCCCCATGCGGGAGATCTACCGCCAGCGCCGGGATTTTGTCTGCACCCGGCTGCGGGAAATGGGCCTGACCTTCCCGGAGCCCGAAGGCGCTTTCTATGTGTTCGTGGACATTTCCAGCTTCGGCATTCCTTCGGGAGAATTCTGCGCCCGGATGATCAAAGAGGCCAAAGTCGCCGCCGTCCCCGGTGCCTGCTTCGGTGCGGAGGGGTACATCCGCCTGTCCTACTGCACCGGTGACGCAGAGCTGAAAAAAGGCATGGACCGAATGGAACAGTTCATCAGGGAATTATAAATTTCAGTTTTTCGAGCAGCTAAACACCACGCCATCGTAGGGCGGGGGGCATGCCTCCGCCCTACAAACTAGTTGTAAAATAAACTCCAATCTGACATACATATAAAATAACCCGGCAGTCCGAGGACTGCCGGGTTGTCGTATGCAGTTTACTTTTTCGCAGCCAGGCGCTTGGTGAGCCAGTCCTTGCCGTCCACGAAGCGGGCAACGATGTAGCTGGCAACATAGTCGCCGGCGGCGTTGACCATGGTGGCGGGAGGATCGACCAGATTGCCCAGGGCAATGGCGATGGGGTAGGCAATGGCCATCTGGTCGGGGAAGAAGATGGTGCACAGCACCAGCTCGCCGGTACCGCCGCCGCCGGGAATGCCGGACATGGCAACGGAGGAGAAGATAGCCACGATGATGGCAAGGATTGCCTCGCCGGTGCCGAAGTCCTTGCCGAAGATGCCGAAGAGGAAGGCCACCTTGATGATGGCGGACATGGCAGAGCCGTCCATGTGCATGGTTGCGCCCAGGGGCAGAACGATGTTGCTGATATCCTTGCTGATGCCGGTGTCCTCAGCGGCTTCCATGTTGGTGGGAATAGTCGCAACAGAGGAGCAGGTACCGAAGGAAACGGCTGCAGGCTTGAACAGGTGGCTGAACATCACCTTCACAGCGCCCTTGCCGCCGCCGAAGCGGGCGTAGATGGGGAAGAAGACGAACATGTAGGCAAAGCAGAGCACATAGTAGATGATCAGGGTGCGGCTGTAGTCGCCGATCAGCTCAGGGCCGTAGGTGGCAACCAGAGTGGCGAAGAAGCCGAAGAAGCCGACAGGTGCATAGAAGGTGATGATGCGGACCACATTCATGATGCACTTGGTCACGTCCTCCAGCAGCTTTGCGGTCATGGTCTGCTTGCCGCCGGCCATCTGAATGCCGAAGCCGCACAGAATTGCGAAGACGATCAAAGGCAGAATGGCTCTGCGGCTCCACAGCTCGGAGAAATCGGGCTTGGTGAAGAAGTTGATGATCATATCCGCAACGCCCAGAGTTTCGCCCACCTCACCCTCGGTGACGGTGTACTGACCCTGGACCAGGGGGAAAACACGGCAGATGATGTACATGATCAGGGCGGCGATGCCTGCAGTGACGCAGAAGGTGACCACGGTGGTGCCCATGATCTTGCCGGCCTTTTTCATATTGTCCATATTGGCGATGGCGGAAGAGATGGAACAGAACACCATGGGAACCACGATGCAGAACATCAGATTGATAAACAGGGTACCCAGGGGCTCCAACACCGTTGCGCCCGCATCAATGATCGCACCGTCGGCATCCTTCACAGCGGGCCAAAGGGCGCCCACGACGCAGCCCGCCACAATGCCGGTGAGCATCATGATAATGAAGCTGTAATTTTTCAGGAATTTCTTCATGGGAAATCCTCCTTGTTATTTTTTCACTTTCCCCGCTATTGTACAGCGCATGGCTTGCAAAATAAACGCATTTTATGCTATCATTATTGCAAAAAATGCTATATGGAGTACACGCCATGTCAAAAGGATATGAAAGCCGGGGTTATCTGCTGGATGACTACCGTCTGTTCCACCTGTCAGAGCCCCAGGCCGGACACATCGACTACCACTATCACGAATTCTGTAAGCTCCTGCTGCTGGTCTCCGGCAGCGGGGAATACGCGGTGGAGGGCCGCCGCTATCGCCTCCGGGCCGGGGATATCGTCCTCATCGGCAGCCACTGCGTCCACCGGCCGGAATTTGAGTCCGGCGCTCCCTACGAGCGGATCATCATCTACATTTCCCCGGAATTTCTGCGGCGTCAGTCCGGGCCGGACTGTTCGTTGGAGGACTGCTTCTCCGGTCAGGCAGGCCATGTCCTGCGGCCGGAGGAAAAGGAGCGGCGGGAGCTCTTCTCCCTGGCTGCCCGGCTGGAGCGGGAGCTGCGCCGGGAGGAATACGGCCATGTGGTGCTGGGCAACGGACTGCTGCTGCACCTGCTGGTGGAGATCAGCCGCAGTCTGAGAAATTCCAGCGAGCCGGTTCCCGGCCCCGTCACCCCTCACAATGACCGCATCGCGGACATTCTTGGCTACATCAATGAGCATCTGGCGGAGGATGTGACCATCGACAGCCTCTCAGAGCGGTTTTACATCAGCAAATACCACATGATGCGCCTGTTCCGTCAGGAGACAGGCCAGTCCATTCACGCCTATCTTTCCGACCGGCGGCTGCTCCAGGCCCGGGAGCTGATCGCCGGCGGCATGAGCGCCACGGAAAGCTGCTTCCGCTCTGGCTTTCGCAGCTATTCCTCCTTCACCCGGGCCTACTCCAAGCGCTACGGAACCACCCCCACCGGAAGATCCAACCAGCTGGAGGAAACCTACGAGTAATGCAGAATTATGGTGTGCGCGAAGCGCACGATTTAAAATGTTTTCGCAGAAAACTCCTCAATTTTGCATTTTGCATTCAGCATTCTGCATTTCGCACCTCAGTGCATCAATCTGCAATTTGAATTGTTCACAAAATCGTCTTTCATTCCCTTTACAGATGTGCTATACTTAGTTAAATTGGTTCTAAATCGCCATTTTGCATTGAAAGGAAATTTTTATGGGACTTTTTACGAAGCTTTTCGGCACGCCGTCACAGCGTGAGATAAAGAAAATCCAGCCCACGGTGGACAAGATCCTGGCGCTGGAAGAAGAATACAAAAACCTGACCGAGGAACAGCTGAAGGCCAAGACCCCCGAATTCAAGGAGCGCCTTGCCAACGGCGAAAGCCTGGACGACATTCTGCCCGAGGCCTTCGCCGCCATCCGTGAGGCCGCCTGGCGCGTGCTGGGCATGAAGCCCTACCCCGTTCAGCTCATCGGCGGCATCATCCTGCATCAGGGCCGCATCGCCGAAATGAAGACCGGCGAGGGCAAGACCCTGGTCGCCATCCTGCCCACCTATCTGAACGCTCTGACAGGCCGTGGCGTCCACATCGTCACCGTCAACGAATACCTTGCCAAGCGTGACTCTGAGTGGATGGGCAAGGTCCATAGGTTTATGGGCCTCAGCGTCGGCCTGATTATCCCCGGTATGAAGGCCTCCGAACGCCGGGAGAGCTATGCAGCCGACATCACCTACTGCACCAACAACGAGCTGGGCTTTGACTACCTGCGCGACAACATGGCCATCTACAAGACCGAGCTGGTTCAGCGGGGCCACTATTTCGCCATCGTGGACGAGGTGGACTCCATCCTCATCGACGAGGCCAGAACCCCCCTGATCATCTCCGGCAAGGGCGAGGATTCCTCCAAGCTCTATGAGATGGCGGACTATTTCGTCTCCACATTGCGCAAGCAGGTCTTCGCCAAGACCGAGGACAAGGAAGTCCACGACGATTACGACTGCGACTACTTCGTGGATGAAAAGGCCAGAACTGTCTCCCTGACTGCCAGCGGCATCGCCAAGGCCGAGCGCTACTTCGGCGTAGAGAACCTGGCGGATGCCGACAATACCACCCTCTCCCACCACATCAACCAGGCCATGAAGGCCCGGGGCCTGATGAAGAAGGACATCGACTATGTGGTCAAGGACGGCCAGATCATCATCGTTGACGAATTTACCGGCCGCCTGATGTACGGCAGACGCTACAACGAAGGCCTCCACCAGGCCATCGAAGCCAAGGAAGGCGTCACCGTGGCGGGAGAGTCCAAGACCCTGGCCACCATTACCTTCCAGAATTTCTTCCGCCTGTATGACAAGCTCTCCGGCATGACCGGTACCGCCCTGACGGAGGAGGAGGAATTCGCCACCATCTACAAGCTGGACGTGGTGGAAATCCCCACCAACAAGCCTGTCATCCGCGCCGACCACTCCGACGTGGTCTACAAGACCGAGATGGGCAAATTCCGGGCCATCATCGAGCAGGTCAAGGCCTGCCATGCCAAGGGCCAGCCCGTGCTGGTGGGCACCGTTTCCATCGAAAAGAGCGAGATCCTCTCCAAGCTCCTCAAGCGCGAGGGCATCCCCCACAACGTGCTGAACGCCAAGTACCATGAGCAGGAGGCCCAGATCGTGGCTCAGGCCGGTCACTTCGGCGCCGTCACCATCGCCACCAACATGGCAGGCCGCGGTACCGACATCGTCCTGGGCGGCAATGCCGAGTATATGGCTAAGAACGAGCTGCGCAGAAGCGGTGTGGAAGAAACCCTGATCGCCGAAGCAGACTCCTATGCCGAGACCGACAACGTGGAAATTCTGGAAGTCCGGGCCCGGTATGAGGCGCTCCTGACGGGCTACAAGGAACAGATCAGAGATTACGCCGAAAAGGTCAGAGCCGCAGGCGGCCTGTTCATCATCGGCACCGAGCGCCATGAATCCCGCCGAATCGACAACCAGCTTCGGGGCCGTGCCGGCCGTCAGGGCGACCCCGGCGAGAGCCGCTTCTACCTGAGCCTGCAGGACGACCTGATGCGCCTGTTCTCCTCCGACCGGATCATGGGCATGATGGATTCCCTGGGCCTGGACGAGGATACCCCCATCGACGCCAAGATCCTCTCCGGCGCCGTGGAAAACGCCCAGAAGAATGTGGAAAGCCGCAACTTCCGGGTCAGAAAGAATGTCCTCGAGTACGACGACGTCATGAACACCCAGCGCGAGGTCATCTACGCCCAGCGCCAGAAGGTTCTGGACGGCGAGGACCTGCGAGAGAACATGATGAGCATGCTCCGGGGCGTTCTGGAGGGCTACGATGCCGACGGCCTGCGCCGTTTTGAGGGTATCTTCTGGCCAAGAGGCACCGTCTCCGACGAGCCCGATGTGGAAAAGCTCTATGAGCAGGCTGTGGCCCTGTATGAGAAGAAGGAAGAGGCCTACACCCCCAAGATCATGCGCGAACTGGAGCGCGTGGTCATGCTCCGGGTGGTTGATGAATACTGGATGGACAACATCGACGCCATGGACGACCTGAAGCAGGGCATCGGTCTGCGGGCCTACGGCCAGCATGACCCGGTCATCGCCTACAAGGAAGAGGGCTATGAGATGTTCCAGGCCATGATCGCCGCCATCCGGGAGGAGACCGTCCGCCGGATGTTCCTGGTTCAGATCAAGCCTCAGCAGGAAGTCAAACGGGAGCGGGTGGCCAAGGAAACCGGCACCGCAGCCGCCGTCAAGACCGAGATCAAGAAGATCCCTGTCAAGAAGGACAAGAAGGTCGGCCCCAACGACCCCTGCCCCTGCGGCAGCGGCAAGAAGTATAAGAAGTGCTGTATGCAGAAAGACAAACTGGCCGAGTAACCTCGTCCAAATGCAAAATGCATAATGCTGAATGCAAAATGAAGTGATATGCGCTGGAATTTTGCATTTTGCACTTTGCATTCTGCATTTCATGGAGTTTTTACTATGTCTATTATTACACAAAAAATTGGTACATTGGAGATTTTGACCGCCGAAGGAATCTCCGCGGCCCACTGCTTCACCACCCGCTTCGGCGGGGTGAGCACCGGGCCGCTTGAGAGCATGAATATCGCCATCAAGCTGGATGAGACCGAGGAAAATGTGGCGGAAAATTTCAGAATCCTGGGCAAGGCCCTGGGGTTTGAGATCTCCGACCTGGTGCTGACCCGCCAGACCCACACCGACTGGGTCCGGCCCGTGACCCGGGAGGACTGCCGGGGCTGCTTCCACCGGGACTACCCCGAGTGCGACGCTTTGGTCACCAATACCCCGGGGGTGGCGCTGACGGTGTTCACCGCCGACTGCACCCCCATCCTCCTCCACGATCCCGTCAACGGTGCCGTGGGCGCCGCCCACGCAGGCTGGCGGGGCACCGCCGCAGGTATCGCCGCCAAAACGGCCCGGGCCATGGTCCGGGAATACGGCTGCGAGCCCGGAAACATCCGGGCCGCCATCGGCCCCAACATCGGCTATTGCCACTTTGAGACTGATGACGATGTGCCCAAGGCCATGCTCGCCGCCTTCGGCGAGGAGGTGCGGCCCTTCATCTACCCCTCCGGGGAAAAGTTTTTCCTGGACTTAAAAGAAATCAACGCACTGGCGCTGCGCCGGGCGGGAGTGACCCACATCGAATGCAGCACAGACTGCACCATGTGCCAGCCCCACCGGTTCTGGTCCCACCGGGTCACCGGAGGCATCCGGGGCTCCCAGGGTGCCATCATCGTATGCAATTCAAAGGAGGGAAGCGTATGAAACGAATCCTAACCCTGCTGCTGTGTCTGGCCATGACAGCCGGTCTTTTTGCCGGCTGCGCCGCTGAGAACAGGCCCTACATCCCCAGCGGCGACGCCCTGGTCTACGACGACACGGACCTGAACCAGCTGAACCAGGACGAAGAAAAGGAGCCTCAGGAATTCTCTCTGGCCTACTATTCCGACCGCTCCCTGAACCCCATCACTTCTACGGACTACACCAACCGGACCATCTTCTCGCTGGTGTATCAGGGCCTGTTCAGCGTCAACAGCGACTACGAGGCCGTACCCATCCTCTGCGACCGGTACGAAGTCTCCTCCAATTACAAAATCTACACCGTCTACCTCCGGGAAGATGCCCGTTTCTCCGACGGCTCCGTCCTCACCGTGGATGATGTTCTTGCGAGCTATGAAGCCGCCCGAAACAGCAAGTACTTCGGCGGCCGCTTCACCCACATCGCTGACATCTCCGGCTCCGGCACCGCCATCGTCTTCACCCTCAGCGTGGAGATGGAAAATCTTTTGCTGCTGCTGGACATCCCCATTGTCAAATCCACGGAGGTGGAGGCAGAATCCCCCCTGGGCAGCGGTCCTTACATGCTGGAAAAGACAATGACCGGCGCCCACCTGCGAAAAAATGCCGACTGGTGGTGCTCCTCTCCCGACCTGGTGGTCCGGGCCGAGGCGATCCCGCTGATCAGCTGCGATTCCCCTACGGCCATCCGTGACCAGTTTGAATTTGAGGACGTGGGTCTGGTCTGCGCCGATCCCTGCTCCGACTCCTACGCGGATTTCCGCTGCGACTACGAGGTCTGGGACTGCGAAAGCGGCGTGTTTCTGTTTCTGGCCGTCAACGTCAAATACAGTGAGTATTTTGAAGACAACGCCCGGGTGATCTCCAACCTGACCTACGGCATCGACCGGGAAACCCTGGCAGAAGACAACTACCGGGGCTTTGCCCAGGCGGTGACCCTGGCTGCATCCCCCAGCTCCCCTTACTATTCCATGGGTCTGGCCTCCAAATATGACTATGACCCGGTGCAGCTGGTCAACGCCGTCAACAACGCCAAAAAGCCCGAGGAGCCCCTGAACCTGCTGGTCAACCGGGACGACAGCCTGCGGCTGCGCACCGCCCGGGACATCGCCCAGATGCTTACCGACTGCGGTCTGGAGACCGTCACGGTGGAAAAGAACTCCAGTGATTTCCAGAAGTGGATCCTGGCGGGCAACTATGATATGTACCTGGGCCAGACCCGGCTGTCTGCCAATATGGACCTGTCCCCCTTCTTCAAGCCCTGGGGCGATATGAGCTATAACGGCATCTCCGATGAATCGCTGTACTCCCTGTGCAAGGATGCACTGGAAAACAGCGGCAACTACTATACTCTGCACCAGGCCGTGGCCAACGACGGCCGCATCACCCCCATCCTCTTCTGTAATTACGCCGTCTACGCCGAGCGCGGCCTGCTGACGGACCTGCAGCCCTCCCGGGACAATGTGTTCTACTACACCCTGGGCCGCAGCGAAGCCGACGCCCTGATCCCCATCGATTACGACTCCACCGGTGACGTCGTGACCGGCGTGGGCTGATAAGCCAATCTGACTACCGGAAAGGAATACGATCATGAAGCATAAATCCAATTTTTCCGTTCTGACCGCCCTGATCCTGATTCTGGGCATTCTGCTGACCGGCTGCGCCGGCTCCCCTGCCCCCACCGAGCCTCCCACGGAGGCTCCTACCCAGGCGCCCACCGAGGCACCCACCGAAGCTCCTACCGAAGCCCCCACCGAGCCCACCGAGGATCCCTCCGCCTTGGAGGAGGATGTGGCCCGGAACCCCCTGAACGGCCAGATCATCGACGGCCTGCACACGGGCCGCACCTTCGCAGTGGTATTCAACAACGCCAAGCCCGCCATCCCCCAGCACGGCATCAGCCAGGCGGATATCCTTTTTGAATTCCTGGCCGAGGGCGGCGTCACCCGCTGCGTGGGTCTGTTCAGCGACATCGAGGATGTGGAAGTCCTGGGCTCCATCCGCAGCGCCCGGAAATACTTCGTCAGCCTGGCACAGGCCTTCGATGCGGTGCTGATCCACGCCGGCGGCAGCGACGAGGCCCTGATCTATATTGAAAACAACGGCTTCGACGACATCGACGGCATCAAGGGTTACGCCGGCTCCGCCTTCTACCGGGATCAGGATCGTCGCAAGGCAGGCTACGCTCTGGAGCACACCCTGTTCACCAGCGGCGCCAATCTGCTGGAGTGTGCCGCCGGCCGGGGCCACGCCCTGGAGCGTCCCGACGGCGTCAACTACGGTCTTCTTTTTGACGAGGATGTGGTTCTGGAAGGCCAGGACGCAGGCTCCATTTCCATTACGTATGCAATCGGCGAAAAGGTCACCTCCCTGACCTATGACGAAGCTGCCGACAAGTACCTGTCCCATCAGTACAAGGGCGCATGGATCGACGGCGAAACGGGCGAACAGCTGGCCTACACCAACGTCATGGTGCTCTATGCCGACACCTCCTATCAGGACGACCACTATCTGCTGACCATCAACCTGACCGGCAGCGGTACGGGCTACTTTGCCTGCGGCGGCAAGATGGTTCCCATCAACTGGCAGCGCAGCGGAGAATCCGACATGTTCTTCTTCACTTATGAGGATGGAACCCCCGTCACCCTGGAAGTTGGCAGCACCTATGTATCCGTGGTGCCCGCGGGCAGCGATGTGTCCTGCGAGTAAGCATATTGTCCCAATCTGAACCGTAAATATCCCTGTTTTTTTCAGTTTTGCCAGTTTACAATCCATTTTGGGTATTGTATAATGGCTTTGTACAGAAATCCCGGTTTTTGTACAGTATTTCTATCTAACATACCGCATTCAGCGGTAATTTGAAATGGAGGAAATTCCCATGTCTGTTAAAGTTGCTATTAACGGTTTTGGCCGTATCGGCCGTCTGGCTTTCCGTCAGATGTTCGGTGCTGAGGGTTACGAAATTGTTGCCATCAACGACCTGACCTCTCCCAAGATGCTGGCTCACCTGCTGAAGTATGACTCCACCCAGGGTGCTTACGCTGCTCCCTTCGGTGCTCATACCGTCGAGGCCGGCGAGGACAACATCGTTGTCGACGGCAAGAAGATCACCATCTACGCCAAGGCCAACGCTGCTGAGCTGCCCTGGGGCGAGCTGGATGTTGACGTCGTCCTGGAGTGCACCGGTTTCTACTGCTCCAAGGCAAAGGCTCAGGCTCACATCGACGCCGGCGCCAAGAAGGTCGTTATCTCCGCTCCCGCTGGCAATGACCTGCCCACCATCGTTTACAACGTCAACCACGAGACCCTGACCAAGGAAGACAACATCATCTCCGCTGCTTCCTGCACCACCAACTGCCTGGCTCCCATGGCTAAGGCTCTGAACGATCTGGCTCCCATCGAGGCCGGCATCATGTGCACCATCCACGCTTACACCGGCGACCAGATGA
>JAGAMN010000062.1 GCA_017624715.1 Oscillospiraceae bacterium
GCCAAATCATCGCAGGATAGAGTCTGTGATTCTTTAGGTTCGTAATATCAAGGTTGACAACAACAGAATATGTACAAACCACTTGGTTGATAAAATGCTCGTAAAACTCTTTACGTTCCCAGTTTTCAATGTCAATCAATCGGAATGCCATAATTGCTCCTTTCAACAAATTGGAATTTGTTTAACCGATTATTTTTTTGTTTCCTAAGACCCGAGCCATTGCCATTTTTCTGAAATCGCCAAAAGTAAGTCCTACTGTTCTCAAGAAGAATTGTTCCATAACTGCAAATCCAACAAACGCAAGGACAAAGCCAACAATCCATTGCCACGAGGGTAATCCACCCGCTTTGTTGATTTGTGTGATAACAAAGACGGCGTAAGCGAACATGATGAGTCCTGTAATCATGCCAGGCGTATACGGCTTCTTTAACTTATGTATTTTGATGCCTGCAACATGAATCACGCCTTCAAAAAGCCCGAGTCCTAAAGGAATCAGCACAAGGAATGTTGTTTGCTGCAACGCAAACGGAACAAGTAACATAATCAAGATGTATATTGCAACGGGCAAGTGCATTCTTGCTTCACTTGCGGTGATTTCTACTCCAAATCCCCCAAAAAACAGGTCATAAAAACCGCCAGGAAATCTGGATTCCTCCCACTCATGAAGGGTATATAAAACCATAAACCCAAGCAATGCTTTGCCTGCGAGAGTTAGACTGTTCCAAAAGAAAAGGCTCGCACCAAATACGATTGCCAAAACCGCAGTTAGTATTTCAAGATTATAATTTATAATCAGCTTTTTCATTGCTACTCCCTCCGTCAAATTCTTATTGGGCTGTTATGCCTTATGCCCACCAATCTGGGCATTGCGGTCTTTGGCCGTAGCGCCTTCCTCCAGATTCATGCCTTTGAGGATGGCGTTCTTGCCGAACTTCTTCTTGATAGACAGGATAGCCTCCTGCTGGCTCCGCTCCCGTTTCAAAGCAGCGGCATCCTCGGCCTGCTGCCGGTCCCTGGCCTCGTAGTCGGTGAACAGGTCGAGCTGTTCCACATCCGGCTGGGCAGGAACAGAAGCCTCATCAATGACATGATTGGCGACGATGTTCAGACGCCGAATCAGAAGGTCAGAGTCAACGATGCGGTCATAGAGTTCAGACACCGCCTGTAGGATCTCTCTGGTGGAGGAAGTGTACTTACCGAGGTTGCCGGTGCCGTGGGCATGCTTCGGTATCTGCCGTCCATAGTGGTCAGTGGTGACCTCACCCTTGTAGGACTTGCTCCGCTTCGGATCGGCCAGGTTCTCAATGTCGTAGCCGACCGTCAGCACGATCTGGTTGGTGACAAGCCCCTTGTCCACCAAGTCCAGGACCAGCAGATCCGCCATCTCACGCACCACAAGCTTAGCCTTATCAGCCGTATAGGGGCAATGCAGTACCTGCCCGGAGCCGATGCTGTTGGACTCTGGCTTATAGGCTTTGATGTCCGCAATGGTGCAAGGCTCCCACCCCCAGGCGTGGTCGATGAGCAGCTCCGCATTGACACCAAAGAGCTTATACAGCACTTCATCGTTCTGTACGGACTGGCGGGCCACATCGCCCATGGTGAACATCCGGTTTGCCTCCAGTTTCCGTGCATAGCCCCGGCCGACGCGCCAGAAGTCGGTGAGGGGACGATGACTCCAGAGGGTGCGGCGATAGCTCATCTCGTCCAGCTCCGCGATCCGGACACCGTTGCGGTCAGCGGGAATGTGCTTGGCCACGATGTCCATGGCGACCTTGCAGAGGTACAGATTGGTGCCGATGCCTGCCGTGGCCGTGATGCCGGTGGTCGCCAGAACATCCAGAATGATCTTCATGGCAAACTCGCGGGGTGTGAGCTTATAGGTGCCGAGGTAGTGGGTGGCATCGATGAACACCTCGTCGATGGAGTAGACATGGATATCTTCCGGCGCCACATACTTCAGGTAGACATTGTAGATCTCCGTGCTGGTTTTCATATACTTGGCCATCTGAGGAGGAGCCACCACATAGTCGATGGCCAGCTCCGGATGGGCTTTCAGCTCGGTGTCATCGTGGGATGCCCCGGTAAAGGTGCGACCTGGAGCCTTGCGTTGTCGCTGTGCGTTGGCCTGTTTGACCTGCTGCACAACCTCAAAGAGCCTCGCTCGACCGGAGATGCCGTACTGCTTCAGTGCCGGAGAAACGGCAAGGCAGATGGTTTTCTCCGTGCGGCTCAGATCCGCCACCACAAGGTTGGTGGTCATAGGGTCCAAGTCACGCTGCATACACTCGACAGAAGCATAGAACGACTTCAGGTCGATTGCGATATAGGTACGCTGCTTTTCCATCTGACCACCTCCTGCAGTAATTTTAAGTGTATTATATCACGCTACTGCAGAAATTGTGTAGCCGGAATGTAAATACGCTGGTATAGCAAAGGATTTGCTTTTTCCGCAATTTGTGGTATGCTTTGCTTGAGGTGAGGAAGTTGGACCATGCGATGCGTAAAGAGCGCCTGATGCAAATATATGCTGCTCTGAAAGAGAAAGGATATAATCCCGTTGGGCAGATTGTGGGCTACATTTTGTCTGAAGATCCAACCTATATCACCAATCATGCCGGGGCCCGGCAGATGATCTCCCGTATCGACCGGGAGGAGCTTTTGAAAGACCTGATTACGGCCTACCTCAAATAGATCATCTGATAAAAGGAGCGAGGAAACTCGCTCCTTTTTCATTTCCCAAGCATAAAGTCTGTTCTTTGCCAGAGAAACAGCCAATTCAGCGGCAAAGACCATAATTGACATAAGCTCGACAAAAAGTGCCAAATTTTCAATAAAAGCTCTTGTATAATGAACTTCCAACATCAATAGGTGGTGATACATGGTTTAGAAATGGTGGCATCAGCATGGAGCAAGAGAATTGTTACCCCTGATAGCCCCCGTTTCCCAAAGGAAACGGAGGTAGATGAATGACCTATTTCGAGTAGTTGAGCACAACGGAATACTTCTGCTGAATGGCCTTGCAGGGGCAAGTGCGTCCTCTGCGGGCTTTTTCAAGCTCGAAATTTATCGTCTTCCCTCGAATAATATCGAACTGCTGCGAGTGCCACCCGGCACCTTGCTCTGCTGCGCCATTCCTCCTGGACTGGCGGTTTTTCTCTATGCTCTCGTTCCGCTGCCTCCCGGTGGCGGCTATAGCCTCATTACACGCCAAGGCATCCTTGCGGGTTATCACGCCCGCAGGGATGCCTTTTTTGTTTTTCTGAATTGGCGCCCTCGATGCAGGGGGCCTCCGCTTCCGAAATTTGATATCAATTCAAATTTCAGAATACGGAGGAATACATATGCGATTTGATGTAACTGCCTGCGGAAAGCGAATCCAAGAGTTAAGAAAGAGTCACGGACTTACGCAGGAGCAGCTTGCAGAAAAACTGCGTGTCACATGCAAGTACATACAGAGGATTGAAGCCGGTCGTGCAATGGGATCAATAGAACTGCTCATTGATATCTCTTTGTTTTTTAATGTGTCCACGGACTACTTGCTGCTCGGGAAGGAGCATCAGCAGAAAGTGGTTAAACGACATCTGCAAGAAACGATCCTGCTCCTCCAATCACTGGAGCAGGTATTGTAACCCCCACTAACAGGTTCCCTTACCCCCACTAACTGTGGGTGTTAGGTATGTGAAGCATAAATTACAATTAAGGCGTAACCAGCAAGTGGTTGCAGTGTACATTGAAAAAAACTGCTCTGTCAGTCATATCCGGCAACTTAGATACATCAGCTGACGGACCTGAAAAGGAAAGCGTCAGGCCGAGTGCGCGAAGACCACCTGTGCAGAGTATTCTGCATCAAAGGACGGCCATATAAGGTGCAGAGCGATCCCCACTCAGGCCAAGGCAGCATTGGCACGCTGCTCCGCCATGATCCCGTCAGCCCACAATGGTACTTCTGCGAAAGCAGCTCGGAGAGATCCTCGGAGGGGTGAGATTCCCATGATGTGCGCCAGCACAGGCTATGTTGCCGCCCACGGCTCGGGAAGTTGTGTCGAATAGAGCCATGAATGAAATTCGCGCAGGGTCGCCCTCAAAGGGCGACCCTGCCTTCACTTACTTTGATAGCAGAGATATGGGAACTGCCTTAAATACTATCGTTCATTCTGCGCCCCTTACTCAACCATCTGCTTTGCGGCTAAAATAGTTACCTCCGTTTTCTTTCCCCTCATTCCATGTTCTTCTTCAAGTATTTGTTACCACCCAGGCAGTTCTCATATTTGTGCTATCAAGGAACAACTGATATCTCACGCCACGCGAAACAAGGAGGACTGCTATGAGTAAAGCTACCATGTTTGAAAAATACCCGGATGTAGTTGAAGTTGATGACCTGAGAGTGATGCTCGGCGGGATCAGCAAGAAACTGGCCTATCGACTTCTCGCCGACCAGGAGATCCGGAGCGTCAAAGTCGGAAGATCCTATAAAATTCCGAAAGTCTGTATCATCGAGTATTTAATGGGAGAAGAAATGTGCCGCATCAGCATTCGCTAAGAGGACGAGTAACTGTCAAAATGCGTAGATAAATCGTGTCGTTTTTCTCCACTTGGAGTATGGCTATTTCAACTTGCTTGTGATATGTTTGCGTTGTCAATGGCAGGCAAGTTTACCCGTGTTATTGCAAAGGAGGAAATTATGATAACAGGATGCCTGCAACAAAAAAATGGACTCTACTATGCCGTGCTGTACTTGAAAGTGGATGGGAAAAGAAAGCCCAAGTGGATTTCAACTAAGCTCCCTATTGAGGGTACAAGCAACAGGAAGGCGCAAAAGGCCTTCGAGGAAATCCGTATGCAGTATGAGAAAGACGAAGAAGAACGCATCAAGAGGGCAGCCGAAGCCATGGAACTGGCAAAGAACACGCACCCAGATGCACTCATCCTGTTCACGGACTACCTCGACAAGTGGCTCAAAAGCGTCCGCCCAACAATTGCAACCGCTACATATCAGAGCTACAAAAATATGATTGGCGCTCGCATCAAAACATATTTCTTGCCTCTTGGACTGCGGCTCAACGAAGTATCCCCCCAGCACATCCAGGACTTCTACCAGACCATCTTGGATGACAACTGCACAACGAACACCGTCATCCATTATCATGCTGTCATCCGAAAAGCCCTACAGACTGCGGTCAAAAAGGATGTCCTCACGAAAAATGTGGCTGACCAGGTGGACAAACCCAAAAAGAATGTATTCCGGGGGAACTTCTATAGCGAGGAAGAGATGATGACTCTGTTCGAAGTTATCTCCGGTGATCCGATGGAGCTGTGCATCAAAATTGCAGCTTATTACGGACTGCGCCGCAGTGAGGTGCTGGGACTCCGATGGGATGCAATCGACTTCACGAAAAAGACCCTTTCCGTCAGCCATAAAGTTATTGAGGCTGAAGTGGATGGTAAATATGTGCCGGTCGGAGAGGATGTCCTGAAAACAAAGTCGAGCTTCCGTATGCTTCCCCTGATTCCCGCAGTCGAAAAGCTTCTGCTGGAGGAGAAGGAGAAGCAGGAGATGTTCCGCAGACTCTTCAAGAAATCCTACTGCCGAGATTACCTCGACTATATCTGTGTCGATCAGACCGGAAAGATCCTCCGCCCGAACTATGTCACGGAACATTTTGCATGGCTGATTGAGAAGTACAATCTGAAAAAGATTAGGTTTCATGACCTGCGCCATACATGCGCCAGTCTGCTCCTGAGTAACGGCATCTCAATGAAACAAATTCAGGTATGGCTTGGACACAGCACTTTCTCGACCACGGCAGATATTTACGCACACCTCGATTACACTGCACAGGAAGAATCGGCAAGTGCTATGGGCAGTATGTTCATCCGTGGCGACAGCGAACAGCCTGCATAAAAAAACCTGCAGCGGAAAACCGCTGCAGGCTTACTGGCGGAGACGGTGGGATTCGAACCCACGGACCGGCTCATCACCGATCAAACGATTTCGAGTCGTTCTCGTTATGACCTCTTCGATACGTCTCCATGCTGTATTCCCAACGCTTTGCGGGTTTCGCTCACCAACAGGGTCGAGCGTAGAAAACGTAGACAAAGCGTAGAAAAACCGTAGATATGAAGTTGTTAAAAAGCGTAGATGAACCGGAAAGTCCAGAAGTACCAAGGGGTTCCGAGGTTGGGCTATCTACAAACCCACACGATTTCGAGTCAGCCCCGTTATGACCACTTCGATACCGCTGCATATATGGAATTGAACCATAGGCATTATGGCATATTTTTTGGACGAAGGCAAGGATTAATCCGAATTTCTGCATCGGATTTTTTGAATAAAAAACAGGTGACGAAAAAGCACAAGTGTGATATACTCCTCGGGACGAGTTTCCACACCTCGTCCAAGCACGAAGTGCGCAGGGTGGGCACATAGGGGAGCTTGGACCAAAGCGAGGAATACAAACCAAGCGAGGCTTGCTGTTTGTGTTCCGAGTCGGCGGGAAAGCGACCCGGCTATGTGCCCAACCCGGAGCATGACAAGGGGAAGCGCAAACGGACTGCCTTGTCCTCGTGTTCGTTCGGCTTATGCCGTTCTCTAAACAAAAAATGGAGGTATACACATGAAAAAAATGACTGTCCGCGATCTGACTATCTCCGCCGTGCTGGCGGGAGTATACGCCGCCCTGACGCTGTTTCTGCCCATGCCCCAGTATGCGGGGATTCAGCTGCGGGTGGCGGAGGCCCTGTGCGTACTGCCTTTTTTTTATCCGGTGGCCACGCCGGGCCTGTTTGTGGGCTGTGTGATCGCAAACCTGTTTTCGCCCTTCGTTCTGGACGTGGTGTTCGGTTCTGCGGCCACTCTGCTGGCCTGCCTGTGGACCGGACGGCTGCGCAGCCGCTGGCTGGCACCACTGCCGCCGGTGGTGTGCAATGCAGTTGTCGTAGGAGGCGAGATCGCCTTGGCTCAGGGGGGCTTTGGAGCCGGGTTCTGGGCGGCCTTCGCGTTCAACGCCTTTAACGTGGGGGTGGGGGAACTGCTGGCCTGCGGTGTGCTTGGCTCGGTGTTGCTTTCTGCCCTGTACCGCAGGGAGGCGTGCAGGGGACTGATCCCAACTGAGAGACTGGAGAAAATCAGGGGTTTCTCTGCCTGAAACGGGCAATATATTTTTGACTTGTAATTTTTGCGCTGATAGACTACAATATAACTTGTAGAAGACTGTTCCAATGCCCATAGAAAGGAAGGGTGTCCCTATGAAACTGCAAACGGAAAAGGGCGAGATCCGAATCAGCAGCGAGGTCTTTACCAACATCACCGGCGCCGCCGCCACCAACTGCTATGGAGTTAAGGGCATGGCGGTGCGTTCCGCTACCGACGGACTGGTCCACCTGCTCAAGCGGGAGTCCATGGGTAAGGGCGTTAAGGTGTACTATAATGAAGATTCCACCGTGTCCATTGAACTGCACATCATCGTTGAAAACGGTGTGAACCTCGTGGCGGTCAGCCGCTCCATTATGAGCGAGGTGCGCTATGTAGTCAGCAAGATGACCGGATTCAAGGTCAAGTCCGTGGACGTATGTGTGGACTCCATGCGCGTATAAGCATGGGTCAGCCAATCAGAAAGGAAATTTGTCGCCATGATACAGACTATTGACGCGGCGCTTTTTCAGCAGATGGTCATCCATGCCGCCGCCGCCATCAATCTGCAGAAACAGCCTATCAATGACCTGAACGTGTTCCCCGTTCCCGACGGGGATACCGGCACCAATATGAGCCTGACCATCAGTGCCGCCGCAGCCGAGATGAAAAAGGCCTCCTGCGCCACGGTGGGGCAGGCCGCTTCTGCCGCCGCCAGCGCGCTGCTGCGGGGCGCCCGGGGAAACTCCGGCGTGATCCTCTCCCTGCTGTTCCGCGGCATTGCCAAGGCCGTGAAGGACAAGCAGACCATTGACGGTCGGGATCTGGCTATTGCCCTTGATTATGGTGTGGCCGCCGCCTACAAGGCGGTCATGAAGCCCGCAGAGGGCACCATCCTCACCGTGTCCCGTCTGGCCGCGGCCAAGGCCGCGGAGAAGGCCCGGGAGGAAAACTGTGCCGAGACCGTTCTTGAGGCGGCCATTGCCGAGGGGCAGATCGCGCTGGACAACACCATCAACCAGAACCCCGTGCTGAAGAAAGCGGGAGTTGTGGATGCCGGCGGCAAGGGTTTTCTGGTCATTCTGCAGGGCATGCTGGACCAGATGCGCGGTCTGCCTATGCCCGAGGTCACCGAGGACGAGACGCCCAACGACAAGGCTGAGTTCAGTGCCCTTGCCGATGAGGAGATCACCTTTGCCTTTGACACGGTGTTTATCGTGCGCAAGAATGATCCCGACGTGAATCTTGATCCCTTCCGCAAGTACCTCAACAGCATTGGAGACAGCCTTGTCATCGGTGAGGACGACGAGGCGTTCAAGGTCCACGTCCATACCAACACCCCGGGCGATGCGCTCAACGAGTCTCAGAAGTACGGTGTTCTGGAACTGGCCAAGATCGAAAATATGGTCACCCAGCGCGACGATCTGGCTGCCGGCCGCAAGGCACAGAGCACCGACGATTTGGATGCCATAGAGGCTGAGCTGGAGAAGGGGAACGAGCCTGTTCACGCAGCACCCGAAAAGAAGTTCGGCTACGTCTCCGTCTGTGCCGGTGAAGGGCTGGAGGCCGTGTTCCGTGACCTGGGCGTGGACGCCCTTGTGGGCGGCGGCCAGACCATGAACCCCTCCACCGAAGACATTCTCAAGGCCGTGGACGCCACTCCCGCCGAGATCGTCTACGTCCTGCCCAACAACAAGAACATTATCATGGCGGCCGAGCAGTGCGTGCCCCTGTGTCAGGACAAAAAGGTGATCGTTCTGCCCACCAAGACCGTGCCCCAGGGTATTTCCGCCATGCTCAGCGTCGATCCCGACGCCAGCGAAGAGGACAATACCACGGCCATGACCGAGGCGTTCTCCCACGTGCGCACCGACGAGATCACCTACGCCGCCCGCGACTCCGACTTCGGCGGCTTTGCCATCAAGCAGGGCGACTACATGGCTCTTGCCGAGCATCAGCTGTTCGGTACCAATGTGGATCTGAATGCTTTGCTGGAACAGTTGGCTCAGGCCGAGAGCGAAAAGGGTGCGGAGTTCGTGTCCATCTTCTACGGCGAAGATGTCACCGAAGAGCAGGCCCGGCAGGCCCAGGCCATCTTTGCCGCGGCCTGCCCCGATGCGGAGGTCAGCCTTCTGCCCGGCGGCCAGCCCGTGTACTACTATATGATCTCTGTGGAATAAGATTTACGCAACAAACACCGCACCTTCTTCGGAAGGTGCGGTGTTTGTTGTATAAAGAAAACCAAGCCCTTTCGGACTTGGTCTCTTTTGGTGCCGGTAGTGGGACTCGAACCCACACCCTGTCGCCAGGAACGGATTTTGAGTCCGTCACGTCTACCAATTCCATCATACCGGCGTACCTGCGTATTATACAACAGGTGAAATGATTTGGCAAGAGGGGAATTTAGCGGTCCCAATTTACTTTTGGACTGACGGGTTACATCTTTGGCAGTTTCACTAAGTATTGATGCAGGCCGAAAAATATGATAAAGTAAACTGAACGATAAATAAGAAGTTGTAGGTAAGTGGATATGAAAAAATTATATATAATCGGCGGAACAATGGGAGTCGGCAAAACTGCTGTTAGCCAGCAACTAAAATCTGATTTACCCAATAGCGTATTTCTTGATGGGGATTGGTGTTGGGATGCAAA
>JAGAMN010000063.1 GCA_017624715.1 Oscillospiraceae bacterium
TCCGACCGGAGGCACCACGGTTCCCTTAATGGGAACCAAGATGCGGGTGTAGCTCATCCGGTAGAACGCCACCTTGCCAAGGTGGAGGTAGCGAGTTCGAGCCTCGTCACCCGCTCCAATCAAATAGAATAGGAACGCTTTCGCGTTCCTGTTTTTATAAAATGGTACCGTAGCCAAGTGGTAAGGCCCCGGTCTGCAAAACCGTTATTCGCCAGTTCAAATCTGGCCGGTACCTCCAGAAAAAAGGACTTCACGAAAGTGAAGTCCTTTTTTCAATGATATCCGTTCCTTACGGAACAGGTGATATACCTTTGGTATGATATCCACCTGCGGTGGATGATATATGCTTCGCATATGAAGGAACGGATATTATATCATATTTGCAACGCAAATATATCATACGGCGCAAGTCGTATATCATATCGCTTTAGCGATATATCATTATCCCTTGCACCATCACCATCGGTGTGTTATAATACACACAAGGCGGTGAGTCAAATGAAAGAGAAAAGAAACAAAGGTGATATATTTATAGCTTTGTGGATTATCTTTGGCGTTATAGTTATTTTAGGTTTTTTTGTGTTTTCTATGATAATTGATGGAAGCGCAGGACTTGGCTATCAAGAAAATGGACGCTTTTTTGTTTGTGATCACGCTGAAGTAGTTGAAGTGTCAAAAACAATTTGGGAAATAAGCAATATTTGGGGTATCCTCTTTTGGATATTTATTCCGCTCACACCTATGGGTGCGTTTGTTATTTCAAATATTCAAGAAAAGATAGAACAAAGAAAAAATAGGTTTGAATAAAGAAAATCCTCGGTTTTGGACCAGTTCTTTTTCGGACACGAATGACAGAAAAAGAAAAGACACGCGAGAGCGTGTCTTTTCTTTTTCAACCAAGTGCGCCTTGCGGCGCGTGAAGTGATGCTTCACTTTAAACCCTTGCACTCACACTGCGCTTATGGTAGAATAAAACTAAAGTAATGAAATCACGAAAGGCGGTAGAATTGTGTCGGAATACAGCGATATGATCAACAAGCAATTCGATATAGAAATCACACAGTTCAATGGGAATCCGCCAATAGCCTGTGACCATATCACGGCACTTAAATTACTTCGTGAATTTAAACGGGATTCTATTGATTTTACAACAAAATTCTGGCCAAATCCAGTTGGTAAATATCTTCCTGCCGTTGTTGAGGGAACTATGTTCTTGGAGCAAGAGTCTTTTGTACACGACGAAGCTATCAAAATCGCAGTAGACCGTGTTAAGAATACATCTTATCAAGATGTGGCGCATGCGTTTATTCATGGCATAGCCAAAGGAATTCCAGCGTACAGAACGGCCTTGCCGGCATACTTACATATCAAGAATATTCCAGACCACAATGATGATCGTCTACGCGACGATGGTTCTCACACGGCACCATATTGTAGTTTTTGCAATTATCAGGCTGCTTCAGTTGAAACGAAAATGAGTTTTATGTGGATAAACGCTATGCAGTACTGTCGAATATATGAAGGAGGCTATCTTGGTGTACAGAACCCAGCTGATTCCTCTTTCTTACTACGGGAATTTTTGAAGATGCCCAAGGTTGTGGCAACCAAAGAAGACTATCAGCTATTTAAGGATTCTTTGGCACTTGCAGAACAAGTACAAGGCGATAAGAAGATAGGTGCATATAAGGAAGTCCTGCAGAAAAGTAAAATTCTTCCGATAAAGGCCCGGGAATACCAACCATATTTAGACATACTGGGATATTTAGATATTCTGCATACAGACGAACATCATGGAATTACAAAGGAATTTATTCGTGGGCAAGATATGCAAGAAGCAGAGGAATATAAAAATGATTACGCCTATCCTGTAAGATTCTGGCGAGGAAGAAATGGTGTCGATTGGGAACGAGTTGACGAACTGTTTGGCGGTATATTTAAATAGGTATGTTTTTCTTTGAAATCCGTCCACATGGGCGGATTTCATTTTATCTTGCACCTAAACAGTAGATGTGTTATGATTAATCTAAGGCGGTGATTTGGTGAAAACGATTTTTCGTAAAATTAGGGATTTTTTTACGGCAATATTTGGGATTTTATTAGCGTTGATTTTTGGAATCGGTGTTATTTGCCTGATACCTTTTGACTATATTAAGTACAAGCGGTCGGCTTATTATAAATTGACGCATAAGAAGTATACCCTTTATTCTGCAAGTAGCATTCAGTTTGATATCTATAATGAAATCATCGAGAACGATTTGCCCATAAAGTATATCCGTAATCCTGAAGAAGATGCTTTGGCATGGGGCTGGTTCGTCTACGATCAGACACTGATTGTTCCAGAGTCGTTGACATTTGAATTTGATGCCAAAAGCGGAGAATGGAATTATTGTGCTGAAATTATAGAAGATGATGAAACCGAGAAGGAAATTCTGATGTCTCTTTCTGAGTATATGGAAGACAATATTCAATCAGCAAATGAACTTGCAGGGAAGATAATATGCAATAAAGCCATTGTTTTGATTGAGGCAGGAGATATCGTTGGTAATGTGAATCTTGCCAAAGACGATCCTAATTTCTTGGTTTATGACGGTAACCGAGTAGAAGTACTAAAAAATTTCTGTAATCAGGATGCAAGATAAGTATTCTGGCCTCTTTGCGGCAAATCCACCGGGAGAGTTAAAAAATGAGGGGATGCTATACAAAATCCGAGGAGATGGGGTAATGAAGCATAAGGAAAATAAGACACCCGAATGGTATTGGGTCTATGGTCTTCATGATGCACAAATCATTTCTGTAACAACGAAAGAATCCGGTTGGAATCCAAAGGATAATTGCTTAATATTGAAACTTAATTGTGACGGCGTTGTGGGTGATGCGAATATTGTGGAAATCCGCTTTTTCAATTTTAAAATTCTTACAAATGGTTTAGATATAAACCTGCTGAACGGTGGATGGTGGTTGTCTGATGACTTGTCAGAAATTGATAATCGCTATCTGTTAGAATTGAAATTTGATACTGCGAAATGTAATACTCAACAATTGAAACTCAGATTTATGCGGGCAGAAGTGATTAGAGCATAAAACACGGGCTGCGTCTGTTTTTGCGGTCAATGAGCCCAAAAGTTCAATTTCAGGGGGGTGATGTCATGAAGAGATTCAAAGAGTTTTTGCTAATGTTTTTATCGTTTGTGGGACTGGGCATTTTAGTAGTACTGTATATCGGATTCAATTGCGCTTCGGTAGATGTTCTTACCGCTCTATATGAAACGATATGCAACGGATTTTTCATAGTGGCTTTTCTGTACACGGCTATTCCTGCTATGATTACGTCCGTGGGTATGACATTTGTTTATACATCGTTTGTTCGAAACAAGATGAGCGTTTGGGGAAGAAGGAAGTACTACATATATCTTTACTTAATGTCCCTAATTATGCCGGTTTTCTTTATTATTTGGATATTTGATCTTGTTATGGGGGCCATATTTTCGTTGCAAATCGGTATTCTTGTAGTATTTATTCATTGGGTTGCCGAATGGATCAGAGAAAAACGCAATAGCAGCAGGAAATAAGAAGCTTGATTGCTGATTCAAAAAGGACATCCAAAGGGATGTCCTTTTTGTTTCTTGCGCCGGTGGTGTTGATGTGGTACAATATCCTCAAGGGGTGGATGTTATGCTTGATGAAATGATTGGCCTTGCGTTGAGACGGCTTGTTGATATGGATGTCTGCCCTGCCGGTTTGCCTGCACCCCAAGTGACGGTTTTGCTGAGCAGGCAGGGGAATACCTATGTAACAGAAAATGACATTGACGGCGTGATCTGCGCCCGGTTGAAGGAAAAGAACGATACCCAGATCCTCAAAAGTCTGACTGTGTGGAAGGGTGGTCAAATCGACCTGCCGTCGTATCCGTTCCGCAGGGCATTACTGGCATTGGATGAACGAAACTGCGATACAGAGCTTTTCCTGCAAGGAAAAGATGGGGTAATCACGAAGAAACTGTCATTAATTTAAAGAATCTGACGGAAATATTTCCATATTGCGCAATCAACGATCCTGTGGTAAAATAACCCCAAACAGTTGGAATATTTCGGTATTGCATCGCGCAAGCTGTGCATATCGGGAAAGGGAGGATGGCTATGGATTGGCTGTACGATTTGGTTACGAATCCGTTTTTGCTCACCGGCGTGGGCTCCTGGTTTATTGCCCAAGTGCTCAAGGTGATCATTCACGCAATTATCTATAAAAAACTGAGCTTCGAGCGGCTGTTCGGTGATGGCGGTATGCCCAGCGGCCATTCGGCTACGGTATCGTCGCTTGCGGTGATGTGCGCCCTGGTTTGCGGTACCGGCAGTGTAGAATTTGCCATTGCGGCCATACTGGCGATCATCGTGTGCCACGATGCCACCGGTGTACGCCGTGAGACCGGCAAGCAGGCGGTGCTTCTGAATGAGCTCATCAAGGCGTTTAAGGAGCTGGAGGAGGACAAGCTTCCCGAGGTCAAGCTGAAGGAATTTGTGGGCCACACGCCTATTCAGGTGATTTTTGGCATTTTGATCGGTGTGGGCAATGCCTTTATTATGTACGCGGTTTTGTTTTAAGCGAATTTGGCTTGTTTATTTCTGAGTTTATGCTATACTGAAAGCATCAATAATTTGTGGGAGGACAATTAACAATGAAAAGAATTCTGGCGTTGTGCCTGGCTATGCTGATGGCCATGTTCCTGTTCGGCTGTGAGGAAGAAAAGAAGATCGAGCCTTTCAATCCTGATTCTACCTACTACGCCGATATCGTTATTGAAAACTACGGTACGATCACGGTAAAGCTGGATCAGTCCGCCGCTCCCGTGACCGTTGAGAACTTTGTCTATCTAGCAAGAAGTGGCTTCTACGACGGCCTGACTTTCCACCGGATCATCGAGGGCTTTATGATGCAGGGCGGCGCTCCCAAGAGCAGCAAGGATAAGGCTGACAACATCAAGGGCGAGTTCTCTGCTAACGGCCACGATAACCCCCTGGAGCACACCAGAGGTGCTATCTCCATGGCTCGTGCCAAAGATATGAACAGTGCCAACTCTCAGTTCTTTATCGTACATAAGAATTATCCTTCTCTCAATGGCAAGTATGCCTGCTTCGGTTATGTGACCGAAGGCATTGAGATTGTGGATGCCATCTGCGAGGGTGCTCAGCCCACCGATGGCAACGGCTCTATTGCCAAGGAGCAGCAGCCCGTGATCACCACCATCACCATCCGGGAAATCAAGGCAGAAAAGTAAAACAAAAGGGTGCGTTTCAAAACGCACCCTTTCATAGAAAAAGGAGAGTTTGCTATGAAACCTAGAAAGATCATGAAAATTTTCAAGGATACTGCCTATGTCCGCATGGGTGGCAGCGAGGCTGAGCTGAAAGCTGCGGAGTATCTGAAAGAGCAGTGTGCAGAACTGGGCCTGAACGCCGCTATCCAGGCTTTTGAGGTGGATATGGCCACCATTCATACCGCGACTTTGGAGATAGACGGCAAGCAGATCACCTGCAAGGGCTATCTGTGTGCCGGCAGTGCTGAGGTAGAAGCGCCTTTCTATTACCTGCGCAATACCGATGCTTACAGCCTTTCTCTTTGCAAGGGCAAGATCGTCATGATCGACGGCTACCTGGGTTACTGGATCTACCAGGATCTGTTGGAAAACGGCGCTGTGGGCTTCATTACATATGACGGCAATGCCAACTATGCCGATCGGGATATCGACCAGCGGGAGCTGCGGGGCTTTGTGTCTAAGGGCAATAAGATCCCCGGCGTAAATATCAATGCCAAGGATGCCATTGTGCTGATCAAGAATGATGCAGCTATGGCAAAGATCACCCTAAAGCAGGATGAATACAAGGGCAAGTCCCACAATGTGGTGCTGGATCTGCCCGGTGAAATCGATGAGTATATCGTTTTGACTGCCCACTATGACTCTACTTCTTTGTCCCAGGGTGCATATGACAATATGTCAGGCAGTGTGGGCATTCTGGGCGTTGCGGAGCACTTTGCAAAAGCGCCCCACCGCTACGGCCTGCGGTTCATCTGGTGCGGCAGCGAGGAGCGGGGCCTGCTGGGTGCAAAGGCCTACTGTGCAGAGAATGAGGAAGCTCTGAAGAAGGTCGTGTTGAATATTAACCTGGATATGATTGGCTGCATTATGGGTAAGTTCATCGCCTGCTGTACTTCTGAGGAGGCACTGGTGCAGTATGTGAAGTATATGTCCGCAGAGCTGGGTTTCGGTGTTGGCGCATACCAGGATGTGTATTCCAGTGACTCTACACCATTTGCTGACAAGGGCATTCCGGCCATCTCCTTTGCACGTATCGCCCCCAACAATACGGCTACCATCCATAATAGCTATGATACCATGGCGGTGATGAAGGGCGCTCAGATGGCCGAGGACATCGATTTCATTATCGCGTTTACTCAGCGCATGGCAAATGCTAAACGCTGCCCTGTGGCCCGGGAAATGCCCGAAAACATGAAAGAAAAACTGGACATCTATCTGTGCCGCAAGCGGGATAAGAAATGAGGATAAAGTAAAGGCGCTGCCAAACGGCAGCGCCTTTTTATATGACTTGCAGGAAATAGGCAGTAATGGTTTCCGGGGATTCCGCCATACCGTTGGCGATCCACCATTTGAGCGTTTCCACAAAGCTGGAAGCAATGTGATTTTTCCAGTAACTATCGGGAAGATTGGCCTTTTTGCGGGACTGCAAGTTGGGGAGCTGGCTTTCGATGAGCAGGTTAAGGTTGTTGCGGAAATATCGCAAAAACAGCTCATTATTCCGAGATGACAGCAAGGCTAAAATGTTGTTGTCGTTTCTTTGGAAGTGTTGGAATAGGTGGAGGAACACCGAATCCGACCCGTCACAAGAAAAAATGTGGCGATGTTCGTGGGTATCTGCAGCGGTATCAAAGATGTGGCAAAACAGTTCTTCGCAAAATGCTTTCAAAAGGAAGTCCTTTGTTTCAAAATGGGCATAGAATGTGGCGCGACCCACATCTGCACGGGCTATGACTTCTCCAACGGTAATCTGGCTAAAATCCTTCTCCGACAGGATATCTGTGAAGGCATGAAAGATCGCTTCCCGGGATTTTCTTTGCCGTCTGTCCATATGATCCTCCGTACATTTTTTCAAAATTGTTCGGTATGGAATCCCCAGTGGATTCTGTATGTGGCAATTTTGAGGGAATGGCGTATAATGATACTGAACAAATCGTTCGGTAACGAATGAATTATATCATTTCGCATCTGACAAGTCAATAGGAGGAAAGTATGAAAACACAACGCAATATTTTGATGGCATTTGTATTGAATCTGGCTTTTTCTATCTTTGAATTTATGGGTGGTATTTTTACCGGCAGCGTAGCCATCCTTTCCGATGCGGTCCACGATATCGGTGATGCGGCAAGTATCGGCGTATCCTACCTCCTGGAGAGGAAAAGTCTGCGACAGCCGGATGAAACATACACTTACGGTTATGCCAGGTATTCCGTGGTTGGCGGACTGACTACAACTTTGATTCTTATGCTGGGGTCAGTTGCTATGATCTGTAAGGCCATCGGTGGCATCATTGACCCACCCCAGATCCATTACGATGGAATGATCGTCTTTGCGGTGGTGGGCGTCGTCGTGAATTTCCTGGCAGCATGGGTGACCCACAATGGAGATTCCGTAAATCAAAAGGCCGTGAATTTGCACATGCTGGAGGATGTTCTTGGTTGGGCGTTAGTCCTGGTGGGGGCTATACTTATGCGGTTTACGGATTTTGCGCTTTTAGATCCCATGATGTCCATTGGCGTTTCTGCCTTTATACTGATCAGTGCGATTCGGAATTTCAGTGAAGTGATGGATCTTCTTCTGGAAAAAGCGCCGAAAGACATGAATGTAGCAGAAATCAAGGAACATGTCTGTGCCATTGAAGGAGTGGAGGATGTGCATCATATTCATCTGTGGAGTATGGATGGGAAAAATCATTATGCGACCATGCACATTGTTACAGACCGGAGCCCACACGAAATTAAGGACAAAATCCGCCATGAACTGCAAGCAAATGGGATCGTACATGTAACCTTGGAGTTGGAATCGCCCGGAGAACATTGCCATGAATTATACTGCCATGTGCATTCCAGGGTGACAACCGGGCATTGTCATCATCACCATTAATTTAAAGAAGCAAGGCGCTGCCGGTTGGCAGCGCCTTGTGCATTATTCAGCGGTGGTTTCGATGGGAGCTTCGGTGATTGCAGCTTCAGCGGCCTTGGCGGCTTCCAACGCCAGAGCCTCAGCAATGAACTCAGCGGCATCATCGGGGACATCGTCCATATCGTCGCTGCCGATATCCACATTCCGGGGATTGCGTTTGAACAGGATGTCGTAGATCACAGGCACGATGATCAGCGTCATGGCAGTTGCGTAGATCATACCGCCCACTACAACGATGGACATGCCGCGACCCATCTGTCCGGCCATATCATCGCTGAAAATCAACTGGAACATAGCCAGGATCGTGGTTAGTGCGGTCATCATAATAGGACGCATTCTGGTCTTACCTGTTGCAATCAGCGCGCTGCGGCGATCCATGCCGCCGATACGGAGCTGATTAACATAGTCAACGAATACGATACCGTTATTAACAACAGTACCCATCAGCAAGGCGAAGCCCATCAAAGCCAGCAGACTCAGCTGTTCGCCGGTGATGATCAAACCGAACATACCACCGGTGAAGGCCAGAGGCACGGTGAACAGCACGATGAACGGAGACAGCAGACTCTGGAACTGCGCCACCATAATCAGGTAGATAAATAAGCAACCCAGGGCGATCAGCAGACCCATCTGCAAGACCATATCGTTCACAGTGGAGCTTTCTCCGGAAAGCTCGATGTTGAAGCCATGGGGCACAGCGCCGCTGGCCTTATACTCATCCAGTAAGGTGCTGAGCTCACGGGAGAGCAAGGTCGCGTTGAAGCCTTCTGCAATGCCAGCAGATACGGTGACATAGCGGGTTTGGTTCTCACGGCTGATAGAGCCGATGGAAGAGGTTTCCTCGATAGTGGCCACATCGGAAAGCTTGATGGTCTTAGTGACCTGCTGGCCATTGGCATCCATGGTGCTGGCCGTTAGGGTCATATCCAGCAGGTTTTCTACGGTCAGGGGATTGTTGGAATTTTCCACAGTGACGGACATGGTTGTACCGTTGAGGGTTACCTTGGTGGAGGTGGCAGAGGTGGTCATCCGTCCGGAAATTTCCATATAAATTTGGGCAACGGTTAGGCCGTTTGCCATGGCTTTGTCTTTGTCGATCACCAGGTGAATCGTTTGGTCACTCACAGCAAAGCTGGTTGTAATTTCTTCATAACCATCCACCTGCTTAACGATCTCGGCAACTTCCGTGGCGATCTGCTTCATGGTCTCAAGGTCAGAGCCCGAAATGTTTACGGAAAGTCCGCTGCCAAGCAGCGCTACCATATCGCCCATGCCGCCTGCAGAGACGCTGACTTCGCAGGGAAGCTCGGCGATTGCGTCACTGATGTCATCGGTGATCTCATTGACTCTTGTAGTGGGTGTGCCTTCGGGAAGAATGATATAGTAGGAATAAGAGCCGTAACTGTTACCGCTGCCCAGTGACATACCACCCATCATACCGGCAGAAGCACTACTGTCTATGACGCCCACTTCGTCGACACCGTCAACACCCAGCAGAATATCGATCACATCATCGGCCATGGCATAAGATTCCTCCCGTGTCAGCCCTTCGGGAGTAGTGACGGTAACGGAAATCTGATTGCCGGTCATTTCGGGGAGCAAAACGATGCCCATATTCAGAACGACGATAATGCAGATGGCAAGCAGCAGGATACTGGTAGACAGTGGAACGGCCTTGTGATCCAGACACCAGTTCAGAAATTTGCCGTAGCCTTCCTGGAATTTATCGAACCAAGGGTGTTTTTTGGCTTTGGAGTTTTTCAGCAGGGTAGAGGCCGAAGCAGGCACGACGGTCAGTGCTACGATCAGCGATGCCATCAGACAGAAGCCGATGCAGATACCCAAAGGAAGCAGCAGCTCCTTTATCATGCCGGTGGTAAATACCAGCGGGAAGAACACAGCTACCGTTGTTAAGGTAGAGGAAATGATGGAACCTGCCACCTGCTTTGTACCTTGAACAGCTGCCCGGGGAGCGTTGACACCCCGGTTACGGAGACGGTAAATATTTTCAATAACGACGATGGAGTTATCCACCAACATACCGATGCCCAGGGCCAAGCCGCATAGGGTCATCATGTTCAAGGAAATGCCGGTAAAGTACATCAGTACCAGGGTGAACATGACGGACAGAGGGATACTCACCGCGACCACCAGGGTGGGTTTGACATCTTTCAGGAAGAGGGCCAGAATAACGATCGCCAGGATGGCACCGGTAATCATGCTGGAAAGCACAGAATCAATAATGATCTCAATATAGCTGCCCTGGTTCATAAGGGTAGCCAGCTTGGTGCCGGGATACTTTTCTTCCAGTTCCTTAAAAGCTTCCAAACAGTTATTGGCGGTTTCGTTTGTGCCGGTGACACTGTTCTTATAGATACTTAAAACAACGGCTTGCTCACCGTTAAACCGGGCATAGCTCAGATCTGCATTGTCCAAAATGGTGACTGTTGCCACATCGCACAGGCGAACTTCACCGATGGCATCCATTTTTACCAACAGGGCATTGGACAGGTCTTCCAAAGTTTCATATTCGTTGCCGATTTTCAAAAGCCAGCTATTGTCCTTGGCATCGTCAATATAGCCGGCGGGCATGGAGAAGTTCTGTGCATAGATCAGTTGAGACAATGTACCGACACTCAGCAGCTGCCCCAGGTTGGCACCGGATAATGCACTTTCCTTGGCGGCTTCGTATTGCGCCCGGGCTTCTATCAGCTGTGCTTCTGCGCCTGCAAGCTGTGTGCTGGCAGTGGCAAATGCAACGGCGGCATCCAACTGTGCCTGGGTAAGGGTTGCGTAGGCATTTTCCAAGCCGGCCAGGATCTGGGGTACAGAATCCAGAGTCGTGGAGATGTCGGAAAGGGAAGACGCAATATCATCAAGTTGCTGACGCACTTCGGTGATAGATGCGTTTTCGCCATTTTCCAATTCAGTATCCAACAGCTTTAAAAGATCACGGGTATTGGAAACGATGACCCGCAGACTGCCGGCAACCTGCATCAGTTCTTCTACACTTAAAGATTCAGACTCTAAAAGCTTAGAAACGGTTTCCAGTTCGGCAATCAGAGAATCCAGCAATTGTCCGATTTGACCGTCGGTAATTTCACTGCGCAGATCTTTGACTTTCTGCAGCAGATCATCCACTTTCACCTTTAGATCCGAAGCGGTTGTCAGGACTTTACCTTCGATTTGGCCGAACAGGGTGCCGGCCATGGTGGAACCGAAGGAAGCCTGAGCTTTTTCCAGCTCGGCTTTGCCGTCCTTTACCTGCTGCTCGGCAGCATCCAGCTGGGTGGCAGCGGCAGCCAGACCGTCATTGACGGTCTGCAGGATTTTGGCGTTGAGATCATCGATCTTCTTCTGATCCAGGGAAACATGGATACTCTGTTCAACAAGGCCGATGCCGCTGACGCTGGCAACGCCGTTTTGCCGCTCCAGATAGGGTTGGACAGTATTGGTGACAAAATTGGAAAGCTCGAAAATATCGTTACCCTCACGGCTGACGGATACATACATGGTAGCCATCATATCCATGCTCAGCTCGATAATGGAAGGCGTGCTGCAAAGCTCCGGCAAGCTGGCAGATATACCCTGCAGCGCGGTGTTCACTTTAACCAGGGTGGAGTCCATATCTGTGCCGTCTTCAAATTCCAGCTGCACCATGCCGTAGTTTTCTGCAGAGGTGGAGTAGACATTGGAAACACCGCTTACGGTACCCAAAGCGCTTTCCATTGGACGGACCACATCTGCTTCCACCTTTTCCGGGCTGGCACCAGGGTAGGTAGTAACAACGATGAGATAGGGCAGGCTCATGGGCGGCAACAGGTCCGTTGTCATACTCGTCAGGGACACGACACCCAGTACCAAAACCATGATGACAGCCACTAAAACAGTAAAAGGCTTTTTGACGCTCGTTTTGATCATGATTCATCATCCTTTAATAGCGATACAGAGTAATTATACAACGATTTTGTTGCAAAAACTGTAAACAAATTATGAAGGATTTTGGGATTTTCTTAGAATTCAAGAAAAAAGAGGCTGCTTTAGCAGCCCCTTTGAAATTTAGACGGTACGCAGATATCTCATTACCGGATTATCGCCCTCGGCAAAGTAGGCAGCCAGGCGGCGATAGTGCGCATACAGAGTTGTGTATGCATCGTGACGCTGGGGATCGGGGACATAGATAGTTTCGCACTTATCCGCCAGATCTTCCACAGCAGCGAACACATCCGCATACTGACCGCTGACGGCAGCGGCAAAGATGCACCCGCCCTTACAACCGGGCTGAGCGCTGTCAGCCACCCGAATAGGCATGCCCATGACATCGGCATATATCTGCATCAGCATAGGATTCTTCCTGGCGATACCGCCGCCTGCACGAATATCGTGGATATCAATACCGCCGTTACGGTATACATCCAAGACGCTTTTTGTGGCATAGGCGCAGGATTCAATAATGGCCCGGTAGATCTCCTCGGGCTTGGTGTTCAGTGTCAGGCCCAGGATCATGCCGGAAAGATCGAAATTGTTGTATGGAGCGCGGTTTCCGCTCCACCAGTCCAGGCATAAAAGGCCGTTGGATCCAGGTTTGAGTTTGGACGCCTTTTCATCCAGAAGATGGAAAATGCTGATACCACGGTTCTTTGCCTCGGCAGTATAAGATGCAGGAACACAGTTGTTTACAAACCAGGCATAGGTGTTGCCCATGCTGGGCTGACTGGCTTCGTAAGCAGTCAGCCCGGGCAGAATTCCGTCTTGAATGCTGCCGAAAATACCGTCGATGAGCCGGTGTTCACTGTCCATGACAATGAAGCCTGCGGAGGTGCCAAGGGTCAGTAACAGCTGACCGGCACTAACCGCACCGGCGGAGCACATAGGGGCGTGGGCATCGATCAGGGGCAGGGCTACGGCGGTGCCGATGTTCAATCCCGTCAGCTTTGCACCCAGAGCGTTCAAACCACCGGCAAATTCGCCTGCATTGCGGACATCGGTGGTGACCTTCGTGCCGATAATGCCATCCAGTTTGGGATCAACCTTAGCCCAGAAATCGTTGCCGGGATAACCGGTTTGGGGATTCCACAGGGCCTTGAAACCGGCGAAAGAGGCACTTGCGATTCGGTTGCCGGTGAGAAGCCAGGTGAGCCAGTCGCCAGCTTCCATGTAGTGGGCAGTCTGCGCATAAACGTTAGGCGCTTTGCGCAGAATCTCGTAAAGTTTTGGAAAGAGCCATTCGGCGGATACCTTACCGCCAAAGAGTTTTAGCCAGGGGGCATTTTCGGCTTTGGCAGTTTGGGTGATCAACTCGGATTCTTCCAGGGCGGTGTAGGAATTCCACAGCTTGACATATGCCTGGGGTTCCTTGGAGAATTCGTCCAGGAAGCACAGGGGCGTGCCGTCGGCGGTCAGGGGCAGGACGCTACAGGAGGTAAAGTCGAAGCCGATACCGCAGACTTCATCGGCGGAGATTCCGGCCCTGGCAACCACATCCCGGACGGTAAAGCACAGGGCATCCAGGTAGTCCTGTGGATGCTCCAGGCTGGCGGTTTTATCCAGGGCGTTGGGCGCAAAGAATTCTGCCTGCAAAATGGCATGGGGATATATAAATTCCGATGTTGCGACTTCGCTGCCTGTCTCCAAGTCCAAAAGCAGTGCTCTGGCAGACAGGGTGCCGTAGTCAACACCAATGGTGTATTTTCCCATAAAAACGTCTCCTGTGTGTTTTTATTATTATCTCACAATAAAAATAAAATTGCAATATGGAAGTAGTTGTTGAAGCCAGACGAATTATTTCCATTTCTGTTTAACCGAAATCAGAAAAATGACACATCCTTGGATATGTCTTTTTTAGCAGTCTTTATGTGTTTGCACTTGCGCGCTTTTGGTACACCTCAAGGATACAATACTCTCCGCGCTCTGTCCAATCTTCGTTCAGATATTTCTCCATATAGACATATGCATCTTGCCAGGTGTTAAATAACCCGTTTGCATTTAGCTTATGAAAATCGGATGTGAATAAGGTTCCTTCTTTATCGCAACCATGCCAACGGCAGATAAACATGCAATCGCCAATGATCGAGAAGCTTCCGTCATAGTCGCAGGGATAGGATATATCATATCCAATGAATTCATAACCGTTAGGTATCGGGTCACGCAAGCCGCTGTTTCGCAGCCAGATCAATTCATAGTTTTCGGATTCTTTAAGCAAGGACATAAACTTCAAAGCTGAGGATTCTATCTGCATCCATTCGTTTGCAAAGAAACAGTCGTCAATTAATTTGTCGGCAAGGACTCGTTCTTCTCCGGTCAAATCATTCCGAAGTTTATATGCCAAACCGGGTTCCGTTCGGTCGGTGCCGTTGTATATCTGCTGAGGTTTGCTGTGGTAGGGCAGGCCATAGATGTTGGAGGGTAGTTTTTGAAAGCGGGGTAATGCTTCGGTATATAAAAGTTCGTATTTTTTAACGACAGCGAATTGGGAGGTAAAGTCGCATTCGTTCGGAATAATGATTCCGGGTTTGTTGCATTCGTAGCAGATAGATTTCATCGGTATCACCGCCTTTTGTTTATCATAGCATAAATTAGGGATAACTGCAACAACAGATATAAACAACGGAGTGAGAGGGATTTGTTTGCATTTTCGCCGAAGGTAAAAATTATGGAAGCCACCAGTTTTTTGAACTGGTATCAGCAACCAGCCACCGGCAGGTTGCGATTCTTATTATTCAAATCCCCACACATGCATAAAAAACCCACACCGGATGGTGTGGGTTTTTTATGGCGGAGTGAGAGGGATTTGAACCCTCGCGCGCTTTTTAGACGCCTACTCCCTTAGCAGGGGAGCCCCTTCGGCCTCTTGGGTATCACTCCGAATCAAAGTATATTCACTTGATTGCCAAAGTATTCTAGCATACCCATACAGGTTTGTCAAGCACAAAAGACAGCATTTATTGCGTCTTTAGGAAAAGGGTGAATTACTGCTTCGGTGTCAGCTTTTTCTTGGTGCCGTCGGGGGAGACGATATAGGTATTCTCCAACTGACCCACCAGATTCGCCTTGACAGAGTCAATATAAATTCTGCGGAGCTTGTCACGCTCGACGATCTCTTCGCCGGTCAAGCCTTCGGCCTTCGCTTTCTTTGCCAGCTCGTTGATTCTGGCGATGACTTCATCCATTTTCATATCCATACCTCACAAAATACAGTTTTCAATTATTATACCATCCTTTTTGCGGTTTGCAAGCAAATAATTCTTGTGCAAAGCCACGGCTTGTCGTATAATAGGGAAAAGAAAGCAGGTGATCTACATGGTAATCGGTATCATTGGCGGCGGTGCTTCGGGCATGGCGGCGGCTTTGGCTGCTGCCGAGAATCCCAATGTGGAGGTTTTGCTGCTGGAGCGCCAGGCTCGGGTGGGCAGGAAGCTCCAGGCTACCGGCAACGGCCGCTGCAATTTATCAAATCTTCATGCAGCCCCCGGCTGTTATCATGGCGATGATTTGTCCTTTGCAGACTATGCGCTGACGGTCTATCCGGCAGTCAAGACACTGGAATGGTTTGCTAAGCTGGGTCTTTATACTGTAACGGAAGATAGCGGACGGGTCTACCCGTATTCCGATCAGGCAAATTCCGTGGTGGATGTGCTTCGGTTCGGTTTACAGAAGGACAATATTCGTCTTGTTACCGGTGCGGAAGTGACCCGCGTCAAGAAGACAGACAATGGCTTTTTCGTCACCTGTACCGAGGGCAGCTATGCATGTGACAAGCTGATTATTGCCTGCGGCGGATTGGCAGGCACAAAGCTGGGCGGCTCTATGTCCGGCTATAAGCTGCTGCGGAGCTTTGGACATAATTGTACCAAGCTGCGGCCTGCACTGGTGCAGCTGAAATCTGATTGGAGCGGCTGCGCGGCGCTGAAAGGTGTGCGTACCAATTGTCTGGTAAACATTTTTCACAACGGGGAGCTGTACAGCCACAGTACCGGCGAACTGCAATTTACCGACTACGGCCTGTCCGGTCCGGTGATCTTTGAGATTTCCCGGGATGTGTGTCAGGGAAGCGGTGAATGGGTCTGCAAGCTGGACTTCCTGCCGGATGTATCTGGTGATGTGCTGGCGGATATGCTAAGAAACCGCAAAGAAATGCCCATCACCACCGACGATCTGTTGACGGGTATTCTTCACAACCGATTGGGAAGGGTTTTGACAACGGCAGCCGGTGTTCGCATGCAGCAACCTTGCTCCGAGCTGACTGAGGATGCGCTTATGCAAGTCGTTGCTGTGGTACAAGGGTTGGAAGTGAATCTGACGGACACCATGGGCATGGACTGTGCCCAGGTCACCGCCGGCGGTATTTGTACAGATGAATTCGATCCCATGACCATGGAAAGTCGCTTGGTGCCGGGGCTCTATGCCTGTGGTGAGGTGCTGGACATCGACGGAGATTGCGGTGGATATAATTTGCAATGGGCATGGAGCTCCGGCAGGCTTGCCGGACACAGTGCCGGAGGAAACACATGATCAGAATTCGCGATATTTCGCTGCCGCCAGAGCATGATGCCAATCAGCTTTTGTTTGAGGCAGCAAAACTGCTGAAGATATCCGGATCGAAGATCCGAAAGCTGGCCCTTGTCCGCCGGTCGGTGGATGCCAGGAAAAAGCCCGATGTGCATATTATTTACACCATCGATGTAGTGGTGGAGGGCTCGGAGCAGAAAATACTCCGGCAATCCGGATGTAAGCGTGCCCAGATCGCCAAGCAGGAATACTATAAGCCTCCCAAGAATGCCGTTGCAGGTAAGCATCGGCCTGTGGTGGTTGGGTTCGGGCCGGCGGGTATGTTTGCGGCACTGATCCTGGCTCAGGCCGGCTTGAAGCCGGTCGTTCTGGAGCGGGGCGAAGATGCTGTTAGCCGCAACGAAAAGATCAACCGGTTCTTCGAAACGGGGGAGCTGGATGTAAGAAGCAATGTGCAGTTCGGTGAGGGTGGCGCCGGCACATTTTCCGACGGAAAGCTGAATACCGGTGTGAACAATGTGCGGATCGCTTGGGTGTTGGAACAGTTCGTGAAAGCCGGTGCCCGGGAAGATATTCTTTACGATGCCAAGCCTCATATCGGTACGGAT
Organism: Oscillospiraceae bacterium; assembly: GCA_017624715.1. Taxonomy (GTDB): domain Bacteria; phylum Bacillota; class Clostridia; order Oscillospirales; family Oscillospiraceae; genus Faecousia. Next base: position 17,347 of record JAGAMN010000063.1, read on the forward strand.
GTACTGCTGACGGTGGTGCAGAATCTGCGCAAACAGATCATTGAGTTGGGCGGCGAGGTGCGTTTTTTAGCGCAGGTTACCGGCGTTGTACAAAATAATGGAAAACTTACCGGTCTTACCCTGAATGATGGAAGCGCGATTGACTGTGACCATGCGATCTTTGCCATCGGTCACAGTGCAAGAGATACTTTCGAGATGCTCCATGCCATGGAACTTCCCATGGAGGCAAAGCCTTTTGCCATGGGTGTTCGCATCGAGCATAAGCAGTCCATGATCGACAAGGCACAGTATGGCAGCGATGCATTGCCCCTGCCGCCGGCGGACTACAAACTTGTCAAACATCTGGAAGACGGAACGGTGTACACCTTCTGTATGTGCCCCGGTGGCTATGTGGTGGCTGCGGCATCGGAAGAAGGCGGCATCGTCACCAACGGCATGAGCCGGGCTGACCGGGATGGTGAAAACGCCAATGCTGCGTTGCTGGTTACGGTGAATCCTGCGGAATTTCCGTACCCCGGTGTGCTGGGTGGTATGCAATGGCAGAGACAGATTGAACAGGCTGCCTATGCGTTGACCGGCAGCTATCGGGCCCCTGCACAGAAAGTTGGCGATTTTTTAAACGGTGTTCCCAGTGCCGGATGCGGTGCGGTGAAACCGACCTACCAACCCGGAGTTGTCTGGTGTGATCTACAACATGTGCTGCCGGAGAAGATCACCCGTTCCCTAAAAAAGGCGCTGCCCCAGTTAGAAGGCAATTTGAAGGGCTTTGCAAGTGAGGATGCGGTGCTGACTGCTCCGGAAACCAGAAGTTCCTCGCCGGTGCGGATACTGCGTGATGAAAGCCGGCAATCGGCACTTCGTGGCTTCTTCCCGGCAGGTGAGGGCGCAGGCTACGCCGGTGGCATTATGTCCGCCGCTGTGGACGGAATTCAGACTGCGGAAGCGGTGATCGCTGCAATGGAGCGTGAGAACAATGAATGAAAAAAAACAGGTATGTGCGAGTTTGCGTAAGGATTTCAACAAGGTTGGCTGGGCGCTGCTAATCTACTACGGCATTATGAATGGAGCGATCATTCTGGCGTCCATCATTCTATCCGCATTGGCTGCAATTTGGATCGCCGCCAATCCTCACTTATCGCCCATGCAGGTCAACTGGATCTATGAGAAAATTGTGGAAGATACCGCCTGGGGCTATACGCTGGCGGTGATTGCCGGTGCCATTGGACTATTGGCTTGGAAGAAATCCTGGTTCTGCTTCCATGGAATTTGGAAGAAAGAAAGGCCCATGTCTGTGGGCAGCTTTTTTGGCATACTGGCGGTATTTATCAGCGGTCAGGCCCTCTATCAGCTGCTGACTCCGCTGATCGATTGGCTCTTTACACAGATGGGTATTTCTTTGGCAGATTCCATCGCATCTGCCTCCGGTGCTACAGATTCCCTGAGTATGTTTATTTACGTGTGCCTGCTGGCGCCCATTTGGGAGGAGATATTGTTCCGCGGCTATGTGATGCGTACCTTAGAGCCATACGGAAAGAAATTTGCTATTCTTGCATCGGCATTTTTGTTCGGTGTATATCATGGCAATCCGGTTCAGAGTCCCTATGCCTTTGCCGTAGGACTTGTACTGGGCTATGTTGCCATGGAGCATAACATGGTTTGGGCCATGGTACTGCACATGATCAACAATCTGCTGTTGGGTGACACCTTGGGCCGCCTTATACAGGGTCTGCCTGCAGTTGCCCAGGAAGTGATCTTTATGGTGGCCATTTGGGGCTGTGCTTTGGCAGCGGTGATTCTGCTGATTTGCAAGCGCAAGGAAGTGGCTTCGTATTTCCGCCGGGGAAAGATGCATCCCCTGTGTCTGAAGAGTTTCTTTACAAGTCCGGGAATTCTGACTCTCACCGGTGTGATTTTTGGGTTCATGACCTTGGGACTGCTGCTGACAATGTTATAATAAATGACCGAGCCGTTTGGCTCGGTCATTTATAGTATACGGAAAAGGATGACAGCCAGAATGATTTGGACTGCCAGAATTGCCGGAATGCCGGCGGTAAAGCGGATGTGTTTTGTTTTGTGCCGGAATGTATACATTCCCAGGAGAATTCCCAAACTTCCGCCTGCTGCTGCGACGGTAAATAGGGTTGACTCAGAAATGCGCCATTTGTTTTTTCTTGCTTTTTGCTTGTCCACAAGCATAAGTACAAAGGCTGCCGCATTGATTAGAATCAGGAACAGATACGCAATTGTCATTTTGGAATCCTTTCAGGAGGGGATAGTGTGAAAAAACTGGGAATGATGATCCTTGCATTGGCGCTCTTGCTGTCCGGCTGCCTTGCAGCACCTGTGTACGAAACCTTGGATGGGCTGGATGTCAACGGGAATGTACCGGCAATGAAGAAGATGGTGTTTGATCTTCCGGAGGATGCATCGGTACAGACGGTTCAGGGAACTGCCGGCAGGATTTATTTCTGCGATGGATATGAGATCATGGTGGAAACCTTCAGTGCCGGTGATCTGGACAAAACTTTGCGTAACTTGACAGGCTTTTCCCGGGACGCACTGACGCTGGTGCAGACTAAGGTAGATGGAATCGATCGGTACAGCTGTGTCTGGACATCCATTGGAGAAAACGGAGAGCAAGTGGGAAGGACGACCATTCTGGATGACGGCGGCTATCATTACTGCTTGACCGTTACCGCGCCTGCGGAGGATTCTCTGAAGCTACAGCCGGTATTCGGTGCGCTGTTTGAATCTTTTACATTAGAATCTGCTTAATCCATAGCATCCAGGCACATCTGCCTGCAGCGGTCCACAACGGACTGGGGATAGACGATTCGGGCCTTTTTGCCGAAGCCAATGACCCAGCTTAAGAACATGGGGGAAACGGTGACAGGCACGGTAAAGGTAAAGTGTTCCTCGCCGTCAGGGATCAGCATGGTGTCCTTGCCGAAACGATCGATAACCACATTAATGAGATCCCGATGGAAGCGCATTTTTACCTTGACCGCATCACCGGAAAACATTTGGAACAGGCTGTTGGCGTGTTCGATCAGTGCTTTGCCGGTCAGTTCAGGGCAGGGGGTACGGGCTTCATCGGTAACCTGGATGTCGCTCATTCTGTCCACTCGGTAGGATGTGATGCCATACCGGGGTGAATGACCCAACAAATAGCAGTTTTCGTTGTCCTGGCAAAGACCGTAGGGGCTGACTTGGTAGTCTTTTTCTCGGTATTTTCGCTGGCCGTCCATATCCCAGTCGAAATACCGGAAACGAATTTGCCGGTTTTGGGAGATGGCTTCCTGAATGGTATCGACGCTGTAATAAATGGTCTCGTTCATGCTCTTGACTCGACCGGATACCACCACATTACGCTTCATCAGATTGGCATCGTGCTCGTTACACTGGTTGCAGAGTTTTTCGATGAGCTCCCGGGATTTCTTTTCCGTCAGGTAACGGCTTGACTGCACCGCATCGATGAGCAGCTTCAACTCCGGAAGCTCAAAATTCCGGGAAGCAATGTAGTAACCGCCGTTTTTTCCGGGTTTTGTAACGATGTCGATGCCGTAATCCATCAAAGCGGCAATATCCGAGTAAACGGTTTTTCGATCACAGCGAATATTGTGCTGACGGTCCAGCATATCGATCAGCTCCGAAGCTCTCACGGGTTTATCCTCGTGGGAGTTTTTTTGCAGATAATCCAGTATGTAAAAGATTTTCAGCTTCTGATTGTCGGATTTTGGCATATCAGCACCCCTTTTCTTTACTTAGTATATCACAGCGGACAGAACCTTGCAACCAATGGATTTGTGTTTGCTTTTTGACGGAAAATGTGGTATCCTAACGGCAAAGGAGGCGAGGATCATGCATGCAATCGGATGTCATTTGTCGGCAAGTGCCGGCTATATGGGGATGATCCGCACCGCCCAAAGCATCGGCGCCAATACATTCGCGTTTTTTACCCGGAATCCTCGGGGATCCAAGGCAAAAGCTGAGGATCCTGCAGATGCGGCTGCAGCGGTGCAGGCATTGAAGCAGCTGCAATTTGCGAAGCTGGTTGCCCATGGCAGCTATACCATGAATCTTTGTACCGCTGATCCGGAAGCTCGGGAATTTGCGGCGGAGATTTTAGAGGACGATCTTCGCAGAATGGCGGCTATTCCGGGAAATTACTATAATTTTCATCCCGGTTCTCACGTAGGACAGGGGACAGCTGTTGGCATTGAACAGATTGCCGGAGCAATAAAAAAAGCGTTAGCGCCCGGCTATCCTGTAACGGTACTGCTGGAGACGATGGCTGGAAAAGGCAGCGAAGTTGGCGGCAGATTTGAAGAGCTTCTGGATATCATTCAAGCCGTAGGAAGTGACAATGTGGGTGTTTGTTTGGACACCTGCCATGTGTGGGATGCCGGATATGATATTGTCAACGATTTGGACGGTGTGCTTAAGGAATTTGATCGGATCGTCGGCCTGGATAGACTGAAAGCGCTGCACATAAATGATTCTAAAAACCCCAGTGCCAGTCACAAGGATCGCCATGCCTGTATTGGCGAGGGTGCCCTGGGCGTGGAAACCTTCCGGAACATTCTGCAGCATGAGGCCCTTGCGGGGCTGCCCATGATTCTGGAAACACCCAACGAACTGCCGGGTTATCAGCGAGAGATCGCGCTTCTTCGCAGCCTGGCATAATCCAAAACAGAAATTACAAAGGAGGTGACCGTGTGGATAGTTGGTTTGCATCAATCGCGCAGATGGATCGAACATTTGTCTATGTTTTCCAGGGTATTTTGCGCTATTTTGTACCGGCTTTGGCGGCATTCATTTTACTCCGCACGGTTCGTCCGTTGCTGACGTTCCGCAGGGAACCGGAGATTTGGGCATGGCTTTGTCTGACGAACGGTAAGATGCTGCCTTTGACCCATTGGGAAAATATGGTAGGTCGCAGCAAACGCAGTGATGTGGTCATTGATGTACCCACCATTTCCCGCACCCATGCGGTGTTGACCCGATATGACGACGGCAGTTGGACCATTGCCGATGCCGGCTCGAAAAGCGGTGTGTTCGTCAATGGTGAGAAGATCGATATTTGCGCGCTGGAGCCGGAGGATATTATTACCATCGGTGGCATACCCATGAAGCTGAAGCCCCGTTCCCGGGAGCAGGAGATCACTTTATCCCAACTTCGCACCAAAGCTGCAAATCCCGTTGTCAGCGTTATGAACACGTTGCTGCTGACAGCGTTACAAATGCTCATCTGTTTTTCTTATCTCATGACCGCAAAGGTGGAGGTAGCAGGCAGCATTTTTGCGGGCTTTGCAGGAATTGTTGTCTGCCAATGGCTGCTTTTGGGGTTTTATCTGTTTATCCGCAAGCCCAGTTTTGAACTGGAAACCATCGTGTTTTTTCTTTGTACTTTGGGCATGGCGGCGATCTCGGCAGTGAAACCGGGGGAGACGGTAAAACAGCTGATCGCCATGGTCATGGGTTTGGGCCTGTTTTTGTCCTTGGGCTGGATCCTTCGGGATCTGGAGCGGGTAAAAAAGCTGCGGTATTACGCGGCTGCGGCAGGTATTTTGCTGCTGATTATCACCTTGGTTTTCGGAAAGGAATACCATGGTGCGAAAAACTGGCTGATCATCGGCTCGCTGTCCATTCAGCCCTCGGAGCTGAGCAAGGTCTGCTTCGTTTTTATCGGTGCGGCGACCATGGATCAAATCGTCAACAAGAAGAATTTGATCCTGTTTATTGGTTATACTTTGGCCATCTGTGCCTGCCTTGCGGTGATGAATGACTTCGGCACGGCGCTGATCTTCTTTGTGGCCTTTTTGCTCATTGCCTATTTGCGTTCCGGCAGCGTGGGTACAATCGCATTGGCCTGCACCTCACTGGGCTTTGCCGGTGTGATCGCACTGAAGATCGCACCCCATGCTCTGCGCCGCTTTACAAGCTGGCGGCATATTTGGGAAGATCCACTTAACACAGGCTATCAGCAGACCCGTTCGCTGATGTGCATCGCATCCGGTGGATTGCTGGGCCTGGGCGCCGGAAACGGCTTTATGAAAAATGTTTTTGCCGGCGATTCCGATGTGGTGTTTGCCACACTTTCGGAAGAATGGGGATTGCTCATTTGTCTGATGATGGTGGCCTGCATTATTGTCTTTGGCCTGTTTTCCGTACGTACGGCGGCCATGGGACGCAGTAGCTTTTACACCATCGGTTCCTGCACTGCAGCAGGAATTTTGTTGGTGCAGACCATGTTTAATGTTTTGGGAACGCTGGATGTTCTGCCTCTGACCGGTGTGACACTGCCTTTTGTGTCCAACGGCGGTTCGAGCATGATTTGCGCCTGGGGACTGATGGCCTTTGTCAAGGCGGCAGATACCCGGCAGGATGCCAGCTTTGCCGTAAGGCAGTCCCAAGAGGGGAGGCCCGAGGATGAATAAGATCATGGGTCGCGCCCGTATTTTGCTGATTCTGATTCTGGTGTTAGCACTGGGGACAAGCTTCTTCGTTGGGGAATATTTCATCAAATCCGGCGACTGGATCCTCTTTGCCGGTTCGCCCCATATCTACAACGCCGCCAATATTGGCTGCGGTACGATCACCGACCGGGACGGCATGCTGCTGCTGGATATGACCGACGGCCGCACCTATGCGGAGAATGTGCAGCTGCGCAGCGCCATTATCCATTGGCTGGGTGACCGGCAGGGTAACATCAGCGCCCCGGCCTTGTCGCATTATGCGGAGGCAATTGCCGGGTTCGACAAGATCAACGGCTTGTATGCCTATGGCGGAACCGGCGGAACAGTCACAACGACCTTTTCTGCTAAGGTGCAGATGGCGGCCTTGGAGGCCATGGGAGATTACACCGGTACGGTGGCTGTATATAACTACAAAACCGGCGAACTGATTTGTGCGGTGTCTACGCCCAATTTTGACCCGGATAATGTGCCGGAAATTGCAGGTGTCCCCGAATTTGAAGGTGTTTATCTAAACCGCTTTACCCAGAGCACCTATACCCCGGGTTCGATATTCAAGATCGTTACTGCGGCGGCTGCTTTGGAGACCATTCCGGATATTCTGGATCGAACCTACACCTGTAGCGGCCTGCTGGAATTCGGCGAAGACCGGGTTACCTGTGAGCGAGCCCACGGTACTTTGACCTTTAAGGAAGCCTTTGCCCGTTCCTGCAACTGCGCCTTTGCCCGTATTGCCAACCAGGTAGGCGGCGATGTGCTGCAGCGGTATGCACAGCAGTTTAAAATCACTGAAGCTGTAGAATTTGATGGTATTAAGACGGCAGCCGGCAGTTTGTCTGCAGCAGGGGAGATGCCTGTTAATGTTGCCTGGAGCGGTATCGGTCAACATGAAGACCTGGTCAATCCCTGCCGGTATTTGGCCTTCCTGGGTGCGATCGCCAATGACGGTGTGGAGATTACGCCCCATTTTGTGGATAAAATCACAGTTGGTGGTAAAATTACCTACCAGGCAAGCGATGAATCCGCCGGGCGGATCATGTCCAGCCATACAGCCCAGATCCTACAGGAGTTTTTGCGAAACAATGTGGAGAATTACTACGGTGACGACAGCTTCCCGGGACTAAAGGTCTGCGCCAAATCCGGTACTGCGGAAGTAGGTGGCGATAAGAAACCCAATGCCATGTTTACCGGCTTTGTAGCGGATGAGAATCTGCCCTTGGCCTTTATCGTAGCAGTTGAGGATGGCGGCTATGGCCGGCAGGTTTGCACACCCATTATTGCAAAGATACTGGAAGCGTGCAAAGCGGAGCTGCTTGAATAAAAGAATCCCTCCTGTGTGATGAATGCACAGGAGGGATTTTGTATACTTAGACTTTGGAAGCAGCTTTCTTCTTACCGCTGAGCAGATAATATACACCGTACACAGCCAGCGCAGCCAGAAAGAATACGACGGGATTGATGACCATCAGCAGCCACTTGGGGATAATACCGTTTTCTACAAGGCCAATATACAGAGCGTCTTCGTTGAGGAAGAACCAATTGTGGTCCATCAGTTCGTTTCCGAGCTTTGCCCAAAGGGTAATGGCAACCAGCAGGACACCGGTCTTCCAGCAGTTGCGAATGTTCGGCTTCACAATTCCCAGCGCCAGATTCAGAATACCCCAGGCCATCAGCACACCGTGGTAGAACATGGTCTGCACTGCCTGATAGCACCAGGGTTCGCCATCGCCAATTGCAGCAGGATAGCAGATGTACATCATGGGAGCCAGCACGGAAAGAATGACCACCGGTTCTTTGATCTTATTGCCGTTGCGATTAAACTGGGCGATGGCCATCAGCGGGCACAGAACAGTGCAGATGTGGAAGGGAAGTTTATCCGTATTTAGTCCGCCATAGACAAATTCGTGGCAGAAGAAATCGGACAGGTAGGAGAAAACCAGTGCGTATGCCAACAGACGCATGGCTTTTTCCTTTACGGCATCATCCTTACGGCGCAGATAGAAGTAGCCCCCGATGATGCTGCCGAAGATCAGTAACAGGTAAACTATATGGGGAATGGAGAAGGCTGTAACCTTGATACCTGTATTGAAATGGGACATTTCAAGCAGCTTGAAGAATAACTCTCTCATAATCAGTTCCTCGAATCTATTTTTTTATACCAGCGATCTTCACTGGGAAGATGCATTTGCCACAGGTTGATGATAGCGAAAAGAATGCTGGTTACGATCAGCGCCAGGACCATGGGCGGAAAACCGACATTCAGCGGATTGGAGTGCAGCCACATGCCGTCGGGTGCTTCCATGCCAAAATGCTGGTACAGCTCATTGACAGCGACACCGCAGAAAATGAAACAGCATAAGCCGGCGATCACGCTGACAAAGTTGAACATCCGAATTCTGACATAGCCACCAAAATACAGGTACAGGCAGCCGAAGAGCATGGTCGAATGGCTGAGCATACCTTTCAGAATATCGTAGTCTGCCAGAGTGGGGGTGTTGTCAAAATTGAAGTTCAGTGCGATACCCAAGGTTCCGCAGACCGATCCGACAATAAAGCAGAACTCGCCTAGAATCTGAAACAGTCGGCGTTGCTTGTTGCGCAGCAAAGCTGCGATCAGCAGCATCCACATGATCACATTACAGGGGTAAATGGGCAGGATTTGGTTGCTGGAAACGGTTGCATTCCCTCCCGTCGTGAAGTAATCGACCCACAGATTGCTGTAATGCAAAATTACAGTGATGATGGCAAAGAATTTGAGTATTTTGTTTTTGGATGCATCGTCCGTCACAAAGCGGTTTGCCAGGAAAAGCAATGCCGCGGTCAAAGTGCCGGAGATGAGCATGTATAAAATGTGTTGTGCATTAAACATAGCAACATTATACTGTTTTCGACAAAAATCGTCAACGGATGCGTTGAATCGCAAAATAATAAATAAATGTTTTTAAATTTACGAAAGACATGAAATTTTGCAATAATACTTTGCTAAAAAGTTCTGTATATTACTATTCTGATTATCTTTAAGCAATCCTTAAGTTTTTCTTATAATTTGGAATAATTGCAACCATTTTTTTCGATAAAAACCTGAATTAGCAGTTCAAAACCAAACACCCCCTGCATAAATTTACGCAGGGGGTGTTACTATGTGCCGACGAAACCAACTGTGCGGCTGTGCGCTGATCGCCTTCGGATTGGGGATACTGATCGGCAGCTGTCTGGAATCCGGATTTTTCTGCTTCTGCTTAGGGATGGGGCTTATGTCCATGGGTTTTTGGTGCTGCGGGAAAAAATAATTGGCATAAACTTGTCCCCATGGGAATAGGATGTAGTGTAAAGCGGGATAAGGAGTGATCTGCATGGACTTACAATTTTCAAAATCTGTCTGTCAGTGTCTGCGCAAAGCGACCTGTCAGGCAGTGAACCAGGAACAGACCCAGGAGATCCGCCTGCCGGATACCATGCCGGATATCGGTCGGGTGCTTGGCAGTTGGGGACAGGTCATTGTTCGGGGGAAAGAATGGCGTGGTAACGGCATGAGTGTCAGCGGCGGTGTCATGGTGTGGGTGCTCTACGCTCCGGAGGACGGTTCGGCCATCCAGAGTATTGAGGGTTGGATCCCTTTGCAGCTGAAGTGGGATTTTCCACAGACCCAAAGGGATGGGGCAATCTGTGTGTCGCCTCTTTTGAAGGCGGTGGATGCCCGGAGCGTATCGGCCAGAAAAATTATGGTCAGAGCGTCGGTCAGCGCTATGGGCGAAGCTCAGGAGCCTATGGAACAGGAAATTTACACACCGGTGGATGTGCCGAAGGATGTGCAGCTGCTGCGCCGCAAATATCCTGTGGAGCTGCCCATGGAAGCCGGAGAAATGTCTTTCCAAATGGAAGAGGAGCTGACATTGCCGGCGTCTGCACCGCAAATCCGTAAGGTGGTCCGGTGTAATCTGGTGCCTGTGGTTGCCGAGCAGAAGGTTCTTGCTGGAAGATTGGTGTTCCGGGGCAATGGACAACTACAGATGGTTTATCTGGATCCTGATGGTAACCTTTGCAAAAACCAATGGGAGCTTCCGTTTTCCCAGTTTACAGAGCTGGATCGGGATTACAGTGTCAATGCCACGGCGGACATTGTGCCCATCGTTACCGGCATGGAAATGGAAGTCTCTGAAGACGGCAAACGAGCCTGTAAGCTGGGCCTTTCCATGCAGTATACGATCTATGATCGTCAGATGTTGGACCTGGTCTGTGACGGTTACAGCACCCAACGGGAATTGCAGATGGAAAAAGAGCAGCTGCGTCTGCCAGTGCGTCTGGATCGACACGTGGAAGAGCTGCAGCTGCGGCAAAATTGGGATATGAACGGTCAAAAGATGGAAGATTTGGTGTGGTACGGCGAGCAGCCTCATGGCGTTCAGGAAGACGGTATGCTGCAATGGCAGATACCCGGTCAGTTCCAGGCGCTGTATCGGGACGATCAGGGCCAGCTTCAGGGGGTTACCATTCGTGGTGAAATGAGTGCCCAAATGGAAAATGACCCATCTAATCGTGTAGATCCCTGGCTGGCATTTCCCGCAGCAGCAGAGGGTATGTTCATGGCCGATGGTGCTCAGCTTACAGCTGGTGGCACAATGACCTGCGATGTCTTTGGTGAAGAGGGTCTAACCATGGTTACGGCGCTGCAGTTAGGGGAGCAAGTGCCCTTGGATCCCCAACGTCCGTCGCTGATCCTGCGCCGCAGTGGTGACAGCGAGCTATGGGACATTGCGAAGGAGTGCGGTTCTACCGTTGATGCTATCTGCAAGGCCAACGCAATAACCGGTCAGCCGGAAGAAGATGTTATGCTTCTGATTCCTGTCATCTAAATATAAACCGCCGTCCCGGGGGGAGAGCCGGGACGGCGGTGGTGGGCGTGTCGCAATCGGGGAGGTTGCCCGCCTGGATATACATTAACAGAGCCCAGGGACGAAATCCAAAGAATTGTGTCGAAGGCATGAAATATCCCGGATAAATTTGGTCAGACGCTAGATTTTTCTGGGAAGGTGTGGTATACTTACCAACAGAATTCAAACAAAGGAGTTTGGCCTTATGACAAAAATCGATATTTATTCCGGTTTCCTGGGTGCCGGTAAGACAACCCTTATTAAAAAGATGATCAAGGAAGCCTACGCAGGTGAGAAGCTGGTGCTCATTGAAAATGAATTTGGTGAGATTGGCATCGACGGTGGTTTCCTGCAGGATGCGGGCATCAACATTACTGAAATGAACTCCGGCTGCATCTGTTGCAGCTTGGTGGGCGACTTCGGTAAAGCGCTGACCCAGGTTATCTCCGAGTATAACCCCGACCGAATCGTCATCGAGCCCTCCGGCGTTGGCAAGCTGTCCGACGTGGTTGCCGCTGTGGAAAAGGTGACCAATGAACATGTGACCTTGGGCAATACCGTTGCTGTGGTGGATGCCGGTAAGGTTAAGGTATATATGAAGAACTTTGGCGAGTTCTACAACAACCAGGTGGAAACCGCCGGTACGATCATCCTGTCCCGTACAGATTCCATTCCCCAGGCAAAGCTGGATACCGCGGTGGAGTTGCTGAGAGAGCATAACGCAGAGGCAACTTTGGTCACCACGCCTTGGGGCGAGCTGACCGGCGAACAGCTGCTGGAGGCCATGCAGCATAAGCATGATCTGGAGGAAGAGATGATGCACGAGCATCATCACCATCATCATGACCACGACGAGCACTGCTGCTGCGGTCACGACCATGAGCATCACCATCATGACCACGACGAGCACTGCTGCTGCGGTCACGACCATGAGCATCACCATCATGACCACGATGAGCACTGCTGCTGCGGTCACGACCATGAGCATCACCATCATGACCACGATGAGCATTGCTGCTGCGGCCATGATCATGACCATGAGCATCATCACCATCACCATGCCGACGAGGTCTTTACTTCCTGGGGTGTGGAAACTGCCAAGAAGTTTACCCAGGCCCAGATCGAGGAAGCCCTGCACAAGCTGGATTCCGGTGATTTTGGCATGATCCTCCGTGCCAAGGGTATTGTTGCCTGTGCTGACGGCGGCTGGATTCATTTTGACTATGTTCCCGAGGAGCATGATGTCCGTTTTGGCAGCGCCGGTGTGATCGGTAAGCTCTGCGTCATCGGCGCTGAGCTGAAGGAAGCGGCTGTTGCCCAGCTGTTTGGGGTGTAAGCTATGCAGCAGATTCCGGTTTATGCCTTTACCGGATTCCTGGATTCCGGTAAGACCAAATTTATCCAGGAAACCCTGGAAGATCCCCGGTTTAATGCCGGGGAGCGTACCTTGCTGCTGGTTTTTGAAGAAGGTGAGGAGGAATACGATTTCTCCACCTATCCCAGCCAAAATGTCTATATGGAGGTTTTGGATCAGCAGACGGTTTCCACTAAGGAACTCCAGGCTTTGGCAAAAAAGTACAAGGCCCAGCGGATCGTTGCCGAGCTCAATGGTATGCAGCAGGTAGGGGACTTGTACACCCGCTTCCCCGATGGTTGGGTGGTTGCCCAGGAGGTCATGTTTGCTGACGCAACGACCTTTATGGCCTACAATGCAAATATGCGCAACCTGATGATGGACAAGCTGCTGGGCGCACAGATGGTGGTTTTCAACCGCCTGGAGAAGGGCGCTGATACCATGCCTTTCCACAAGATCGCTAGAGCTGCCAACCGCCGTATTGATATCCTTTATGACTACACCGACGGCACCACGGAATTTGATGATGTGGTAGATCCGCTGCCCTTTGATATTAACGCTCCGGTTATTGAGATAAAGGACGAGGACTACGGCCTTTGGTACCGGGATGTGACCGAAGAGCCGGAAAAGTATCAGGGTAAGACCGTCCGGTTTAAGGCACAGGTTGCCATGCTCCGCCGGGAAAAGAACGGCATGTTTGCCCCCGGTCGGTTCGTCATGACCTGCTGTGTGGACGACATCCAGTTCCTGGGCGTACCTTGCCACTATTCTGCCGCTGCAGCTCTGGAGCCCCGTTCCTGGGTGATGGTGGAGGCCACCATCGATGCCCAGAAGCATCCTTTGTACCAGGGAGAGCTGGGTCCTGTGCTGACCGCTGTGAAGGTCACTAAGGGCGTTGCTCCCGGCCAGGATTATGTGACATTTTAAGAAGTTCCACCTGCCGATGTGTAAGGTCGATAACGGATAATATGTAGGGCGGGGGCTTGCTCCCGCCGTTACTATTGGTAGGGACCTTGGTACTGTGCGCAGCGCATCGAAATATAGATGATTGCCGGGGGCAATCATACACAAACGCTTGTTTTCTCCGCAAATTGTGATAGATTATTATAACAGGTCAAAAACGAATCATTTGATGAGGTGAATTATATGAGAAATAAAATAAAATGCAATGGAGAATTGGTGGAAATAAACGAGCATAAAATCCATGTATATAGAGATGGAAACGCAGATGCTCCCACAATCGTGTTTATGTCAGGCCATTGTACAGTATCACCCGTTTATGATTTCAAAGTTCTTTATGAAAAACTGTTACAACATTTTAGGGTCATCGTTATTGAGAAATACGGATACGGTTATTCTGATATTTATGAGTCTTCTTGTGACATAGACGCGCTTGTTTTCGTACAAAGGCAAGCGTTGGCGACCCTTGGAGAAGCAGGGCCTTATATTTTAGCACCGCATTCAATGTCTGGTTTGGAAGCCATTCGGTGGAAGCAAAAGTTTCCCGATGATGTTTCTGCTATTGTTGGAATTGATATGGCAACGCCTCTGTCATTTAGTGTTTGGACAGAGGAAGATATCAAAAAAACAGTCCGCCTTATGCAGGTCTTAAGAAGACTGAAACTTGCAAGTATTCTATCTTCAGTAAGTAATCTTTCTTTGACGGAAGATGAATTCAAACAACATAAGCTTTTGAAAAAAAGAAATACATTCAATATATGCTGTATAAACGAAGCAAGAGAAGTTTTGAACAACGCAAGAGTTGTAGGTAGGGATGGGAATATTCAATGTCCTACATTATTGTTTTCGTCCAATGGCAAGGATCAAGAAAGGGATTGGGTTGAAAATCAGCAAAAATTTGCTTCAAGTATTGGAGCAAAGTTAATTTCTTATGATTGCGGTCATTATATTCACCATTTCAAAAGTGATGAGATGTGCAAAGAAATTGTCGAATTTGTAAATTCTTTTAAGCGGTAAATTCCAACTTGTCGAATAGTTAACCGCAGCACCGATCAATGGTGCTGCGGTCATGTTTTGGCTTGCGGCGGGAGCAAGCCCTCGCCTTACGTTCTTTGCGTTTATCCGTTGAGGACATTAAACAAATGCAAGGGATTTTTGCTTGCAAACATATTTTCGAAAAAGTAAAAATTTGGGTAGAAATTTGATGCAAGGTGTGTTATACTGAAGAAAATGCATGTTAGGGGTGAAAGCCATGTATCAGCCTTTGGCGGATATTCTGCGTCCGCAGACTCTGGACGAAGTTTACGGCCAGGAGCACATCCTGGGGGAGGGTGCAATTTTGCGCCGACTTGTGGAGTCCGGCAATGTTCCCAATATGATCTTTTACGGTCCCAGCGGTACAGGTAAGACCACTGTGGCAAATATCATCGCCAAGCAGACCAACCGGACCCTGTTTAGGCTGAATGCGACAACGGCTTCTACCGCCGATATTAAGGAGATCGTATCCCAGTTGGATACATTCATGGCTCCGAACGGTGTTTTGCTGTACCTGGATGAGATTCAGTCCTTTAACAAAAAGCAGCAGCAATCGCTGCTGGAGCATATTGAAAACGGCAAGATCACCTTGATCGCTTCCACCACAGAGAACCCATACTTTTATGTATTCAATGCAATTTTAAGCCGGTCTACCATTTTCGAGTTTAAGCAGATTTCCGCTTCTGCTGCACTGCAGGCAGTTAAGCGTGCAGTAGGATTCCTGGAGGAGCGCAATGCATTAACGGCCGACCCAGAGAATGGGGCATTGGAGCACATTGCAGGCTCTTGTGGTGGCGATATCCGCAAGGCGCTCAATGCGGTGGAAGTGCTGTTCTCTGCCGGTATTCCGGAAAATGGTGTCCTGAAGCTGACCCTGGAAGATGCCAAAGCCGTTGCGCAAAAGAGCGCGCTTCGGGCCGATCGGGACGGGGACAATCACTATGACCTTTTGTCTGCACTGCAGAAATCCATCCGTGGTTCTGATCCCGATGCAGCGGTGCACTATCTGGCACGTTTGCTGGAAGCTGGACAGATGCAGGCTGCCTGCCGTCGGCTGATGGTAATCGCTGCGGAGGATGTGGGCCTGGCATTTCCGCAGATCATTCCCATCGTCAACGCGGCGGTGGATATGGCTTTGAAGCTCGGTATGCCGGAAGCACGGATCGCCCTGGGTGATGTTGCCGTGCTGATGGCAACCTCTCCCAAATCCAATTCCGGTCATGTGGCTTTGGATGCGGCATTGGAGGACGTACGAAACGGTAAGGGCCGGGGCTTCCCCAGACACCTGCAAAATATGCACGCCGATACCCACACCATGGAACGGGAACAGGGTTACATTTATCCTCATAACTATCCTAATAATTGGGTAAAACAGCAGTATCTGCCCGACGATATTGCCGATGTGCGATATTATTCTTACGGACAAAATAAACTTGAGCAAGCTGCTAAGCAGTACTGGGAAAACATTAAAAATAAGTGACCGCCGTACTGCCGGGGAAATACTCCCACTTTTCGAGTTTACCTTCGGTGATCCGGTAGGGAAGTCGTTGCGGTCTGTTTTTCTTCGGCAGGGTTTGCAGGATATTCAGCTTGATCTTGTGCCTGTCGTGTTGGATGGCGCGGATATAGACGCTGACTGCATCGCCCTCTTTGATATTGGGTACGGGCTCGGCAAGGCCGGACAGATTCGGTGTCAGCTCTACAAATATCCCATAGGGCATGACGCTGCGTACTGTGCCGGATACGGTTTGCCCGGAACGGAATTCGTTGGCATTTTCTTCCCAGGTTCCAAGCAACTCCCGGCCGGTTAAGTGGATGAATCCGGTGTCGTCATCGATTGCATAGATCACAGCGTAAATTTTTTGCCCGATGAAATAATGATCTGCTGTACTTCGTAACCGGGAAATGCAGCAGCGGTCGATGCGCATCATGGCTGTGATACCGCAGCCAATATCACAGAAAACACCGAAATCCGAGGGGTTCTGCACTACCGCCGGTACAATATCCCCGGCGCGGAGTGCGCTCATAAAATAGCTTTTGGCGTCAGCCTGGGCACTGCGTCGGGAAAGAAGCGCATTGCCTGCCTGGTCAAAGCCCAAAACCTGAAAACTGACCGGCTTTCCCACCCGGGACAAGATGGCGTATTCCCTGGTTGTACCCTCGGTAATACCGATGGCTGTTTCCTCCCGGGGAATGATCCCCTTGCAAAACCCCAAATCTACATGTAGATTGTGAAACTCGTCACATTTTGTGCACATAGCCTGGAAGATATCTCCCTGTTCTACACCGCGCTGCAAAGCCTCTCGTGTGGGTGTTGACAGAAAGAATCCTTCGGGTGCGTATGGAAGCATAGCAATTCCCCCTTCACACAGTATGTTACGCGCCGGCTGTTGCCGGTATGACAGGAGGTACTATGGATATTCGTCTGGGAGATATTCTCCACATGAAAAAGACACATCCCTGCGGCGAAAAGCGCTGGTTGGTATTACGGACCGGCGCGGATTTTCGACTGCGGTGCTTGGGTTGCGGCCATGAGATCATGGTGGCAAGGTTTAAGGCAGAGAAAAATATCCGGCAGGTAGTACACCCGGAATCCTCGACAGAATCAAACGGCAGCTGATGATATCAGCTGCCGTTTTTTTACGGACATACCCGTGCTATGGGTCATTTGGGCGGTGTTGGGCTGAATTTGCGCCAGAATGGACAAGAGAATGCGACCGACTTCTTCTGCCGATGAGGCTATACTAACGGCATGGGAGGTGGCCGGCATGGTAGTATATGCGGATCTGGCGATCATTCTGAACTTTGCTGTGGATCTTTGCCTGCTGTTGGGAACAAATCGGCTGTCCGGATTCACATCCTCCTGGAAACGCGTTCTGCCTGCTACTGCTCTGGGCAGCATATACGGGGTGCTATGCCTTTTGCCTGGGATGGGCTTCATGGGAAATATGCTGTGGCGAATCGTGATACTTCTTTTGATGTCGGTGATTGCCTTTGGCGCGTCAGTCAGCGGTTTGCGCCGTGGTATTGTGTTTGTGTTTTTGAGTATGGCCTTGGGAGGCGTTGCCCTGGGAATCGGAAAATGCGGCTTCTGGGGAATCATTGCGTCGGCAGCGGTGGTATGCATTTTGTGCTTCACCGGTTTTCGGGAGCCGGTAGGACAGACCCGTCGTGTGCATGTGGTGCTGCACTACCGGGGAAAGCGAATGGCAGTCACAGCACTGCTGGACACCGGGAATCTGCTGAGAGATCCGCTGACCGGGCAGCAGATTTTACTGCTGGGAGCGGATGTGGGTCAGAGCCTTATCGGGCTGACGGATGCACAACTCAAAGACCCAGTCATGGCATTGCAAAGCGGCAATTTATCCGGCGCTCGGCTGATTCCGTATCGTTCGGTAGGACAGGGGAGCGGCATGCTGTTGGCACTGAATATGGATGCGGTGTGGATCGGCGGTCGGCAAGCAGGGAAGCTGGTTGCTTTTGCACCGAATGTTTTATGCGAGGAAAAATCGTATCAGGCACTGGTAGGAGGGGTATTATGATGGAAAAATTGTGGGCATTTCTGGATCGGTTGAGATTGCTTCCGCAGCAGCCGATCTTCTACATCGGCGGCAGCGATGTGCTTCCGCCGCCGTTAAAAGGACAGGATGAAACAGATGCATTGCAGCGCCTGGAGCAGGGGGACGAGACAGCAAAGAGCCTGCTCATTGAACACAATCTGCGGCTGGTGGTATATATTGCCCGGCGGTTTGAGAACACAGGTGTGAACCTGGAAGACCTGATTTCTATCGGTACGATTGGGCTCATTAAGGCGATCAGTACCTACCGCCTGGACAAGAATATTAAGCTTGCTACCTATGCATCGCGGTGTATTGAAAATGAGATTTTGATGCATATTCGGAAAATCTCCTGCCAAAAGGCGGAGGTTTCCCTGGATGAGCCCATCAATATGGACTATGACGGAAATGAATTGCTGCTATCCGATATTTTGGGAACAGATGAGGACATGATCCTGCGGCCACTGGAAGACGATGTAGATCTGTGCGTGTTGCGCCAGGCGCTGTCGGAGCTGCCGCCAAGAGAACGGGAAATCGTGCTGATGCGCTACGGTTTATACGGGCACAAGGAGCTGACGCAAAAAGAGGTGGCAGAAAAAATGGGTATTTCCCAATCTTACATATCCCGGTTAGAGAAACGAATTATGCTGCGGTTGCGGAAAGAATTTATCCGCCAAACCAGCTGTGCGTAAATAGGACTTGCTTTTCCTGGAAACTACTGGTATAATCGATAAAAAAGTGTATCGATATTCTTTTTTATCGATAAATGGAGGAAGTTATGGAACGCAAGGAAATTTCTAAGTCCGTATTGAAGCGGCTTCCGGGTTACCTGGCATATTTGAAGACCCTGAATGATACCGCATCTCCCTATATTTCCGCTACAGCTTTGGCCAACGCATTGGGCATGGGCGAGGTGCAAGTGCGGAAAGACCTCGCTATGGTTTCCGACGGTGGTCGCCCTAAGATCGGCTACAAGCGGCTGGCGCTTATAGACGATATCGAGCAGTTTTTGGGCTATGACAATACTACTGATGCGGTGCTGATCGGTGCCGGTAAGCTGGGTCAGGCTCTGCTTGGTTACAGCGGCTTTGAAGCCTACGGTCTGAACATCCTAGCGGCCTTTGATGTAAAGCCCATGGCTGAAAAATGTGAAGAGGGAACGCCCATTTATCCCATGGATCAGCTGGAGAGCTTCTTTAAGGCAAACAAGGTGCTGATGGCCATCATTACTGTTCCTGCAGTCTATGCCCAGGAGGTCTGTGACCGGCTCATCGCCTGCGGCATCAAGGCGATCTGGAACTTTGCGCCTACCCATCTGGAAGTGCCTGCAAATATCCTTGTGCAGAACGAAAATATGGCAACCTCACTGGCGGTGCTGTCCATGCATCTGCAAGCCCAAATCAAGAAATAAGGAAACTCCGTACTGCTATTCAGTACGGAGTTCTTTTGTGAATCAGGATTCATATATGCCAGGGTTTAAATATGCAAGGTTGTTTTTGATTTTATTGCCGTCATACCCAGCGCTGACAGCTTGACGGTAATACTTTCGGTAGCCTTCGTCATCATCCAGCAGGCCGCAGCAGATGGCGGCACAGCCAAGGGCTTGGGGCATCTGTGCGTTATGCTCCAGGGCTGTTTCTGCATATTCCAAAGCCTGCTCGTAATCGCCCTGCTTGAAATACAGGGAAGCAAGGTTGTTCCATGCAAAGGCATTCTTTTCGTTGATGCGGAGGGAACGGTGGAAGGATTCTTCCGCTTCCTCTAAGCGCCCCATGCGCATAAGGCAAAGGCCCGCGTTGGAGTGAAGGGTGGCATTTTCACGGATTCGTGCCGCATCTTCATAATGCTTTACAGCTTCTTCGTATGCCTGAATCCCGTCACAGCACAATGCCATGAACACGGTGACCGCAAAAATATCTGCTGTGCGCTGACATTCCTTGCGAAGCTTGGTTAACTTATCGATACCGGCAGCATACCGGTCAAAATTGTAGTCATCAACAGCTTTGTAAAATTTCTTTTCCAGCTTGGGGTCATCATAAAATGCGTTCTGTATGAAATCACCATAGGCTTTTTGGTACAGCGCTTTTTTGTTGCTCATACTTCGGCGGCGTTTGGGGCGAAGCATACCCATAATTGCTGCAATGATGACAAGAAGACCCTTCACCAGATCGCCAGTTTCAAGATTATTCTCTACAACGCCTTGATAGATCAGCAGACCGGCGGCCACAAGGATGATAAGGGAATAGAGTATGTAGGGGAGTGCTTTTTTCATAGAATCACCATTTGAGAACTCCCGCTGCGAGATGCAGCGGGAGAAAGATTTATTTGCCGGGCTTGAAGCTGTCCTTCAGGCTGACGGAGCGGTTGAACACAAGATGCTCGGGGGTGCAATCCTTGCTGTCGGGGCAGAAGTAGCCCAGGCGCATGAACTGATAGGAAGCGGGAGCCTTGGCATCAGCCAGGCTCTTTTCCACCTTACAGCCGGTGAGGATCTCCAGAGAATGGGGATTCATGCAGGCCATAAAGTCCTTGCCGGCGGCATCGGGCTCCGGATCGTCGAACAGGTTGTCGTACTGACGGACCTCAGCTTCGCAGCAGTTGTTGGCATCCACCCAATGGATGGTTGCGCCCTTGACCTTCCGGCCGTCGGCAGGATCGCCGCCGCGGGACTCGGGGTCATAGGTAGCCAGGACTTCCACCACATTACCGTTTTCGTCGGTGACGCAGCCGGTGCAGGTGATCAGGTATGCACCCTTCAGGCGGCACTCGGGACCGCCCGGGAACAGGCGCTTGTACTTCGGGATGGGCTCAGCCAGGAAATCGTCTGCTTCGATCCACAGATCCCGGGAGAAGCTGACCTCTCTGGTGCCGTCCTCGGGACGGTTGGGGTTGTTCTCAACGGTAACGGTTTCGGACTTGCCCTCAGGATAGTTGGTAATGGTCAGCTTGATGGGCTTCAGAACCGCCATAACGCGCTGTGCGATCTCGTTTAAGTCCTCCCGGAGGCAGTACTCCAGGAAGCCGTACTCAATGGTGCTGGGGCTCTTGGCAACGCCTACGCGTTCACAGAAATTGCGGATGGACTTGGGAGTATAGCCACGGCGGCGCAGACCGCACAGGGTGGGCATACGGGGATCGTCCCAGCCGGAAACATGACCGTTTTCAACCAGGGCTCTGAGCTTTCGCTTGGACATGACGGTGTGGTCCAGACCCATACGGGCAAACTCGATCTGCCGGGGACGGTTGGGCACGGACACATTTTCCACGACCCAGTTGTAAAGGGGTCTGTGGTTCTCGAACTCCAGGGAGCACAGGCTGTGGGTGATGCCCTCCAGAGCGTCCTGAATGGGGTGGGCAAAGTCGTACATGGGATAGATGCACCACTTGTCACCCTGGCGGTGATGATGCATGTGACGAATACGGTAAATGACCGGGTCACGCATGTTAAAGTTGCCGGAGGCAAGGTCAATTTTGGCCCGCAGGGTCTTGGCATTGTCAGGGAATTCGCCAGCACGCATCCGGGCGAACAGATCCAGGCTTTCCTCAATGGGTCTGTCACGGTAGGGGGAAGTGGCAGGGGTGTTGGTGTCGCCCCGATACTCCTTGAACTGCTCGGGGGTCAGCTCGCAGACGTAAGCAAGACCCTTTTTGATCAGCTCCACAGCATACTCGTAGTCCTTTTCAAAATAGTCGGAGCCGTAGAAGAATCTGTCGCCCCAGTCAAAGCCCAGCCAGTGGATATCCTCCTTGATGGCCTCGACGAACTCCACATCTTCCTTGGTGGGGTTGGTGTCGTCCATCCGGAGATTGCACAGGCCGCCGAACTTCTCTGCGGTGGAAAAGTCAATGGTCAGAGCCTTGCAGTGGCCGATGTGCAGGTAGCCGTTGGGCTCGGGCGGAAAGCGGGTGTGCACGGTCTTGCCGGCAAACCGGCCGCCCTCGGCGATATCTTCTTCAATAAAAGCGTGGATGAAGTTTTTGCTTTCGGTAATTTCAGCCATCTTTTGAACCTTCCTTTGCTAAATTGCGATAATATGTGATTATACCCCAAAGAATGGAAAATTGCAACAGGAGATTTGCGAACAAAATCAATAAGCCTGCCACCTTTTACGAATTTGTAAAAAAATGAAAAACGAATCAAGAAATACGAAAATTGTTGTTGTCATTTTGACAATCTTATATTAAAATAGGATAGAATATGAAATACATAGAAGGGGAGATTCGTTTTGAACCAGATCAAATACAAAAGAATCATGCTGAAAGTCAGCGGAGAAGCCCTTGCAGGCGATCAGCGCCGGGGACTGGATTTCGATGTGATCCATGGCGTTTGCGATGCCATTAAGCAGTGCGTGGACATGGGTGTCCAGGTGGGCCTGATGGTGGGCGCCGGCAACTTCTGGCGTGGTGTGAAGGACGGTGCTGACAAGATGCAGCGCTCCCATGCCGATGCCATGGGCATGCTGGGCACTGTGATGAACTCCATCGCTGTTGCCGATGCTTTGGAAAAGCACGGTGTGGATGCCCGGGTACTTAGCGCGGTGGAGATGAACAAGTTCTGTGAGTATTTTACCCGCGATACTGCCGATCGCTATCTGAACGAGGGTAAGGTGGTCATCTTCGCTGCCGGCACAGGCAACCCCTATTTCTCCACCGATACCGGCGTTGTGCTCCGTGGCGTGGAGATCGAGGCCGATGCCATTTTGATGGCAAAGAATGTGGACGCCATCTACTCCGCTGACCCCAATGTGGACAAGAATGCCATTCGCTATACCCGTCTGACTTACGACGATGTGCTGGAGCGCCACCTGAAGGCAACAGACTCCACCGCCATGACCCTGGCTATGGACAATAACATGACCCTGGTCTGCTTCGGTCTGGCTGAAGAAAACAGCATTATCCGCGTGGTTCGCGGTGAAGAAATCGGAACAACCGTCAAAAACAGTTTTGAGGAGGAAGAATAAATGAACGTGGATTTTAAGGATTTCAGCAGAAAAATGGAAAAGACCCTGGATGTACTGGCTGACAACTTCGGTGCTGTCCGTGCAGGCCGTGCCAATGCCAAGGTTCTGGACCGCATCAGTGTGGAATACTATGGCAGTGAAACACCTCTGAACGGTGTTGCCACCATTTCCTCTCCCGATGCCCGTACCCTGGTGATCCAGCCCTGGGATACCAAGCTGCTGAAGGATATTCAGAAGGCTATCCAGGTTTCCGACCTGGGCATTAACCCCCAGAACGATGGCCGTGTCATCCGTCTGGTGTTCCCCCAGCTGACTGAGGAGCGCCGTAAGGAACTGACCAAGCAGGTCAAGAAGTACGCGGAGGATGCTAAGGTCGCTATGCGTAATATCCGCCGTGACGGCATGGACTATGTCAAGAAGCTGAAGAAGAACAACGAGATCACCGAAGACGATCAGAAGAAGGCTGAAAAGGATCTGCAGGATATGCTGGATAAGTTCATCAAGAAGGTGGACGATGCCACTGCAGCCAAGGAAAAGGAACTGATGGCCATCTAATGGCGAGAACATGTCATTGGGGGCGGTATTCGCCCCCAATGCTCTGTCAATGAGGTTACTATGTCGCAAATTGAGAAATTAGCACCGCCCCGGCACATTGCCATCATCATGGACGGCAACGGCCGCTGGGCCAAAAAGAGGGGATTGCCCCGGACTGCCGGTCATAAAGCCGGTGCGGAAGCCTTCCGCCGGACTGCCAATTACTGCCGCACTTTGGGCGTGGAGTATTTAACGGTGTACGCCTTTTCTACAGAGAATTGGCGTCGGTCGGAAGAAGAAGTCGGCGGCATTATGAAGCTGCTGGCGGCTTATCTGAAGGAAGCCCTTCGGGACATGCAGAAAAACCATGTCCGCTTTCGCTTCTTCGGCGATTTGAGCCGGTTGAGCCCCGACCTGCAGAAGCTGTGCCTGGAAGCCCAGGAGAAGTCCTCTGAATTTGATGAGGTGCAGGTGAATTTCTGCTTGAATTACGGCGGCCGGGACGAGATCGTCCGGGCTGTGCGTCGCTATGCCGCGGATGTTTTAGCCGGCAAGTGCGATGCGGATGCACTGACTGAGGATATGTTTAGCCTATACCTGGATTCTGCCGGCGTGCCGGATCCGGAGCTGGTGATCCGTCCTTCCGGTGAACTGCGTACCAGCAATTTTCTGCCCTGGCAGACGGTGTATTCCGAATTTGTGTATATGAATGTTCTGTGGCCTGACTTTGGTCCTGAGGACTTGGACAGCGCCATTGAAGAATACCACCGGCGTAATCGCCGGTTTGGAGGCGTTTGATATGAAAATGCGCATCATTGCAGCCGTTGTATTGCTGCCGCTGCTGTTGATCGTTTTACTTCTTGCTCCTACTATTTGGACTGTGGTTTTGTTTAGCGCTGTCTGTGGCATTGGTGCCTATGAGTTGCTGTGGGGAACAGGCTTTGTCCGCAAGGTCCGGCCTTTGGTCTATACGGTTGTCGTAGCTGCACTGGTCCCTGTTTGGTGCTATATGGGCTGCGATGCAACCTTGGGCAAGGCGGGATTATTGGTATTTTTCTGCCTGCTGTTTATGGAAATGATGCTCTCCAGGCTGACACTGGGCTTTGATAAGCTGGCCGTGAGCGTATTTGGCGGTCTGGTGATTCCCTATATGCTTTCCAGCCTGGTACGCATCGGTACTGCCTTTAACGGCAGATATTTTATTCTGATTCCCTTTGTGGTTGCATTTATGTCTGACAGCGGTGCATACTTTGTGGGCTGCGCTATCGGCAAACATAAAATGGCACCGGTCATCAGCCCAAAGAAAAGCTGGGAAGGCTTTTTTGGCGGTCTGACAGCCGGTGTGGTGGGCATGATCGTGTACGTAGTTGTGCTGCAGTTCGGTTTTGGCTTCCGGGTCAATTACTTGCATGCCGCCATTTACGGTCTTGCCGGTGCTTTGGCCGGTGTATTTGGTGACCTTTGCTTCTCCGTCATCAAGCGCCAGACCGGCATTAAGGATTACGGCAATTTGATTCCCGGTCACGGCGGTGTGCTGGATCGGTTTGATTCCATCATTGTGGTAGCACCCCTCATTGAGTTGCTGCTGCATTGGTTCCCTGTGGTGGTGAAATAATGGTTACTTGTGTCAGCATTCTCGGTTCTACCGGCTCTATCGGCCGGCAAAGCTTGGATATCATCAGCCGCATGCCCATTCGGGTTGCGGCTTTGACCGCAGGTACGAGCGTTGATCGGATGGCGGAGCAATGCCGCCAGTTTCAGCCGATACTTGCCGTCATGGCAACGGAGCAGGCAGCATTGGAGCTGAAAGAGAAAATCAAGGATCTGCCTATCCGGGTTTCTTGGGGCGAGGAGGGCCTGATCGAAGCGGCAACCATGGAAAGCGCCGATTGTGTGATCACCGCTGTGGTTGGCATGCTGGGCTTGAAGCCCACCCTGGCAGCTATTCACGCCGGAAAGCGGATCGGTCTTGCCAATAAGGAAACCTTGGTCTGCGCCGGTGATCTGGTGATGGCGGAAGCGGAGAATTACGGCACCGAGATCATCCCTGTGGATTCGGAGCATTCTGCCATTTTCCAGTGCCTGATGGGCGTAAAGGATCACAAGGAGATCCAACGGCTGATTCTGACCTGCTCCGGCGGTCCGTTTTTTGGCATGAATAAGGAGCAGCTGCAACAGGTGACCAAGGCAGATGCCTTGAAGCACCCCAACTGGAAGATGGGTGCAAAAATTACCATTGACTGTGCTACACTAATGAACAAAGGCCTGGAGGTCATCGAGGCCATGCGGCTTTACCGCCTGCCTTTGGAACAGGTGGATGTGGTAATCCATCGCCAGAGCATTGTCCACAGCCTTGTGGAATGTGTGGACGGTGCGGTGATGGCGCAGCTGGGCACACCGGATATGCGCCTGCCCATTCAGTTGGCGCTGACGTATCCTGCCCGGATTGAATGCCCGGTGGATAAGCTGGATCTGACTACCTGTGGGGCACTGACCTTCAGCCAGCCGGATTTGGAGGCGTTTCCGTGTCTAGCATTGGCACGCTATTGCGCCAAATTGGGCGGTACGGCCTGCCCGGTGATGAATGGCGCCAATGAAGCCGCTGTAGCTCTGTTCCTGGAGGACAAGATTGGTTTTTACGATATCTACCGGCTGGTTAAGGGCGCAGTGGATGCAGTTCCGTTTATCGAGAAGCCCACCTTGGAGCAGATTTTGGAGGCTGATCGCCTGGCCCGGGACTATGTAGCCCGGCAAACAGTAATTTGAAACGAGGATTTCTATGAGCATTATCTTTGCGATTTTACTATTTAGTGTACTGATTTTTGTCCATGAGCTGGGACATTTTCTGGCAGCCAAAGCGTCCGGAGTGCAGGTCAATGAGTTTTCCCTGTTCATGGGCCCGGCAATTTGGAAAAAGCAAAAAGGGGAGACTCTATATTCCATTCGGTGCATCCCCATCGGCGGCTACTGTGCCATGGAAGGCGAGGATTCCGATACGGAGAATCCCAGATCCTTTCAGAAAGCAGCCTGGTGGAAGCGGCTGATCATCCTGGTTGCCGGTTCCGGCATGAATTTCATCACCGGAATTCTGCTGATGTGCATCGTCTTTATGCCCGTGCAGCAGGTCGTTCTGCCGGTAATCAGCGGTTTTGAGTCTTACAGTACCGTCAATGGCGCGGATGGCCTGCAGCCGGGAGATACGATTCTGGAGGTGGACGGGGAGAAGATCTATGTCCAGTCCGATTTTGCTACCATCCTTGCCTTAAATCCCGGTGACTACCATGATATCGTCGTTGAGCGTGACGGCAAGAAGGTCACATTGAATGATTTTTACCTGGAACGCCACGAGGTGACGGATGACGAGGGAAATTCTCGCCAGATGCTGGGCATGAATTTCACCATAGCGGATGCTACCTTTGGCATGAAGCTCAAGTATGCTTGGTATCAGACGATTGATACGGTCCGTATCGTGCGGCTGAGCCTGCAGATGCTGCTGTCCGGTCAGGTAGGACTGCAGGATATGGGCGGCCCGGTGATGATTGTGGATCAGATGTCTCAGGTTGCTGACGCATCGGAAGAGTGGACCGACGCACTGCTGAATATGCTCTATTACGGTGCATTTTTGGCTATTAACCTGGCTGTGATGAACCTGCTGCCCATCCCTGCCTTGGACGGCGGTCGGGTGGTTGGTTTGCTTTTGACCACTGCGGTTGAAAAAATCACAAGAAAGAAGATTGACCCCAAGTACGAAGGCTACCTCCATGCAGCCGGCATGATTCTGCTGCTGATACTCATGGCGGTGATCCTTTTCAAGGACGTATTTACCATTGTAACGAGGTAAGTGTATGACCAGACAGATTCATGTTGGAAATGTAGCCATCGGCGGCGGTGCTCCGGTGGTTATCCAATCCATGCTCAATACCAAAACTACGGATGTAGCAGGCTCTCTAGCACAGATCTGTGCGCTGAAGACCGCCGGCTGTCAGATTGCCCGGCTGTCCGTTCAAAATATGGAGGCCGCCCGTGGCTTTGCGGAGATCTGCAAGGAAAGTGAATTGCCCCTTGTAGCGGACATCCATTTTGACTATAAGCTGGCTATCGCCGCTGCCGAAGGCGGCGCTTCCAAGATCCGCATCAACCCCGGCAACATCGGCGGTGAAGATCGGGTCAAGGCGGTTGTAGATGTTTGCAAAGACAAGAATATTCCCATCCGCATTGGTGTCAACGGAGGTAGTCTGGATAAACGGCTGTTGGAAAAGTATGGCCATCCCACGGCAGAAGCATTGGTGGAGAGTGCTTTTGAGCACCTGGAACTGTTGGAAAAACACGGTTTTTATGATACGTGTCTGTCTATGAAATCCTCCACTGTGCCTACCATGGTGGCAGCGGCCCGTCTGTTCCGCAGCAAATGCGATTACCCCTTGCACATCGGTGTGACGGAGACCGGCCCTGTGAAAATGGGCATGATCAAATCTGCAATGGGCATCGGCGCATTGCTTTTGGACGGCATCGGCGATACCATCCGTGTCAGCCTCACTGACGATCCGGTGCAGGAAGTGTATGCCGCAAAGGATATTCTGAAGGCTGCAGGTCTGCGCAAGGAAGGTGTGAATATCATTTCCTGTCCTACCTGCGGGCGTACCCAAATCGATCTGATCGGTCTGGTAAACCGGGTGGATAAAGCATTGAAGGACTGCCAAAAGCCCATCACTGTCGCGGTTATGGGTTGCATCGTTAACGGCCCCGGTGAAGCCCGGGAAGCCGACATCGGCATTGCCGGCGGTGATGGATTCGGTATGATCTTTGAAAAGGGTGTACAGGTGGAAAAACTGCCCTACGATCAACTTTTGGATGCACTGTTAAGAAGAATTGAAGCACTCTAAGGAGTCCCATGAAAGAGAAAACGTTATTCTTGAATATGTTTTCGGACTATGACCCGCCTGAGCCGCTGAAAAGCGCGCTTTCTCAGGCGGTCATTTGTGCTGCAGATTTAGATCCGCAGCTTCGCATCGTGGATGTATCTTTGGAGTGTCCTGTTTACATACCTCAGAGGCAGTTGGATCAGATCAGTTTGGAGGTTTGCGGTATATACGGCCTGCGGCAGTTGGGTATTTCCATTGTATTCCCGGCAGATCAGCTGTTTTGCGTCGAAAAAGAAGAACTGCTTGCTATGTTTGTCCGGGAGAACTCTATGACCCGTGGCTCATTGGCCGGTGCAAGCTGGGATTGGGAGGAAAATACCCTTGTGATCCGCTTGTTGGGTAACGGCAAGCAGGTGCTGGAAGAAGCAATTCCTGTAATTCGCAGAGAATTGAGTAGACGCTTTAGTACCAAGGTGGACATTCGCATCGAGGCAGGCCAGGCTTTAGAGGGAAAAGCCCTCTTTGAGGCCATGGAGAAGCTGCGTCAGGATCAGTTGGTGCAGATTCCGATGCCTGCTGCACCAGCGCCGAAAGCTGCCAAGCAGGAAGCCACACCTGTCAGTGATGCCATTTTCGGCAAGCCCTTTAAGGGCGATACAACCCCCATGAAAGACTTGCAGCTGGATATGGGCGGTGTTATTGTTGAAGGCCGGGTCTTTGCTGTTGACCATCGTGAACTGAAAAAGCGCAATGCCTGGGTCATCAGCTTTGATGTGACGGATCATACCGGTTCTGTCCGTGTCAAAAGCTTTATGGAAAATACCAAGGCAAAGCCCTTGCTGGAGCAGATCAGCGTCGGTTCTGTGGTACGGATCCGGGGCGATCTTTCTATGGATAAATATGACAATGAGATTGTTTTGAAGCCCTATGCGGTGATGCCTGGTTCCATGCCTAAGCGGAAGGACACCGCCGACGGCATGAAGCGTGTAGAGCTGCATCTGCATACCACCATGAGCAGCATGGATGCTCTGACCGATACCAAGGCAGCGGTCAAGCAGGCGGCTGCTTGGGGGCACCGGGCTGTTGCTATCACCGATCATGGTTGCGCCCACTCTTTTCCAGATGCCATGCATGCTGTGGAGGGCAAGGGCGCTGCAAAGGTCGCAGGTACGGACGAGACGATCAAGGTTCTTTACGGCTGCGAAGGCTACTTCGTAAACGACGTGGAGGGCCGTGAGATCGTGGTTGGTCAGCAGGATACGCCCTTTGACGGGGAATATGTTGCATTCGACCTGGAAACCACCGGTTTGTCCGCGGATAATGACCGAATTATCGAAATCGGCGCAGTTTTATTTCGGGATGGCAAGGAAACAGAGCGTTTCCAGACCTTTGTGGATCCCGGTCGAAAGCTGGAGCAGAAGATCGTGGAACTGACCGGCATTACTGATAATATGCTGGTGGGTGCTCCAAAGATCGAGGAAGTCCTGCCCCAGTTCCTTCAGTTTGTAGGCGGCCGTGTGGTGGTTGCCCATAATGCGAAATTCGATACATCCTTTATCCGGGCTGCCTGCCGGGAACAGGGGATTACGTATGAACTGACTTCTGTGGATACCCTGTCCCTTTCTCAGCAGCTGATGCCACAAATGAATAAATTTAAGCTTGATGTGATTGCCAAAGCTTTGAAGCTGCCGGGCTTTAACCATCATCGAGCAGCGGATGATGCCAATATCTGTGGTCAGATCATGGCAAAATTCATGAAAATGCTGGAAGAGAAGGGCTTTTCCACTATCCAGCAGGTCAACCTGGGGCTTGGTAGAAAACGAGCCAAGGGTGTGATCTTCTCTGCAAGACCGTACCATATCCTGGTTTTTGCAAAGAACCAGCAGGGTCTGCGAAATCTTTACCACCTGATTTCGGATTCTAACCTGGAATACTTCAAAAAGACTCCCAGAATGCCTAAATCTCTACTGATGGAGCTTCGGGAGGGGTTAATTATCGGCTCTGCCTGTGAGGCCGGCGAGCTGTTCCAGGCAATTTTGGAAGGAAAGAATGAGGATGAACTGAGGCGGATCGCTTCTTTCTACGATTTCCTGGAGATTCAGCCTCTTTCAAACAACCGGTTTATGCTGGAAAAGGGCTTAGCCAAGGATGAAGAGCAGCTGCGTGAATATAACCGCATTGTTGTTCGGCTTGGTGAAGCATTAGGCAAGCCTGTTGTCGCTACCGGTGATGTCCACTTCCTAAACCCGGAGGACGAAATCTTCCGCCACATTCTGCTGGCGACCAAAGGTTTCGAGGACGCGGATAAGGATAATCCCTTGTATTTCCGCACCACCGACGAAATGCTGAAGGAATTTGCCTACCTGGGCGAAGAAAAGGCCTATGAGGTTGTCGTCACCAATACCAACCTCATTGCCGATATGTGCGAAAATGTCCGCCCCGTGCCCCACAATCTGTTCGCCCCCAGTATTGAAAACTCGGTGGAGGATCTGAAAAACCTGGTCTACACCAAATTTCACCGGCTCTACGGTGAAAATCCGCCGGAACTGATGGTCAAGCGTGTAGAAACAGAGCTCAATGACATCATCTCCAGTCACTACGACGTGATCTATATGTCCGCCCAGAAGTTGGTTCAGAATTCCCTGGAGCACGGCTACCTGGTCGGCTCCCGTGGATCTGTTGGTTCGTCCATCGTTGCCTATATGTCCGGTATCACGGAGGTTAATTCCTTCCCGCCCCACTACCGCTGTCCCAACCCTTCCTGTAAGCATACCATCCTGGATGTACCAAAGGGCTTTAACTGCGGCGCGGACTTGCCGGATGCGGTTTGCCCTAAGTGCGGAACCCAGCTGGAAAAGGATGGCTTTAACATTCCCTTCGAAACATTCCTTGGCTTCGGCGGTGATAAAGTGCCGGATATCGACCTGAACTTCTCCGGTGAATATCAGGCCAATGCCCACGCATACTGTATCGAAATGTTCGGAAAATCCCATGTTTTCCGGGCAGGAACCATCGGTACGGTGGCAGAAAAGACGGCTTTCGGCTATGTGAAGAAGTACATGGAAGAGCACGGCAAATCCGCCGGTGCGGCGGAAATGAACCGCCTTGCCAGCGGCTGCGTGGGCGTGCGGCGCACCACCGGTCAGCACCCCGGCGGTCTGGTGGTCATTCCCCAGGAAAATGAGATTTGGGATTTCTGCCCGGTGCAGCACCCGGCTGATGCGGAGGACTCCGACCAGATCACCACCCATTTTGAATACCACTCCATGGAGGAAAACCTCCTGAAGCTGGATATGCTGGGCCATGACGACCCCACCATGATCCGTATGATGGAGGATATGACCGGTGTGGATGCCAAAACCATACCCCTGGACGATAAGAATACCATGTCCATCTTTACTTCCTCCAAGGTGCTGGGCTATGAAAATGATCCCTTGCTAGGTCCTACAGGCGCAGTTGCCGTTCCCGAATTTAACACCCGGTTTACCCGTGAAGTATTGCTGGATACCATGCCCACCAAGTTCGACTTCCTGGTGCGGATCTCCGGCTATACTCATGGCACCGATGTGTGGCTGGGTAACGCCAAGGATCTGATCACCTCCAAGACTACCACCGTGGACGGCACCATCGGCTGTCGTGACGATATTATGATCTACCTGATCTCTTGTGGCTTGCCGGAGAAGAGGGCGTTTAAGATCATGGAATCTGTCCGTAAGGGCAGAGGCCTGCCCGATGGCGCGGAGGAGGAAATGAAAGCCGCCGGCGTGCCGGATTGGTATATCACTTCTTGCAAGAAGATCAAGTATCTGTTCCCCAAGGCCCACGCGGTTGCCTACGTTATGATGGCTTTCCGCATCGCCTGGTTTAAGGTGTATCATCCCCTGGCTTTTTACGCGGCCTATTTCTACCGCAGAAGCCAAAAGGGCGGTTTTGACGCGGTGATGATGACCCAGGGTATGGATACCGTCAATGCCCACATCGCCGCCATCGACGGCAACGACGATGCCACTGCCAAGGACGAAGACCTGCTGACTACCCTGGAAGTGGTCTATGAGTATTATCTCCGGGGCTTTGAGTTCCTGCCCATCGATATTTATGAGAGCCATGCCACCAAATTCCTGATCAAGGACGGCAAGCTTCTGCCGCCTTTTGTGTCTATTTCAGGTTTGGGCGAAAGCGCGGCTTGGGATATCATGGAGGGCAGAAAGGGTAGGCAGTTCCTGTCTGTTGAGGAGTTCTCCGCTGCCTGCCCCAAGGTTTCCAAGACCCACATTCAAATGCTGAAAGAGGCCGGTGCCTTCGGCGACCTGCCGGACACCAGCCAGGTCAGCTTGTTCTGAGACACAGCTTGCAAAATGTTTCAAATTATGCTATAATCAACCCATCTTTTGAATTGGAGGGATCCTTTTATGCAGGATACCGGCAGACAATTTCACATCCACTGTGTACCCGGCGATGTAGGCCGTTATGTATTTTTACCCGGCGACCCCGGCCGCTGCGAGAGCATTGCTGCGCTGTTTGATAACCCTGTACATATCGGCATGAACCGGGAGTACAATATTTACACCGGCACGCTGCTGGGCCAGAAGGTCTCCGTTTGCTCCACCGGCATCGGCGGCCCCTCTGCATCTATTGCTATGGAAGAGTTAGCAGCCATTGGCGCGGATACCTTCATTCGCATCGGTACCTGCGGCGGCATCGCTTTGGATGTCTGCCCCGGCGATGTGGTGGTGGCCAGCGGCGCAATTCGTTATGAGCATACCTCTTTGGAGTATGCCCCTATTGAATTCCCCGCGGTTGCAGACTTTGACATTACCGCTGCTCTGAAGGCCGCCTCTCAGGACTTGGGATTTGGTACCCATGTGGGTGTTGTCCAGTGCAAGGACGCTTTTTACGGCCAGCATAGCCCTGAGAAGTCCCCTGTATACTACGACCTGCTGCAGAAGTGGGAAAGCTGGAAGCGTCTGGGCGTCAAGGCCAGTGAAATGGAATCTGCCGCCCTGTTCGTTGTGGCCGCGGCCCTGGGCGTCCGGTGCGGTAGCTGCTTCCATGTGATCTGGAACCAGGAGCGGGAAAAGGCGGGCCTCGATATGTCCATGACGGAGGATACCTCCGGTGCGATCAAAGTCGGCATCGAAGCCATGAAGCGGATCATCGCCGCAGACCTTGCTAAATGACAAAAGGAGTATGTTGTACGCAACATACTCCTTTTTCGTTATCAACCGGCAATGTGTTGACAACCAATATCCTCTGTGTTATGATTCTGAAAATCTCAAAAATAGGAGGATAATATATGATACGCGAAATGGAACGAAGTGACATCCCTGCTTGTGTTGATGTCATCAGAGCAGCATTTGCAACAGTCGCGGATGAGTTCGGTATTACTGCCGAGAACGCACCCAGATTCACTGCATTTGCAACGGATAAGATGCGCATTGAATGGCATTTTCTCCACGAAAAACGCCCTATGTTTGTCTATATGATGGATGGACAAATTGTTGGTTATTATTCTCTTATGATGATGGAGAATAATGCGTGTGAGTTAAACAATTTATGTGTGCTGCCTGCCTATCGGCATAATGGCATCGGCGCACAGCTTTTGCAGCATGCATTCCAATACGCAAAGGTGCAGAATTGCAAAGTAATGAATATCGGCATTGTGGAAGAAAATCAGGTTCTTCGCAAGTGGTACGAAAGTTTCGGCTTTGTTCACACAGGTACAAAAAAGGTTGACTTCTTTCCCTTTACCTGCGGATATTTGGTACGACAGGTATAAAAAGGCTCCCTTGTGTAAAGGGAGCTGGCTGCCCGAAAGGGCAGACTGAGGGATTGTCTTACTTTACAACCCCTCCGAGCAGGCTTGTGCCTGCCCACCTCCCCTTACACAGGGGAGGCTTTTTTCGTCTTAATAGGAATTTGGGAAAGAATTACCGCGGCGAATACCAATACGCAACCCAAAAGTTCCGTTGCGGACATCTGTTCATTCAAAATTATCCAGCCGAAAATGGCCGCAAACACAGACTCCAAGCTCATAATCAGCGATGCCGGGGCGGGATCCAAATGCTTTTGACCGATAATTTGCAGGGAGTATGCCGCGCCCATGGAAAGGAAGCCTGCGTGGTACATAGGGAGCATGGCTGCCCCAATACCGTCCATTGTTGGTGTTTCTGTGCAGAACATGATGATAGCTGATCCAATGCCGCAAAGACCGGCCTGCAGGCAATTTAAGCGCAGGGGATCTACCGTGGGTGCAAAATGATCTACAAAGAGAATCTGTACCGCAAATGCCACGGCACAACCGAGCAGCAGCAGGTCGCCGGTGGCAATGGTCATGTTACCGTTCCAGCTGAGGAAATACAGACCAACCATGCCAAGCACCACGCAGACCGGGATCATAGAGGAGGGGCGGCGCTTAATAAACAGACCTAAGATAGGCACAAACAGGATGTACATGGCAGTCAGGAAACCGGCTTTTCCGGCATCCGTCCAAATCAGGGCTACCTGCTGCAAATTGACGGCAGCGCAAAGTGGAATGGCGCAGCAGATGCCGGCCAGCCACAGCCGCTTGTCGCAAAACCGGGAAAGAAATGTTTTGCCGTCCTGTTTCTTGCGGTCAAACAGCCAAATGAAAGGCAGCAATCCCAATGCCGCCATAGCGCATCGAATGGCCTGGAAGGTATAGGGGCCGATATGATCCATACCCACAGACTGGGATACAAAGGCCGAGCCCCAAATGATCGTTGCAAGCAGCAGAAATATGCTGCCGCTGAGTCGCTTTTTCATATTATCACCGGGGGTAATTTATCATATTATGAAGCAAAAAGCAAGATTGCAATTTATGATAGCAGATGCTATAATGAGTCCATCAATTCTTTTGGAGGTAAATTATGGACGAAATGAATAAGATTCGCGAGCGTTGCGAGATTCCTGTAGAGGATACCTGGGCAACGGAGGATATG
Organism: Oscillospiraceae bacterium; assembly: GCA_017624715.1. Lineage (GTDB taxonomy): Bacteria > Bacillota > Clostridia > Oscillospirales > Oscillospiraceae > Faecousia. Next base: position 52,916 of record JAGAMN010000063.1, read on the forward strand.
TTTGCATCCGACGAAGTCTGGGAAGAAGAACTGGCCAAGCTTGCCACAGTTAAGGATGTAATCCCTACCTATGCAGGACTGCTGGGCAAGGATCCCCAGAAGCTGTTGGAGTACCTGCAGCAGGAAGAAGAACTGGAAGTCAAGGGCAGCCTGCTTGCTAATTACTGCATGCGCAAGGCCGATGTGGATACCCGGGATGCCAAATACCAGGCAATGACCGGCAAGTTTATGAGCACCATCGTGATGCTGAACGCTACTGCAAGCTTCTCCACTCCCGAGATCATGGCGATTCCTGATGATGTGCTGGAAGGCTTCTATGCTGCATGCCCCGGCCTGGAGCGCTATCGCCGCTACCTGACCAGCGCCCGTCGGTTAAAGCCCCATATTCTGTCTGCTGAGGAAGAAAAGCTCCTGGCTTCTGCAGGTGAGATGTCCCGTGCACCCGATGACATTTTCGGAATGCTCAACGACGCGGATATGACCTATCCCGATGCCATCGACGCAGACGGCAAGGCACATCCTTTGAGCCACAGCACCTTCATTGCCTGCCAGATGAGCCCCGACCGGGAACTGCGTAAGAGTGCTTACGAGAACCTGTACCACACTTATCGCAATTTCAAGAACACCTCCGCTGCCATTTTGAATGCCCAGGGCAAGCAGCTGAAGTTCTTCGCCGATGCCCGGAAGTATCCGTCCACTTTAGATGCGGCGCTGAACCGTACCGAAGTGCCCACCTCCGTTTATCTGAACCTCATCGAGGCTGTCCACAAGAATCTTGACAAGATGCACCGCTATGTCCGCCTGCGCAAGAAGATGCTGGGCCTTAGTGAGCTGCATTTCTACGATGTTTATGCACCTCTGCTCGCTGACGGCGAGAAGCGGATTCCTTTTGCCGAGGCAAAGCAGACCGTGTACGATTCCCTGGCACCTCTGGGTGAGGAGTACCGCAAGATTCTGAAGGAAGGTTTTGACAACCGCTGGATCGATGTGTACCCCAACGCAGGCAAGCGCAGCGGTGCTTACTCTGCCGGTGCATCCGTCCACCCCTATGTCCTGCTGAACTACAACGGCACGCTGGATAATCAGTTTACGCTTGCCCACGAGATGGGTCACGCCCTTCATTCTTACCTGTCTAACAAGACCCAGAACCCCATGGACGCAGACTATGTGATCTTCGTTGCCGAGGTGGCTTCTACCTGCAACGAGGCTCTGCTGATGGAGCACCTGCTGGCCAACACCACCGACAAGAAGGAGCGGGCACAGCTTATTAACCATTTCCTGGAGCAGTTCAAGGGCACATTGTTCCGCCAGACCATGTTTGCCGAGTTCGAGCTGAATATCGGCCGTATGATCGGCGAGGGCAAGACCCTGACTGCGGATGTGCTCTGTGCCGAGTACCGTCGTCTGAACGAAATGTACTTTGGCCCCGACATGGTTGTGGATGACGAGATTGCTATGGAATGGGCAAGAATTCCTCACTTTTTCTATAACTACTATGTCTTCCAGTATGCCACCGGCTACTCTGCAGCCATCGCCCTGTCCCGTAAGATCCTTTCTGAGGGTGAAAGCGCTGTTGCTGATTATCTGGGCTTCCTGTCCGGCGGTTGCTCCAAGAGCCCCATCGACCTGTTGAAGGGCGCTGGCGTAGACATGACCAGCCCCGAGCCTGTGGACCAGGCTCTGCAGCTGTTTGGCGAACTGCTGGATGAGATGGAAGCACTGGTGGAAGGCTAATCATGAACGAGATCTATCTGCCCACCCTACACACCTTCGCTATGGATAACATCTTCACCGGTTCTAAGGGGGACTTCCGATTTCGGATCGTCCCCCAAGTGGTGAAGCTGAATCCAAAGGAAGTCAATTTTGAAGAAAGCACCATCTTTGCCCAGTTTTGGCACGGCCCTTTCTGTTATGAAAAGAGCACCATGGAAGGGGAGAATACCTTTCCCATGACAGAAGAAGGCCGCCTGCAAATGAAGCAATGGCTTCAAGAAAATGTTTGAAAAACCATTGACAATTCCGCTTTTTGTGGTAAAATACTGCTGATATGTAAAGACAATTCGGAAACCAAGCTAAGCGGCAGTCTTCAGAGAGAGGGACATGGTGGAAACCCTCGGCGAATGCTTAGCCAGCCACTTTCGGGTCGCCCGGGATGACCGGGACGGGAGCTCCCGTTACAGAGCAGCTAAGAGGCCGCATTTGCGGCGAATTAGGGTGGTACCGCGACATACGTCGCCCCTATCATTAGGGGCGACGTTTTTTTCGTCCCCCAGAACAAATTTGGAGGTAATATTCATGAGTCACAAACCCTATGGCGTAAACGAACTCCGGGAGATGTTCCTGCGCTTTTTTGAAAGCAAGGGCCACCTGCGTCTGCCCAGCTTTTCCCTGATCCCTCAGAACGATCAGTCCCTGCTGCTGATCAACTCCGGCATGGCCCCCATGAAGCCCTACTTCAAGGGTGAGGTGGAGCCTCCCCGCCGCAGAGTCTGCACCTGCCAGAAGTGCATCCGTACCGGCGATATCGAGAACATCGGTAAGACCGCCCGTCACGGCACTTACTTTGAAATGCTGGGCAACTTCTCCTTCGGTGATTATTTCAAGAAGGAGTCTCTGCGCTGGAGCTGGGAGTTCCTGACCAGCCCTGAGTGGGTTGGCCTGGAGCCTGAAAGAATGTATCCCACCGTCTATGAAAATGATGATGAGGCATGGGATATCTGGACCAAGGAGATCGGCGTTCCCGAGGAGCGCATGACCCGCCTGGGCAAGAAGGATAACTTCTGGGAGCATGGTGCAGGCCCCTGCGGTCCTTGCTCTGAGATCCACTATGACCGTGGCGTGGAATTCGGCTGCGGTAAGCCCGACTGCCGTCCCGGCTGCGATTGCGACCGGTTCATGGAAGTCTGGAACAACGTGTTCTCCCAGTTTGATAATGACGGAAATGGCAACTACACCGAGCTGGTGCAGAAGAACATCGATACTGGCATGGGTCTGGAGCGTCTGGCTGTTGTCTGCCAGAATGTGAACTCTCTGTTTGATGTGGACACCGTCATGAACATTACCAACCATGTGACCCGGATCACCGGCGCTTCCTACGGTCAGAGCTACAAGACCGATGTGAGCCTGCGCGTGATCACCGACCACATTCGCGCATCCTCTTTCATGATCGCTGACGGCGTTCTGCCCAGCAACGAAGGCCGCGGCTATGTTCTGCGCCGTCTGCTGCGTCGGGCTGCCCGTCACGGCAAGCTCCTGGGCGTGAACCATCCTTTCCTGTACCAGGTTGTGGAGACTGTTGTTCAGGAGAACGAGAGCCACTACGCATACCTGCGGGAGCGCGCTGACTATGTGACCAAGGTCGTCAAGGTTGAGGAAGAGAACTTCGCCCGTACCATCGACACCGGCATGCAGATCTACAACACCAAACTCGCTGAGCACAAGGCTGCAGGCAAGACCGTCTTCTCCGGTGCTGACGCATTCTTGCTGTCTGCTACCTACGGTTTCCCCATTGACCTGACCATTGAAATGGTTGAGGATGAGGGTATGACCCTGGATATGGACGAGTTCAACCGTCAAAGAGAAGAGGATAAGATCCGCGCCCGTGAAGCCCGTAAGGCTCTGGGCGACCTGGGCTGGGCCGGTATCGACCTGGGCCTGGATAAGAATCCTACCGAGTTTGTGGGTTATGAGGTCAACAACTGCGAAGCAAAGGTTTTGGCTGTTTGCGTTGGTGAGGAAGTAACCGGCTCTATTGCCGGCGGCGAAAGTGGCATTCTGGTTCTGGATAAGACACCTTTCTACGCCGAAATGGGTGGCCAGGTGGCTGACCACGGTGTTATTTTGGTTGGTAACTGCCGTTTCGAAGTCAACAATGTTCAGAAGGACAAGGGCGGTAAGTACCTGCACTACGGCAAACTCAGCAGCGGCACCATCAAGGTCGATGATGTGGTTTTGGCCAGCATAGATGTGGAGCGCCGCAAGGCAATCATGCGTGCCCACTCCGCAACCCACCTGCTGCAGAAGGCGCTGACCAGCGTTCTGGGCGACCATGTCCACCAGGCTGGCTCTTTGGTCGAGCCCGACCACCTGCGTTTCGACTTCACTCACTATTCTGCTTTGACCGCTGAGGAGCTGGCTAAGGTGGATGCTCTGGTACAGGCTGCTGTGCTGGAAGGCTACTGCGTCGATACCCGTGAAATGAGCATTGATGATGCCAAGGCTATGGGCGCAACCGCCCTATTCAGCGAAAAGTACGGCGATACTGTCCGCGTGGTTAACATGGGCGGTCACTCCATCGAACTGTGCGGCGGTACCCACCTGGACAACACCGCAAAGGTCGGTCCTTTCCTCATTGAGTCCGAGGGCAGCGTTGCTTCCGGTGTGCGCCGTATCGAGGCTATCACCGGCAAGCTGTGCATGGCTCAGATGGAGCAGAATCGTCAGCGTCTGTATGCAGCAGCTACACTGCTGAAGACCAAGCCCACCGAGCTGAGCGAGAAGATCCAGACTCAGCTGGAGGAGATCAAGACTCTCAAGCGCGTCATTGATAACTTTAAGGCCAAGGAAACTTCCGGTGAGGTTGACCGTTTCCTGTACGGCGCTAAGAAGATCGGTGATGTCCATGTGGTCACTGCCATGATTCCCAATGCCGATGCCAATAAGCTGCGCCAGACCGGTGATTTGCTCCGGGATAAGGATGCAGATATCGTGGCTGTTCTGACCAGCGTCAATGAAGGTAAGATCACCTTCCTGGCTGTTTGTGGTAAGAATGCCGTGGCTAAGGGTGTCCGTGCCGGCGACCTGGTGAAGCTGGTCTGCACTGCCTGCGGCGGCAGCGGCGGCGGTAAGCCCGACAGCGCTATGGGCGGCGGTAAGGACGAGAGCAAGGTTGACGATGCTCTGGCCCTTGTGGATAATTTCGTCATGGAAAAGTTAGGATAAAGATTTGGGCGCTGCCGCATAGGCGGCGCCCTTTTTACAGGAGGTGTATGTATGCGAAAACTTATGTGGTTTGCCATTGGTTTTCTGGCTGCATGCACCTTCTGTTCTTATTTTCTCGTACCCGGTCTATTGCTGTGTGCCGGCATAATTATGGTTATGGCGCTTTTTATAGGTTGGCTCAGCAGGAAACACACATACATAGCAGTCATTAGCTTGATGCTCCTGGGTTGCGCCTTGGGATTTGGCTGGTTTTGGGTTTACGATAGTGCGTATCTTAGCGATGCTCGGGTGATGGACGGAAAAACTGCATCCGTATCCGTAACCATCAGCGGTTTTAGCGAGGAAGCGGATTTTGGTATCGCTGCAAACGGGCGGGTGGCCATCAACGGAAAGACTTACGCTGTTCGTGTGTATCTCCAGGATAAAGCGGAGCTTTCGCCATCGGATATGGTAAGCGGAATATTTGAGTTCCGATTTACCGCACTGGGCGGTAGCCGAGAACCCATATCCCAGCGTACGGAAGGCACGGTGTTGCTGCTGTACCAACGGGGCGATGTTGCTATCAGAGAGACAGAAGAAATTTCCTGGCGTGACTATCCGGCCTTGTGGCGAAACCGTATTGCGGAAATGCTTCACCAATCGTTACCTTCCGATACCGCCGGCTTTGCTACAGCTTTATTGCTGGGTGATCGCAGTGGCATTGATTATTCCACAAATACAGCCTTTAAGGTAAGTGGAATCAGTCATATCATTGCGGTGTCCGGTCTGCATGTGTCCATTTTGTTTGGTCTGATCTACACGCTGTCTTTGCACAAGCGGTTTTTGACCGGCTTGATCGGCATTCCTGTGTTGATTCTCTTCGCGGCTGTGGTGGGCTTCACACCTTCGGTGACCAGAGCCTGCATTATGCAGATACTGATGCTCCTTGCCATGATGACCAACAAAGAATACGATCCGCCAACGGCCTTAGCGTTTTCTGTGTTAGTGATGCTGACTGCCAATCCCATGACTGCTGCGTCGGTGAGTTTTCAGCTTTCTGTTGGTTGCATGGTGGGCATCTTCCTGTTTTATGAGCGGATCAGTCTGTGGCTGCAGGAGCGTAAATGTTTTAAAAGAATGAAAGGCCGCAAGCTTGTAACCAAATGCAAACGCTGGTTTATCTCATCGGTATCTGTCACCGTCAGTGCAGCGGTGATCACAACACCCTTGGTTGCGACCTATTTCGGAACAGTCAGTTTGGTAAGCATCCTTACAAACTTGCTGACCCTTTGGGTGATCTCTTTTGCTTTCTACGGACTGATGTTGGTATGTGGCATCAGCTTACTCTCCACAGCGGCAGCCACAGTCATTGGCCTTTTCATCAGCTGGCCGATTCGATATGTCATCGCTACAGCAAAACTGCTCAGTGGTTTTCCTTTGGCGGCTGTGTATACGAAAAGTATATGGATCATTCTTTGGCTTGCGGGCTGTTATGGCCTATTGGTTTGGTTCTTGCTTTCCAAGCAAAAAAGACCAATCCTTTTTGCTTGCTTTGCCACCATCGGCTTATGTGCTGCAATGCTGATTTCTTGGATCATTCCCTTAACAGACGGCTATCGCATGACAGTTCTGGATGTGGGGCAGGGACAATGTATCCTGCTGCAAAGTGAGGGTAAGACCTTCATGGTCGATTGCGGTGGTGACAGCGACAGCTTTGCTGCGGATCAGGCAGCAGAATACCTACTCAGCCAAGGCGTTTCCAAGCTTGACGGCATCATTTTAACGCATTATGATGCAGACCACGCCGGTGGTGTACAGAATCTGCTGACCAGAATACCAACGGATGCGCTGTTTATTCCCGATATCTCTGACGGCAGCAGCGCCAAGTTGGAACTAATGCGACTTCCAATCAATGTCCAACTGATATCCACAGATACAATAATTACCTTTGGCAGTACAGAAATTACGATTTTCGCTTCAGAAACCACCAATACTGCCAATGAAAGCGGTTTATCCATCTTGTTCCGGAAGGAAAGTTGTGATATACTGATTACAGGCGATAAGGGCGCATTGGGTGAAATGCTGCTGATGCACCATGCGCAGCTGCCGGAATTAGATGTTTTGGTTGCCGGTCACCATGGCTCATCGGGGTCTACCGGTGAGGAGTTGTTGGCGAAAACCATGCCCCAAAGGGTAATCATTTCTGCAGGCAGGAATAACCCTTACGGTCACCCGAGCCCAGCTTTGCTCGCAAGGCTGGAAGACTGGGGCTGCACCGTTTATCGCACAGACTTAATGGGAACGATCATTTACAGGGGGTGAGACTATGGCAAAGTATGAGGCTACACAAAGCGGTCTTCAGCTTTTGAAGGCAGCCATCAAAGAGGGTAATCTGGCGCCGCTGTATTTTTTCCACGGCGAGGAAACTTTTTTGCTCCACCACTATTTGGAGCGGATCAAAAAGCAACGGATCGACGAGCTGACCGAGTCCTTTAATTTCCATAAACTCACTACTGAAACCTTTGATATTCAGATTTTGGCAGACGCGGTGGAAAACCTGCCTATGATGGCGGAGCACACCTTGGTTTGGGTGGACGAAATCGATTTGTTTAAGCTTGCGGAAGCTGACCGCAACAAAGTTGCTGAGATCCTGACCGACATTCCGGATTACTGCTGCGTTATTTTTACTTATGAAACCACCGCCTGGAAACCGGATAAACGGCAGAAAAAGCTGTGGGATGTTATTAATACCCACGGTCAGATCGTGGAATTTGCAAAACAGGATCAACGGGACTTGATCCCCTGGATCATCCGCCATTTTGCGGCCCGCAAAAAGACGATCTCCAGCGATCTTGCCCTGTACCTGATCGAGATCACTGGCGGCACTATGACTAGCCTTGCTGGGGAGATTGCGAAGATCTGCGCCTATTCCGGCGCGGACGCCATTTGCCGTGCAGATATCGATGCTGTCACGGAGCCTGTGATGGACGCGGTGGTTTACCAAATGACCGATATGCTGGGCAGAGGAGAATATGGCAAGGCCCTGCAAAAACTGAACCAGCTGCTGAAAATGCAGCAGGAACCCATTGCGATTTTGGGTGCCATCGGTGGTCATATCCGCAAACTCAGCGCCGCTAGAATTTTGTTGGATAACGGTCGCGGTTCTCAGGACATGATGAAGCTCTACGGTATGTCTGATTACCCTGCACGAAAGACCATGGACACCGCCCGTCGTTTCTCTGCAGAATTCTGCAGCCGTGCCTTGGAGTTGATTTTGGAAGCGGATAATCAGCTAAAGACCTCTTATGATGATCCGGACCGGATCCTGGAAATGCTGATTCTGCGCATGGCACAGGAGGCCCGACATGGTTAAGATCCGGGAAGCCATCGTGGTAGAAGGCCGTTATGACAAGAACACACTGTCCCAAATCGTGGATGCCCCCATTTTGGAAACTTCCGGCTTCGGAATCTTTAAAGACAAAGCACAGCTGGAATTGCTGCGGCAGGTGGCGCAAAAGCGTGGCCTGATCGTATTTACAGACTCCGACGGCGCTGGTTTTGTGATCCGAAATCACATCAAAAGCGCCATCGACGGAAAGCACCTGAAGCATGCCTATATCCCGGATATCGCTGGTAAGGAGCGAAGAAAAACCGCTCCGGGTAAGGAAGGCAAACTGGGTGTTGAGGGCATGACACCGGCTGTGATTCTGGATGCCTTGCGCCGGGCAGGGGCGACCATAGAAGGGGTGAACGCACCCCTACAAAACCGGATCACAAAGCAGGATCTGGTGGAGTTGGGTCTTTCCGGCGGTGCTGGCAGCAGCGAAAAGCGTCTGCAGCTTCTGAAAAAACTGCATTTGCCGGAGCACATGAGCACGAACGCTATGCTTCAGGCGCTGAACTTACTTTATACATTGGATGAACTGAAGGATTTGCTGTAATGGTAGATATACAGGTCAAAAACTTAACAAAATTCTTCACCATAGGCGAAAATCTGCTGGAAGGCCTGAGCTTTGAGATTCAGGAAGGGGAGTGCGTTGCCATTTTAGGCCGTAACGGCTGCGGCAAGACTACCCTCTTTAAGATCCTCACCGGCGAGATGGACTATGACGACGGTGAAGTCTATGTCAATCCCAATAAGCGGCTGGGTCTGATTTCTCAGATTCCACGATTCCCGGAAGGATACACCGTGGAGGATGTGCTCCGCTCTGCCTATGCTGTGCTGACTGCCACCCGGCGGAAAATGGAAGCCCTGGAAGCTGCCATGGCTGCAGGCGCAACGCCAGAGCAGCTAAAGGAGTATGATGCCCTTTGCAACCGGTTCCAGGCCGGCGGTGGCTATGAGATGGATGTGGAAGTGGACAAGATCTGCAATGGTCTGGGCATCACAGCCGACCAGCGGACACAGCTTTTCGACAGCCTTTCCGGTGGCGAAAAGACCCGGGTAAACCTTGCACGCTTGTTGCTGGAAAAGACAGACATTCTGCTGTTGGACGAACCGACCAACCATCTGGATTTGAAGAGTGTGGAATGGCTGGAGGGCTATATCAACACCTTCAAGGGAACAGTTCTTGCAATCTCTCATGACCGCTATTTTCTGGATGTGGTTGCAGACCGGGTCATCGAGATCGTGGACGGCCATGCTGAGTTTTACTCCGGCAACTATTCTTTCTACATGGAAGAAAAACAGGCCCGCTTCAACCTGCAGCTGAAGCAGTATGAGCAGGAGCAGGCCAAGCTAAAGCAACTGGGCTTTACTGTGGAGCGAATGAAGGGCTGGGGCATCAACAACCGTACCTTGTATCGCCGTGCCATGTCCATCCAGCACCGGATGGAGCGGATCAAAAAGACCGAAAAACCGAAAACCGAACGTACCATGAAGGCCAGCTTTGCCCAGAAGGATTTTTCCGGCGATGTGGTATTTGCCTTGAAAAATGTGGAAAAATCTTTTGGAGATAGGACACTCTTTTCCGATGTTTCTCTCCGGGTGGAAGGCGGTGAACGGATCGCCATTTTGGGTGATAACGGCACGGGTAAGTCTACCTTCCTCAAGTGCCTGCTGGGTGAAGAGGAATGCCAGGGCAAGATCCAGTTTGGCCCTACGGTGAAATGGGGATACCTGCCCCAGATCATTCAGTTTGCCAACCCCAAGCGTACACTCTACGATACGATGCTCTATGAAAAGAATTGCACCCCACAGACGGCCCGTGACCGCCTGGGCGCCTTTATGTTCCAGGGTGAAGATGTGTTCAAAACCGTAGAAACCCTCTCTGGTGGCGAGCAGAGCCGCCTGCGCCTGTGCATGCTGATGGATGAAAAGATCAACCTGTTGGTGTTGGATGAGCCTACCAACCATCTGGACATCGCATCCCGGGAATGGGTGGAAGCTGCTATTGAGGAATTTGAGGGCGTTCTGCTGTTTGTTTCCCACGACCGGTATTTCATAGAGAAGTTTGCTGAGCGAATTTGGCTGCTGGAAGACGGAATGATCCGGGATTTTCCATGCGGTTATGCCAAGTACCGTTCTATTATGGAACATGAAGAAGCGGCAAAGCCTGTGGTGACCGCTCAGCCCAAGCCCAAAAAGGAAAAGCCAAAAGGCGGTACAAAAGAAATTGAGAAGCTTGTTCGTCGCCTGGAACGGGAAATCGAAAAGCAGGAGCAGCTCATTGCTCAGCTGGACGAAAAGATCGATGCGGCGGCTGCAGATTACCAGGAGCTTGCCCGGCTGATGGTGGAAAAGGAAACCGCTGAAAATACCCTGATGGAATTGATGGAGCAGTGGGAGACTGCTCAGGAGGAATTATGATCGAGTATCAGAAATTGGTTCGTGACAGAATCCCGCAGATTATTCGAAACGCAGGTGAACTGCCTGTCACACGGATTTTGGACGACGAAGAATACCTGATGTGTCTTGAAAACAAGCTGGACGAAGAGGTGGCCGAATTTCATAAGGATAATAACACGGAGGAATTGGCTGATATTCTGGAGGTTGTCTATGCTTTGGCCGAAGCTAATGGCTACAGCAGGGAAGAGTTAAACCGCATTTGTACGGAAAAACGGGAAGAACGGGGCGGTTTTCATGACCGGATATTTCTCGTAGGCAAAGAATAATCCACAACCGCTCTACGGTTCGTAGGGCGGTTTTTGCATACTTGCGTAATTTTTTGATATACTTTCGGAAAAATGCGTTGTATAATACCATTACATAATGAAAAGGCAGGTGCAAAAATGGTTCAGAAACTTTTGAGTCATATGTCCTTGCGGGATAAAATCAATCAAACCATCGTGATCCTCATGAAAAAAGGGCAGAAGGTAGATTTTGCTCCGGGTGCAGCTTTTTTCTTCGGCCAGATTATTACAGAAGCGGATGAGGAGGGCCTGGAGCAACTTCGAGGCTATGTCCGGGAATTGGCGGACGGCAGTAAGATCCCATTACTCATCACCTCGGATTTTGAAAATGGCTGTGGCAGTATGGTTCGGGCATTGACACCGCTGCCGTATATGATGGGCCTGGGTGCTACCGCGGATCCAAAGCTTGCTTATGACTACGGCAAGGCAACCGCCTTGGAGGCCCGTTCTATCGGTGCCAACTGGACATTCTCTCCGGTAAGCGACCTAAATCGCAACCGCCGGAATCCTTTGATTAACAACCGTGGTCTGACCGACGATGCTGAACTGGGTGCAAAAATGCTGCCCCAGATCATTCGTGGTATGCAGAACAATGGCTTGTCTGCCTGCGCCAAGCATTTCCCCGGCGACGGTATGGACTACCGGGATCAGCACATCACCACCACCTATAATAGCTGCGATATGGATGACTGGCGGGCCACCTATGGCAAGGTCTTTGCCGAAACCATTGCCGCCGGTGTGGATTCCATTATGGCAGGGCACATTGGTTTGCCTGCATATCCCCAGAAGTTGGATGATAAGTACGGCATGCCCCTGCCTGCAACCCTTTCCAAGGAACTGATTACCGATCTGCTGAAAGGTGAAATGGGATTTGGTGGTATTGTGGTTACCGATGCGATCGACATGGGCGGCTTTGCAGGATGGTATGATTCCCAGGAACAGGCGGAAATTGAATCCTTCAAGGCCGGTTGCGATATGATGCTTTGGCCCAGCGCCAACTATGCTGACAATCTGGAAAAAGCGATTCTCTCCGGGGAAGTACCCATGTCCCGTTTGGACGATGCTGTGACGCGTATTCTCCGGGTTAAAGAACGCAGAGGCTTGTTTGCACCGAATCGTGCCCTATTCCGGGATATGAGCGACGCAGAAAAGGAATTTGTTTTGGAAGTTCAAAAACGCTGCGCCTATCAGAGTATGACTATGGTCCGTGACCGCGTTTGCGCTTATCCGCTTTCTCCTGAAAAAACACCGAAAATCGGCATCTGCGTTATTTGTCAGCACGAGCCTGCCTTGGAAGAAGCACGGGCATTGAAGGTGGAATTTGAAAAGCGTGGCTTTGAGGTAGAATATACCGAAGGCGAGGATATGGACAAGATCCGCAAGGATTTCTACCGGCGTAATGACCATATCATTTATGCCGCTTTTTCCCGTCCGTTTCGACCCATCGGATTCCTGGATTATTCTGACAAACAGGCAAAGCTGATCCAAAATATGTTTATGGAACCGAATTCTGTTGAAAAGATCTCCGTTGTCAGTTTTGGTTCGCCTTATTTCGGCAGCCAGTATTTTGAGAAGGTACAGACCTATGTCAATGCCTATTCCATGCTGGAGTGTTCTGTAAAGGCTTTTGTGGCAGCTGCTTGCGGTGAAACAGATTTCCCGGGAAAATCTCCTGTTGTATTGTAAGATCATAATAAACAAACCCCAGTGCTGATAGGGCTGGGGTTTGGTGCATTTTTGGGGTAGATTTTTGCAAAGTAATGTGTTATACTGCCATAAGAAATTAGCACAAGGAGTGTTGCGTATATGAGTTCCTGTAACGGAAATTGCAGCAGCTGCAGCAGCGCTGATTGCGGTGATCGCAAGAAGGAAAGCTTGCTTGCCAAGCTGAATGAAAAAGCAAGTGTTAAGAAAGTGATCGCCGTTGTGTCCGGCAAGGGTGGTGTAGGTAAATCTACCGTTACCTCCATGCTGGCAGTGGCTATGGCCCGTAAGGGCAAGCGTGTCGGCGTGCTTGACGCGGATATCACCGGTCCTTCCGCACCCAAGGCCTTTGGCGTAACCGAATGCCAGGGGGCCAATGAGGATGGCCTGTATCCCGCTCTGTCCAGCAGCGGCATTCAAATCATGTCTATCAACCTGCTGCTGGATAACCCCAACGATCCCGTTGTATGGCGCGGACCGGTCATTGCCGGCGCTGTTAAGCAGTTCTGGACCGATGTGATCTGGGAAGAGGTGGACTACATGTTTGTGGATATGCCTCCCGGTACCGGTGACGTACCCCTGACCGTCTTCCAGAGCCTGCCGGTGGATGGCATTGTCATTGTGACCAGCCCCCAGGATTTGGTCTCTATGATCGTTGCAAAGGCTGTGAAGATGGCAAACATGATGCATGTTCCCGTGCTGGGCTTCGTGGAGAATTATAGCTATCTGCAGTGCCCTGACTGCGGCAAGAAGATCGAGGTCTTCGGTAAGAGCCACCTGGATGAGGTGGCAGAGCAATTCGGTCTGCCTATCCTTGCTCGGCTGCCCATCGATCCCAAGGTCGCTGAGGCCTACGATGCAGGCCTTATGGAGACTGTTGATACCACTGGCGTTGCCGATGTCATCGAAGCCATCGAAAAAGCAGAATAAAATAAGCCCTCGCAGATCAATCTGCGAGGGCTTTCTCATTTTGTCCAGACTTTGCCAATGATAAACCACAGAATCAGAAGAGCCACCAGCAACGGAATATAGGCAACCAAAACACCCGTTCCGATGAAGATGGAGAAGATGCCAAAGTAGTTCAGCGCATAGACCATGGCGCTCATAATGAGAGTGGTTAGAATGGCCTTGGTGACCATCTTGCCCAGCACCGATGCAAAGAAGAAGGTGTAAAGCACCGCCAGCATGGGGTTAGCCGTTGCAATCAAAGCACCTACCAGCAGCTTCAGAGCACCCAAGGCCAGGGACAGCAGCAGGATGCCTAGCAAAATCACCGGTGCCCAAGTCAGCAGACCCTCCGGCAGGAAATGATTCAAAATGCCCATGATCAGGGTGAAAGCTACTGCGCCCAGTGCAACAGACAGCGCCCGGAAGAAGAACCAGCCGAACAGCCGTTTACCCACAGGTAACAGACGGTCAATGACATTGACGGCAAAGGCCAGGAACACCATATCCAGCACTTCACCGCATATGACAACATAGTCAACTCCGGTAAAGGAGAAGAAATGAAGCACATCACCGTCCATGGTGATAAACGGCAGGGGAGAGAGCATAAAGCCTATCTTTAGGCCTGTGCTGTGGATCACGATCGCCAGGGCATAAATGAACATAATGCCAATCACTGCGCTGACACTGCTATGGGCTACGGATTTCTTGCCGCAAACAAAGCGACCCACAAGTCCCAACAGAAAAATGAAAGCGCTGAGTACAGCAAGAACCGTGAAAAAGCCCTGGTAGTCAAAATCCTTTGGGATCAGCGCCAGGAGTTGTTCCAGAATTTCGTTCATGAGAAACCTCCTCTGGTTAAAAAACAGCCGCCAGTATTCTGGCGGCTGTCATTGGTTGATGGGGAGATAAATTACTTAATCTCAGCCTCAGCGCCAGCTTCCTTCAGCTCGGCGACCAGCTTCTCAGCATCTTCCTTGGAGATAGCTTCCTTCAGGGTCTTGGGAGCGTTGTCGACGATGTCCTTAGCTTCCTTCAGGCCCAGGCCGGTAGCGGCACGGACAACCTTGATGACGTTCAGCTTGGAAGCGCCAGCGCTCTTCAGGATGACGTCGAACTCGGTCTTCTCTTCAACAGCCTCAGCAGCAGCCACGGGAGCAGCAACAGCAGCGGCAGCAGCGGAAACACCGAAAACTTCCTCCAGGGTGTGGACCAGTTCGGACAGCTCCAGGACGGTCAGCTCCTTAACCTGCTCAACCAGAGCAGTGATCTTTTCACTAGCCATTTTAAAAATCCTCCTAAATTATGTGTTGTAAATAAGTTTTTGTGTTGGGTTTACGGGATTAGGCTTCTGCTTCAGCAGCAGGAGCGGAGCCATCCTTCTGCATCCGGATCTGATCCAGGACGAAGGCCAGGCTGGAGATAGGTGCCAGGAAGGTACCAAGGACAGAA
>JAGAMN010000064.1 GCA_017624715.1 Oscillospiraceae bacterium
CCTACACCTGCCAAAGATTAGACAAGGAAGAACAGGTGGGCTGGCTGGAGGTCAACGTTTCCTGCCCCAATGTCCACGGCGGCGGCATGAGCTTCGGCACATCCCCGGAAGCCGCGGCGGAGGTCACAAAGGCCGTCAAGGCTGTGACCACCAAGCCTGTGATCGTCAAGCTTTCCCCCAACGTGACGGACATCGTATCCATTGCGCGCGCCTGCGAGGACGCGGGGGCGGACGGCATCAGCCTGATCAATACCATGCTGGGCATGCGCATCAACCTGAAGACCCGCAAGCCCGTCATCGCCAACAAGATGGGTGGCTTCTCCGGCCCCGCCATCTTCCCCGTGGCTGTCCGCATGGTCTATCAGGTCTCCAACGCCGTCAAGATCCCCGTCGTCGGCATGGGCGGTGTTTCCAGCGCTGAGGACGTCATCGAAATGATGCTGGCCGGTGCCACCGCTGTTGAAGTGGGCGCTGCCAACCTGGTCAATCCGTATGTCTGCCGTGATATCGTCCGGGATCTGCCGGAAGTCATGGCCAAGTATAGAATCAACTCTCTGAACGAAATTATAGGAGGCGCAAAATAATGGGTAAAGACGTAATCGTAGCATGTGACTTTGCTTCTGCTGAAGCAGTCTACAACTTCCTGGACAAGTTCACCGGCCGCAAGCCCTTTGTCAAGATCGGCATGGAGCTGTACTACGCAGAAGGTCCCGCCATCGTCAAGGAGATCAAGGCCCGCGGCCACAAGATCTTCCTGGACCTGAAGCTGCACGACATCCCCAATACCGTCAAGAAGTCCATGGCAGTTCTGAGCAAGCTGGACGTTGACATCACCAATCTGCACGCTGCCGGTGCCACCGCCATGATGCAGGGCGCTCTGGAAGGCCTGACCCGTCCCGACGGCACCCGCCCCCTGCTGATCGCCGTTACCCAGCTGACCTCCACCGACCAGGAGACCATGGAGCGTGATCTGCTGATCCACGAGCCCATCGACCAGGTCGTCATGCACTACGCCGAGACCGCCAAGAACGCAGGCCTGGACGGCGTCGTCTGCTCCCCCCTGGAAGCCGGCAAGGTCCACGACCGCTGCGGTAAGAACTTCCTGACCATCACCCCCGGCGTCCGCTTTGCCGACGGCGACATCGGTGACCAGAAGCGCGTCATGACCCCCGCCGCTGCCAAGGAGATCGGCTCCGACTACATCGTTGTCGGCCGTCCCATCACCGCCGCCGCCGATCCTGTGGCCGCTTACGAGCGCTGCATCGCTGAGTTCTGCGACTGATAAAAGGCTTACCCCCTCTGCCCGGATCGATGCCCGTTTCGGTTCCCGCGAGAGGTTTACCCAAGTTTCTTAATTCTTAAATAAGGAGATAAATCATGGAAGCTTATAAGAGAGAGTTTATCGAATTCCTGAAGAGCGCCAACGTTCTGAAATTCGGCGATTTCATCGCCAAGTCCGGCCGCCGCATCCCCTATTTCGTCAACGCAGGCGAAATCAAGACCGGTGACCAGATCTGCAAGCTGGGCGAGTTCTACGCCAAGGCTTACGCAGACAAGCTGGGTGACAAGAAGACCGTCCTGTACGGCCCCGCCTACAAGGGCATTCCCATCGCTGTCGCTGTTTCCGTCGCACTGTCCAAGGAAGGCATGGACCTGCCCTTCTTCTTCAACCGCAAGGAAGCCAAGGACCACGGCGAAGGCGGCATCTTTGTCGGCTACAAGCCCAAGGCAGGCGAGGAAGTCGTCATCGTTGAGGATGTCATTACCGCCGGCACCGCCATCCGCGAGTCCATGGAGAACCTGAAGTCCCTGGAGGGCATCAAGGTCGCCGCCTGCTTCGTCATGGTCGACCGCAAGGAAAAGGGCCAGACCGAGCTGGCCGCTACCACTGAAGTCACCCGCAACTTCGGCTTCCCCGTCTACTCCGTCATCGACGTTTACGACATCATCGAGTATCTGGAAGAGGATCCCGCCAACGAAGAAAATGTCACCCGTATCAAGAACTATCTGGCTGTGAACGGAGCTAAAGCATGAGAAATCTGATGAATATTACCGATCTCTCTCTGGAGGAGATCGACGAGCTGATTGCAACTGCTGAAGACATCATTGCAAATCCCAAGAAGTACGAGAACGCCTGTGACCACAAGCTGCTGGCCGCACTGTTCTTTGAGCCCTCCACCCGTACCCGTCTGAGCTTCGAGGCTGCCATGCAGCGCCTGGGCGGCAGAGTCATCGGCTTCAGCGAGGCCGGTTCCTCCTCCACCGCCAAGGGCGAGAGCCTGTCCGACACCGTTCAGACCGTCGGCTGCTACGCTGACATCATCGTCATGCGTCATCCCAAGGAAGGCGCCCCCGTTGTGGCTGCCCGCCGCGCAGGCGTCCCCATCATCAACGCAGGTGACGGCGCTCACAACCATCCCACCCAGACCCTGACTGACCTGCTGACCATCTGGCGCAGCAAGCACACCTTCGAGGGTCTGACCATCGGCCTGTGCGGCGACCTGAAGTTCGGCCGTACCGTCCACTCCCTGGTTGCCGCCATGGCCCGTTACAGCGGCATCAAGTTCGTCTTCATCGCTCCCGAGGAGCTGAAGTTCCCCCGCTATATCATCGAGGAAGAACTGGATACCCGCGGTATTGAGTACAAGGAAGTCACTTCCATGGAAGAGGCCATGCCCGAGCTGGACGTGCTGTATATGACCCGCGTCCAGAAGGAGCGCTTCTTCAACGAGGCTGACTATATCCGTCTGAAGGATACCTATATCCTGACTCCCGACAAGCTGGAGCCCGCCAAGAAGGATATGATCGTCATGCATCCCCTGCCCCGCGTCAATGAAATCAGCGTTGCCGTGGACGACGACCCCAGAGCCGCCTACTTCCCCCAGGCTAAAAACGGCATGTTTATCCGGATGGCTCTGATTATGAAGATGCTGGAGGTTACCGTATGATTATCGGACAGATTAAGGACGGCATCGTCCTGGACCACATCACCGCCGGCAAGTCCATGGACATCTACAATGTCCTGAAGCTGGGCAAGCTGGACTGCTCCGTTGCTATGATCCAGAACGCCACTTCCGTCAAGATGGGCAAGAAGGATATCATCAAGATCGGCACCCTGCTGGACATCAATCTGGATGTTCTGGGTTATATTGATCCCGGCATCACGGTCAACATCATCCGTGACGGCAAGGTTGCAAAGCGCCACCACCTGTGGCTGCCTGAGCGTGTTGTCGGCGTCATCAAGTGCAGAAATCCCCGCTGCATCACCTCCACCGAGGTCAACGCCGTCCACGAGTTCCGTCTGGCTGACAAGGAAAAGAAGCTCTACCGCTGCATCTACTGCGAGCACAAGGCTGAGCGTAAGTAAACACTTACAACCCCGGAGAAAATCCTCCGGGGTTTCTTTTGTCTGCTGCAGATCACGGTTTGTCTTGCTCAGCAGCGTCCCGCGTGGTACAATGATTCCCAAGAGGTGATTTTATGAAAATCGGATGTGTCATTATGGCCTCGGGTATGGCCCGGCGGTTTGGCAGCAACAAGCTCCTGCATGATTTCCACGGCGAACCTGTTATGGTCCGAATCCTGCGCAGCGTCAAAGCCGCGGGCATTGATTTCCCCATCACGGTAACCCGGCATCCGGAGGTGGTGGAAATCTGTAATACAGAGGGAATCCCCTCCATTCTCCACGAGCTTCCCAAGCGCAGCGATACCGTCCGGCTGGGCATGGAATACCTGCTGAAGGCCTGCCCGGAGCTGGACGGCATCATGTTTGCCGCATCGGATCAGCCCTGTCTGAGCTGGGAGAGCATCGCTGCCCTGTGCGCTGCCCTGAAGGCACAGCCGGAGTGCATCCACCGCCTGAGCCACAAAGGCGCCGAAGGCAACCCGGTGCTGTTCCCCAAGTCCACCTTTGATGCGCTGTGCCATCTGCCGGAGGGAAAGGGCGGCGGCGCAGTAATCAAGGCCCACCCGGAGCTTGTACGGCTGGTGGAGGTCTCCGATCCCCGGGAACTGGTGGACGTGGACACTCCGGAAATTTTGCAATCACTGCTGTAATATATTGTTCCTGCCTCCCATTCGGGAGGCAGTTTTTTGAAATAACTGTTGACATATCAACGTTTTTATAGTATCATGCATCCTGTTGAGGAAACGATGACAAATCAACATTTTGGTGAGGTGTTTTTTCTATGATCAGTCGTTTTGAACAGTTTACCCTGTCCGTGGCCAGCCTCTACCGCTGCATCCAGAAGATCGAGCGGGTGGAGATGGCAAAATTCGGCCTGAAGGGTCCCCATGCCCAGTGCCTGCTGGCGATGCACCGCCGCCCCGAGGGCGTAACCTCCAGCGAGCTGTGCACCCTCTGCGACAAGGATAAGGCCGCCATTTCCCGCACGGTGACGGAGCTGGAGCGGGAAGGTATGATCACGCGTCTGGCAAAAAACGGCAGCATGTACCGCGCCGCCCTGAAGCTGACTCCCCGGGGACAGGAAGCCGCCCGGCAGGTCGATGAGCGGGCTCAGTTTGCTGTGGAAAAAGCCGGCGAATGCCTGACGGACCAGGAGCGGATCATCATGTATAAGGCCCTCGCCATGATTGCCTCCAACCTGCAGACCATCTGCGCCGAAGGCTTGGAAGAACAAGAAGACTAAGATAAATTTTGAGGTATGAATTCATGAGTGTTAAGATTGTTGTAGACTCTACCGTCGATCTGACTCCCGATATCAAGTCCCAGGTGAAGGTCGTTCCCCTGTCCGTCCTCTTCGGTGAGGAGGAATATCAGGACGGCGTTACCATCACCGCTGAGAAGTTCTATGAAATGCTGGTTAAGTGCGAGCAGCTGCCCACCACCAGCCAGCCCACCCCCGCCGCTTTTGAAACTGTATATCAGGAGCTGGTGGACGAAGGCCACGAGGTCGTGGTCATCACCATCGCCTCCAAGCTCTCCGGTACCTACCAGAGCGCCACCATCGCCGCCGAGGAATTCCCCGGCAAGGTCTTCGTGGTGGACAGCCGCAACGCCGCCCTGGCCTCCGGCGTTCTGGCCGAGTACGCCCTGCAGCTGGCTGCGGACGGCATGAGCGGTCAGCAGATCCTGGACGCACTGATCGAAAAGCGCAAGCACGCCCGTCTGTATGCCATCGTGGATACCCTGGAGTATCTGAAGAAGGGCGGCCGCCTGAGCTCCACCGTGGCATTCGTAGGCGGTATGCTGAACCTGAAGCCCGTGATCTGCGTGGAAGACGGCGAGATCAAAACCGTCGGCAAGGCTCGTGGCCTGAAGGCAGCATTCTCCATGCTGACCAAAGAATGCAGCACCAACGGCGGCGTGGACTTCACCATGCCCACTCTGCTGGGCTACACCGGCAACGACGCTGCCCCGCTGAAAAACTACATGGAAGCCAGCGCAGAACTGTGGACCCCTGATACCAGAACCACCATCGTGGGCTCTGCCATCGGCGTCCACGCAGGCCCCGGCGCCGTTGCCCTGGGCTTCTTCAGCAAGGAGTAATATGCAAAAAATCCCGGATCGCATGATCCGGGATTTTTTCATCAGCCTTTGTACTTGGGCTCGCAGGTCAGGTTCACGCCCAGACGCTTGAAGGTCTTCTCATCCACCGGGGACAGAATCACCGTGGAATGGACCTCACACCCCCGCAGGCCGCTGAGCTGCTCCATAGCCAGCTCAGCCGTGGGGTTGGTGGCGGCACTGATGGACAGGGCGATGAGCGTCTCATCGGTGTGGAGTCTGGGATTGCGGTTGCCCAGATGCCCCACCTTCAGATGCTGGATGGGGTCCAGGACCACCGGGGAGATCAGATGCAGCCGGTCATTCATGCCGCCCAGAGCCTTCAATGCGTTCAGCAGCAGCGCAGAGGACGCGCCCAGCAATGCAGAAGTCTTGCCGGTGACGATCCGGCCGTCGGGCAGCTCCATGGCTGCAGCCGGGGCGCCGGTTTCCTCTTCCCTGGCCAGTGCGGCAGCAACCACCTTCCGGTCCGCCACACTGACGCCAACCTTTTTCATCAGCAGCTCCAGCTTGGGCACCACTTCGTCGGAAATCTTGCCCTTCTTTTGCTCGCACAGGGCATTGTAGTACCGGCGGATGATCTCCTGACCGGAGGCCTGGCGGCAGGCTTCATCGTCCACAATACAGTTGCCCACCATGTTGACGCCCATGTCCGTGGGGGACTTGTAGGGACAGTGGCCCAGAATCTTTTCAAACATGGCCACCAGCACGGGGAAGGCCTCCACGTCGCGGTTGTAGTTGACGGTGGTGGTGCCATAAGCTTCCAGATGGAAGGGGTCGATCATATTGACGTCATTCAGGTCAACAGTTGCGGACTCATAGGCCAGGTTCACCGGATGGTTCAACGGCAGATTCCAGACCGGGAAGGTCTCGAACTTTGCGTAGCCCGCCTGAATGCCCCGCTTGTGCTCGTGGTATAGCTGGCTCATGCAGGTGGCCAGCTTGCCGCTGCCGGGGCCGGGGGCAGTGACCACCACCAGTTCCCGGGTGGTCTCGATATAATCATTCTTGCCGTAGCCCTCGTCGCTGACGATGCCGGCAATGTTGTAGGGGTAACCCTCGATGGCGTAGTGATGGTAGACCTTCAGGCCCAGACTCTCCAGACGGGACTGGAAGGCCTTCGCCTGGGGCTGACCATTATAGCGGGTCAGCACCACGCTGGAAACGTAAAGACCGAAGCCGCGGAAAATATCGATGAGCCGGATCACATCCCGGTCATAGGTGATGCCCAGGTCACCGCGGACCTTGTTCTTTTCGATATCGGCTGCGTTGATGGCGATGACCATCTCCACCTGGTCCTTCAGCTGCAGCAGCATCCGCAGCTTGGAATCCGGCTGGAAGCCGGGCAAAACTCTGGATGCATGGTAATCGTCGTAAAGCTTTCCGCCGAACTCCAGATACAGCTTTCCGCCGAACTGAGCCAGGCGGTCACGGATGTGGGCGGACTGCATTTGCAGATACTTATCGTTGTCAAATCCCATTTTAACCATGATGAGCGCCTCTTTTCCAAATCAAAATCAAGTACTTCTTATTGTACTAGAAACAGCTCAAAATAGCAAGAAATTTGACAAGGAAATTTCTCCACACCCCATAAGCATTGACTTTCGATGCGATACAAACTATAATTTTTGTTAGAAATTTCGGAAACAAAATCAAATCGTGCGCTTCGCGCACACCATAATTCTGCATTTTTCATTTTGAATTTTGCATTGTGCTGCCATCAACAGCATGCTACAAGGAGGTAATCTTTTGAAATTCTTACGTCAGATGTGCATCATCGTTTTATTTTCTTTCCTGGGAGAGGTCTGCCGGGCGGTGATCCCCTTCCCCATCCCCGCATCCATCTATGGTATGGTGCTGATGCTGGCAGCCCTGGCGCTGAAAATCGTCAAAGTCGAACAGGTGAAAGACGCCGGTACCTTCCTGGTCTCCTTCTTTCCGATCCTGTTTATCGCTCCCACGGTCAATCTGATCGCCTGCTGGGATGATATCAAAAACGATCTTCTGGTGCTGGTGGTCATCATCGTCGTGACCACCGTCCTGACCTTCGGTGTTTCCGGACTGGTAGCCCAGTGGATCGGCCGCGGAAAGGGGGACAAGAACCATGATTGAGTTTCTGAGCAGCAGCAGCTTTTTCGCCTTGGCGCTGGCGCTGGTCGTTTATGCCTTTGCCGATGTGCTCCAGAAGAAGTTCAAGACGCCCCTTCTGAACCCGCTGGTGGTCTCTTCCGCGGTGATCATCCTCCTTCTGGTGGTGCTGGATATTCCAAACGAACGCTTCCAGGCCGGCTGTCAGGTTCTGAGCTACCTGCTGACCCCCGCCACCATTTGCCTTGCCATCTCCTTCTATGAAAAATTCCAGGCTCTGAAGCATTATCTGCCCGCTGTCATTGCCGGCGTTCTGGCAGGTGTGGTATGCAGTCTGGGCTCTGTGTACATCCTGTGCAAGGTCTGCCATGTGGACCACACCGTCATGCTGTCGCTGATGCCCAAGAGTGTTACCACCGCCATCGGCATGGCTCTCAGCGCCGAGCTGGGCGGCATCACCGCCATCTCCACCGTTGCCATTGTCATCACCGGCAACATCGGCAATATGGCAGGTCCGACACTGTGCAAGCTTCTGCACATTGATGACGAGATTTCCCGGGGCGTGGCCTTCGGCACCGCCTCCCATGTCATCGGCACCTCCAAGGCCATTGAGCTCAGCCAGCTCACCGGCGCGGTGAGCAGTCTGTCTCTGACCCTGGCAGGCATCGTCACCTGTCTGCTGATGTCCTTCCTGGCCCAATATATGTGATTTTTCAGCACAGGCACCCCAATGGGCGCCTGTGCTTCTTTTAAATTTCAGTTTAGAGGAGTTTTCTTCAAAAACAATTTAAATCCTGCGTTTTGCGCACACCATCATTCTGCATTTTGAATTTTGGATTGTGCGACCTTCGGCAGCATCCCAAACTGCAATTTGGAGCCCCAAATCTTGTTTTACAAATTCACCCATGCTATAATGATTCCATCAATTTCAGCCGGAGGTGTACTCTATGACATTCGATGTCAATCATCCAATTCTTTTTGTGCTGGCAGGTTTCCTGGTTGCAGTGGTGCTGGGCCAGTCGGTCTATTCTCTGGTGAAAGCCATCCGCCGCAGCAAGGCCATTGGCATGGACCAGATCAAAATCAAAAAAACCATCAAAACCGCCGCCGTCTTCACCATCGCTCCAGCGGTCTCCATCGTCATCAGCGTCATCGCCCTGAGCAAAAGCCTGGGCCTTCCCCTGCCCTGGCTGCGGCTTTCCGTGGTCGGCTCCCTCAGCTATGAGACCATCGCCGCCGAAAATGCCGTCAGCGCCATGGGGCTGACCCTGGGCAAAATCGACGCGCTGACCGCGCAGCAGTATGTGAACATCTCGCTGGTCATGACCATCTCCATCATGATGGGCATCTGGCTGGTGCCCGTCATCGGCAAAAAGCTGCTGGGCGGCATGTCCTCCCTGGAAAACCGGGACGCCAAGTGGGCAGATATCCTCCAGAGCGCCATGTTCATCGGCATGATTGCCGCCTTCCTGGGCTATGTGTTCTCTGATTTTTCCATGCTGTGGAACCCCGTGGAGGGCGTTGCCGCCACCACGGCTCTGATCCCCGTGTGTGTCATGGCTGTATCCGCAATTATCATGGCCCTGTGCGGCCTGCTGATGAAAAAGCTGAACTGGAAGTGGCTGGGCGATTATGCCCTTCCCATTTCTCTGATTCTGGGCATGGCTTCCGCCATTCCCATCACCGCATGGCTGAGTTGAGGAGGAAGCAGTATGAAAAAAGAACTTTCTTACATTGATTCCGTCCACCGGGACGGCCGGATCTGGAACTTGGGCGTCATGGTCCTTCTGATGATGTTCCCCCTGACGGTGGCGTTTCTCTTCGGCGCTTCCCCTGACTGGAAGGCACTGGGATTGGGTCTGCTGGCCACTGCCCCCATGTACTGGGCTGTTGGTATCATTGAGACCATCACCTTCACCCCCATGCTGGGTGCCGGCGGCTCCTATCTGAGCTTCGTCACCGGCAACATCTCCAATCTGAAGCTCCCCTGCGCCCTGAACGCTCTGGAGCAGAATGAGGTCAGTGCCAATTCCGAGGAAGGCGAGATCATTTCCACCATCGCCATCGCCACCTCCTCCATCGTCACCACCATCATTATCATCATCGGCGTTGTCTGCATCGTACCCCTGACGCCCATTCTGGAAGCCCCTGTCCTGGAACCTGCCTTCCATCAAATGCTCCCCGCCCTCTTTGGCGGTCTTGGCGTGGTGTTCGTCAGCAAAAACTGGAAGATCTCCATCGCCCCGGTGGTACTGATGCTGCTCCTGTTCATCTTCGTCCCCGCCTGTAATGCCGGCACTGTCGGCATCATGGTCCCCGTGTCCGTGGTGTTCACCATCGCCGTGTCCCGGCTGCTGTATAAGAGAGGAGTGCTGTAAATGATCGGTTATCTCATTTGGGGCATCATCGCGCTCTTTTTGGCAGTGGTCCTGATCCGCACGGCAGCTTTCAACCCCAAGCATCAGCCCGAAACCGCTCACGAGACGGTGTCCTTCAACAAAAACGCCGTCATCCATGGTCTCGCCGAGCTGGTCAAATGCAAAACGATCTCCTATTCCGACCATGCGCTGGAAGACGACGCCGAATTCGAAAAGCTGATCGCCAAGCTCCCCAGCCTGTATCCCGATGTCTTCCGGGTCTGCGAATTTCAGCGGCTGCCGGACCGGGCTCTGCTGTTCAAGTGGCCCGGCAAAATTGCGGGCGATCCTGCCGTCATGATGGCCCACTATGACGTGGTTCCCGTCAACGAAGAAAACTGGGAAAAGCCCCCCTTCGACGCCATTATCGAAGACGGCGTGATGTGGGGCCGGGGCACCCTGGACACCAAGGTCACCTTCAATGGTATTCTCTTCGCCGCAAACCATCTGATCGCTCAGGACTTCCTGCCGGAGCATGATGTTTATTTCGCCTTCTCCGGCGGCGAGGAGGTCAACGGCAAGGGCGCGCCCAACATCGTCTCCTGGTTTGAAGAAAAGGGCATCACCCCCGCCCTGGTGCTGGATGAAGGCGGCGCGGTGGTCGAAAACGTTT
Source organism: Oscillospiraceae bacterium (assembly GCA_017624715.1). GTDB lineage: Bacteria > Bacillota > Clostridia > Oscillospirales > Oscillospiraceae > Faecousia. The sequence continues at coordinate 10,646 of JAGAMN010000064.1, forward strand.
TTCCCGGCGTCAAAAAGCCCTGCGGACTCATCGGCATCGCTGAAAAGGGCATGATCAACGCCCAGTTTCGGTGTACCAGCGCCGGCGGCCACGCCTCCGCCCCCAAGGCTCACACCCCCGTGGGCATTCTGGCAGACGCCTGCGTGAAGGTGGAAGGCCATCCCTTCAAAATGCACCTGACCAAACCGGTGGCTGAGATGTTCAACACTCTGGGCCGCCACTCTACCTTCGCGTACCGGCTTATTTTCGCCAACCTCTGGTGCTTCGGCTGGGTACTGGATCTGATGGGCAGAACCTCCGGCGGTGAAATGAACGCTCTGATGCGCACCACCGTGGCCTTTACCCAGATGGAGGGAAGCTCCGCCCGAAATGTCATTCCCCCCGAAGCAAAGATGGTGGCTAATATGCGCCTGAATCCCGCCGACTCCGTGGATTCCGCCCTGGAATACCTGCGCAGAACCGTCAACAACAGCGACGTTGAGATTACCGCCCTGGAAGCCTTCGAGCCCAGCCCCATCTCCAGAACGGACTGCGCCGGCTGGGAGAAGGTGGCCTCCTCCGTGGCCGCAACCTGGCCCGGCACCATCGTCTCCCCCTATCTGATGGTCCAGTGCTCCGACGCCCGGCACTGGGGACGGATCTCCGACCGGGTCTACCGCTTCTCCGCCATGGACTTAACCTCCGCCGAGCGGGCCAGCATCCACGCCAACAACGAGCGGATCCGCATTCCGTGCGCTGAGAGGGCTGCGGAATTTTACATCCGCCTGTTGAAACAGTGCTGAAAAGGTTTACAATTTATCATTTTCGCTCCGCGGCCAGTTTTGCCGCGGAGCTTCATCTTTCCCCATTGGGACAAATTAACCCCGGTTGTTCCCGAAAAACTTAGTCGTTTTACACAATTTTTTGACAACATCATCGTAGGTTCAGATACCAAATACTGATTGCAATTTACCACATTCCATGCTAATATAATATCTGGTAGGGTTTGGATATCCTGCCGCCCGGATATGTTTTATCTTTTATTAATATATTTGTAGGAGGATTATCATGCAGTACTTAGGCGTTAATTACGACATCAAGCACATTCCTGTTCTGGATCCCGGCTACATTCCCTTTGGTGTATGGATGCAGGCTTACCTGAAGGGCGCCCAGAAGCCCCTGGCAATCGCTGTCGAGCGTACCAACGGCCATATCACAGTTCGTCACACCATGATCCACGGTACCCCCGAAATGCGCGATGCTGACTACCGTTACGTTGAAAGAATCGTCAAGTTCCTGCTGTGGTCCGTCGGCGGTTTCAAGGTCTACATCTGTGGCTGCTCCGAGCTGGCACAGAAGCTGCAGGCCTCCTATAAGATCGGCGGCGAGCGTGAGTTTGACTTCACCTTCGTTGATCAGCTGTTCGAGAAGACTCTGGAAGTCATCGACCTGCCTCTGGAAGAGTGCCCCATTGCCAACGAGCAGCCCGAGCCCATGGGCGGCTACATGGACGGCTGCCGCATCGGCTTCGATGCCGGCGGATCTGACCGTAAGGTCTCAGCTGTCATCGACGGCGAGTGCGTCTACTCCGAAGAAGTCGTCTGGTTCCCCAAGCTGAACGAGGATCCCGACTATCACTACGAGCACATCCTGGCTGCATTCCAGACCGCCGCTTCCAAGATGCCCAGAGTTGATGCCATCGGTGTTTCCTCCGCCGGTGACTACATTGATAACGAGCCCCGTGTTGCTTCCCTGTTCATCAAGGTTCCCCGCAACAACTGGGATAAGGTCAAGACCATCTACACCCGCGCTGCTGCAGCCATCGGTGATGTTCCCCTGGTCGTTGCCAACGACGGCGACGTCTCCGCTCTGGCAGGCGCCATGGGTCTGGGCAAGGGCAAGCTGATGGGCCTGGCTATGGGTACTTCCGAGGCTGTCGGCTATGTCGATGCCGACCAGAACGTTCTGGGCTGGATCAACGAGCTGGCATTTGCTCCCGTTGACCTGAACCCCGATGCCATGCAGGACGAGTGGTCCACCGACTTCGGTGTTGGCTGCAAGTACTTCTCTCAGGACGCCGTCATCAAACTGGCTCCCGCTGCCGGCATTGAGCTGGACGAGAGCCTGTCCCTGGCCGAAAAGCTGAAGGCTGTTCAGAAGCTGATGGAAGCTGACGATCCCAGAGCTCAGAAGATCTTCGAGTCCATCGGTGTTTACTTCGGTTACACTGTGGTTCTGTACTCCCAGTTCTACGATCTGGACTACATCATGCTGATGGGCCGCGTCATGTCCGGTAAGGGCGGCGATACCATCCTCCGGGTCACCAACGAGATCCTGGCCGATGAGTATCCAGAGCTGGCTGCAAAGTGCTGCGTCACTCTGCCCGACGAGAAGATGCGCCGTGTTGGTCAGGCTGTGGCTGCTGCCAGCCTGCCTGAGCTGAAAAAGTAAGATCTCACTGAAGAGGCAGCACAAATATTTGTGCTGCCTCTTGTTTTCGAAAGGAGTTTGGTTTTATGTTCTATAAGAATGCCAGAATTTACGGAAGCGATTTCCAGTTCCATAACGGTGCTTTCGAGGTTACCGCAGACGGCCGCTTCGGCGCTGTGTGCCCTGAAAATGTTCCTGCTGACGCCATTGACCTCAATGGTGCCACTGTCATCCCCGGCCTCATCGAGGTCCACAGCCACGGCAACTCCGGCTACGACTTCTCCGACGGCGATTACGAAGGCCTGAAGAAGATGGCCGAATTCTACCTGTCCTGCGGCGTCACCTCCTTCGCTCCCGCTTCCATGACCCTGCCTTATGACGTGCTGGAGAAGGCATTTGCCACCGCAAAGCAGCTGGTAGAAGAAAAGCCCGCCGGCTGCGCCGTGCTGCGCGGCATCCAGATGGAAGGCCCCTACTTCTCCTACAAGAAGCGCGGCGCTCAGAACGCCGACTACCTGAAGGAGCCCGATTTTGAGGGCTTCAAGAAGCTCTTCGACAGCTGTGGCGGTCTGGTCCGCATCGTGGACATCGCCCCCGAGCTGCCCGGCGCCGTGGAATTCACCAGGGAAGCCAGCAAGCTGTGCACCGTGTCCGTTGCACACACCGACTCCGACTATGACCACGCCAGAGACGTCTTCGCCAACGGCGCAACTCACCTGACCCACCTGTACAACGCCATGCCCGGTATCAACCACCGTAATCCCGGTGTCATTCCCGCCGCTGTGGAAGCTCCCCAGGTCCGTGCCGAGATCATCTGCGACGGCCTGCACATCCATCCCGCAGCTGTCCGCATGGCCTTCTCCATGTTCGGCGGTGAGCGCATGATCATCGTCTCCGACTCCGGCCGCTGCGCCGGTCAGACTGAGGGCTACCAGTTCGATCTGGGTGGTCAGATGGCTGAAATCCGCGGCGGTGTTGCCAAGCTGGTGGGCACTGAGACCATCGCCTGCTCCGCCACCAACCTGTGGCAGTGCCTGGTCAACTGTGTCTCCTGGGGCATCAAGGAAGAGGACGTGGTCCGTGCCTGCACCTACAACCCTGCCTGCGCACTGGGCGCTCAGGGCGAAGTGGGCTCCATCGAGTCCGGTAAGGCTGCTGACTTTGTCATCTGCAACGCCGACTATTCCGGCCGCCGTGTCTTCCTGGCCGGCAAAGAAATCTAAGGAACAACACCAAGGGCGGGGACTTGTCCCCGCCCTTTTTCTGTGTTATGATACAGCTGTTCAAATTACAGGTTAATTGTGGAGTTTTCTTCGAAAACATTTTAAATCGTGCGCTTCGCGCACACCATAATTCTGCATTTTGTATTGTGCTGCTATTGGCAGCACGTTAAGCTGTCATTTGAAATACTTCCCCATCCATAGAGGTCATTATGTTTCGTAAATTCATCGGCGACAGGGCATTTTACCGCCATGTGCTGGCCATCGCCATTCCCATCATCATTCAAAACGGCATCACCAATTTTGTTTCTCTGCTGGACAACATCATGGTGGGCCAGGTGGGCACCGCACCCATGAGCGGTGTGTCCATCGTCAACAATCTGCTGTTTGTCTTTAATATGTGCGTCTTCGGCGCCACCTCCGGCGCCGGCATCTTCACCGCCCAGTTCCATGGCTGCCGGGATCAGGAGGGCATCCGCCACACCTTCCGGTTCAAGCTGCTGATCTGCCTGGTGCTGACCGCGGCCAGCATCGGCCTGTTCCTCACTTGGGGCAGGGATCTGATCCTGCTCTATCTCCAGGGCGAGGGCGATACATCCGCCATCGCCGATTCCCTGCACTACGGAATGGGGTATCTGGGCATCATGCTCTGGGGCCTGCCGCCCTTTGCGCTGAGCTATGCCTATTCCAGCACTCTGCGAGAAACCAACGAAACCGTCATCCCCATGATCGCCGGCATCACAGCGGTCTTTGTCAATCTGGCGCTGAACTATGTGCTGATCTTCGGCAAATTCGGCGCACCGGCACTGGGCGTCAACGGCGCGGCCATCGCCACTGTGGTGTCGCGCTATGTGGAACTTGCCATCGTAGCCCTGTGGACCCACCGCAACAGCGGCACGCATCCGTTCATCACCGGCGCGTTCCGCTCTGTCTACATTCCCGGCAGGCTTTTCCGGCTTATCAGCATCAAGGGCTTTCCCCTGCTGGTCAACGAGTTCTTCTGGTCCACCGGTATGGCATTTCTGAATCAGTGTTACTCCATCCGGGGTCTGGATGTGGTGGCTGCCTTCACCATCGCCACCACCATTTCCAATCTGTCCAGCGTGGTGTTTATGGCCATGGGCAATTCCGTCGGCATCATCATGGGCCAGATGCTGGGTGCCGGGGCCTCAGCCGGGGCGGTCCGGGATTCCAACCGGAAGCTGATCTTTGTGGCCGTGGCCTCCTGCGCCGTTTTCGGCGGACTGATGGCGGCGGTTTCCGGCGTTTTCCCATTGCTGTACAACACCACCTCCAGTGTCCGGAGTATCGCAACGGCACTGATTCTGGTCACGGCGGCCATCATGCCCTTCAACGCCTACACCACCTCCGCCTATTTCACCCTCCGCTCCGGCGGCAAAACCGCCATCACCTTCATCTTCGACAGCGGCTTTGTCTGGTGCATCATCGTACCCCTGGCCTTTGTACTGAGCCGCTTCACAGCGCTGCCCATCGTCCCCCTGTACGCCGCCTGCCAGGCCACGGACCTGATCAAATGCGTCCTCGGCCGCTGGATGATCAAAAGAGGCAGCTGGATCCAGAACCTGACCACCTGACAAAAAAGGCCACCCTCGCGGGTGGTCTTCTTTTATTTTATCGTGCTGCTGGAATTGAGCACCAGCGTGCTGTAGAGGAACAGCACATCCTGTCCGTGGAAATCCACGAAATTGCCCAGCAATTCACTGGAAAGATACCGGATATCCACCACCGTAACAGTGCTGTATCCATCCAGCAGCAGAGGTACAATGCTGCTGCCGAAGGAATCCCGGAAGACAATCAGCTCCCGGTCCGGATCTCCCTGGGGGTTTTCAATGGTCAGCAACGCTGCTGCGCCTGACAGATACACCTCATACAGATCCCAGCCCCCCAGCTTTTCCAGGTCATAGATAGGCGTGGTTTTTCCGGTTTCGTGGTTGTAGACAGTGCAACCGTCCAGTATGGGGCTGCGCAGCAGATACATGATGTCCGCATCCATCGGAATGGCCGCCTGGCCGCTGTACACCCCATAAAAGGGCTGTTCCACTTCCTCGGCGGTATAATTCTCAGCTTTCGGAACCGTCGTTCCCAGGGCCTCACAAAGCCGCTGGGCCACATTGACGATCTGTTCCTGCCGCCAGTGGGTATCGGTGGCGTAATAGCTCTCGGTGCTGAGCAGATCCGTAATGTCCACGAACTGCGCCCAGGATGTTCCCTCCCGAACCAGAGCAAACAGTTTCTCATAGTCCATGGCCGGATAACCGTTGGCCTCTGCCAGATAATAGCCCTTGTCCGGCACCACTGTCACTGCGACGCTGCTTCCGGTGCCTTCCAGATACTTGCGGTAAATGGCGTCAAACTTTTTCACCGCATGGCTTATAGAGTCCTCATTCAGCGGGTATTCCAGCTTCGCGGCGCTGCCGTCTGCCAGATAGATGCCATTGTTATCCTTCTGGCCGAACAAATCATAATGAACCAATGCCTTCAGCTGCCGGAACGCATCCCGCAGCGGAAACTGGTCCAGGGTATAGCTTTCAAAATCCTTCATAAAGCGGCCGTCCAGAACCGTCTTCACGGAAACGGACGGCAACTGCGCCAGCTTTCGCCGTTCCGAAACGGAAATTTCCTCCGCCGGATCCAGCCATGCGCCTAAGGTAAGCGCCAGCCACACAGCCGCGACACACAAGGTGCCAATGATTCGTGTTTTCTTCATATCAGCACCCCCTTAGAACCGGAAATAGAGGAAGGGATTGAAGGACCCATCCACCAGATAGGCGCTGCACACCAGCAGCAGCGCGATCATCGCAATCGGCTCCAGCACCACCGCAATCTTCTCCGGGATCCGGTTCGACAGATTCCGGACCAGCGGGGCAGCGCCCAGGATGCTCAGTGCCAGAATTACGGCGTAGCTTCTGAGATAATAGGCCGTCTGCACCGTCATCAGGGGCAGTCCTCCGGCACCGAACATGCCCAGGATATCCTGCCATGCCTGGCCCAGGTTCTCGCCGCCGAAGATCACAAAGCTGATGACCACCGCCAGAACCACATAGCCATGGCGCACAAGTCCCGGCAGCCGCTCGGGCTTCAGCCATTTTTCCAGCATCAGAAGCAGACCGAAGAACAGACCCCAAACCACAAAATTCCAGCTGGCGCCGTGCCACAGACCCGTCAGCATCCACACGGTCAGAATGTTGCACACCCACCGGCCCCGTCTCACCCGGCTGCCGCCCATGGGAATATAGACATAGTCCCGGAACCAGGTGCCCAGGCTCATATGCCAGCGCCTCCAGAATTCCGTCACGCTTTTGGACAGATACGGATAATTGAAATTCTCATTGAAGTGGAAGCCCAGGATCCGTCCCAGGCCGATGGCCATATCGGAATAGCCGGAGAAATCGAAGTAGATCTGCAGCGAGAAGGCGATGGCGTACATCCAGCAGAAGACTAGAGACTTTTCTCCGGAAGCACGGTAAATACCCGCCAGCTCGCCCAGCTGATTGGCAAGAAGGATTTTCTTACCTAGGCCTACCAGAAAGCGCCGCAGGCCAATCTGCAGATCCTCCCAACCGGCATGCCGGTTTTCCAATTCCCGGGCGATGTCCGCGTAACGGACGATGGGGCCCGCGATCAGCTGGGGAAACAGCGCCACATAGGCGCCGAAGGCAATGGGGCTTCTCTGCGCCGGTACCGTTCCCCGGTACACATCCACAACATAGCTGACACACTGGAAGGTGTAAAAGCTGATGCCGATGGGCAGCGCCAGCTTCAGCAGGGGCAGATTCAGTCCCGTCATGGCTGCAAAGTTCTCCACAAAGAAATCCGCATACTTGAACACCGCCAGCAGGCCTAATCCGATGACCAGCGACAGAATCAGGAGGACTTTACGCTGCCCGGCGCCTTTTACCCTGCCGACGCCAAGACCGCAGACATAGAAAACCAGAATGGTTCCCACCATCAGCAACAGATACCTGGGCTCACCCCAGTCATAGAACACCAGGCTGGCCATCAGCAGCACCGCGTTGCGCCAGCTGCGGGGCACCAGGAAGTACACCGCCAGCACCACCGGCAGGAAATAGTATAGAAATGGAATACTTGAAAAGAGCATAACATGTTCCTCGTCGAAAAATGGCAGCGATCACTCGCTGCCATTTTTGTTTGATTAGCCTGTAATTGCCTCGCTGTACAGAACGTTAACGCCGGGGTAAGCCTCAGCCAGCTTCGCCTCGAAGGTGCCCATGGCATCGTTGACGCCCAGAGCGATCAACAGATAATTGCCGCCCAGATCCGCAGCGATCATCTTCTCAGGAGAGCCGCACAGCCACTGGCCATTCACAATGGCGTCCCTGGCGGTGGCAGCAAAGTCAGCAGCGCTGACGCCTTCCTTCAGATGGACCACAGCACCGGTGAAGGTGTTGGAGTTCATCATGTGGATCATGGTGGCAGCTTCATCGATGTTTGCGATGTCATCAGCAGTCAGCTGCAGGAAGGAAGTCAGGCCCTCCGCATAGGTCAGGTCCCAGTTTGCGGGAGCGTCCATGACGCCGCCCTCGGGATTGCCGCCCATGACGGGGAACTTCTCGCTGTCAGCGTACAGTGCCCAGATATTCTCCAGCACTTCCAGCGCGGAAGCGGGTGCATCCGCAGTGGGTGCGACGGTTTCATCGGTTCCGGCGCCGGTGCAGGCAGTCAGGCCAAAGACCATGACCAGAGCCAGCGCCATGGAAATAAACTTCTTCATATTGTATCCTCCAAAAAGTTACTTGCCGTGTAAGTTTCTGATGAGAGCATGTCCGATTATCAGGAAAATCATACCTGCGGCTGTGCCGCCGGTATCGATCAATACATCCAGGATTCCCGGACCCCGATCCACAGCAAAGATTTGGATCGTCTCATCAATGCATGCCGCAGCGAAGCCACCCAGCAGCGTCAGCGCCGCCAAAGGCCTGCCCCGCTTTCCGGCGATGGTCAGATGCCAGTACAGCAGCATACCCAGGCATGCAAATTCCGTAAAATGAGCCAGCTTTCTCAACAGGCCGTGGCCGCCCTCTGTTTGTATTTCCGGCTGGTTCAGGACCCCCTCCAGCAGGCTGCTCACCCACTGGCTGATCTGCCGCGACACATCCCCGGGCATCAGGGAATTGCCCCAGATGAAGGCCAGATTCAGGCACAAAAGCGCCGTGCACAGCCTGCTCCATCTTCCGGTGCGGTCCATTACAGCACTCCCAGATGCTCCAGCAGGATCTTCGTGCCCAACAGGATCAGGATGATGCCGCCCACAGCCTCTGCCTTGTGCTCATACCGGCTGCCAAAGACGTTGCCGATCTTCACGCCGATGGAAGAAAGCACACAGGTGGTCAGGCCGATGAAGATCACGGCAGCGAAGATGTTGACATTGCCGGCCATGGCCAGGGAAATGCCCACCGCCAGAGCGTCAATGGACGTTGCCACCGCCATGATGAACATGGTCTTCACGGAAAGATCCGCGTCGTGGCATTCTTCGCACTCGTCGCTGCCGAAGGCCTCCCGCAGCATGTTCACGCCGATCAGGGCCAGCAGGCCGAAGGCCACCCAGTGGTCGAAGGCCTCAATGGCCTCGGCAAACATGGCGCCCAGGAAAAAGCCGATCAGAGGCATCAGCGCCTGAAATCCGCCGAACCAAACACCGCAGGTCAGCGCGCCCTTCAGCGTCGCCCGCTTCATGGCCAGGCCCTTGCACACGGACACCGCGAAGGCGTCCATACTAAGGCCCACCGCCAGCAGGAATAATTCCAAAAATCCCATAAAAAAGAACCTCCGTACTGATTCTCAATCGGTCAGCACAGAAGTCTGTAAAGAGACTGAGAGCCGGCCGCAAAGTCTCGTCATTTCAGTCCGGACCAGAGATTGCTCTCAGTATGTTGACCCGGACCCGCATATCGCGCCGACTACTCCCTCTTCGGCGAGTATTATAGCAAAAGCCCCCCATTCTGTCAAGCAAAACGGAAAAAATGACACATAAACTTAACAAACGGAACCGGGGCGCCCCAAGGGACGCCCCGGTTGTGTTATGCTTCTTCCGCTGCGGTTTCTGCTTCATCAGCCTTTTTCTCGGGCTCTTTCTTCTCGATGGTCGCCCAGTTGAAGCGGTTATAACGCTTGCTGAGCATGATGATCTCGTCGCGGACCTCGTCGGTCAGGGAGCCGGCGGCCATTCTCCAGCGCCAGTTCTTCTTGACGGTGCCGGGCTGGTTCATCCGGGCGGTGTTGTCAAGCCCCAGATAGTCCTGGATGGGAATGATGCAGATTCTGGCGCAGGTAGCCATGGTTTCTGCCAGGACGGTGTGATAGAGCTCCTTCACGGGAGTATGCTCGTCCCGCAGATAAGTACGGACGGTCTTCAGAAGCTCAGGGGACATATCCTCCAGCCAGCCGGAGGTGGTTTCATTATCGTGGGTGCCGGTGTAGACCACGCAGTTGGTGCCGTAATTGTGGGGCAGGTAGTCATTGGCGCCGCCGATGTCATTTACATCAAAGGCGAACTGGATCACCTTCATGTTGGGGAAGCCGCTGTCCCTGACCAGCTTGCGGACGGTGTCGGTCATGTGGCCCAGGTCCTCGGCAATAAACTGCTTGTCACCCAGCTTCCTTACCACAGCATTGAACAGGTCCATACCGGGGCCCTGCTCCCAATGGCCGTTCAGCGCAGTCTTGCTGCCATGGGGAATGGAGAAATACTCGTCAAAGCCGCGGAAATGGTCGATTCTCACCGCGTCATAGAGCCGGAAGCTCTGATACAGCCGGGAGATCCACCATTCATAGCCCGTTGCCTTGTGATAATCCCAGCGGTAGAGGGGGTTGCCCCACATCTGGCCGTCGGCGGAGAAGGCATCGGGAGGACAGCCCGCCACGGCGGTGGGGGTGTTGTTTTCGTCCAGCTGGAACAGCTCGGGGTGTGCCCAGACATCGGAGCTGTCGGGAGAAACGTAAATGGGAATGTCGCCCACGATCTGAATGTGCTTGCCGTTGGCATATTCCTTCAGCTTCAGCCACTGCTGGAAGAACTTGAACTGCATGTACTGCTGGTATTCGATGTCGAAATACAACTCCCGGCGGTAGTAATCCAGGGCGTACCAATAGCGCAGGCGAATATCCTCAGGCCAGGTGGTCCAGCCGGCATCCTTGAAGCGGCCCTTCAGCGCCATGTACAGAGCGTAGTCGCTGAGCCACCAGTTGTTTTCCTCCAAAAACTTCTGATACTCGGGGTCCTGGCTGATGTTGCTGCGCTCATAGGCCTTGCGCAGCAGGGCCCAGCGGTGCTCATGGAGCTTGTCAAAGTCCACATTGCCGGAGCCAAAATCCACGGCGTCACATTCTTCCTTGGTCAGGACACCCTCCTCGATCAGATCCTCCAGGCAGATCATGTAGGGATTGCCCGCAAATGCGGAGAAGGCCTGATAGGGGGAGTCGTCGGCGCCGCCGTAGCTGGTGGGGCCCAGGGGCAGGATCTGCCAGTAGGTCTGACCGGCAGAGGCCAGCCAGTCCACGAAATCGTAAGCCTCCTTGGAGAAGCAGCCGATGCCATACTTGGAGGGAAGGCTGGTGACAGACATCAAAATACCTGCACTGCGATTCATAAGGGAACACTCCTTTTCTCTTGTTGCGTAGTTTGGTCTTCCTTAATAATAAAAGATTTGCCCGCCGCCGTCAAGGCATAAAAAGAGACACCCGCAGGTGTCTCTTGATTTATAGTAGGCTGATGATCCGCTCGATGATATACACCGCCGCACAGCTGGCCAGGGAGACCGTCAGCAGGCTCTTGCCCCGGAAGGCAAGGATCACCGCGATGATCAGCGCACCCAGACCGCTGAGTATGGACTCTCCCGAATAGAGAATCGCCGGAAAGGTCATGGCCGTCAGACAGGCATAGGGCACATAATGCAGGAAGGACCGGATAAAACGGCTCTTGATAGGCTTTCGGAACACCGTCAGGGGCAGCACCCGGATCAGATAGGTAGTCGCCGCCATGGCGATGATGTAGGTATAGATGCTCACTGCGCCACCTCCTCATCGGGAATCGGGAACAGCCAGGCGCAGACTGCCGCAGCCGCCACCGTGCAGATAACGATGGAAATACCCGCAGACACCGTGTTCAGCACCGGCACCCAGGTAAACAGGCAGCTGAGCACCAGCGCCAATGCAGCTGTGACCAGAACAGGCTTTTCCTGCCGGGCGGGAGGCACCACGATGGCGATGAACATGCCGTAGAGCATGACGCCCAGTGCAAGCCGGATGGATTCCGGCAGCACGGAGCCCGCCAGGGCGCCGCAGAGGGTGCCGCTGGTCCAGCCCAAAAACGGTGTCAGCCCCAGTCCCAGCAGGAACGGCACCGTCAGCGGCTGTTTTTCCGCCATGGCAAGAGCGAAAATCTCATCGGTATTCATAAATGCAATGGGCAGCCGTGGCAAAACGCCGATGCGGGTACCCATTTTCTGGCTCAGGGCCAGGCTCATCAGGGCATAGCGGCTGTTGATCACCAGCTGGGTCAGAATGATCTCCCACAACCCCGCCGATGCCAGAATCAGCGTCAGACCCGCAAACTGACCGGCGCTGGTGACATTGCTGGCGGAAATCAGGGTCGCATCCAGCCACTTGATGCCGTTGGCCACCGCCATGGCGCCGAAGCCGAAGCTGACAGAGAAATATCCCACGCCCACGGGCACGCCCCGCCGGACGCCCCGGCAGTAATCTTTCCATTTCATAATCTCATCATCTCGATCTTAATCATTATTCAGCATAATTTCCAGAATGGTACGGTCCGTCTCCCGCATGCCCTCCCGGGCCAGGATGCCCACATTTCGAACAGTCTTGTCCACGCCCTTGGTGACGATGCCATCGCCGCCGTAGAACTGCTGGCCGTCCAGATACATGTGGTAGCCCAGAATGCCCGCGTCCACCGCCGCGGCTATTTTTGCAGCGCAGGAGGGCTTGGCGCCGTCGCAGATGGTGCCGGAGAGGATGGCGATGGCATTGACCAGAATATGGGCCACAGCCTCCTCACCGCCGCCCTGGAGGTAAGCGATGCCCGCCGCCGCACCGCAGCCGGCGCTGATGGCGCCGCAGTAGGCGGACAGGCGGCCAATGCCGGCCTTCTGATGCAGCGTCACCAGATCCGACAGCGCCACCGCTCTAAGGAGCTTGTCCTCGGAAACCTCCAGACCTCTTGCAAAGACCACCACCGGCACGCTGGCGGTGATGCCCTGATTGCCGGAGCCGGAGCAAATGATGACGGGCATTTCGCAGCCGCTCATCCGGGCGTCGGAGCCCGCCGCCGCATAGGCGCTGGCCTTCTTCTCAAGGTTCCCGCCCTGATGGTGCAGCATGACGGTGCCGATGTTGGCGCCCCAGTGGCCGGACAGGCCCTCTTCGGCGATGGCCATGTTGTACTCGATCTGGCGGCCCACCAGCGGGCGGATATCTTCCACATCCACGCAGTCGGCAAACTCCACGATCCCCGCCACACTGAGGCAGGACTTGTCTGTCAAACCCTCTTCAGAGGAATCGCTGATGGGCTGCTGCAGGAGGACTTCACCATTCTTTTCCAGCAGAACGATGTTGGTATGGTTGTTGACAATCCGGATGCGCGCCTTCTGCCCCTGGGCTTCCAGGGTCAGATCAATGTCGAAAACCAGGTCAGAGGAGGCAGGCTGGATGTTCAGCTCTACCCGATTCATGTAGTCCCGGATAGCGGCGTGGGCCTGCTGGGGCACCTGGCTGATAACCTCCAGCTCCCGGTCCGCGTCACCGGCCACGATGCCGGCACAGACCGCCGCGGCCATGCCGTGAAGGCCCCCCGTGTTGGGCACGATGACACTCTTGACATTTTTGATGATGTTGCCGCTGACCAGCAGATCGATCTTCTCCGGCAGGCAGCCGAGGATCTGTCTTCCCTTGGCAGCGGCATAGGCCAGGGCGATGGGCTCGGTGCAGCCCATGGCGGGCTTCAGCTCCTCTGCCAGGATGTTCAGATACTGCTGATACAGGATATCTCCTTTTTTCATGGGGCGTTCTCCTTACAGTGACAATTTTTGCTATATATTATACCAGCCGATCCGGGCGAAATCAATATCGCGCCCAAAAATCATCTCTTTCAAATCGAAAATCAGAGCCTTGGAGGGAAGAAGATATTACAAATTATTGACTTTTCAGAAGGTTTGTGAAATAATAAATGGGTTAAAATTATAGAAAAATAAGAGAGGGAAATTCATCATGACCCAATCCAGAACTCATAACTGCGGCGAGCTGCGTATCAGCGACGCCGGTAAGAAGGTCACCATCGTTGGCTGGCTGGAAAATGTCCGCGAGGTCGGCTCCAACTTTGCTTTCTGCGTCGTCCGTGACTTCTATGGCACCACCCAGGTGGTTGTTGAGAACGAGGAGATGATGCAGGTCGTCAAGCCCATCACCAAGGAATCCACCATCTGCGTCGAAGGCGTCGTCCGCGAGCGCGAGAGCAAGAACGCCAAGCAGGCCACCGGCGACATCGAAGTCGTCCCCGAGAAGATCACCGTTCTCGGCAAGTGCCGCCATGCTCAGCTGCCCTTTGAGATCAACAAGTCCAGGGATGCTGACGAGAACGTCCGCCTGAAGTACCGTTATCTGGACCTGCGTAATCCCGCTGTCAAGTCCAACATCGTTCTGCGCTGCCAGGTCGTTGCCGAGCTGCGCCGCCTGATGACCGAGAAGGGCTTCCTGGAGATCACCACCCCCATCCTGACCGCTTCCTCCCCCGAGGGCGCCCGTGACTATCTGGTTCCCGCCCGTAACCATCCCGGCAAGTTCTATGCCCTGCCCCAGGCTCCCCAGCAGTTCAAGCAGCTGCTGATGACCTCCGGCTTCGACAAGTACTTCCAGATCGCTCCCTGCTTCCGTGATGAGGACGCCCGTGCCGACCGCACTCCCGGCGAATTCTATCAGATGGACATGGAGATGGCCTTTGCCAACCAGAACGACGTCCTGACCACCCTGGAAGAGGTGCTGGTCCCCGTCTTCGAGAAGTTCGGCAAGTACAAGAGAATTTCCACCGCTCCCTTCCGCCACATCCCCTTCAACGAGGCCATGGAGCGCTACGGCTCCGACAAGCCCGACCTGCGTATCGACCTGGAGGTCCAGGACATCACCGCCGAGGTCCAGGGCTGCGGCTTCGGCCCCTTCCAGGACGCAACCGTCAAGGCCGTCGTGGTTGACAATTTCACCCAGGCCCGTAAGTGGATCGACAAGCTGCTCCTTGACGTGGAAGTCCAGACCGGCAACAAGGCCTGCTGGGTCAAGGTCGACGATCAGGGCAACCTGACCGGCGGCGTTTCCAAGTTCCTGGCCGATTGCAAGGACGCTCTGACCGAGAAGCTCTCCCTGAAGCCCGGCTCCTTCGTCTGCATGGCCGCCGGCAAGAAGCTGGCCGCCCAGAAGACCGCCGGCGTCATCCGCACCATGCTGGGCAAGCGTGTTCCCGGCCACTTCGACGAAGAGCAGTACGCACTGTGCTGGATCGTTGACTTCCCCATGTACGAAATGGGCGAGGAGTCCGGCGAGCTGGAATTCTGCCACAACCCCTTCTCCATGCCCCAGGGCGGCATGCAGGCTCTGCTGGATGCTGAGGGCGACACCGAGAAGCTGCTGGCCATCAATGCTGACCAGTACGACCTGGTCGTCAACGGCTACGAGTCCGCTTCCGGCGCTGTCCGTAACCACGATCCCGAGATCATGGTCAAGGCCTTCGAGATGGTGGGCCTGGGCGAAGAGGATGTCAAGGCCAAGTTCCCCGCCATGTACAACGCCTTTACCTACGGCGCACCTCCCCATGCAGGTGCAGCTCCCGGCGTTGACCGCCTGATCATGCTGCTGACCGGCGAGGAGAGCATCCGCGAGGTCATCACCTTCCCCATGAACAAGAATGCGCAGGACCTGATGATGGACGCACCCACCACTGTTTCCCAGAAGCAGCTGGACGACGTGCATATCGCCATCGCCATCAAGGAAAAGGAATAATAATTCACGCCCCGCCGGTCCGGCGGGGCGTTCTTCCAATCAGAGGAACTCATATATGGAACAATTCACCATCCGCACCGCCTCCATGGCGGACCTGGAAGCCATTGCCGCGGTGGAAACCGAGTGCTTCCCTGCCGCCGAGGCCGCCACAAAAGCTGAATTCGAAGACCGCCTCACCCATTACGCCAACCATTTCTGGCTGATGTTCGAGGGGGACCGGCTCATCTCCTTTGTCGATGGCTTCGCCACGGACGTCCCCGACCTGACTGACGAAATGTTCGCAGAGGCTTCCATGCACAACGAAACCGGTGCCTGGCAGATGATCTTCGGCGTCAACACCATCCCCTCCCACCGCTGCCGGGGCTATGCCGGGCAGCTGCTCCAGCGGGCCATCGACGACGCAAAAAGCGCGGGCCGCAAGGGGCTGGTGCTGACCTGCAAGAAAGAAAAAATCCATTACTACGCAAAGCTCGGCTTTGTAGACGAGGGCGTCTGTGCTTCTTCCCACGGCGGCGCAGTCTGGCACCAGATGCGCCTGACCTTCCGCAAGGGGCTGGTCATCACCTTCCCCTGGGACGATGCCACCCGGCAGCGGCTGGTGGACGCTGCCGGAAACCGCTGCGACTTTGCCTTCATGGATGACAGCTGGACCCGGAAGGACTACATTACTGCCCTGAAGCAGACCAACATCCTCATCGGCGAACCCCGGAACGAGGATTTCCGGTTCTGTGAACAGCTGGAGCTGATGCACAGCCCCTGCTCCGGCGTCAATTATTATATAGGCGGCGGCCAGTTCCCCGCGGGGGCAATGATGTGCTGCGCCAGCGGCTGCTATGGCAATGTGATCGCTGAGCATATGCTGGCCATGACCCTGGCCCTTTGCCGGCGGCTGCCGGAATACCGGGACCAGCAGCATCGGCACAACTGGCAGCTGCGGAAATTCGACAAACAGCTGGAGGACGCCACCGTGCTGATTCTGGGTGCCGGTGACATCGGCACCACCCTGGCCCGGTGGATGAAGCCCATGGTGGCTCAGGTCATCGGTCTGCGCCGGGTCAGCCGCAGCTTCCCAGACTGCTTTGACCGGATGGTTACGACGGCGCAGCTTGACGATGTGCTGCCCGAAGCGGATATCATCCTCTGCGCCCTGCCTCAGACTCCGGAAACGGTAGGCCTGCTGAACGAAGCGCGGCTGCGCAGGACAAAAAAAGACGCCGTTCTGGTCAACGGCGGTCGCGGCAGTCTGATCGATCAGGATGCTCTGTGCAAGCTGCTGCAGGAGGGACATTTCTACGGCGTAGGTCTGGAGGTCACCAGTCCCGAGCCCCTGCCGGCGGAGCATCCCCTCTGGGATCAGCCCCGGGTCCTCATCACCCCCCACGCCTCCGGCAACTCCTTCGCCCCGGACAGCCCGCTGGTGCGCAAGATCTGGGCTCTCATGATCCGTAACGTGGACGCGTTCCTGTCCGGTAAGGAGCCCCGGAATCAGGTGGATTTCGCCACCGGCTACCGCAAAACTATCCAGTCATAAAAAAGAAGCAACCCCTGACTCAAGACCGGTCAGGGGTTACTCCTCATGATTCTTGGGTTCCATCTATGGTTAACCTCACTTTCTGTTATTTGGGAAGATTCCTTAGTACATTGGACTCACTCCTTTTTTGTATCTTTATGATACCCTGCGAAAGCGAATTTTGCAAGATGGGAAATTTCATAAGAAAGTTTGCCCGCAGCTGTGCAAACAGGAGAAATCCCCATTCCACTCTCAATAAACATTGACAGAAAATGGCTGCGTGTGTTATGATAAATATGTTGGGGCGGTTCCGATAGAACCGCCCCTTATTCTTATCTTTGCAGACCCAGATGGAACAAGCCCATGACGCCGGGTCCGGTATGGGCGCCCAGAATCGGGCCCACGAAGCCCACCAGCACATGCTTGACGCCATACTCCTCCTTCAGGAGTTTTTTCAGCAGTTCAGCCTCCCCGGCGCAGTCGCCGTGGGCGATGGCAACCACTTCCTCGTCATGGCAGCGGGCCTCGGCAAATTTTTTCGCCAGCGCCCGAATGGAGGCCTTTCTGCCCCGGGCCACACCGGCAGCCACCAGCTTGCCCTCCTCCGTCACCCGGATGATGGGCTTGATGTTCAGCATGGTACCCACCATAGCCGATGTGCTGCTGAGACGGCCGCTGCGCTTCAGATGTGCCAGATTATCCACCGTGACCCAGTGGCACAGCCGGGTGCAATGCTTTTTCACCCATTCTGCCACGGTGTGCAGGCTCTCACCGGCGTCGCGCATCTTGCAGGCGTACCACACCAGCAGGCCCTCACCCAGAGAGCCGCTGCGGGTATCCACCACCCGGATCACCCGGTCGGGATAGCGCTCCCGCAAATCCTCCGCGGCAATGACGGCGGACTGATAAGTAGCAGAAATGCCGGAGGATACCGCCATGACCAGCAGGTCCTTGCCCCCGCGCAGCCAGGGCTCCATGGCCCCGGCCCAGTCTGCAGGATTCAGGGCAGAGGTGGTGGCCACAAGGCCCTGACGCATCCGCTCATAGAAATCCTTCAGGGCTTTTTCATCCGAAAAATGGCTGTGATTCTCCCCGTCCCACATAACGGACAGGGGCACAGCAGTCACACGCAGGGCCTCATACTCCCGGTCGGTAAAGTCGCAGCAGGAATCGGTAATGATCTGATAGCTCATAAAAACACTCCTGTATTCGTACACAGTTTTCTCAGCTATCATATCACCCGGCGGGAGAAAAAGTCACCCTATTCCCCGGACAAAGCCTCTCGCAGAGGTAGAATCCGGGACTCTACCGGCAGTAGAAATGCGAAAAACGCCGAAATCTCCGCGCTGTCCGGCCGGAATCATTCGATCCAGTAGACGTAATTCTCTTTTCTGGGCGCTCTGGGAGCAGGGTCGGCGGCGGGGTAGCCCAGAATGCAGTTGCCGATGCCCTCGTAGTCGCCCTCAATGCCCAGGGATTTCAGGAGCTCCTTGCCCTCGGGCAATTCAAACACTTCCTTGGCCCGGTGGATCCAGCAGCTGCCGACCCCCAGGGCATGGGCAGCGGTCATCATGTTGCCCAGAACCAGGCTGCCGTCATAAACGCAGGTAGGGACCTTCTTGTCCGCCAGAACCACCAGCACCACCGGCGCGCCATAGAAGGGGTCGATGGGTGCGTTCATGATGGCCGCATTGAGCTTGGACAGGCGATCCCGGATCTCCCGGTTGGTAATTGCCAGAATGATGGGGGCCTGGAGGCCTCTGCCGTTGGCGGCGCAGGTGCCGGCGGCGATGATCTGATCCAGGATCTCACGGGGCACCATGTCGGGCTTGTACTTCTTGGTACTTCTTCTGGTCAGCAGGTTGTTGATAACTTCGTTCATAACGATCGCTCCTTATTATGGATTTGATTTCATTATAGCACGCCCCCGACAGCAGGGCAATAAAAAAGCGCTCCATTGCGGAGCGTGAACAAAAAGAAATAACCCTCGACAAATCAGCTAATCACTCTGATGCGTCGAGGGTTATCTCATGAAGTTGTTGGGTTCCATCTATGGTTAACCTCGCTTTCTATGGTATAGGAGATTGATTAGTACATTGGACTCACTCCTTTTTTGTACCTTTATGATACCCTCTCGCAGCCTGTTTTTCAAGATGGGATGTTTCATAAGAAAATACCGGTTACCCTGTGCAAACCGGAGAAAAAGTTCTCCAAAAGCGAATGGATGTTGACTTCAGATGCGCGTTATGCTATGCTGAATATGTTGGGGCGGTTATCGGATCGCCCCATTTTTCTATTAGGAAAGGACGAACCACCATGCTGGAGGTAACCGCAGCCATCATCCGAAAGGACGATCGGTTTTTAATTTGTCAGCGCCCAGAGGGCAAAAGCTGTGCATACCTGTGGGAATTTCCCGGCGGGAAAATCGAGCCCGGCGAAACCGGCGAGACCTGCATCATCCGTGAATGCAGCGAAGAGCTGGGTGTTACCATTCGAGTTCTAGGAAAATATACGGATGTGGTCTATGACTACCCGGACCGTTCGGTGCATCTTCATTTTTACCTTGCGGAAATCCACGCGGGCGAACTGTCCCGGAAGGAGCACAATGCCCTGACCTGGATCCGGTCTGAAGATATCCCCCGCTTCTCCTTCTGCCCCGCCGACGCGAAAATGCTGCGGCAGATGGACAATCTGCAGGCTATGAAATAACCTTTTCAGGAGACTAGAATATGAACATTCAGCTTTCCGAACACTTTACCTACCGCAAACTTCTGCGCTTCACCCTGCCATCCATCGTGATGATGGTCTTTTCCTCGATTTACGGCGTGGTGGACGGCATTTTCGTCTCGAATTTCGCAGGCAAGCAGGCCTTTGCAGCTATCAATCTGATCATGCCCTACATCATGCTCTTCGGCACCCTGGGCATTATGGTGGGCACCGGCGGTACCGCCCTGGTTTCCATGACCATGGGTACCGGCGATTCGAAACGGGCCAACCAAATCTTTTCCCAGCTGATCTACGCCACTGCACTGGGCGGTATTGTCCTGACAATCATCGGCATCGCCCTGCTGCGGCCCGCGGCAATCCTCATGGGCGCCCAGGGTGATACCATCGGCCTATGCGTCACCTACGGCCTCTATGTTCTCCCCGCCACTCCGGCGCTGCTGCTGCAGTTCGCCTTCCAGAGCTTCTGCGCCGCGGCGGAAAAGCCCAATCTGGGTCTGGG
Organism: Oscillospiraceae bacterium; assembly: GCA_017624715.1. Classification (GTDB taxonomy): domain Bacteria; phylum Bacillota; class Clostridia; order Oscillospirales; family Oscillospiraceae; genus Faecousia. The sequence goes on from JAGAMN010000064.1 coordinate 31,050, forward strand.
CCTGACCGTTGCCGCTGGCGTTGCCAATATCATTCTCGATGCCTTGTTTGTGGGGGTATTCCGGTGGGGCCTGATCGGCGCCGCTGTGGCCACTGCCCTGAGCCAATGCATCGGCGGCATCGTGCCCCTGATCTACTTCGCAAGAGAGAACCCCTCTCCCCTACGGCTGACCAGGGCAAAGATCGAGGGCCCGATTCTGCTGCGGACCTGCACCAACGGATCCTCCGAACTGATGAGCAATCTGTCCATGAGCGTAGTGGGCGTGCTTTACAACCGCCAGCTGATGGCCTACGCCGGAGAGGACGGCGTGGCCGCCTACGGCGTCATCATGTACGTCACCTTCATTTTCATTGCGGTATTCCTGGGCTATTCCATCGGCGCCGCACCGGTCATCGGCTATCATTACGGCGCGGGCAACCGGGAGGAGCTGAAGAGCCTCTTCCGCAAGAGTCTCGTCATCATCGGCATCATGGCTCTGGTGCTGACCGCCGCAGCAGAGGCCCTGGCCGCTCCCCTGTCCGCCGTTTTCGTAGGCTACGACCGGGGGCTTTATGAGATGACCAAGTGGGCATTCATGGTCTACTCCCTGTCCTTCCTTGTCTGCGGCTTCAGCATCTATGGCTCCTCCCATTTCACAGCGCTGAACAACGGCCTGATTTCCGCGGTGATCTCCTTTCTGCGGACTCTGGTTTTCCAGTCCGCTGCGGTAATGCTGCTGCCCATTTTCTTCGGTCTGGACGGAATCTGGTTTGCCATCGTAGCGGCGGAGCTGATTTCCATGATCCTGACCATTTTCTGCTTCGTCAAATTTCGCAAAAGATACCATTATGCATGATTTTTGCCCGGGAGGAAACCTCCCGGGCTTTGATTTTTATTTGCAGTAGATTTCGATCGCCTCGTGGGCAAACCTTGCGGTGCCTTCACCACCGGCTTTTTCGATGTTTTCGGTCATGGTGTCACCGGCGATGTACATCTGCCCAAGGCCCCGGAGGATCTGCCTGGTGCAGGTGTAATAATGGTCAGTGATAAAGCTCTGCAGCTCGGCCACCAGCGCCTGAGCCTCCGCACAGTCCGGCGCGCTGTGGCGAATGGTACCGAACCGGGTAAAAATCTCCATCAGCGCATCCCCGGTTTGCTTCATCTGTCCCTGGGTCTGACCGGCGGTTTTCTGCTCGAATTCCTTGTAGGCGTCGATTGCGCCCCAGCGGCGCTTGGCCTCGGCGCAATAGCGGTTCAGTTCACTCTGGTCAAAGGCGGAAAAATCCATTTCCATCACTCCTGTTTTCTGAATCTGACGGGCGTGGGCGATGATCCCCTCCAGCTGACGGCATCGAAGCTCCAGCATCTGAATCTGTGCCTCCAGCGCATCCACCGGGTCAAAATCGGGTGCATCCAGAATCCTCTGAATCTCCTTCAGCGGGAACTGCAGCTCCCGGAACAGCAAAATGGACTTCAGACGCATCACTGCCGTATCGTCATACAGCCGGTAGCCCGCCTCCGTCACCCGGGATGGCTTCAGCAGGCCGATGGCATCATAATGGTGGAGCGTGCGCACACTCACCCCGGTCATTTTGCTGACCTCTTTTACTGTTTTCATGTTCTTCCCTCCCGTCAATTGGATTATAAACCATGACGTTAGGTGAGAGTCAATAGGAAAATCCGCAAATTAATGCAGTGACAGCGAACTTCTTCCATGATACAATGGAAAAAACACCCAGACAGGAGGCCGCCCATGAACAACGTCAACAAAACCCTTTATATCCCCCTCTATGGAAAAGCCTACGTCAGCCACAGGGGCATCATCCTCCGCGACCCCACCGCTGAGGCAATCTGGGCCGCCGAGGGCTTCCCCCTGAAAGGAAAATCCCGTTCCAAGTGGCTGGCCTGTTACATGGGCATGCGCGCGGCGGTCTTTGACCGCTGGCTCGCACAGCAGATGGAAGCCCAGCCCGATGCGGTGATCCTCCATATGGGCTGCGGCATGGACAGCAGAATTCATCGTGTCGGTACCCGGAGACATCGCTGGTTTGATATCGACTTCCCGGATGTGATCGCCCAGCGGAAGCTGCATTATGAGGAATCGGAGAATTATCAAATGCTGGCCGCCGATGTCAGAGATGATGGTTGGCTGAAAGCGATCCCTGCGGAAAATGCCATCGTGGTCATGGAGGGTGTCAGCATGTACCTGCGCCTGAAGGAGCTCATGGACCTGCTCGCCAGGCTCCGGGAGCATTTTGAGTCCGTCAGTCTGCTGATGGATTGCTACACAGAGTTCGCGGCAAAAGCCTCCCGGTATAAAAACCCCGTCAACGACGTAGGCGTGACCCAAGTCTATGGGCTGGATGAACCAAAGATTCTGGAAGCCGCGGGACTGCACTTTTCAGGCGAGCAGGACATGACGCCCCGGGAGATGGTGGCGAAACTCAGCGGTATGGAGCGGGTGGTTTTCAAAAAGCTCTACGCAGGCAGTATTGCAAGGAAAATGTATCGGCTGTATGAATTTAAGAAAGATGCCTAAGCAAAGGGCGTGCTGCAACCCAGCACGCCCTTCTTTATTTTACTTCCTGAAGCAGCTCTTCATAAGAAACGCCCAATACCCTTGCCAAATACACCAGCTCAATATCCGTCACAAAGCGCTTGCCCGCTTCCATGCGCTGAATCGCATTTTTGTCTATATCCAGACCCAAAAGCTGCAATGCATCCGCAAGCTCTCTCTGAGATTTTTCCATTTTTTTACGATAATGGGCGATCTGTTTTCCACAAACGTTGTTGCGGCCATCACTTGTTTTGTTCGTAAACATATTTGTTTCCCTTCTTGACATTCTGTGCTTGTCATTAAGGAAAGTATATGTTAAAATACCGTTGTAGATGACATTTACTAAATGTCACTCACAAAACAAAAGCCATCGAAAAGAGGGAATCAAGATGGAACAGTCGCAGCATGATCCGTATTACAAAGGGTATATCGCCGACTATCGGGACGGCATCCGAGATGGCGTCTGCGGTAAATCTGCAAAAGCTACTGAAATGGATATCACAAAACTACCAATTCAAGCAATGGCCCTTTCCACGCGGGCCCATCATTGCCTCTCCCAGGCAGGCTGTACGTATATTGCAGACGTTGCGTCGCTCAGCGAGCTTACCATCGCAACCATGCGGAATATGGGTGCAAAAACCGCCGCGGAAGTCGCCCATTGGCTAGATATGCACGGCATTTATTACACCGCCTGGAGCGCATACCTGTAAGCGCCTTTCTGGTACGCCGGAAGGGACTCGAACTGGTGGTTCCGCTCCGTCAAGCCGTCGCGACTGACTGTCCACCGGACAGTCAGATTTTATAGTTCGAGTCTGTCAAGAAATAAAAATAATCCGAACCCGCAAATGTGGTTCGGATTATTCTTCTTTGGCATAGACTACGCTATTTGATACAATGCAACACCAAACCGCAGAGCGTTGCGTATACTCGTTAATAATTTGGGCAATCTGTTTTATTTCGATCAACTGCTCTTAAAAAACAAGTATTCCCATCAGCCAATCATGAATGCTCTTAACGTAGCTATATTCATCCACTGGGACGCTATAGCTCTCTTTAGATAACTTATTCATGATCGAGTTAACTCTCAAAATCCAGTCAGTCTTAGGATCCTTTCCTCCAACCAAATGAGTTTCCTCAGGCCGTACAAAGGTATCCTCAAAGAACAGCGACCAGTTTTTTCCGTTAAGAATAATCTGTTTACATTCAGAAAGCGTAACGTAGTTCCATATCGGAATATCAATTTCTTCGCCGGTACTTGTTACATGGACATACATCGCCTCATCAGCCTCACCCTTTGCCCGGGTATAGATATTCTTGGGTAATCCCTTGATCAGCCAACTATCTCCATAATAATCGCAAAGCCGTTCTGAAATAAGCAGCTTAACTTTGGATTCAATCTCACGCAGCATGGACTTGGTTTCTTCGTTGTATACCTTAGTCTCATTCTGCCAGAACTCTTCCAATCCTTCCGGTTTGAAATCCGGACGCATATCAGCAATCGCCTTTTGGTATGCACGCCAGAAGCGGGTATCCGCACCACCACCAAAATAGCCACGAAGATCCTTGCGCTGCTCCGTATTGAGATTATTGATATAATCGGTTAAGGGTTTGAGATAATAGCGGATCAGTCCAAACATATCATCTAGCTCCTGCGTTTTGGGCTGGATCATACCCTTTTCCACCAGCATATTGACCACATCGTCAATGACACGGATAACAGCCTGGATACCACGATTCATGGTGAGCATTCCGCTATCCCTGTCGCCCCTGTCCCATTCGTCCAAACAAGTTTCTCTGATATACAGCAAGCATTTCTCCAGGAATGGGTAAAACAGATCACATGTTTCCTGGTTATCCTTGCAATCAAATGTACCTTCCTTTTGCAGCACATTTTTCTTTCCGTAACTATCAAAAAATCTACATTTCTTCAATGCGGCCTGGATAGCTTCAACAGTGATGCAACGGATGGGAGTTAACTCGTTTTCGCCAATAACAACCCGGGAATTAAGGGGAGATGTCGGTTCCTCACCCAGCATCTGTGCGATTTTAGAGCGAAGCGCCTGGCGCTGCTCACCAAAATCCGGAGATTCCCAAAGCATATCAGCATTCAGCGTTACACGCAGAGATTTGGGAACAGCTTTCTGGTTTTCGTTAATATCCATAAACAGCTTAATCTGTTCAGATCGCTCCAAATCTACAAATGCAACTACCGGGATTGTATTTGTTTCCGCGTAGAGAGAATCGGAATATCCATAAAGACGGTGCTGTCCATCAATTATATATGCTGACCGATACCGCTTGGGGATATGTAAAATACCTATTTTGGAAATGGTGCTATCAACCTTGGAGGAGGACTGATCAAAAGCAAGACCCTTTCCGTTTGTATCGATGCTGATAATTATGGAGTTGGGGAAGTAACCGCCGTCATTGATGAAAGAACGCACTTCCTGGAGACGCTTTTTCTTTATCAGTCGCTGGTATGTAGGCATCATATTTTTGTTGGCCTCAGAACGATGCAGTACATATCCAATTTTCAACAATTTTTCCGGTTCGATTGAGAAAGAGTAATAGGTATATCCACCCATTTTTCCCTGGATTGCCGGTACACGGTCATCCATATTTTTGATTTCCTGATTTGCAAAAAGGCTACCCAGAAGCTGATACCGGGAGCAGGAACCCAAATGCTTAGCTAGGTCGGTGTAATATTCAACTATTGTATCGCTGAAATACGCCATACCCGCTTTATCCAGCAAAGCAAGGTCTCTCCGATTCATGATATAGTTATGAGAAGCCCAAATAAACTTTGTCTTTCTTCCCGGGAACTGCCGAAGGACTTCTTTCCTGATGCCGGGTATTTTTTTGCTAAAGTCTGTGATTTCTGCCGTAAAGTTGCCTTCAATCATTACATCAGCCGCATGGCATACGACAAGCAGTACTGTTTCTTCATCTACAGCCATGACACAGATTCGTTCTTTCAGCTCATCCTCATTAAAATCATAGGAAATAGCCATGCCGTTATCTGCATTCATGCCTGAGAATCCCATGCTGGCAAACAGCAGCCAGATCCGATCCTCAAACTGTTCTGCAATAGGTTTTTCTTTGGCGACACCGACATATTTGGGACTTTTATAATCCTTACATTTCTCCCATCCGGCATCAATATGTTCCGGAAGTTCCGAGGATAGGATTTTTTTCGTGATAAACTGCTTCTTGTGGGCACTTTTCGCAGTTGCCAGCTGCTTGTCATAAACCAATTGGTTCCAATCCGTTCTAGCCATTATGTGGAACTCCTTTCCGGAATATTTGTAAAAATATATTCTTTCACTTTTCCGCGATACGACTTTTTACCGCCGATCAAACTGTTACGTTCAAGTGTGACCATTCTGCCTTTGTCTTTAAAAATTTCCAAAATTGTTTCATGGGCCGCATTTGTCATAATGTAATAGGCACCCACTTTGTTGATGTGATCAATCAATCCAGCAAGGCGGCGCTGGTCTTCAAGGGAAAACCATGTAGAATTATATCCCACAAACCCAGTGTCTTCTTTTGATACCGTATATGGTGGGTCTAAAAAGATCAGATCGCCTTTCTGTATTTTGGGTGCAATGGTAGCAAAATCTTGGCATAATATTTCGAATCCATCAAGCTTGGCTCCAACATCCAAAAGGCGCTGATAGTTCACAGTGGCATTTTTATGTCCATAAGGGACATTATACTTGCCCTTCTTGTTCACACGATAAAGGCCGTTAAACGAGTTGGCATTTAAATACAAAAAACGTGCAGCCCTTTGATATTTATCTTCGGGTTCACTTTCCCGAATTATGTAATAGCTATCTTCGTCCGATTTGTATTCCTTCAAGTAATTGATAATTCTATTCGGGTCGTCTCGTACTGCACAGAATGTATTAACCAATTCCTCGTTAATATCCGAAAGACATCCTCCTTTAGGAAGGTTCAGAGAGAAGAAAATTGATGCACCGCCCATAAAAGGTTCATAATAATTATTATATTCAAGTTTTTCGGTAAGCTGGGCAACATACGGAACAAGCCATGATTTGCCACCTGCCCAACGAATAAATGATGTTATAGGTGCCATTATTTTTTCCTCACCAATTCTATCAAATAGTACTTTGCTCGTGTATAAGCAATATAGTTGATGTTTTCAGAAGTACTTTGATCATGGATATAGATAACCAGGTTGGCCTCAAGTCCCTTGTACTCATCAACAGAATACACACTAACTTCATTTTCCGTCTGTGGCGGCCCCGATACAAACATCCATTTAGCAATTCCCTGGGGGAACAATGATATGAATTCATCCTTGGATTCCGTAAGGATAACTAAGGAATCATTCTTCAGGTATTCATCTTCCAAATACCGTTTGAGTAGAGTCTCAAGGAACAGCACCAACTGTCCCTGTTCCGTAATGATTTCTGTAACCGGAGAAGGTCCTTCTACAGGATTTGCGATCATATCTGTGCCCAGTTTTGTTTTTTCCGCCACCCAATTATAGATATTGGCTGTATTTCTAATGTTTTCATGCAAGAGATACGGTGGCTCGGCAATAGCAAAGCCAGCGCCAAAGCTGTCTTCACGCAAAACCTGAACATCATCATAGAACACACCCAACCTTGAGTTGTTCTCATCGGATAGGAGCTTACGGATAATTTCTGCCCATTCCACTGTAAAGTCCTGCGCTTCGTCTATAAAAATAGCGTCATATTGGGGAAGCGCCGCCACCAGACTATCAGAGATTCCCCTATACAGCGGGGCTTGGTATTTATCCGCATTTTCTGATATCAGTGCGAACAGAGATCGCATATCATATACGTCAACACTATTTCCAACGTGTTGCTTGACCATCTCTGCAAGCGGCTTGGATGCACAAGCAAAAAGCACCCTTTGCCCAGATCGATCAGCTTCAGCCAGGGCCATTTTCATGGCAATCCAAGTCTTTCCAGTTCCAGCACCACCGCGAATATAGAATTGCCGTACATTAGACAAAAGATAGATATAGCTATCCTGGACACGATTAATTACACTCAACTGCCGATCTTTATATCGGATAAGGGCACCTGCCGCAGCCGAAATAGCTATCCTATCCCGTATCAATTCCAAAAATGCCCGGTGCTGGCTAATGGGGTAGATGCGGCGTCCATACGCCTTTCCGGCCCATAGGCGAAACATTTTTTTAATCTTGTCATGTAAATTGTTGAGATCATTGCTGTCGATCGTACATGTTCTGTCCCGATGACTTAATTGAAGGTCTTCCCCTACAGGATAAAACGGAAAAATAACACCCGCTCCGTGAATGCCAGCATACCTCATGTTATATTTGCTGGAAAACACCTGCGCAAAGTAGTACATGTTTTTCTCAGCCTGCTCATATGGAGAGATCTTCAACTTGCGCTCACCGTGGATCGCATCCGAAAGATACCAAATATTATCCTCAATTCTGATTCCGCTTCCACCCTTAACTTCCAAGCACAGAAAGCCGTAGTCGGGACTGGCAATAACGAAATCCGCTTCGGATTTTACAAGTCGCCCTGCATAATAGCTTGTCCAGCTTACTGAATAGAAGACGTCAAATGAATCCGGCAGTTGATTCTTCAACTCCTGATAGACTATCCGCTCAGAATCCGTTGGTAAATATTCATTTATATTTTTCGGATACATATTAGCCATGGTCACATCTCCCAAAAACCAATAGACGGAGCCCCCGCACCATCAATGGAGTACAGGTATTTCCGACCTAATTCTGCATTAAAATGATTACATGAGATTTCCGGAATGATCAAGCATGCACTACATGCAGAATGATCTCTTTCCGTACAAATCGGATCAAATACACAGAATTTTGATTCATCATATACTTTTTTCAAAAAGTAAGCATAATTGGATTCTGCCATTCCGGACAGGGCTCCCAGAGGAATGCCCTGACTGGTTTGCGCGTAAATAAAAATACTGGCTGTTTCCACAATGATGCTTTCGGTGAGAGAATTACTGGAAAGTCCACTGAGTTCACCGGCGGCTTTCATCAATGCATGAGACATCGAATGCAACAGTGCAAAAACATATTTTGTTATGATTTCACTGTCATCAATTTCACCGAACATAGAAATAACATCACTGTGAACATATTCAGCAAACCATTTTTTCACAGAAATATCATCATCCAAATCAGGCAACTGCTCTTCGCTGGTAATGCGGTTGGCATACAGCCATTCAATAATCCTTCTTTGGCTTACTTCAAAGAGAATGCCTTCTGTATCCAGTTTGGCTCCATAAACGAGGTTTTCTGTGCCATCCCTGGTTCTATCATAGGCATTCAATTTTAGCCTGCAATTCTTATTTGCGGAGTTCTTCGGATCGGCTACCTTTCGGGAGTAGCCATATGTGCAGTTGATTATTTGAATATCGCACGCTACCTGCATGTTCTTTATGCCGAGTCTCTTGTGCATATCCAAAATTTCCTGTGGGGAATCGATAAACTCCATCTCCAACTGCCGCTGAATAGAATCATCAAGAGATACAATCCGTTTTGCGTATTTCAATGTGTAGTATTGCATCAGCTTGAACGAAAAATGATTCAGCCATTCCACATATCCTGCCGGGTTCCCCGCCTTTTTTCTGGAGAAAAGATCGTCGCAAATTGCAACATACCGTTCAACGCTACCGTTGTTCGGGCTATTCTTAAGCATATTGCTGACTGCGCTTTCGAACATTTCCTGCGGCAGCATGCCGGCGTCGATTAGGCTCTGTACCTGTTGTTCAATAGCCTTTCTCTGTGCGTCACTCTTGAATGCATCGCTGAAAGCCAACTCAACATTGTCCAGAATATGCTCATAGTCTGGGGTTGCGATTTTCCCAAACCATCTGGACACGATGACTTTTTGAGCATCAAGACCTTTTTTGTAAAACTGGCCACTTCTTTTGTCTACAAGATTAATTACCCGCAGGGTGAATGGCTTGTAGTTCCTACCAGAATTTGCGTTATCTGGAACCAATCTGGAATTACAATTGGGGCACATTTGGACGAATTCTGCAGGTTTATCCACACGGCCGCTTCTGTAAAACATTTTATACTGTGTTTCGTTAGGACGGTATTTAAAATCCTTTACTCCCTGCACATAAGGAGTCCGGATTGGCTGCGCATAACCGCATTCACAGGTATAGATCATCTGCAACTGCTTTACAGCCATTTTTCCGCATTCAGGATTTCTGCATTTCCATGTGTACTTATCAACTGCATTCGGATTGCGGAGTTCATGAACCGTTCCACAGGAACTACAGTAAAAGACCAGCGGTGACATCTCACCGATAATATCCGGAATTCCCTCTCTGCAGGCGGGTTCAACAATTGAAAATGAATGTACCCCAGGAGTAACATCAAATGCGCTGATGTCACCGCCACGGTCACCGAATAACTTTATTTGCCGCTTGATTTCGTCCTCAATAAAATCTTCGTAAATACCGTCCATTTTCATGTAATTCCAGTTATTAATTCTCGCAGAAACCGCTCTTTCGGAATCACCTTTTTCTGATATCCACATTTCCGGCAAGAATCTGTATACCGCTTGGGTTTTACTTCTTTTCATATCTTCTTACCTCAGATTTTGATTTCGATCTGTTCTTCCGTATCACGCAGGCTTGTCATAGGTGTTTTTTTGCCATGAGAGAACTTGCCGATAGCCTCCGAAAGAGACATTTCCTTTGCGAAATTACCGTTTTGAATCCCCAAAAGAATATTAGTAGCCTCTTCAATAATGATTTCCTTATATGCCAAAGACATTTTCTCTTGATCATTGCAGCCATAGGCAGCAATCAACTTGGACACGACATCATCAATGTCTATATCCCCGGATCTGAGCAATTTTTGCACCTTAATGGCCTGGTGAAGACTATCCGACTTAGTCGTCCCAGTGTAGTATTGTCTGATTAGGCCCGCCAGCAGTCCGGGCAATGTGCTGTAAATTGCATTTTTTGCCCAACGGTTAATGGGGACCGGTTCCACCAGATCGTCTCTGTTTTGATGGAAAATCACAAAATTTTTCAAATAAGAACGATCGCGCACTCGCATGAGACGAATAATGTCAATTACGATTCCGGTGTGCTTACGTCCGGTACGGGAATAAGCCTGGATGTATTCCGCATTGTTATTCGGCATACCGAAGAAATACATCAGATTGAAGGAATCCTCATCGACACCATGCGAAATTGTGCTGGTAGCCAGCAGAAGATTCGTACTGTTAAAGTTTCTTCTATTAGATTGGATATCAAACAAAGTCTTTCTGACAGTCTGAAAATCCACATCACTGGTCATCTGCTCTATTGCAAACTTTGGAACACCCTTAGCTTCCAGATAGTTATTTGCCTGGTTTTGGAATGCATTCTCCAGTTCCATTGCATCCTGCTTTCGGTTGTTGTAGACCAGTTCAATCCAGTAGTCATACAGCATCTCCTTATATTGCTCGATACTGCCGGAAAAACCGTTTTCACAAACTGCTGCGTAGCTTTCCTCCAGGAATTGAATCATTCTGTATATTACCAATCTCATAATATACACGGATTCCCACATGCCATCTGTAATCGAACGTCCATACGGAGCATATCCGATCAGAATTCGGGTGATATCATTACTATCTGTATATGAATAGAAGTCTTCACCCGCTGTGGCAGAAGGATACTCACAGGGGAACCGTCTGCCATCCATGTGGTACAAATTCCAGATATGGCTCTCATACATAGAAATTGTCGCAGTAGCGCCAACAAATCTGATTAGCTTCCTTTGCTGTGCCGGAACAAGCTCCTTTGCATAATAACTCAGGAACGATTCATAATGTGCATCAAATGTTCCCAGGCTTTCTTTTACAAGGTGCATCTCATCCTGGATGAACAAGGTTGGAATTGGATCCTTCAACAGGCCGACATCTACCAATTTACCGCTACATGCTGCACAGGAACATTTGCTTCCCCCTGTGAATCCATGCACCAGGCATTTCTTTTTCACTTGACCGAACAGCATTTTGAAGTCATTACTGGTTCCCAGCATGGCCATCTTATCGATTGTGCTGACAACAATTGACGGCAAATAGCGATAAATCTCATTGTCCACAATCATCAGAGGCAGGACAGTGATAGGGCATTCCGGATTGTCGCACACATGCTCCAGCCGCCAGGTGCTTCGATTAAAACGCAGATTCACTTCTTTTTTGCCGCAGAACGGACAGGTATCAATAAATCTGTAGTAATCGTTCAGTGTTTCTGTTTCGCTTTCTAGAATCAAATCCTTTGTTTTGTTCTTTTCGCCTCTGTCGCTTAGCCGCTCAGAAGAATCTATTTTGTTAGGCGTATTTCCCTTGCCCACAAAAAATCCGACCTGGAACGGGTTGGTATGAGACAACTCACGGCTGGATTCTCTTACCACATTTGCTTTCATAACGATCGTCAGCACACGATCCAGCTGTTGTACCGCAAGCAGTCTAAGAGGATATTTTAAGAACGCGCTAATGCCATCATTTTTTCCCCGAAGCCTGTCAAAAAACATTGCAAACACGCAGGAGCCCAGAAACGCTTCCGTTTTACCACCGCCGGTCGGGAAGTACAGCAGATTTGCCACTTCAATATCCGCTTCAGCAATGGTCCGGTCATTGGGGTACTCGCTTCGAATTACTTCACATATGAGTGTAACAATAAAAACAATCTGGAACAGGCGCCAGCCGGTGATTTGTCTGTGTTCTCCGGAAAGTTTTGTCATAAAGGTTTTATTCATATAAATAAATGCCTTTTTGACATAGTCTTTATATTCAATCTGATCGATGCCCTTCTTGAACCGGGCGATTTCATGTCGGTACTCTTCCAATGCTGAGTGGAATCGTTCCTTTGCAGTTGCACTTGTAAATCTCGTAGTATTATATTCCCGAAGGCATTTATCGTAATCCGCACGCATCTGTTGATAAATAAATGACAGATTACCTACTGGATCCTGAATTAACTTTTCAAAGGTTACATATTGAGATAGGCCATCTTTGGTCTTCAGCCGCAATTGGTCATACCGAGGTATATTGTCCGTTCGTATCGAATTGTCCTCGGAGTGATATGCTGCCGATGTATTTTCGGACACAGCATATACCAGGGATCGTTTTCTGTAGCTGTTTTTGAAATAATCCAGTTTGATATCGACAAATTCCACATGTTCATTACCAACAATATTCATGCCAGCATTGAATATTTTCGGCAAATACCCCATGTTATATTTCCCGTTTACCGGAGTTTTGTTTACCATCTGCAACAAGAACCGATAGGTATCGCCTTCTTCGGTAACAGTGCAATAAATATCAATATTCCATCTTGGATTTACACTCTCATCCGAGCCTCCGGTCACTAAATAAAAGCGGTCTTCATCGAGCAAGTCGGCAAATGTTACGCGATCGCTCTTGACGATTTTTATTTCTTTGATGATCCGCTCAGAAAGGGTTCTCAATTTCCCGTTGATTTTCTGTTCCAGATGGAATTTGCTCTCCTGTATGGACTCCAGACAAATAGGGACACCTTCGCCAATCTCGTCTTCAATCCGGACTTTTTTATATGTAAGAGGAAGATAGAATTTTTCTTCAGGATAGCAATCAAACAACTGCTGAATGCTATCATATGGAACATTATCTTTTTCGGAATACTTCTGCAGCAGAAATGCAACAGTCTTCTTATAATCCGGCTCGACTGTATAAAACAGCAAACCTTTGGGGATTACACGGATAATTCCCGCCACGTTCTTTTTGACAATGAAAGACACGCTGATAGAAGGGACGCTTTCGAAGCGAGTGCTGTTGTTTTCAATGTATCCTCCGTCAAAGCGCTCCTCCATGCGATTCTCTGCCAGCATTCCAACCATAACGCGATCCGCCGGGGAGTCATCGACAAATGTTTCTTCGATATCATTACCGGAAATTCGGTCTATGTACCTTGAAACAATATAATCAGCCAGTATGTTGTAATTATTAGCCATACCAATCTCCTTTTTACCTGCCTATAACTGTAGCGGCCCGCCTGATTTGAATCTGGGAAGATTCAGGACCCAGCTTATTTATTAGATTTCGTCCACCACCCAGATTTATACGATGTTGCTTTTCCAGAACCGTATGCACCATTCGCCCTAAACAATCTTGCAGCTTCCAACACATAGGGCTCCAATTGCTTCTTCTCGCCAATTACCCATAGGCACCCACCGTTTGGCCTACAGTCTACTACCTTAAAACCTTTACCCTGGAAATACGATGCCAAGGAAGTGGTGTTCCCTGCAGACTGTGATACCTTGCTGGACGGAGCAATTGTAGGGGTTTGGGGTTGTGCGCCATTGGGAATAATTCTGTCAACTCTGTAGGTCAAGGGGACACCTTCAAGTTTGAATGTTTCTCCAACCTTTTTGCCGATGATCCCTTTTTGCTTAGGGTATTTCTTTAGATCAACAGTTATGCTGGTGTCCTTTTTGGTGTCCAGAATCGTTGCTTTGATAGTCACATGATCAATTACTTCCGGCAAGGACGGTCCATTATCCTTCGATACTGACTTTGCCGCTGCGTTTTGTCGAGTTACATTGCCAGAATTCTTTCCTGCACTTCTCTGTGATACCTGAGGTGCGGGCAGTGATGCTCTATCGGCATCTCTCTTTATAATTTCTTCCATAGGAGTACCGGACTTAATATCACTAATTACATACAGGACATCTCTTGCTCTGGAGCAAGCGGTATAGATCGCCCTCATTTGGCTTTGAACAGATGCTTGGCCAGCGGCATCCATCGCTTTGATGCCGCTCCAACTTTTGATTGAATCACCAACGACCCCATCCGTGTTCACATAACCGTAAGGGAACAATCCAGTTAACACTACCGCTTTAAAATCCAGGCCAAGAGAAGATTCGATAGTGGAAATTACAACACCCGAAATGTCACCCTGTCTTTTCTTAACGAACATATTATCTTCGTTAATGATCATGGAATATGGGATACCCTCATCATCAAGACCTTGCTTTAACCAGTAGAGAAAACGATAGTTATGGTACGGTACCTGTCTGAACGGAAATAGCACTGCAATCTCAGAATAGCTAATACGATATTTTTGTGCGATTTCTTTCACTGCGGCAATTGTTCTCGCTTTAATCTCCATCCGGTTTACACCTGTTTGAACATTGAGTGCAATAGTGGGATTTGATCCTACTTTAAAAGAGTTATATTCATATTCGAGCGAGTTAATCAAATCCAGCATAGTAAGTCGGTTGTTCATATGCTGGAGCATGCTCGCAATGTACTCACCAATGTCTTTGCTGTTGCGGTAATTTTTCTCTATATAGCGCACACGTCCCTTAAAATCCAGCTGGATACCGTTCATCCGTTTCCATGGAGCATCGCCCTTTCGGCTCAATGCACGGACGGCCTGGTTCAAATCACCCGCCATTAAAAATACACGATCGTCATCATCTTCTAGCAGCCGGTAGCAAAGCTCAAGGTACAACGGATCAAAAATCTGAACCTCATCTATAAAAATTGCTTTGAAGCGAAGTTTAATTTTCCCCTGCTTGACCAAATCAATGCATTTTTGAATTTCTTCCTCGGTAGCTATATTGGATGCACAATGCGAATGCAGACATTCCTCATAAATTTTCTTCACCAACTTATGGAATGTCATAATAAAAAGATTATTATTTTCGCCAAAATTCGCACAATTGCGTTTAAAATTATACGAGTCTGCCAAATTATTATTGTAGCAGGCCAGCAGGACATTCGATCCTTTGTACAAACTTGCGTATTTAAATGCCTTCGAAAGGAGGAGAACACTTTTACCTGCTCCGGGGTTCGCCAAAATAACTCTATGGCCTTTGCCCATATCATTGACAATGCCTACTTGGTATTCATCCAGGAAAAATGTCTTAAATTCCTGTTCCTGGCCCGTGATGAGCAAATCTTTTTCTGTTACAAGTGTCTTCTTTTCATCAATGCGGACATGAAGAGTTTCATTCATAACCACGGTATATTCGGGCGCCAATCGCTCAAATACCGCACGGCATTCTATATCCGAGACTGATTTGAATGTATGGTCATATGCTTTCCGGATACAGTCAAAAATCCGCAAATCCTCGATTCTTTTTTCCTTACCGTCAGAGGTGATTGGGCGGAAAGCATCAAATGTTGCATATCCATACAATTGCTTGAGTTGATCAGCGGATATAGATACCTTTCCTATGCTTTCCTCCGGAAAAATAACGATGTGCTTATAGGGAAACTTTAGTGCTTTTTTATCACCATTTCGAACAATCAGCAGCTTTGAATCCAGTAAGCGCTCATATATTTTCTGTTCCACCATTTCGGCATATCCGATATATGCCGGGATCATCATTGCGTTAATTTTTCCGGGATAAATAGAGAATGTGATGAGGCCCTCATTGAGAGATATGTACATTCCCATTCTGGTGGTTTCATTGCTTAAGCCAACCGGATCAATTCCAACAGCTATGTGGCCATTCTGAAAATTCCGTGCAGCATAACGCAGCAAATTTTTTTCTGCTTTGGTAATATGATCTTTTCTTTCATAATCTTTTGGCCATAAGCGAATCGCCATGATTTCACCCCATTGTTGCAGTATGCTGTAAAAAGTCTATACATACAGGATACCAAATCATTTATTTTTCTCAGAAATTGCTCAGCTTGTACAATTTGTTAGAGAATCCAGGTCCCTGCAGAAGCTGACCATTTCTCATCAAAAGATCCACCATCCACCGCTGCAGTGAACGGTTTTGTAAGGAACACCTTAATTGTCTGCAGCACCGTGCTGTAATCATCGGTTTTAATATCCGTTTTCCGGCAGAATGCCCGCCACTTTTTCTGCATGGCATCGTCGCCGTCAAAAGCTACGATCTGTTCAAACTGTGCCACCGTAAAAGTATGGCTGCGGTTGGCAAAGGTCTTTTTCAGAGCCTCTGTCAGCACTGCTCCGTCAAAGTCGAACTTATTGGCCAGATAATAAATATCGTAGTAATCCTTCATGCGGCTGGAAAACTCCATCAGATTCAGGATCGCATCCAGCTTTTCCGCAATGGTGGTCTCCAGGGAGTATGTATTGACCACAGGAGCATCAAAGCCTTCCAGCTGAGTGGGAATTTTCCGTTTTTCCTGTTTAGGAACAATGACATCGCCGATACCGAAATCAATACCGAAGGGTGTCCGGGTGTTTTTGATTCTGGCTACCACCGTCGCTCCAACACCGGCATATTTCTTGGTGACGGCGATCGGTGCGACGCTCTTGATCTCAAAGGTCACAAAATCATTTTCGCTGGGAACGGCAATGATCTCCTCCAGCACTGCTTTGACCTGCTCCGGAGTATTGGGGACTTTGCGAAGCAGGAAGTCCACATCAACGGTTACCCGGCTGTCAAAATCCGTAACTGCATACACGAACAGGCCACCCTTCAGAACAAAGTTCTCAGCATATCTGGATTTTTCCAGACGGCGCAGGAATTCTTCCTGACAAAAGAGCTGCAGGCACAACTGGTGACTTCTCCCGCTTGCCGCCGCCTTATTCTTCAGTCTTGCCAGCACGGATGCTGCCATATCAGCCATTGAGAAGCACCTCCATCAGTTCGATAACTTTTTTATATACACGCAGCTTTTTAGCATATATGGAAAGGTTGTTCAAGTTCTTTCGGGGATCGTTTGCATAGGCATTCAGCGCCTTGGAAAACAGTTCCGTATCCAGCCGGGAACGATACTTGAAGCAATCGCAGATCGTACGCTCTCTGTCATATATGGGCAGTGTAACACCATGGAAGTCCCCAGAGGATATGCCCAGTTCGTAAAGATCCTGCTGAACAAAATAGGTTTGAAGAGGCAGCCCACCTACATCCAGCTTGGTTCTGGATACAGTGCGGGGTACAGCAACAGACCACTTTCGCGGAGCGAAATCGCTGTAGCCATAGTAGAACAGTGCCGATTCCACACATACAACACCCATAGGAAGCAGCGTTGCCAGTATCTGTTCCTCCGTTGCCTCATCCTTTTCTGCCATCTGATAATAGCCATGCCGGACACGATCCAGATAACCGGCATTACACATATTCACAACATCGACTGCACGGATTCCAGCCGCCACAAAATCGGCAGACTTCGCAATGCCGCCTTTGCTTTCAATTACATTTTTTGCTACTGCACGAATATCCACGCAATCACCTGCCTTCAAATTAAAATTCGTACACATTTGCAACATCTATGTGTTCTATTTTATTATATCCACCATACGACAAAAATGCAACTAAAATTCGTACACGCATATAAAATATTTGTGTACGAAATTAAATACACCGACTCTGCCTGTTACAGCGGAGTCGGTGTGAACTATTTAAATATTTATTTTTTTAGCCAGGTTGCGTATTCGTCCATATCGAGGATACCGGATTCAACCTTCTGCCGCTTGTCTGTGGCCTCGTCCTTCCAGGCTTCAAACTGCTCACGGGTCATAGTGCCGGAGCGGATGCGGGCAAAGTGGGTCTTGTATGCTTTGCGGTACAATGCCATAGCAGTACCACCCTTGGCAATTTTCTGCTCATAGGTGCGGGATTTGCCGATCTCACTGCAAGGCTTGGTTTCCCCGGCAGCGATCCGGTCGCAGTATTCCACATTGCTCTTATCGATCACGAAGTATCTGCCACAGTTCTTACACCGCTTGATCCGCTTTTCCGCCTGGGTCATGTTGTACACTTCGTATTTCAGAAGGTCTTCCAGGGACTGAACAACGTAGGTGTGCATTTCACAGCTTTCCGTCATTTTTTCCGCCTCACGGATCAGTTCCAAAATACAGTCCGGTGTAACTGCCGGATCTTTCTGCATTTGGCCACATCCCCGGAGGATCGCTTGTTTATGGTCTTCATCAAAGTCCATACCGATTCTCATTGCGCGGGCACTGTATGGAAGCTGCATATTCTTTTGTACATTCGATTCAAGTAGCGGGGTATATTCATCACCATATACCAGGCAATACAGCGCGTTTCGCTGAGCGCCGGTCAAATGGGCCAGATCCAGGTTTGTGTTGTCCAGTGCAAGAAATACCCACTGGCGGATACGCTCCTGCAGGACCTGCAGATCGGCAAAAATCCATTCGGATTCGCTGCCGCGAGCATCCTCAAGCCAGGTAGCCACATCCGGGAGCAGCAGGTTTTTCGTGTCAAAAACACTGGCCATAGCTGTTTTCTGCCGCTCTGGATCGCTCGGAAAATGTCCAACGATATAGGATGCCAGCGTCCGATTGATGATATCGGTTACATTGGCTGGGCAAAAGCGAAAGAATGGATGCAACGCGACCAGTTCCTCCCGGATTCTTTGAAGCACGGTCTTGTCCGCTTCTTCGCCGGAATCCAGACAGGACAGATAGTTTTTTGCGTATGCTTCCAAGCGGCTCAGATCGGCATCCAAAAAGTGAAACAGATATTCATGGGTCTGAGGTATGATCTGCTCCTCCGGAAGAATTTCATAACTTTCTCCCATAGGATCAAAGGACATACCAATATTCAAATAGACGGCAGCCATAATCGTCCTCCTGGTCTAATTTGATTTGTTCATGTCTATATAATAGCAGCGAACTGTCTATTCGTCAAGTGGTTAGACATTGTTTTATAAATTAGACTTACCTTTTATATCTATTGCGGTTGACATGTGCCGTGGCATATGATAGAATAGTCACAGTGGAAAACCATATCAACCCGAGATAAAGGAGGAACGAACAATGATTGTACAGACCATTACCAGAGCAAGAGACGCTACCGACGCAGTTGAACAGACGAAGATGTCAATCCGGGATGTGGCCGGAATCCACAGTTTTCCCGGCACTTCCACCCGAAGGGCACAGGGAGGCCACGGAGATCCGGTTTTCGGTGCTGTTCAGCTTCGTGAAAAACTGATGCAGAAGCTGAAACAGCAGCAGACCTATGCAACAACCTGCTATGATCAGATGCTTATCGCCTTGGATGATATTCCTGATCCTGTTACAAGAAAGCTATTTTATGATCGGTATTATTTGAAGTGCTGCTGGGAGCAGGCTGCCGGGAATGCGGGTATCGGCGTATCCGCCGCAAAGATGAGACATAAGCGGTATTTGGATGAAGAACGCAGAAAAACTGCCGCATAATTCACTACACAACAATTGAATGTTTTTTATGAACCACTGACGGTTGATTGCAATCATGCCGCGGTGGATTTTTTATACCCATTTTTCCTGGAAGGAGGAAACTGCAAATGCAAAACACCCAAAATCTGCAGTGCATGGGTCAGGAGGTGATGCCTCATGTCCCATAATCAGCAGTTGAAAGAATTCTTTCACAGCTTGTATGGTCAGTGTACCGACTGCAAGCTGGGAATTATGACTTTGCCGGATAAACAGATTCGCCATTATTTGCCCGAGCAGCTGGAGCAGTTCATTGCGGACGGTCAGCGGCTGGGAGCCGTTTCCAACACATATTTCGATGTTAACCCTAAGTCCCAATCTCTGAAGGACGGTCTGCGTGGCGGTTCCGAGGCTGTGCAGTATTTATGCTCACTCTACACGGATATTGATGTGTTTGGCCCGGCGCATAAGGAAAAACACCTCCCGGAAACAAAGGATGCCGCTCTGGAACATCTTATGGCTTTGCCGTTACAGCCAACCTATGTAATTGATACAGGTTATGGACTGCAGGCTTACTGGGTTCTGGAAGAGCCGCTTCGTCTGGAAAGCCAGGATGATTGGATGAAGGGTGACGGTATCCTGAAAGGATACGGCCAGTTCCTTACCGATCACTTCGCTCAGAAAGGTTGGAAGCTGGACCCTGTATTTGATCTTGCCAGAATGCTCCGTTTCCCCGGAAGTTACAATTTTAAGCTAGATACGCCGGTACACGGAGATTTCCTTATCTTCGGTGGCCCCCGATATACCATTGAGGATTTTTCTGAATATATGGTCCCGGCGGTCATTATCGAGAAAAAACCTTTCGAAGCGGACGAGCGGGTTGTCGGCAGCGCAGATCGTATCATGCAGCGATGCAAAATTGCACAGCAGATGCTGGATGATCCGGACTCTGTATCTGAGCCTCTCTGGTACGCACTTTGCTGCAATTCCGTATTAACCCCCGATGGTGCTGAAAAGTTCCACGAGTGGAGTTCCCACTACAGTGGGTATGACTACGATGAAACGGAAGCGAAAATCGCACGTGCTCAGGAAATAAAAGCGCCCTGTACATGCGAGTATTTCAAATCCCGACTTGGATGTCAGTGTCCCGAAGGGGGCTGCGGTGTAAAGGCTCCCGTTGTCCATGCATTACTCAGTAAGGATGAACAGCTTCAGAATTTGCTGTCAAAAGCGAATCTGGATGTGGATGAGGTGCTGGACAAATATTCGTTGGGGCTTCTCTATTACGCAATGGAGAATCGCCCGGCAGAATATCTGAAATTCAAGATACGTGTCCGGAAAATGGGCATCAGCATTAAGGATTTTGAACGAGCCGTGAAAAGTGAAGCACCGAAACCGGAAATTTCCGAATTCGACGAACTCCCTCAGGCGATCCAGCTGGATGGGCTTGATTTGCATGGCGCTGTGGCACCACAGGGATACCGTGTTGGAATGAGCGGTGTGGATACGGTTTCCGCTACCGTGTCCGGTTTGGAGAGTGTCCCTCTGTGCAATGATCCGATGGTAATCAGCCGCAGAATGGAAAATATCGACTCCGGTCTGGAGCGCATGGAGTTGATATTCCACCGGAACGGACGCTGGAAAACCATCATCGCTCCTCGGGCGGATCTGCTCAGTAAGAACACCATCATCCATTATTCGGATCACGGTCTGCCGGTCAATTCCTGCAATTCTGAGGGTGTAGTCCGGTATCTGACCGAATATGAAAATGAAAACAGAAGCGTTATCCCTTTTACCCGTAGCATCAACCGGATCGGTTGGATGAATAAGGAATTCTATCCCTATGCTGTCGATCAGGAAATCGTGTTTGAGGACAATGAGCATACCGATCTGGTACGCAGTCTGCACAAATGCGGTGACTATGATATCTGGCTTGAAACCGCCGGTGAACTGCGGAAGAATCCTTTCGCACGAACCATGCTGGCTGCATCCTTTGCATCGCCCATGCTGGAGCCTCTGCAAAACCGGGTGATTCTTCTGCACTGCTGGCACGCATCCCGCAGCGGCAAAACCGCCACACTGAAATTTGCGTTGTCTGTTTGGGGCGATCCCATTCAGCTGATGGGCAGCTTTAACAGCACGGCTGTGGGTCTGGAACGCAAGGCTGCTATCCTCCGTAATCTGCCCTTCGGCCTGGACGAACTTCAGGTCCTGAATGAACGTAAATTGTCGCCTGCTCAAATAGTCTATTCCCTGGGCAACGGAACTGGAAAGACCCGTGGCAGCCGCAATGGCAAACTACAGGAAACACCCACCTGGCGCAATTGCATCATCTGCACCGGCGAACAGCCCATCAGCAGCGAAAGCTCCATGGACGGTGTCAACACCCGTGTGCTGGAACTGTATGGCCAGCCGATCTCCGATCCGGAATACGGCAGGCTTGTCCATCAGGTCAGTGAGAGTAATTACGGTTTTGCAGGGAAGGCATTCATCCGGTTTTTACAGCAGAACATTCTGGCTCACCGGGGTAAGCTGCGGCAGGATTACGCTTTGCTTCGGGATACACTGAAGGAGAAGTTCGCTTCTTTTTCCACAGATCCTGGTGTGCATTTGGACAATGTTGCCGTTTTGACCCTTGCCGATTATTATGCCTCTTTGGCACTGTTCCAGATGGATGAAACTACAGCATGGGCGGAAGCGCTAGATATGGGCATCAGTATTCTTACAAACGCAAAGAGCCTGGAACCCCTGGACAGCATTGAACGGGCATGGGATTTTGTCAAAGATTGGGTGGCTTCCAACCGTACAAGATTTACCAACATGGCACCGGAATGCTTCGGTTTGGTTGAAGGTCAGTGTGTGTATGCCCTTGCCAATAAACTGCGGCAGGCACTGGAGAGTGCCGGGTTTTCCTATACCAAATCCATCAAGGGATTCCGGGAGCGAGGCTATTTGGTTGTAACCACCGATTCCGACGGAAAGGAACGCAACCAGTGCCAGAAGCGCATTCAGGGTGTCAATACCCGTGCGTTCTGTCTGAATATTCCTGTCACCCCGGCAGAATTCGATGAAGATGATTTTCTGGGAGCATCTGCGTAGCCACTGTATCCACTGTAACCACTTTCTGGTGGGTAAAGGGAAATATATATAATGAGAAAACTTCAGCACCTGAGTGTGCGTTAAATTCTCTCCCAATATATAATCTATTTCTTTTTTAGTGGCTACAGTGGTTACATAGCATAAAAAACAAGCCACAGAACCACTTTTCCGGTAGCCACTTCCGTTTTGGAGGTGGCTGCCAGTGGTTTCGGGTGGCTACATAACCGATACGAGAGGAGGTGGATCGATATGAAAATCAAAAGCATTGTGCCCGTTGGCAATGATTATGCCGTTCTGGCTACCCGCAAATCTGATTTCTCCAGACTCTGCTATGACCAGCAGGGTGATGGCCACAGTTATTTCTGGGCCGTGGTAGACGGTGACGCAGGAGATTACATCGAACTGATCGATGTGGATGTGGACGGAAACCAGCGGATCTGTGACCGCAGACTGGTGGTGCATAAACGAAACTGTCCCTTCTGCGATCACCAGATGGATCCTGTGTATCACAATGAGCACGAACCGTTTTTCTGGCAGGAGTGTCCTACCTGTGGCTTTGTGTACGATATGCGCTGCCACGACATGAATGAATAACCCGGGAAAATCCGGTGCGGAAAGGATGTGAAACATATGGCAAGTGAAGACCTGTCCAGATATCTGTGGAAGGGACTGAACTTGAAGCGGTATTCCGTTGTCCGGATCATCCCTCAGGACAAGCACAATGCGGTCATCGTAATGTACAGCAACGACAAGAACGATCCCCATTGGTGTCTGGAGTACATGGGTGGCGGTCATTACTTTGATACCGCACAGCAGTTGCTGGACTACTACAACAGCCGCTTCAAGAAGCCTTTCGGTGCGGCCCTGTAACCCCCTATGGGGGGTCAAATCTTGGGCTGCAAATCCCAGTATACCGGTTGGCCCCCCTCACGCTAAAAAACGGCGATTTCAAAGGTAAAAAACTGAGAAATCAAATCATTATCACACAAGAAGGAGATGATTCTATGTCGAAAGACGGTACGAATCGCGGCGGTGCCCGTCCCGGAGCGGGCAGGAAACCCAAAGCGATTACGGAAAAAATCGCATCCGGGACCCCCGGCGGCAGGCCACTGATGGTTGTGGACTTCGGTGACGAAGCTGTTAATCTGAAAGGCAGCGATATGCCGCCCGTAAAGGAATATCTGAAGGCAAAACAGAAGGACGGCAGCGTCACCTGTGCCGAAGATATCTACAAGGAGACATGGGAGTGGCTCCATGAACGAAAATGTGACCATCTGATCCCCGTGCAGCAGATCGAGCAGTACGCTATGTCCATTGCCCGGTGGATCCAGTGTGAAGAAGCGGTGTCCGAGTTTGGCTTCCTGGCAAAGAAGCCTACGGGCACCGTTATTTCTTCCCCTTATGTCACCATGGCCCGTGAATACATGAAACAGGCCAACACCGCCTGGTATCAGATCTATCAGGTGGTCAAAGAAAACTGTACCATCGATCTGGGTGACAGAACGCCCCAGGACGATGTGATGGAACGACTTCTCACCGCTCGTTTGAACGGGAGACGATAAATATACTTTGGAGGTAAAACAATATGAGTAATGTAAGAAATGCAGATGAACTGATGGCTCGTCTGGATGCCATCGCAGATACGATTCCCGAAATTCAGAGGGATAAGGCAGAAGCCGCCGCCCGTAAGGCCGCAGCTTACAATGCCGCTTTCTGGGACACCATGCACACCGGTATGCCTCACAACGCCCTGAAAGAAGGCAGCGATGGTTCCGGCGGCTATCTGGTCCCGGATACCTACCATGACCGCATGGTGAAGGCCCTAGCTAAAAAGAATGTCCTGCGTCAGATCAGCCATGTGATTCCCACCAGCCACCGGATGCATATTCCTGTTGCTGGAGATGTGGACTGCGCGGACTGGATCCCCGAAAATACCGTCATGAAGTTTATGGATGCCGAATTTGGTGAGGTAATTTTGGATGCATACAAGCTGGGCACCACCATCCGGGCCTCGGACGAAATGCTGGAAGACAACGGCATCGATCTGGAGAAGTACATTCTGGATATGTTCTCCGAGCGCATCGGCGATGCGGAGGAGAAAGCCTTCATCCGTGGTGACGGCAATGGCAAGCCTATGGGCCTGATCCACCAGGCGGAACTGGGTGTCATGTCCGAATTGGATGGCAACATCACCATGGACGATATGGTGAATCTGGAATACGCTCTCAGTTCCGAGTATCGGGACAACGCCGTCTGGCTCATGTCCGAGGATGCCTACAACAGACTCCGCCGGATTCCCCACTACCTGGGCCACGGTGTATGGCGCAATGATCTGAAGGAAGGTGATCCCGTGCGGCTGTTTGGGTATCCCATCTACATCTGCCATGCTATGGACGATGTCGCTCCCGGCAATATCCCTGTCATGTTCGGTGACTTCAGCAACTACTGGATCGGCGACCGTGGCAAGCGCACCATCAAGCGGCTGGTGGAACGGTATGCTGACCGGGGCCAGGTGGCCTTCATCACCACCGAGCGTGTGGATGCCAAGCTTACGCTGCCCAAGGCTGTAAAGATGCTCAAGATCAGCGGCACTCCCGTAGCAGAAGAATAATCAGTCCGGGGAGAGTGGCTGACTGTAGTCACTCTCCCCATCACTTTGCGGTCATGACGGAAGGAGTGTCACTATGAGACTGCAGGATAAAATCGCTATCAACAATATGCGGCTGGAGGGACACAGTCCTTCCGTGATCGCCGCAACGCTGGGACTGCCGCCCGGAACGGTCAGATCCCATATCCACCGCCACCCCAATATTCCCGGTGCCAAAGCCTGCAAAAACTGCGGCAAACCACTGATGCAACCAAAAGGCCGCCGGGAAAAGAAGTTCTGCTCAGACAGCTGCAGGATGGTCTGGTGGAACAGCCATCAGACGGAAGTCAGCAGAAAAGCCTACTACAATCTTGTGTGCCAGCACTGCGGAAAGGAGTTTGAGAGCTATGGCAACAAAAACCGGAAATACTGCTGCCGGGCCTGTTATGTTGCGTCCCGACAGCCAAAATAAATATGCCCCCGGCAATCTGATCCTTTACCGCACCTCCCTTGCACTGTACAGAAATCTGATGGACGAGGGCATTTTCGATGAGGAAGAGTATTGTCACATACGCACCATATTAACCCAAAAGTACGGCCTATCTTCGGATAGTATTTTCGCAGAATGTGCTTGATATATCCGCCGGTCAGAGCGAATATGAAGTACCCCAATATGATACAAAGGAGGAAACAGAAATGGACCGAATTGTTGTGCAGCGGCGCTTTCCCAAAGCGAATATTCCCCAACTGAAGCGTGTGGCTGCTTACGCAAGAGTATCCAGCGGCAAGGATGCTATGCTGCACTCCCTGTCTGCCCAGGTCAGCTATTACAGCGACCTGATACAGAACCACAGTGGCTGGCAGTACGCAGGTGTCTATGCCGATGAAGCGCTGACCGGCACCAAAGACAACAGAGAGAATTTCCAGCGGCTGCTTGCGGATTGCAGATCCGGCAAGGTGGATATGGTCATTACCAAGAGCATTTCCCGCTTTGCCCGGAATACCGTCACCCTGCTGGAGACCGTAAGAGAATTGAAAACTATGGGAGTGGATGTGTTCTTTGAAGAGCAAAACATCCACTCTCTTTCTGCTGATGGGGAACTAATGCTGACGATCCTGGCCAGCTATGCCCAGGAGGAAAGCCTCTCCGCCAGCGAAAATCAGAAGTGGCGCATCCGCCACAACTACGAAAACGGCCTTGCCTGGAACGGTACGATCCTCGGTTACCGTTATGACCATGGCACCTACATAATCGAGCCACAGGAAGCGGAGACCGTCCGGCTGATCTTTGATAGCTACCTGCAGGGAATGGGTCTTATGGCAATCATCAAGATGCTGAACACGGAGGGACGGGTCAGCCGGTACGGAAATACCTGGGGGCAGACCAACCTCATGCGTGTACTGCGCAACTATACATACACCGGCAATCTGCTGTTGCAGCAGACTTTCTCTGAAAATCACCTCACCAAACGCAGACGGCAAAACAACGGCGAGTTACCTATGTACCACATAAAAGATGCCCACGAAGCAATCATCCCTCTGGAGCAGTTTAACGCTGTCCAGGAAGAAATCCGGCGACGGGCAGAAAAGCACTATACTCCCCACCGGAACAAAGGTAAATATCCGTTTTCCGGTCTGCTGGTCTGCACTGGTTGCGGCAAACATTACAGACGCAAGAATACTGCTTCCGGTCCTGTATGGATCTGCCCCACATTTAACTCCAAGGGGAAGGCATTCTGCCAATCCAAGCAGATCCCGGAAGATATCCTGATTGCCGCCACCAAGGAGGTTATCGGCAGTCTGGATAGCCTTCACAGTAAAATAACGGCTGTGAGGGTGGAGAATGATAACACCTTGGTATTCTGCCTTACCGGCGGAGAGCAAATCGTTAAACGATGGCAAGACCGCTCCAGGCGGCAAAGCTGGACACCGGAGATGAAGAATGCCGCCCGGCAGAAGGAAATGGAGAGGAGGTCGCATCATGATAAATGCTAAAAATATTACAGTTATTCCCGCCACCATAAACCCCATGACTCACTTGCCAAAGATGGCGGTTCAGCTTCGCCGGGCAGCAGCCTATGCTCGCGTGTCCACCGATAGTGAGGAACAGCTGACCAGTTATGAGGCACAGGTGGACTACTACACCAAATACATCCACAGCCGATCCGACTGGGAGTTCGTGGATGTCTACACGGATGAAGGTATTTCCGCCACCAATACCAAAAAGCGTGACGGCTTCAACCGCATGGTGCAGGATGCCCTGAACGGCAAAATTGACCTCATCGTGACCAAGAGTGTCAGCCGTTTCGCCCGCAACACCGTGGACAGCCTTACTACTGTCCGAAAGCTGAAGGATGCCGGTGTGGAAGTGTATTTTGAGAAAGAGAACATCTGGACGCTTGACTCCAAGGGTGAGTTACTCATAACAATTATGTCCTCCCTTGCCCAGGAGGAGAGCCGATCCATTTCTGAAAATGTCACCTGGGGCCAGCGGAAGCGATTTGCGGATGGCAAGGTCAGTATTCCCTACGGCCAGTTCCTTGGTTACCGCAAGGGAGCAGACGGTTTGCCGGAGATCGTACCTGAGCAGGCAGAAATCGTCCGCTTCATTTACCGAATGTGCATTGAGGGTATGTCCACCAACGCCATTGCCAAGCACTTGACCCAGCAGGGCATCCCCACTCCGGCAGGCAAGCAGGTGTGGCAACGCGCCACTGTGGAAAGTATCCTCCGCAACGAAAAATATAAAGGTGCGGCGCTCTTGCAGAAGAAATTCACCGTGGATTTCCTGCAGAAAAAGATGAAGGTCAACGAAGGTGAGGTTCCCCAGTATTATGTGGAGCATAGCCACGCAGCCATTATCGATCCGGAAGAATGGGAGAAAGTTCAGTTAGAACTGGCTCGACGCAAGCGCAGCACCCGGCGCACCCAGTGCAACAGCCCATTTGCTGGAAAAATCATCTGCGGCGATTGTGGTGAGATTTTTGGTTCAAAGGTTTGGCACTCCAACAGCAAGTACCGCCAGGTCATTTGGCGGTGTAATGCCAAATACGAGGCTGGTAAGCACTGCAGCACACCCCACCTTTACGAAGATGATCTGAAACAGCACTTCATAACCGCACTCAGCCAGCTGCTGACTGACCGGACAGTGCTTCTGGAAGACGGCAGACTGATCCGGAGTGAACTGCTGGATTACACCGCCATTGATGCTGAGTGCGCAAGCATCCTGCAGGAGATGGATATGGTCGCCGGAATGATCCGCCAGATGGTAAATGAAAATGCCACCCAGGCACAATCCCAGGCAGCATACACCGATCAGTATAATTCTCTTGTGGAACGGTTCGAAAATCTCCAGACCCGGTATGATACCTTGCAACAGCAAAAGGAGCGACGGCAGATCCAGGCTGATGCCATTGGCAACTGCCTCACTGCGCTGGAGGAAGTAGATCTGCTGGATATCACTTTTTCCGAAGCACTCTGGACCGCAGCGGTTAACCATGTGACCGTATATAGTAATGACACGATTGTATTTCATTTTAAATCTGGTAATAACATTTCAGTAGTGAACTAAGAGACCGTATTCTGTCCGGTATGTTGGACAGAACAAACTGTAATATGGGGGCACTAAATACTGATCGTCTTCACGATCAATTTGGATGATATCATAGAAGTCATCACTGAAAAATGAAAGCAGGTCGCATCAGAAAAAATGGTGCAACCTAAAAATTGCCCCAAAACTCGACAGAGTTTGAACTTACAATATGATAGAATAAGTTACATTCTGCAAATGTGCAGAAAAGCGAAATCGTAAATTTGAATAAAAAATACAAAAATTAAGTTTCGTCTATTGACAGGGAGGGAGGTGAAAGAATATAATGAAGGCAAACAAAAATAGAGGTGGGTTTATGATCTACTATAAATACATGACAGACGAGCATGGCAAAAGGCTGCCGTTTGTTAGAATTAAGAAAGTTGAACTTACAACCTTTAAGGGTGTTAAGCATGGCATTCTGGAATTTAACTGCGCAAAAGAAAACATTCCGTATAATACTAAATCCGATATCATGGGTCTTTACGGTCAGAATGGCTCCGGCAAATCGTCCCTTGTGGATGCATTGAATATCATCAAGGATCTGATGTATGGGTTTAAGCTGGATGACGATTGCGTTCGCTTTATTGATGTTGAGACTGGATATTCTATCATTTCTATTGTTTTCGATTTTCAATATGTTGATGGTCGACAGGCGGAGGTAGAGTATAGCGCCAAACTAACTACTATGCATCGGCCCGAAGCAGACAGATCCCCAGATAGCATTGATGACCAATCTGAGTATTATGTTGGTGTGTCTGAGGAGAAAATAATCTCCCATATTTATACCGATGGTAGTATTAAGAGACGGCACACAATCTTTGATACCGCCGATAATGTGCTTTGTGGAGACACAATTGCCAAGGAATTGTTTGGTAAGAATTATGTCGCCGTCAAGGATGAACTGAGCTATCTCAAGAGAAAATCGTATGAGGATGGGCGTTCCTTCATTTTTAGTTCTGGCCTTGCGAAGATTATTGGAGAAAAAACCGAAGAGACTGCTTACAAAGAAATCCTCATCGAACTGAATTACTACGCAAGCCGTTTCCTCCATGTTATCGAGTCTCGTTCTAGTGGCATTGTACAGCTTAGACTTGGCATCCCCCTTTTCTTGCCTACTGTCAATATGCCACTTGTGTTAATCGAAAATGATCCCATTCCTGCACGATTTGAAAAATCAATCAAAGATGCATTTAACCAGATCAATATTGTTATTGGTACAATAATCCCAGACCTGCAGTTGGATGTAGAGTTTTCACCTATGACAGCCCCAAATGGAGAAGCTGGCATTTGCACAACCATCTATTCTGTCCGTGGGGAAAAGCGTTTCCCGTTTGCATACGAATCTGATGGCATTATTAAAATTGTTTGCATCCTCGCGGACTATATCGTTGCATTCAATCAAGGGTCAACCACATTAGTTGTGGATGAATTTGATTCTGGTATTTTTGAATATCTTCTTGGTGAACTGCTACAAATCTTTGAGGAATCCGGCAAGGGCCAATTCATCTTTACTTCCCACAATCTGCGTCCTTTGGAGATTATTGATAAGAAATTTATCCGCTTTACCACCTACGACCCACATAACAGATACTATCGGCTGTCTAATGTCGGTGAGACAAACAATCTGAGAGATTTGTATCTCCGGAAAGTTCAGCTTGGAAATGAAGATGTGGAAATTTATCGTAGAACCAAAAGCTTCAAAATCGTAAAGGCATTACGTTCTGCAGGTGGGAGGTTTGCGAATGGGCAATAAGGCATTCGTTTTCATCTGCGTAGATGGTCCAAGCGATATTGATTCGCTGCGACGATCCTTTGAGGATTTGTTCGATACAATTGGACAGAATGATATCGAAGTTATGTTCCGCCATCCCAAATACCAAAGCAAGGATAAGGGAGATGTAACATCTATGGATGGTGTTACAACAGAAAATATTGAGAAAACCATATACAAGTATTTCTTTAAAGGTCAGGACAAACAGTCGACTTTTGGGTGGCAAGATGCAACCACAATCATCCACATCATTGATTTAGATGGGGCATATGTAGACGCCGACGATATTAAATTGTTTACAGCCGAGGAGGAAGCGATTGCTGATTCTTTGCTCACGAATGGTGAACCTAAAAACACCCTTTATCTGAGCGATCACATTGCCGTGCGAAAAAGCCTCCCTGTTCGGCAGGAAGTCTTGCAGAGGAAGCGCAAAAACATAGAACATCTTCTGACGCTAAACGAGATTTCTGTTGGAAAACGAAAAGTACGCTATATGCTGTACTACTTTTCTTGCAATCTGGACCATTTTATTCACGGCGATGCTAATATGACAGGTTATAAAAAAATGCAAAGCGCATCTGCCTTTTCAGGTCTCGTGACCGATGCTGACGGGCTAGTGGCCTATTTTTCCGATAATGAGTTTTGTACCGCTACTGACTACGAACAGTCATGGAAATGCTTGCGGAAAGGTTGCGTATCCCTTCAGCGCGGTAGCAATGTTCACTTGCTAATTGAAAAAATCAGAAATTCATCCGTTGAGGACTGGGCATGAAAATTGCCCCAGTAAATGTTAGGAGGTATGCCGATGTCTGAGCCTATGACTAATCAAATTCCAGAATCAAACGCATTACAGCCATTAAACATATTTTTGACCAAGGCGGATCGGGTTGGCGAGGACCTGTCGGCAATGAGCAATTTCTTGGACGGATACATTCAGCACCTGGCAATTAGTGTACAGCATAATGCAAGTCTTGAGGTTGCCCGCGAGTTACCTGTGGCCGACATTGGAATCATTAACGAACTGGTACACCAAGCTCATGCTGTTGTAAAAGGTAATGTAATGCTTCTACCGGATTTTGACAGGTTGCCTAGTGACATCAAGCGCAAGCTCAAGCAAGGGTTGTACACTATCGGCGAATCACGGCAGGTCGAAGACAATCTGCGTGCTGTAATCCTCGACGAAAATGGTGTGCGCGTAAAGGATATCACACTAAAAAAAGTGATTACAAATCCTGGTACCATGGAAACCGTGCGCAATCTGGAACAGCAAATCCAAATGCGCCAGGTTCTCGATAAACTTTCAGAAATACAGGAACTGCAACGCTTTCAGATTGAAAAAGATCGTGATCGTGATATTTTTAGCCCATTCCTTTTGGCCCGGAAATATGTTTTAAGGGCCGAATTACAGGCAAATCCCGAAGAGCGACGTGCCTTGCTGGCCAAAGCGGATGAAGAGATGACAAAGGCCATCCATGCTGTTATGCTAGATATCAACACAACGTCGCGCAGCTTAGCCAATGCAGCGTCTAAACCCTATGCCAATGTAGCTCACACGCTGGACACATATATGAACTACATAGCAAGAGATATGCAGGCGCTAAATCAGTTCGTCGGCATTGAATTGCAGGTTCTCACACACTTGGGTAAGCCGTTGGAGGCACAACTTGTCGTTGATGAATATCAGCACACATTAGATTTTTTCCTCAATACACCACTTGGGAAAAAAGGACTGCCCGCTGCTGATATCATGCACAACTACTTCAATTACGACGGGGCAAACATGAATTGTTGGTATCACTATGCGACCGAAATGAGGCCGGTGCTTGCACAGCATATGGATGCGTTAAGGTTGCAATGTGGACAGAATATGATGGATGTTTATGTCATAGACGTGGAGGATAGTGCTGTTGGAACAGAAGAATGAAAAAATATGCCGCTGTGGCAGAATTATCATTGATCCCAAAAACATCACGGGTCTTTGTCCTCGGTGTCAAAAAACTTTTCTGGAATGGGCAGGTCCCGCCGCAGCGGCCGGTTTCGGCTATGTGGCTACGAAGTATGGTAAGCCTATTTTGAATGGAATCAAAGACTCCGTTAAAAACATAAAGAAATAATGAACCATCAGAAATTGCTCCCATTATTGCGGATTTTGCAATAATGGGAGCATTTCACTCTATTTCCTGGCTCATCATTACCCCAACCTTCACACCCTCTACAAATCCAGCCTTCTCATGCTCTCGGCAGAGGGCACAGACGGCATCCACGATCCGATCCATCTCCCGCAGTGGCATACCGTGCATCCGCTGGTACAGATCCTCAAAGGCAGCCTTCACGGCATCGGTGTCAGTGTTATTGCATTCGTGGTAATAGCTGAAGAGCATCTCCAGAATGGAATGGGCATCGCTGCCGTAGTTGGGTGGATTCTCTGCCACATGGCGTTTCAGGATCCTGACATGCTCATTCACCACCGACACCGCCTCTCATCACTTCCAGCATCATCCTGCCGCCCAGACGAAAGCTGTTCTGGAACAGTAGGCACTCGGCCATAACCTGGTATTCCCGGACGCAGTCTGCATACTTGGTAAACAGCTCCTTCTGGGCATCCGTCATGGTTGCAAGCAGCTTGTCCTCATTCCGGCTGATCAGCTGAAGCATCTCCTTGTACTCCTTGCTGGAAGAAGTATCATATTCTGCCGGTTCAATGTTGCCGTACCAGAATTCTTCCAAAATGTTCATAACATCACCCTCCTTAAAAGTGTGTGTGATGTTAACTCTGCCGCCGGGGTATTGCAAGTAGCTAAGCTGCACAAACCTGGGCGGCTGTTTTTATTACTTTCAGCTGTATAACGAATAGCAGTTGTTTAACGAAACAAAAGCACAATATGTAGTGGTTGTAGGATCAGCACACCGGGCCAAACCACAACATCACGGAAGCGGGAGTCAGAAATGCGTTGCAAAGTTTGGGGAAACACCCTGTTTTCGGTAAAAAGGGCATAAAAAAGCAGATACCGTAACTGACACAATTGTATCAATTACGGTATCTGTTATGGTACGCCGGAAGGGACTCGAACCCCCAACCCTCGGAACCGGAATCCGATGCTCTATCCATTGAGCCACCGGCGCATCTGCTTGACAGCCTGAATATTATAGCAGGTCTTTCCTATTTTGTAAAGAGGAAAAATGAAAAATTCCGTCGCCCCGAAAATAGTTGTTTTCCGGAGAATCCTGTGGTATAATTAAAAAAATATGTTATTTTTCAGCCCCATCGGGCGATGATTTTAAAGGAGACTATATTTTATGGCTATTCAGCAGAGTTTTCGCTCCGCACTGAACGGTTTCAACCGGGATGATGTGGTCCGCTATATTGAATACCTCAACACCAAGCATGTGGCCGAAATCAACCAGCTGACCTCTGAGCTGGAGTACCTGCGCGGCAAGCAGAATACTGCCCCGGAGGTCCCCGCCGAGGATGCAGTGGATCCCGTCATCGAGCAGCAGGCTGGCCGGATTCGGGAACTCTTCGACGAAAAGAAAGCCCTGACCGAAGAGCTGGACGCACTGCGGGAAGAAAAAGCCGCCCTGGAGCAGCAGCTGAGCGACGCACAGGCCGAAAAGCTGGAAATCGCAGCGCTACAGCAGCAGGATTCCACCCCTTCCCGGGTTGAGGAAGAGTTGGAAGCCTACCGCCGGGCAGAGCGCACCGAGCGTCTGGCCCGGGACCGGGCAGAGCAGATGTACCGCCAAGCCAACGGCGTTATCGCCGACGCCACCGCAAAGGTGGACGAGGCCGCCGGTCAAATCGGCGAACTGACGGATCGGGTGATGAACCAGCTGGCGGAGCTGCAGAACGCTGTGACAAACAGCAAGCAGGCCCTCCGGGACGCTGCCGCGACCATGTATACCATCCGCCCCGAGTCCGAGGTCGAATAACAAACCGGAGCGCATACAGCACCCTGTATGCGCTCTTTCCATCCCCCACAGGAGGCATTATGCGTATTACGAAACCCACATATTTTGACACCTTCCGCTGCATCGCGTCGGATTGCCCCGACAGCTGCTGCAAGGAATGGGACGTCCAGGTGGACGAAGCTGCCGCCGCCCAATACCGGGCACTGTCCGGCCCCCTTGGAGATCGACTCCGGGAGGTCATGAGGGAGGAAGACGGCGAAACGGTCATGACCATCATCGACGGCCGCTGCCCCATGTGGCGCGCCGACAGCCTGTGCCGCATCCAGGCAGAACTGGGCCATGAAGCCCTGTGCAAAACCTGCCGGGAATTCCCCCGCCTGACCCATGACTATGGTGATTTTATTGAGTATGGTCTGGAGCTTTCCTGCCCCGAAGCCGCCCGGATCATTCTGTCCACTCCCGCTGAGATGGTGACCGAGGAGGTCCCCGGCGGTGAAGAGCCGGAATATGATGAAGAAGCCATGGAAGTCCTGTTGCGCACGCGGGATATGGCAAGAGCTATTTTGGCAGATACGAACCGGCCAATCAATGATACACTGGCCCTGCTGCTGATATATGGCTATCAGGCCCAGGGAGAGCTGGACGGCGCCGAAGTGGCCCCCTTTGAGCCCCAGTCTGGCCTGGAGGCGGCGCTGCATTTCACCGCCCCCGCAAACCCAGATTTAATGGTCGAGTTTTTTCAAGGCCTAGAAATTCTGACCGAAGAATGGTCCGCGCGGCTGAAACACCCCGCCACCGGCTCTTGGGACAGAGCATATCTGCTACTGGCCCGATATTTCATCGATCGTTACTGGCTCCAGGCAGTATCGGACTACGACCTGGTGAGCCGGGTAAAGCTGGCTGTGATCTCCTGCCTGCTGATCCACCACCTGGGCGGCGATCTAACCCGCACCGCCCAGCTATACTCGAAAGAGATTGAAAACGACATCGACAACATCGAAGCCATCCTGGACGGTGCCTACGCAAGCCCCGCATTCACAGACGACAGGCTCCTCGGCGCGCTTCTGCAATAAAATTTAAAAAAATCAAAAATACCCCTTGACAAATTCGGCAAGTATGTTATAATACAAAAGCTGTCTGACACAGCGAACCGAATATGGGGGTATAGCTCAGCTGGGAGAGCGCTTGAATGGCATTCAAGAGGTCAGCGGTTCGATCCCGCTTATCTCCACCACAAAACACCGACTTTTGTATAAAAAGTCGGTGTTTTTCTAACTTTTTGGAGATTTTCGTTTTTTCAGGTCAACTCGGAGGTCAACAAATGGTTCCATTTCAGGTCTTTTTGCTGTCGAAAGGCGGTCAAAATGGCTTACATTCAGGAAAAGACAAAGGGAAAGAAAATTGTGTCCTTCAAGTTCAAGGCTTGCTTAGGGCGGGATGCCAACGGCAAACAGATTTTCAAGTGCTGGACTTGGTATCCCCCTGCTGACCTCACTCCCGCAAAGGCTCGCAAAGAAGCCGATCGGGTGGCGGATCGGTGGGAGGCGGAACAGAGGCTCGCTTTCTCGCAAAAGAAAGCGGAGGAAGAAACTGCCCCTCCCGCTCCTGTCTACACCTTTGATAGTTTTGTCAATGAAGTGTGGATACCGCTCTGTGTGCGGGATGGCTCCCACCGCCCCGCTACTGTGGCGATGTACACCAACATTCTCAAAGTCATCCTCCCGCAGTTCAAAGGGGTTCCCATTGATGAAATCACAGGTGTTCGTATCTCCCAATACCTCCGATGGCTCCGCAATGACTACCGCAAGCCTGACGGCAAGCCCTTGGCGGAGAAGTCCATCAAGCACCATTACAATGTGCTGAACCTGATCTTCGGTTTTGCGGAGAGGCAAGACATCATCGTAAAGAACCCAATGAAAAAGGTAGACCCTCCCAAGGTTTCCAAGCGGGAGGTCGATGCCCTGACCGAGGAAGAAGCCGTCCGTTTCTTCAACGCTCTGCTCGCCTGTGATTTTGAGTTCCGCTGTGTGCTTCAAGTCCTTATCACTACTGGACTTCGGCGGGGTGAATACTTGGGACTTCAATGGTCGGACATCGACTTTCAGAACGCAACCCTGACAGTCAACCGCTCCACCACCTACACCCCCGAATGCGGTATCACAGTCGCACAACCCAAAACCGCACACTCTGTCCGCACGATCCCTGTTGTTCCAAGTACGCTGTCCCTGCTGAAACAACTCCAAAAGCAACAGGAGCGGGAGCATCCCGCAACAATCCTGACAGGAGCTTTTGTTTTCAGCCGTCCTGGGGAGCCTTTTGAGCCTCGTGATCCGAGTGCTATTACTCGCCATATGAAGCGGTTTGTCCGCTCTGCGGGTCTGCCTGATGTGTCCCCGCACGATTTAAGACATTCCTGTGCCAGTCTGCTTCTCAGTAGCGGGGCGGACATCAAAAGCGTTCAGGAGATTTTGGGACACGCTGATGCCTCCACCACCCTGAATTTCTATGTCAAAACCGACTTGAACCAAATGCGATCCGCAACGGAGAAGTACGCAAAAGCCTTTGGTCTGTGATTGTACAAGTTGGTACAAGTTTGTACAAGATAGCACAAGAGAGAGGAAGTTTGTACGACTTCCTCTCTCTTTGTATCTGTTAGTACATCTCTGCTATTCCTTTGACATAGTTTCCCATTTCCTCCACAACCTCTGCGGGAGCCAGTATGCGGACGGCCTTGCCAAGACCGCAGACCCATCCAAAAAACTGGGGACTGACCTCAATATCGGTGTGAATGGTAAAATGCTTTTCATCGTCAGGGAACATTTGAATGTCTTTGCCGAAGCGGTCAATCACCACATTCGCCAAGTGATTGGAGAACCTGATCTTTACCTTTTGGACTTTGCCGGAGAACATAGAGAACATCCGCAGGGAACGCTCCGAAAGTTTCATTTCCTTGAATACTTCTTTGCCCTCCCGCTTTTGGGGAACCACTTCGATCCCATCCATCTTATCCACTCGGAAGTGCTTCATCTTTCCGCCCTCATAAGCCAAAAGATAATAGTTGTTGTCGCTCCACAACAGAGCGTAGGGACTTGCGGTGTAAAGCTCGCCCTTTTTGTAGTATGCCTTTTGTTTTTTGGGGGTGAAATAGAAGTATTTGAAAGTAATCCGCCAATCGTTTGCGATAGCTGCGTGGAGGTCATCCAAATGGTAGAAAATGCTGTCGTTGGAATTGCGGACACGATTGGGAACATAGCACCGGCGATCCAAAAGCACACGATCAAATGTGCGTTCCTATTAAGAAAACATTGACGGGTGTGAGAGAAACGGTATAGCTTAGGCTATGCCGTTTCTTTCATTTTCCCGTGTAGCAAAAACTTTGGACATTTCCAGGATACCGATACCCTTGTAGTAGATATCGACC
>JAGAMN010000065.1 GCA_017624715.1 Oscillospiraceae bacterium
CTGAATGAAAGGATAGTAGTCATAGTCGTATTCAAAGTTCGATACGATCCAACCGTAGAACGCCTGAACCTTTTCGGCATCGGTGTCGCAGTCTGCACAAATCTCGTCAGCAAGCTCTTCCGTCTGCGTATCCCACAGGGTATCTCTGCCGTTGGAAAGATAAGGGGCTTCCGGTTTGCAGACGAAATTGTATGCAGAGATCAACGTAAACAAAATAAATGCCGACACTGACAAAACATAAATTTTCGTCAGCAGTTTGTCTTTGCCGTGATTGTTATCGACAATACCAAAGGACATCATTTCGATAGCTGTTACCACAAACGTCAGCATCGGCAGAAGTCTGCGGCAGGAAAGAGCGCTAACAATACTCATTAGCATGACGAAGAATAGGACAATAAGCACGACTGCACGCATAGGCGTTGACCGTATTTTCAGGACGAAAAATAAGGTCGGCAATGCTGACAGCAAATAAAGCGTCACCAGCATCGGTGAAAGTACGAGAAAGTCTTTCAGATATACACCCAACAGCAGATTGTATGCTGTCAGGACGAAAAAGAAAATAAGGCCGGTTTTCGACTGCAATGTGATTGCAAATAATTTGGATCTCTTCACGATGATTCCTCAATTCATTTGTAGATTCACATTGCAACAGTTCGTTTCCCAAATCTAAAACATAAGATTTTGATGATTTTTGCCCTTGATTTTGCCCTTATAATCTTTCGGGACAAGGGTAAAACGGTATAACACCGTATAGTGGGATGAAATGAGTTGTTTGCGGAAAACCCTTTGTTTTCAACGGTTTTAGAGCGTTTTATGGTACTTTATGAACAGACAATAATATCTTAAAAAATTGTGCTATTCAAATTGGAATTTGTCGGTCAGTTTTAATGTACGCATTTGAGGTAAACTGTACGCAAATTTTACAAGGCGTACGCACTTTTTTGTGGGTGTACGCAAATTGTATCAAAATAGGTATTTACACACATCTCCCTATGGAATCATGGATACAATGGTTCCATAGGGATTTTTGTTCTTTGTATAGAAAACCGATTTTATATGTGTTATAATTCAGGAAAACCAACATCGTTTTTACTATAAGAGGTGATATTTTGGGGCGCATGGGGTGCTGGCTTGGCGCAGAGTGATGAATACTGTGAGGTCTATGATTCTTTCATGGAAAAGTATGATGCAGGTAAATCGGTGGATGCAATCACTGACGAGATTTTGGATGGATATCTTTCAGAATTTGATGCTGACGACGGAATTCTGCATGATGTATATTTTGCATTAGCAAAATGCCAATGGATACCCTTTATCGGTACGGGGTACAAGAATTTGTGCCGGGGTACAGAAAAACGCCGCGGGGTACAAAATTTACAGGAGGGGTGCATTCTCCAAACTGTTGCCGAGAATTGTATCCATAATTACCACCGAACCCAAAGCCGGCAGTTTTCAGTGTGAAAACTGCCGGCTTTTTATTCTGTATACATCTCTTCCCTTCCGTAAAAACTAAGCCCAAAGGAGGGCTATTTATGGATGGGAAAGAGCTTGTAAAGCAGACCCTGGATCAAATTCCGCAGGCACACTCCAACGCGAAACGGATCGTTGGGTTGGTGAAAGAGGGCGGTCGGATCACCGGATATCAACTTTCTGACAATTCTATTGTGGAAAAGCGGCAGGCGGTGGACATGGCTAAGCATGGTCAAATCGCCGGTGTGGGCATTGCACACCGCGGAGATACGGAATATCTCAAATCCATCCCCGACGGCAGCGAAAACAACAATCTGGGAAATCTCCCCTCAGTTTCTCCCAACGCACAATGATAAACGTTTGACCGGCAGGATTCAGAAGAATGCTGCCGGTCTCAATTATTGATCCATTATCTCTTGCAGGCGGCTGAGCAGGTCACCCTGCAAGTAGAAGGTGGTTTCAAAGTGAAGAAAGCTGTCGGCATTCCGGTCCCACAGGATCAGCAGCTTAGGTGGGAACTCCTCGTCCCCTTCCCAAAATTGCAGCACCACCGGAAAAAAGGGCGTTACCGGGAAGCGGCAGGTTAGATCCGCCCCTGCCATAGGCGGATGCAGGATGCCGCCCAGCCTTTCGCAAGCTGCTTGCAGCTCGTTCAGGCGGCCATCGAACAGCTTGGCATATTTTTGGGTGAATGTGTCCGTTTGGGTTACACCGGTGACTACGAAGGTTCCCACGGCACACCACTGATAAAAGAGTGTCGGGGCAGTTTCGCCCTTGTGGTAGCACAGTAAATCATAGATGGTCATCACCGTGTTGAAATCCCGGCATTCGTGCCAAATGTTGCCGTTCTGCTTTTCGATGCTACCGGTTGTTCTGCTGATACGGCAGGGAGTATTTAGATATGTCAGGTAAATATACTGCGCATCCGCATCCAAGTGGAATTTCCGGATCATGCATGCCTGGTCATACTGAAGAAATATCCGCTTGCCGATATCCACCTGAAGATCGTAGTTGTCCATTACATTACAGCTCCTCGTCCGGTGCCTGGCCGTCGTGAGCAAGCCACTGACATTCGGTTAGCTCCATGTGAGAGAATCTGGCTTTAAATGAAGAATCCTCCGGGCTGCAGGCGTAAATGCCGAAACGGATCGCTCCGCCGCCCTTGTGCATATGACAGATGCGCATCTGATGGAAGGTCTTTCCGTCCCGGGAGCACTCCAGGCAGTAATCGTCATCCCGCCGACTGAAACGGTACCACATGGATTTTAGTGAGGCATCGATGGCTGTTGTCGCCCAATCGGAATAACCTAGATTTGTCACCACGCTACCTAAATGCTGAAATTCTTCATTTTCATACTCCACTGAAGCTTTCAGCCAATTGTCGCTGTCCAAATACATCACCACGCCGCATTGATCAAAGCGATGCTTGCTTTCAAATTCGGTTTTCACCACAAAGGAGAAAAATTTCTCTTTTGTTTCCATTTGGAACACCGGCGCATTGTCATTGCGGAAATGGTAATAGGTTCTCTGCCAGAGGTCGGTTTTTGGCTTTGTAACGATCTCAATCGCATCGGGTGAAACGGTGTAGCTTTCCGGTTCTCTGGTCCAGGAAAAATCATCAATTGAAAATTTCATAGTGTACGCCCCTTTCTTTTTTCTGATTATAGCATGACAAATTGACTTTTGCAAACTCCCTGTTTCTGGGTCGCGAACATCGTATTTGTTATAGACAAATTTTGAAAAACTCTCGACGCTTACGCTATGTCATCGTTAATAATGCCTTTATAAGGGAGGGATCGGAATGAAAAACCGTAAATCAAGTGCGTAAACTCACGGGGGGGGCAGTGTCCGGGTACTACACCACCACGATTCCATTGGACTGTCACCAAGGCGGGCTATCGGCTGTATGACAACAAGTATATTGAGAGGCTTTCTATGATTCTGGTGATCCGGGAGTTGGTTTTTCTCTCGAAGAAAAACCAATGGATTCTGTTTGGCGTTGCCATTGTTTTGATTGCAATTAACCTCATCAACGCAGATTTTTCTGTCTTTGCCCATTTGTCGCCCGGGGTTTCCTAACGGTAATTGTCATTGCATTGGTTAGTTTTTTGATCAAAACCGGTGTGATTTCTGCATTAGCGATGGGCATCAAAAAGCTGTGGGAACGGCTCAAGCACAGATAAACTACCCGGAATTGCCGTTGCAATTCCGGGTTTTTGCCGATGGGTGGAATATACCGACCGATGGGGACATTTTTTATCGCTTTTGCATTTGGGTATGCTATAATGGCATTACCAAGTTAGGAGGTGTGGGCATGAAATTTACACTAATTATTGACAAAGATAAGGACGAAGAAGTGGTAGCAACGGTGCACGAGCGCAGCGCACTGGTCGGTGAGATCGAGGCGCTGATCTTAAAGCACTCGGGCAGTGACCGGATACCCGGATACACGGAAGATGATATCAAAATGCTCACGGTTTCGGAAATCGAGTGCGTGACAGTTTTGGATGGAAAGACCTATGCCATCGATTCTAGGAACCAGCGATATCGGTTGAAATTGCGACTGTACGAATTGGAGCAGCAGCTCCCCTCGTCTTTTATTCGTATCAACAAAAGCACATTGGCAAATGAGTCCCGGCTGGATCGGTTTGCGGTTACTTATGCCGGCAGCGTGGATGCTGTGTTCAAATGCGGTTACCGGGAATATGTTTCCCGGCGGTGCTTTGCCCAGATCAAAAGGAGGTTTGCAGCAAAATGAGAAAGTTTTGGAAGGAATTTTTCCTGCGAGGGGCCCTATGCTCCGCCGGTGGGCCGGTGATCCTGGCCATGATCTACGGGGTATTGGGTGCAACCGGTGCTGTTGAGCACTTCTCTCCCAGCGAGGTTTGTTTGGGAATTCTGTCCATCACGTTAATGGCGTTTGTGGTAGCAGGAATGACCGCCATTTATCAAATGGAGCAGTTGCCCCTGCCAATGGCGATTTTGCTTCACGGAAGCGCCCTATATGTCACCTATATTCTTACCTATCTGGTCAATGGCTGGTTACAGCAATCGCTGATTCCTATTTTGGTGTTTACAGGAATTTTTGCAGTGGGTTATGCGGTAATTTGGGCGATTATTTTCGCTGTCACGAAGGCGAAGGCAGAGAAGATCAACAGGTCACTGAAAAGGCAAAACTAAAGCACGGACCGTCGAGGACATAAATAATGTGCGTTGCAAGCAATTGCAACGCACATTATTTATTGCTCGTATTCCGATTCGAAGCTGCCGGCGGAGAGGACATAGCCACAGGGGCAGGCTTCGTCGGTAGCCAAGGTGCCGGTCTTGCCGATAGGGCCGCCCATAAGGACGAAAACCTCTACATATTCGCCGCACTTAGGGCATTTGACTTCCGTTAAGCGGGGTGTTCCCTTGCCTTCCTGGCATCCGTTGATCAGCATAGTTTTTCTCCTCACCAAATAAAAGGAATGATTCTGTATTTTACCTTCTGCTTATAGGCTTCATAACCCGGCAGTTCCCGGGTCAGAAGGGCTTCCTCGTCTTTTAAGCGGACAATGATAATTGCCGGATAGAAGGCAAAGGCAATGAGGGCATACCAAGAGCCTAAGACCAGAGGGATCATCAAAAACAGCAGAATGGTAACCGCATACATAGGATGTCGGACGATACCGTAAAGACCGGTATCTACCACCTTTTGTCCCTCTTCTACCTTAACGGTGCGGCTTAAGTAGGCGTTTTCACGCATGACTTCTGCATAAAGAGCATAGGCAGCCAGAAACAGTACCGATGCGGTGATGACTACCCAAGTGGGCATCTGTGACCAGCCAAAGCGAAAATCCAAACCAGCCACCACAAAACCGGCAATGAACATCAGACCTGAAAAGGCAAGAACGCCTTTCTGTGCGGCCTGTTTTTCCTTGGCATCCAGCCGCTTTTTGAGAAAAGCCGGGGACTTTGCCAACATCACGAAACCGGCGATGAGCATGGGGATAAAGAGCAGGCCAATAAACAGCCAGCCATAGGAATAGCACAGGGTGCCGGCAGGCAGGAAAATCAGCAAACCTACCAGCAGTAAGCCGCAGGTGAATTTGATTAGGGCTTCCATCAGTAGTTTCATGATAGCTCCTCCATGGTTTCGATATAGAAGCTTACAGGGCGGAAGCCGTCGTTGCAGCTGAGCATGGCAGAATAGGGATTCTTCATCCAGCCGTCATAAAAATTGCCGCCACCAGCTGCCAGGGTTTGGACGAAGGCAGCGATGCTATCCCAGGCGCTGTCGCAGAAACCTTCCGGTTTTTCTCCATTTTCAGAAATCCATATCATGCCCTCTTGAATATCGCAGGCGTGTTCGATGGGGTTTTCGTATTTTGCCATCAAGTCCGAATAGCTGGCTTTCCGAATGGCTGTGATTTTCACTCTTTTCATCGTTCCACCTCGTAAGGCCAGTCAAGAATACCGCCAAACTCCATGATATTCGTATAGCCCAGGGCAACAAGATCCTCCGCAGCCAACTTGCTCCTGCGACCGCTACGGCAATAGACCAGGATCAATTGCCCCTTATCCGGCAAGATCTCTTCTGCCTTTTCATTGATCTGATCGTGAGGAATTACAAT
Organism: Oscillospiraceae bacterium; assembly: GCA_017624715.1. Classification (GTDB taxonomy): domain Bacteria; phylum Bacillota; class Clostridia; order Oscillospirales; family Oscillospiraceae; genus Faecousia. Next base: position 6,084 of record JAGAMN010000065.1, read on the forward strand.
TGCACCGGGGATGTGTCCCTCATCGTATTCTGATTGGGCACGAACATCCAAGATCACATATCCATTCTGAGTGTCCATAATTTCCTTCGCTTTTCCTGCTGTAATGGTCATGTAAACCGCCTCCTGCTGAGTCTTTCTTTCTGTTCCGCAAGCCGTCAGTAATAGCATTGCCAAAAATATAAGAAGATATTTTTTCATAGTCTTTCCCTTTTTTCTATTATAGCACGGAAAAATTACACTTGCAATGGCTTTGAACCATCATAATTCTCTTGACTTATTACCACAAATACAGGTATACTTAATTTATCCATCACACTAAAAAAGGAGTATGCACAATGGCTAAAAGCATTCAGGATGTTCTTGCGTTCATCAAGGAAAACAACATCAAGATGGTCGACTTTAAGATGGTCGACATCAACGGCCAATACCGTCATGTTACCATCCCTGCAGAAAACTTTTCTGAGGACACGCTAAAAAGCGGCATTGGATTTGATGCTTCCAACTACGGCTATGCCGTTGTGGAAAAAAGCGACATGGTGTTCATCCCCGATCCGGATACTGCCATGATCGATCCTTTCTGCTCCATTCCCACTCTGACCATGACCGGTAACGCCATGATCATCGATCATCCGGAAAACCGTCCCCTGGCCCAGTATCCCCGAAATATCATCAAGGCTGCCGTTGCCTACATGAAGGACTGCGGCGTTGCTGACGAAATGAAGATCCTGCCGGAGTTTGAGTTTTATCTGTTTGACGATGTGACCTGGGGCGTAGGCGGCAACTATGTGGGTGCATCTGTGGATGCCAAGCAGTCCTACTGGAACAGTGCGGTTGAGGGCAAGGGCGTTATTGTTCCCAAGCAGAAGAACTACCACATTGCCAAACCCTTTGATACTTCCTACGAGTGCCGCAGTGAAATGTGCATGCACATGCTCGATGCGGGCATCGAGATCAACTATCACCATCCGGAAGTGGCGGCCAGCGGTCAGTTTGAGATTGAGCCCCAGCTGGGCGAAGTGGTCCACATGGCGGATGCTACCATGATGATCAAGTATATCATCCACAACACCGCGCTGAAGTACGGCAAGAGTGCTACCTTCATGCCCAAGCCCATCTACGGCGAGGCAGGCAGCGGTATGCATGTGCACATGATCCTGTTTAAGGACGGCGTGCCTGTGTTCTCCGATGACAACGGCTATGCCCACCTGAGTGAAACGGCTCACTATTTTATGGGTGGCATTTTGAAGCACATCGCTTCCCTGTGCGCCATCACCAACCCCAGCACCAACTCCTTCAAGCGGCTGGTGCCCGGCTTCGAAGCGCCTGTGACTGTGGGCTATGCCACCTCCAACCGAAGCGCCGTTATTCGGATTCCTGCTTACGCCAAGAGCCCTAACAAGCGCCGTTTTGAACTGCGGAATCCCGATGCTACCTGCAACCCCTATTTCTGCTATGCTGCCATTTTGATGGCAGGTCTGGACGGTGTAAAGAATAAGATCGATCCTCATGCCAACGGCTGGGGCCCCTATGACTTCAATCTGTTCCACCTGAGCGACGAGGAAAAGGCAAAGCTGCAACAGCTGCCCACCCGGTTGGAGGATGCGCTGGATGCGCTGGAGGCTGACCACGATTATCTGACCGTGGGCGGTGTATTCCCCGAGGAGCTGATCAAGAACTTCATCAAGACCAAGCGGGCCGAGTGCAGCGAAATGTCCAAGATCCCCCACCCTGCAGAATTTGATAAGTACTACAACCTGTAATTGCAGTAAAAGAGCCAGCCGAAAGGCTGGCTCTTTGTTTATATTTGGGCGTTCAGTTCTTTGATCTTTTCCCGGATGGAAAGCAGATCGTCGAAGGTTTCCGGACGTTTGGTCACATCCCGGAGTAAGGCAGAAGGATGATAGATGGCGGTCATCCAGATGCCGTCTTTTTCCACCCACTGACCATGTTCCCGGGTGATGCGGTAATCCTCCCGGATGATACGCATGGCAGCAATCCGACCCAGGCAAATGATGATTTTGGGTTTGATCAAGGCAATTTGATTGCGTAGATAACCGATGCAGGCGTCCTGCTCGGTTTCCAGGGGATCCCGGTTATGAGGCGGGCGGCATTTGACGATATTGGCGATATAGCAGTTTTGTGTTCTGTCCAAATCAATGATCCGCAGCATATCGTCCAGCAGCTTGCCGGCAGCGCCCACAAAGGGTTCGCCCCTAATATCTTCCTGTTCGCCGGGGCCTTCGCCGATGAACATCACATCTGCTTCCCGGTTACCTACACCGAAGACCACATTATGACGGCCCTCGCACAGGCCGCAGCCGGTACAGGATTTGCAGGTTTGCTCCAATGTGTTCCAATCCATATCAGCGACTCCTCCGACGGTTGACTCTTCTGCTGCGGCGGCGGGCATTACGCTTGGCCTTACGGACAAATCGCAGAATCAAAACCGTCGCAACGGCGATTACTGCCAGAGCCAGGATGGCAAAAAGGATGATACCGGCGATGCCCCACAGGCCCAATTCCGGTTTTACCTCTGCCCGGGGATGCTGCACCGGCTCTTGCCACACTGCCACAGAATTGATGGCCACCAAGTCTGTCTGCGCCAGGCATTTCGAACCGTACCACACCTGCAAGGTGGAGATTGCCTGTCCTTTTTCCACAGGTGCTGTGAGCATGGCCGTATTGCCATAGACCCAACTAAGCTGATTCTTATCCAGGTTCACCGGCAGTACCGTACCGCCCGGCTGAACAGGCTGGACAACTGCGCTGTTTTCACCACCTGCTACCGGGTACTGGGTGATGACCTGGCCTTCATAGAACAGCTGGCGGTATTCGTAATTGTCGATCACATGGTTAAGCAGCTGGGCGGTTTCTTCAAAGCTGCCATAGGTTGCCAGGGAAATTCCCGGGATCTCATAGGTGGGCGTGGCATCCATAACGATGGTCAACAGCTCCATGCCGTTACCTTCCGCGGTCGCAACCAGACAGCGGCCACCGGCATCCGTAGAGCCGGTTTTACCGCCGGTAACACGGGGATCGTGATATTTCTTGTGTGCCGGCTGTCTCATCATAAGATTACTGGTTGTAACGGTTCGGGCGTCACTCTTATTGGTTGCAGGAATCTCATGGGATTTTGCACAAAACAGAGTGCGGAACAGCTCGTTTTCCAGGGCCGCGTCGGTCAAACGGCAAATGTCCCGGGCGGTAGTGTGCATATTGGGATCGTGAAGTCCATGGGGATTGGTATAGACTGTATCCTTACAACCCAATTCCGCTGCTTTTTGGTTCATCATATCCACAAAAGCCGACTGGCTGCCGGCAATATGTTCGGCGATAACAAGGGCAGCATCGTTGGCTGATGCGGTCATCAGGCAGTACAACAGCTGCTCCAGGGTCAATTCCTCGCCGGCTTGCAGCTTGGCGGTGATGGTGCCGATCGGAAGCTCATCTAAGGCGCGCTTACTAACAATCACCTTTTTCGCAGGATCACCCTTTTCAATAGCGATCAATGCCGTCATCATTTTGGCCGTGCTGGTAGGGTAGATCTGCTGATCAGGATTCCAGGCATAGATCATGGTATCGCTTTTGCGTTCGTAGACGATGGCCGCTTTCGCAGTATCGGTGAGCTTGCTGCCGTCCGTCAGCTGCATGGCAGCATCCACACTATGGCAACCGCTACTGACCGACTGGTCTGAATAGATCGGCTCTGCCTGGGCAGGGCCCGGTACGGACAGCAGTAGCATCAGTATTGCAAAAATTAGGCATAAAGCCCGGTTTTTTTTCATATTTCTACCTCAATATTCCATAACCGGACTTGTCCGGCAGTAAAAATTCGTGTATAATACATAGGTAGTATTATAGCAAGCTTTTCATGTCTCGTCAATGTGGGAGGATGCCACTTATGAAAAAATCGGTTTTTTGGTGTCTGCTTTTGATCTGCTGCACCTGTATTGCATTTACCGGTGGCTTTTTCCTTGGCAGAAATCAGAATTTCGTTGCCGTAGAGGTAACCCACTCCCCTGCCCATGCGGAAGTTCCGGGAAAGGTAAACATCAACACCGCCGATGCAGCACTTTTGCAGACCCTGCCCGGCATCCATGAGGAACTGGCAAACCGGATCATTCTATACCGGCAGGCCCATGGCAGCTTTGCCACCGTGGGAGATCTGGTACAGGTGGAAGGCATCGGCACGGAACTATTGCGGGACATTCTCGATTACATCACCACAGGAGGTTAACCTATGAAAATTCTGGTTGTAGATGACGAAGAACTGTTGGTAAAGGGTATTCGCTTTAACCTGCAGAACGAAGGCTACGAGGTCATTACCGGCTCTAACGGCCTGGAGGCCATCCAGGCTGTGCAGACCCAAAATCCCGACCTGGTGGTACTGGATGTAATGATGCCGGAAATGGACGGTCTGACCGCCTGCACGAAGATACGCAGTTTTTCCAATATTCCCATCATTCTGCTGACTGCAAAGGTGGCAGATATGGACAAGCTGATGGGTTTTGATCACGGCGCGGACGATTATCTGACAAAGCCTTTCAATATTTTGGAGCTGAAAGCCCGGATTCGGGCGCTGCTGCGCCGCTCCGGTGCGGACGATAAAAAGTCTTCCAATCAGCTGACTATCGGCTCTATTTCCCTGGACCTAGACAGCCGCAATGCCTATAAGGCCGGACAACTGGTTGAGCTGACTGCCAAGGAATTCGATGTAATCGAGTTCTTAATGCGCAATCCCAACCGGGTGTATTCCCGGGAGAATCTGCTGGACACCATTTGGGCCTACGAATATCGCAGCGATATTCGTACGGTGGATGTGCACATCCGCAGGCTCAGAGAAAAGCTGGAAGAAAACCCGGCGGAGCCGAACTATATTATGACGAAGTGGGGCGTTGGCTATTATTTCCGCAAGTAACAGTTCCCGGGGCCGTTTCCGCGGCAGCAACCATATGCGTTATGCATTGGTGTATATCATCATTACCGCAGTTGTACTGGTGATCCTGAATGTATACTGCTCTGAAACCAACCAAAAGCTTTTTTACCAAAGCAAACAGGCTTCCATGATTGAAAAGTGTCTGTTGGCATCTGCAGAAGTTGGACAGCTGGACGTGTTGAACCCCACCACTGCCACCACCGCAGTTGCACAAATGGGCAGCTTAAAGGTATCCCGGATGATTATCACCGATCAGGCAGGCGCGGTGGTCTATGACTCTGCCGGAGCTGCCGCAAGCCATGCGCTGCTGCCGGAGATCGTTCGGGCTTTGGAGGGTAACAATGTATTTTCCTGGCAGTATCACGACGGCGCTATGCGCTCCTGCGCCGCTGCGCCGGTGTATTCCTACGGCGTGGTCACAGGCTGTGTGTACATGATGGAATACGATACCCAGCAGGGTGCGCTGATTCAGTCTTTACAACAGAATATTTTGACCGTTACCATCATTTTGGAAGCGCTGGTTATTTTGGCATCTGTGGGCTTTTCGTTGGTGTTTTCCGGTCGAATCCGGCGGATCATGGCATCCATGCGGATCATTCGTGAGGGTGACTATACCAAGAAGTTGGAAATGGATGGCAGCGATGAGTTGGCATTTTTGGCCAGCGAAGTAAATGAGCTGACAGAACGTCTGCAGATCTCTGAAACCAAGCGAAATCATTTCGTTTCCGATGCATCTCACGAATTGAAAACGCCTCTGGCTTCCATTAAACTTCTGTCTGACTCCATTTTACAGAACGATATGGACATGGAAACTGTGAAGGAGTTTGTTGGTGATATCGGTAACGAGGCGGACCGGCTCAACCGCATGACCCAAAAACTGCTCTCCCTTTCCCGTATTGAAAGTCAGCAGGATGGCGACTGCGAGATCATTCGCTTGACCCCAACCCTGCAAAAGGTGGAGCGGATGCTGTCAGGCATTGCCGAAAAGAATCAGATCAATCTGAAGCTGGATGTGATCCAGGATTGCCCGATTCTGATTCTGGAAGACGATCTGTATCAGATCATTTTCAACCTGGTAGAAAACGGCATTAAGTACAACCGTCCCGGCGGCAGACTGACTGTCCGTTTAAACCGGGATGGAGATAACGCCGTTGTTCAGGTGATCGACTCCGGTATGGGTATTCCGGAGGATGCGGTGGAACATGTCTTTGAACGGTTCTTCCGTGTGGATAAGGCCCGTGCCCGGAAGTCCGGTGGCAGCGGCCTTGGCCTTTCCATCGTGAAGAATATGGTCGAGCGTAACCAGGGCACGATCCATGTGAAGAGTTCTCTGGGTGTGGGCTCCACCTTTACCGTTACCTTCCCCGTCTTTGACATTGAGGAGGATCCCCAATGAAACGTTTGATTTGTTTGGTTCTTTTGGCTGCGCTGTTCCTGCCGGGCTGTGATTCCCAGGAGGAAGAATTTGTGGAGCCTGTGAATTTCTATTTTTTGAAGGCGGATGTGGCCTATTTCTCTTCCGATGGTGTGATTGCCCAGGAGATTCGGGAAGCAAAAGGGCATCGACAGGATTATGAGTATCTACTGGAAATGTATTTGCGAGGCCCGGAAAGCACAGAGGTAAAGCGGGTATTTCCCAAAAACGTGGAATTGGTTCGATTTGAGTTATCAGAAGACCGTGCTTTGGTTATTCTAAACGATGCGTCTGCACGGCTGACCGGATTAGATCTGACCATCGCATGCGCTTGTCTGACGGCCACGGTCTTCGATATGACCGGGGTACAGACGGTAACTGTTCGGGCAGAAACACAGCTTCTGGACGGCAGCAAGAGCATTACCATGAACCGGGAACATCTTTTACTGCTGGACAGTACCGCGGCCCCCATCGGTGAATAATGAGAGGATGAGTAATTTGAAGTTTATTTCCTGGAATGTAAACGGCCTGCGAGCTTGTGTGCAGAAGGGTTTTCTGGATTTCTTCCACAGCGTGGATGCGGATTTTTTCTGTTTACAAGAGACCAAGCTGCAGGAAGGCCAGATTGATCTTGACTTGCCCGGCTATGAGCAGTACTGGTGCTATGCAGAAAAGAAGGGTTACTCCGGTACGGCGATTTTTACAAAGCACACGCCTGTCAGCGTTCACTACGGTATTGATGTGCCGGAGTTGGACACTGAGGGTCGGGTGATCACCCTGGAGTATCCAGAATTCTATCTGGTGACCTGCTATACCCCCAATGCCCAGAGAGAGCTGGCACGGATTGACCACAGAATGCTGTGGGAAGATGTCTTCCGGGGTTATCTTAAGGCGCTGGATGAGAAAAAGCCTGTGATCCTCTGCGGTGATTTGAATGTGGCCCACAACGAGATCGACTTGAAGAATCCCAGTGCCAACCGGGGCAATGCAGGCTTCTCTGATCAGGAGCGGACCGCCTTTGGCAAGCTACTGGAAGCCGGCTTTACGGACTCTTTCCGGTATCTGCATCCGGAGGTCACCGGAGCATACACCTGGTGGAGCTATATGTTTAATGCCCGGAAGAACAATGCCGGATGGCGGATCGACTATTTTGTGGTATCCGATCGGCTGAAAGAGAAGATTCGCACTGCCGCTATTCACGCGGATGTGATGGGTTCGGATCACTGTCCGGTAGAATTGGAATTGGATTAACAAATCCCCTCGGCACTAAGCGTGCCGAGGGGATTTGTTTGGTAGTTAAGCAAAGAACAGACAAATCGATGCTATAGTCAGCCATACAAACAGAAAGATCATGCAAACGGAAATGTACTGCAAGGCTTTCTGTTGCTGAAGTATTTTACTGACGATCGAAAGAACCAAGCCCAAAACCGAAGGAACAAACAGGCAAATACCATAACCCCAGCCTACTCCCCAATAGTCGATACCGCTGGTTCCGGGTGTATTGGCAAGCTCCTCCAGTGTCCGATTCAGGTCATAGAAGCCGTATATGCCTAAGAAGATTGAAAGCAGCAAAAGAAAGCAGGATAATGTGAATACAATTATGGATATTGTCCTTTTCATATTGCTTCTCCTTTACATCCAAGGGGATCGCCATATTTAGTATATCACAAGGCTGGGCAAAAAGCAACAAAGGGCTGTCGCAATTGACAGCCCTTTACTGATTATTTACTTGCGATGGCTTCTTTCTTTTTCATTAACCAGCCTTTCAACTTTTTGCAGTCAGCTTTGAATGCCTTGTGGTCAAAGATCATACTAAGGCCAAAGGACAAGGGCGTGACCAGGATAAAGACCGGGAAGATCATCCAGAACCAAGGCCAGTACTTTTCCTGGCCGGCATAGGGGCCAACGGGAATGGTCTTGAAGAAATCGGGAGTAAACAGGGACAGGAACTTGCCGATGCCATCCGGCAAATCCGGACCCCAGATGTAGGAAGTGTTCTTAAAGTTCACATCGAAGAAATTGCTGTCACGCAGGGGAATGAAGCCCAATTCCGCCTGGAAAACCTGGTTTAGCATGATGAACAACATCAGAAGCAAAAGGCCCACGGGCGCGCACCAGATGCGCTTGTAGGACAGCTTGTGGTGTCCCAGTAAGACCATCAGCAGCGGTACAGCCATGACCATCCAGTGGTGATAGTAGAAACGGATGATGTCCAACTGCTCGGCGCTTTGATTTGTCTTGGCGATGGGTTCCTGGGGATAGAAAAGTGCAATCAGTCCACTGAGAACGCCAATATAGAACATATAGTCCTTGACCTTTTTACTCTTGCTGAGGAAGAAAAACGGAAACAGGGCGATATTCGCACCGCAGATATTGACAAACCAACTGTCTCGCAGCATTCTGGCTTCATCCACAGAATAAGGCGGGATAAACACTTTCAGGAAATGCAATACAAAACCGAAAACCAACAGACCCGCCAGCACTGCCTTTTGGGTGAAGGTGCTCTTATTGCGCAGCAGGAAATACAGGCCTACCACACCGCCGGCACTAAGAATCAGCCAGAAGAAATACCAGAAGTTTAACATTGCAATATACATGTTTGCGACCTCTTTCTTCACAGTTTTCTCTACCAAAATTTTACTGAGAAGAAAAAGGAATGTCAACGGAGTTAAAAAACTCTTAATGTTATAGAAAGCTTAAGAAATGTTTAACGCGTCCCTACTCTTTGATTACGATGCCGATTTGTTCCCCCCTGCGCTGGAGATAGGCATCTTTGAGTCGGGACAGGTAGGCAAAGGGTTCTTCCGGACTGAGGGGTATGAACTTACCCTGAACAGACTGATGTTTGGGAATGAGCCGGAATGTGGGTTTCCCGATGTCCAGGCGGCTGGCTGGGATGGTTTTTGTAAGCACAAAGGACTTACCTTCCGGTACGGGGATTCCCAGATTCTCGGTCCTGTCGCCACCGCACAGCTCCAGGCGGCAGATGGTTTCCCCTGTTAGTTGCATCCGACAGGAAAAGTGATAATAAAGTCCCCGGCGGGTAACTTGGGCTTGTCCGATGTTTTTATCTCCGAATAGGATTGGGTATGTGCCTTCCATAAAAAACAGCTCCCTTCTGCTGTCACAGTATGCTGCAGAAGGGAGCAATATTCATATTGTGCCGCTGTTGAGTCCAAAGCTCACGGCAATGGCATCGTTGACCTGGGACATGTGGGCATCGTCCAGGTGACCCATGTGCTCCCGCAAACGGCGCTTATCGATGGTTCGTATCTGCTCCAAAAGGATCACCGAATCCTTGCTTAAGCCTACGCTGCCGCCGGCAATATTAATGTGGGTGGGAAGCCGGGCTTTTCCTGTCTGAGAAGTGATCGCCGCGGCGATCACCGTGGGAGAATGGCGGTTGCCGGTATCATTTTGCACGATCAGCACCGGTCTGGTGCCGCCCTGCTCGCTGCCCACCACCGGCGACAGATCCGCATAGAATATATCCCCCCGTTTGACCGTGGTATCCATGTATCTCACACTCCGAAGAAATCTGCCGGCGCTACCGGATAAATTCCTATGTAACGCCTTCGGGAATATTCTCCCACGGCTTACAGGAGTTTATACGGCTGTGCCTTCGAAATATCCTATGCTTCGGAGTGCAAGATGCTACACAAATGTAAAATTACCGACATCCATCGACAGGACTCTGCTGCCGCGCCACAATATCTCCGCCCGTACCGGTAGGTCATTGTTTCCCAGCCAGATATCCAGGTGCAGCGCATCGTCGGCATAGCTGTCATCCACAGCCAGCCGCAGGTACTCCCCTTCCTTTCCGCAGGAGGTGAGGTAGCCACTGCGCAGGGCCTTGAGAAATACCCAGGGGGCGGAGATGGGCGAAAGCTGGCCATCGGCCAGCAGGTCGAAGGCGATGGCTTTACCATCGAAGGTCAATTTCCCCGTACCGGCGCTGACGGTGCCGGTGATATCTCGGATACTTTGGGGTTCTGTAACCGTAAAGGTCACATTTCCCTGGGTGTCAGCTTGGCAGGAAAGAGAAAAAATGTGCACCGAGTCGCCGTAGTCTGCGGTGATTCGGGCATCAAAGCTCACGGGTTGGGAAAGGAGCTTGGTTCGCAGCGCCATGGCCCGATCCAATTCCGCGCCCTGACCTGCACAGCCCGAAAGGGAAAATAACACCAGCAAACATGCTAGGATCCGTTTCATGTAACAACCGCCTTATTTCATAAGTCGCGGAAGCACCTCCAACAGATCGCTGGGCAGCATGCCGTACTGTCCGATTCCCCTGGCGCACAGATCCCCGGCTGCCCCATGGAGCCATGCTCCGCAGGCTGCCGCCGACAAAGACTCCAGACCTTGGCCGACAAGGCTGACAATGATACCGGCCAACACATCGCCGCTGCCGCCGGTGGCTAACCCAGGATTGCCGGTGGGATTTTGGTAGCAGGTTTCGCCGTCTGTAATCAGCGTTTTGTGACCTTTCAGTAGCAAAATACAGCCAAATTCCCGAGCAAACGCCATTGCCTCGGCATATCGGTCTTGACCCGAGTAGCCCCAACGGGCAAATTCACCGGCATGGGGTGTCAGGATCGTGGGAGCGTGCCTTTCGCGCAGTATATCCTTATGTGCGGCCAGTAAATTTATGCCATCGGCATCCAGGATCACGGGACAGGTTGCGTTTTCGAGAACGGCCTTCGTTACAGCAAGTGTACCCTCAGATTGCCCCAGGCCGCAGCCGATGAGCACAGCGTCCATTTGGGGAAGTTTCTCCAGTATTTCCGGGACGGCATCCGCACTAAGCTTACCGTCTACGTCGGGCAGTGGGAAGACAATGGGCTCATTTAGTTTCACTGCCTCAATGGCGTAGATGCTTTCCGGCACGCCAAGAAACACCAATCCAGCTCCGCTGCGCAGAGCTCCCATGGCGGCTAAAGCTGCTGCGCCGGTATACCCTCGGCTGCCGCAGAGCAGCAAAATGCGGCCGTAATCGCCCTTGTGGGAAGCGGGTTTGCGGTCGGGTAAGCAGGATAAAACCGCATTATGATCCAGTATTTTCATAAGATCACCTCTTGGGGTTATGGTAGCAAAAATATATATGTGCGTCAAGAGGAACGGATCCTTCGGCTTCGCAGCCTGCAGCTGCTTCGCTCAGGATGACATTGCCCTCATCCATCACGACTTTCGCCGTGCCACCTTCCCCAAAGGGGAAGGCATGAAAATAATGCTTGCTTTTTCTGTATGGATATGGTAATATTCTCAAAGATATGGAAAAGCGATGATTGGGTCGCCTTGTACTGATAAACACAGCTTCAGCGAATGCGGGATGGTGGGAGCCGCTTGAGTGCAGTATTGGGCTTTCCCCCAGGAGCTGCGGTCTGAAATTACAGTAGGATCAGCCGCGTGACTGCGTTAAACGTCTTGGGCGTGTTTGCGCCTGAAAGTGCACCGTTTATGGTGAATTGCGGGTGGTACCGCGGAAGGAAGATCCTTTCGTCCCGAAAAGTGGGATGAAAGGATATTTTTTATTTTAAATTACCTTTTAGGAGGATCAAATATGAAACAACAACTGGAAAACATCCGGCTGCAGGCACTTTCCAGCCTGGATGCCGCTACTTCCCCTGCCGAACTGGAAGAGCTCCGGGTTAAGTGGCTGGGCAAAAAGGGCGAGCTGACTGCCGTCTTAAAAATGATGGGTAAGCTGTCCGCTGAGGAGCGTCCCGTAATGGGTCAGATGGCTAACTCCGTCCGTGCCGAGATCGAAGAAAAGCTGGAAAGCCGCAAGACCCAAATCGGTGCTGCCGTTCTGGAAGCCAAGCTGGCTGCCGAGGCCATCGATGTGACCATTCCCGGTGAGGCTGTGACATTGGGTCATCAGCACCCCATGAACATGGTGCTGCAGGAAGTCAAGGACATCTTCGTAGGTCTGGGCTATCAGGTGGTAGATGGCCCTGAGGTGGAGCTTGCTGACTACAACTTTACCCGGCTGAATATCGAGGAGGGTCATCCTTCCCGTGACCGCAGCGATACCTTCTATTTCACCGACGATGACTCTGTGCTGCTGCGCACCCAGACCAGCCCCATGCAGATTCGCTTTATGGAAAACCACAAGCCCCCCTTCTGCATGCTGGCTCCCGGCCGTGTGTTCCGTAAGGACGAGGCTGACGCCACCCACTCCCCCATGTTCCATCAGATCGAAGGTCTGGTGGTGGATGAGCACATCACCATGGGCGACCTGAAGGGCGCGCTGATCTCCATGATGCGCAAGATCTACGGTGCGGATTCCGAGATGCGGTTCCGTCCCCACCACTTCCCCTTCACCGAGCCCAGCTGCGAAATGGACATGCAGTGCCACAAGTGCCACGGCACCGGTGAAATTGACGGTCAGGTATGCTCCACCTGCCACGGCGAGGGCTGGATCGAGCTGCTAGGTGCCGGTATGGTGCATCCGAAGGTTCTGGAAAGCTGCGGCATTGACCCTGAAAAGTACTCCGGCTTTGCCTTCGGCATGGGCCTGGAGCGTATGGCGATGGGTCGCATGCGGATCAACGACTTGCGTTTGATCTTCGACAACGACGTGCGGTTCCTGAACCAGTTCTAAGGAGGGAATTTGAATGAAACTGAACAGAAAATGGCTCCATGAGGAGTTTGTAGACCTGTCTTCCGTCTCCGACAAGGAATATGTGGAGAAACTCACGGTTTTCGGCCAGAAGGTAGAAACCTGGGAGCGGATGGACACAGAAATCAAGAATGTAAAGGTCGGCAAGGTGGTTTCCATCGTCCGGCATGAAAATTCCGACCACATGTGGGTCTGCCAGGTGGATGTGGGGGGCGAAGAGCCTGTGCAGATCGTTACCGGCGCACAGAATGTCCATGAGGGCGACCTTGTGCCTGCCGCTCTGCACAATTCCTATCTGCCCGGCGGTATTCACATTACCAAGGGTAAGCTCCGTGGCGAAAAGTCCAACGGTATGCTCTGCTCCTTTGCAGAATTGGGTCTGACCCAGAACGATCTGCCCGGCGCTTACGCTGACGGCATTTGGATTCTTAATGATGAGGACTGCAAGCCCGGTGACGACATCAATCTGGTCATCGGCAACGATGATACCGTGGTGGATTTTGAGATCACCAACAACCGGCCCGACTGCTATTCCATCATCGGTCTGGCAAGAGAGTCCGCTGCCGCTTTCGGTAAGCAGATGAAGCACCATGAGCCTGTGGTGAAGGGTTCTGATGCCGGCTCTATGCACGAGATGCTGGATGTGGAAGTGCCCGCCACCGAGCTGTGCAACCGGTACTCTTCCCGGATGGTTGCGAACGTCAAGATTGCTCCCTCTCCCAAGTGGCTCCGGCAGCGTTTAAGAGCCAACGGCATCCGTCCCATCAACAACATCGTTGACATTACCAACTATGTGATGCTGGAGTACGGTCAGCCCATGCATGCTTTTGACTACCGCTATGTAGGCTCCGGCAAGATCATTGTCCGGGAAGCTGAGGAAGGCGAAACTCTGACCACACTGGACGGCAATGTCCGTCAGCTGCAGCCCGGTATGCTGGTCATTGCTGACGAGAATAAGCCCATCGGCCTGGCCGGTATCATGGGCGGCGAGAACTCCGAGATTTTGGATGACACCACCACTGTGGTGTTCGAATCCGCCAACTTCAACGGCACCTCCATCCGTCAGACCGCTCTGGCTCTGGGTATGCGTACCGAGTCTTCCGGCAAGTTTGAGAAGAACCTGGACCCCATGATGACTGTGCCTGCTGTGCAGAGAGCCTGTGAGCTGGTAGAGCTGCTGGGTGCCGGCGATGTGATGGACGGCATTATCGACATCATCAACTATGTCCCCGAGGCAAAAACTCTGCCTCTGGAGCCCGAGAAGATCAACCGTTTGCTGGGCACCGACATTTCCAAGGAAGAAATGGTCAAGTACCTAAACCTGCTGGAGATCGAAGTGGAGGGCGATACCATCAAAGTTCCCTCCTTCCGTCCCGACCTGAACCTGATGGCAGATGTGGCTGAGGAAATCGGTCGTTCTTACGGCTATAACGAGATCCCCACCACCGCTTTTAAGACCTCTACCCAGGGTGGCTACAGCCCCTATATGCTGGCTGAAAACAAGGCTGGTACTCTGTGCCGCGGTTTGGGTTACAATGAGATCATTACCTACTCCTTTGTGTCCCCTGCCATCTTCGACCAGATTCGGCTGGGTACGGATTCCCCTCTGCGTAATGCAATGAAGATCCAGAACCCCTTGGGCGAGGACACCTCCATTATGCGTACCATCGCTCTGCCCTCCATGCTGGACATTCTGAGCCGTAACAATGCTTATCACAACAAGTCCGTGAAGCTCTACGAGCTGGCTAAGATCTATCTGCCCACTGCCGGTCAGGTGCTGCCGGAAGAGCCCAAGATGCTGGTTTTGGGTACCTTCGGTGCCGGTGAGACCTTCTTTACCCTGAAGGGCGAGCTGGAAGCCATCTTTGCCGGTCTGCGGCTGCCCAAGGCAAGCTATGCTGCTGTTTCCGACAACCCCTCTTACCACCCCGGCCGCTGCGCGATGGTCAGCATCGACGGTGTGGAGCTGGGTTACATGGGTCAAGTGCATCCCCTGGTCGCCAAGAACTATGGCCTGGACTGCGAGGTCTACTGCGCTGAACTGAACTTCACCAAACTCTTCGAACTGCGGCTGCCTGATCCCACCTACACCCCCCTGCCCAAGTATCCCAGCGTTACCCGTGACCTGGCTTTGGTCTGCGACGAGGCTGTGACCGTTGCCAGCTGCGAGGATGTGATCAACGCATCTGCCGGTAAGCTGCTGCGTGGCGTAAAGCTCTTTGACATTTATCGTGGCGTTGGTGTTCCCGAGGGCAAGAAGAGCCTGGCCTTCTCTCTGGAGCTTCGTGCTGACGACCGGACTTTGACCGACAGCGACTCTGAAGCTGTGGTCAGCAAGGTTCTGTCCGCTCTGGCTGATAAGCTGGGTGCAACCCTGCGGTAAACATCTGTTTGCAAAAAATTTACGTTCCCCACTTTACAGCAGCGCCTTTTTGGGATATAATACCTGTATCAAGCATCAGGAGGTCGATACCATGACGGAAAATACCATCAAGTTTACCGTTCCCTGTGACGACAAAGACAATATGCGCCGCATCCTCCGGACCGTGTTCGACGCTCTGAAGGAAAAGGGCTACAACCCTGTCAACCAGATCGTCGGCTACTTGCTGACGGAAGATCCCACCTATATCACCAACTACAACAATGCACGCAGCATGATCTGCAAGCTGGATCGTGACGAGCTGCTGCAGGAACTGGTACGGTGCTATCTGGCTTAATGCCATCTCCGCCAAGAGGCTTTTGCCACGGCAAAAGCCTCTTGTTTTTAAATCACAAACTTCATACTCCCTCCGTCTTACAAAATCCAAACCCCTCCTGTAACCAGTTTGCCAAGTTCTGGTAATTGCCTCCGGAGCGTTGACACAAAGGTTACAAAATGTTACTATTTACCCAGAATCTAAACAGGAGGTAACCGAAATGGCTGATGAAAATGCAGTTCTCATGTACAAAGGCCATCCGCTGATGCGGAAGGACAATCTGATCTATTACGGATCCATGGCAGATTCTCATATCGTCATGCTTCAGATCCTGGAGACCAAGAAGGTCGGCGATCTGGATGTGGCTACTAAGGTTTCTGTCCAGCTTCAGCTTACTGATCCTGCGGCAAAGAGCCGTGACCGGGTCGTTAAGAAGGGCGAAAAAGACGGACTGTACACCGCTTTGGATTTTGGCTGTGTATGGCTCGAGCGTGCTTTGGCAGGCAAATAATTCTCAAGTAAGACGGAGGGCATGGTATGAAAACTACTACCCGTATTGCCAGCCTTGTGCTGGCATTTTTTCTTTTAATCACTGCCGTTCCCGTGGCAAAAGCCGCCGGCGGCACTATCAAAACAGGCATTGCATTTGTGGATGCATCCTCTTTGCGGCTGCGCAGTGGCCCATCCACTTCTTCTGCTACCCTGGATTACGCCTACAACGATGAGGTAGTGATCCTGCTGGGCAAAACCGGCAGCTGGTACAAAGTCATTTACAATCTGCAGACCGGATATATGCACGCCGATTATCTGGACGTGACTGCCCGGGAAAATGCGGAGCTGGGCTACGGCAGAATCAACGGCTCCAATGTGAATATCCGCAGTGGCCCGTCCACAAGCTATACATCCATTGCAAAGGGTGGCCTCGGTGACACCGCATACATCATTGGCATCAACAATCAATGGTTTAAGATCATTTACGGGGAGCAGATCGGCTATATCCGCAGCGATTATCTGGATCTGACTGAGATCCCCTATGAAAACCGGGATTCCCAGAAGCAGCCCCTGTTTTTCCGGGGCGGTAAGTCCACCGGTGTGACGCCCAGTGCTTCTGCATTGAAGAGCGGCAGCACCGGCGGTGCGGTCACCACCGGTCAGGCCATCGTAAACACCGCAAGAAAGTACATTGGCGTTCCCTATGTTTGGGGTGGCGGTAGTCCTTCCGGTTTTGACTGCTCCGGTCTTGTACAGTATGCGTTTAAGGCTCACGGCATTAACCTGCCTCGAACCTCCAAGCAGCAATGGACGGTGGGTACAGCCATTTCCAAATCCCAACTGAAGCCCGGCGATCTGGTGTTCTTCGCCAATACTTACACCACCGGTGTTTCTCATGTGGGCATTTATGTGGGTGACAATCAGTTCATCCATTCATCTTCCAGCAAGGGTGTTATTATCTCTTCCCTGAGCAACACCTACTGGGCTGCCCATTATCATGGCTGCCGCCGGGTGCTTTAAGACACATTGACTGTCATCCTGAGCGGAATAAAATGAAGCCTAAGGATCCGTTTCCTTTATGTATGAAGATACGGATTCTTCGACTCCCCTTCGGCTGCGCTCAGGGTCGCTCAGAATGACAGCGGGTTTACCCTATTTAGATTCCACAAACGAAAGGCTCGCCGTTTGGCGAGCCTTTTTTTGTATGAATACATTTTGTTTGCGCATACTAAGGAAAATTTGTAAAGAGGGTGCGTTTATGGCTGCGAACAAACGGGGCAAGCAGAGTTTTTTGCTGCCCGGCAGACCGGTGATCACCGCCTGGGCCAGCGTGGCCGGTAAAAAAGAATCCAAAGGGCCATTGGGCCACTGCTTTGATGTGACTTCTCAAGACACCCTGTTTGGGCAGAAAACCTGGGAGCAAGCAGAAAAACAGATGCAAAAACTGGCGCTGGACACGCTGATGAACAAGGCCGGTATCACGCGGCAGGATATTGATCTGGTATTTTCCGGGGACTTACTGAATCAGTGTATCGGATCATCGTTTACCCTGCGAAATACCGGTCTTCCCCATTTGGGTCTTTACGGCGCATGCTCGACTATGGCAGAGAGTTTACTGCTGAGCGGCATGGCTGTGGAGGCCGGGTGCGCAGACCGTGTAGTGGCTATGACCTCCTCCCATTTTGCGGCTTCCGAGCGGCAGTACCGCTTCCCTCTGGGTTATGGCGGTCAGCGGCCGCCTACGGCGCAATGGACCGTTACCGGGTCTGGTGCAGCATTGGTCTGCAATGAGGGTAAAGGGCCGAGAATTGAGGCCTGCACGGTGGGCACCGTAACGGATTTAGGCATCAAAGATGCCAACAATATGGGCGCAGCTATGGCCCCTGCCGCTTTGTCTACCATCAAGGCGCATTTGCAGGATCTGGGGCGAAGTGCGGAAGACTATGATTTGATCGTCACCGGAGATTTGGGACAGCTGGGCAAGGAAATGCTCTTAGAGCTTGCCCGTCGGGAGGGGCTTTCCCTGGGGGGACGGCTGGTGGATTGCGGCACGATGGTCTTTGATTTGGAAAAACAGGATGTACACTCCGGTGGCTCCGGTTGCGGCTGCAGTGCCGTTGCGCTTTGCGGTGATCTGCTGGATAAGCTGAACCGAGGTAAATTGAAAAGAATTCTGTTCTGCGGTACAGGAGCGCTACTCTCCCCTACGTCAACCCAGCAAGGTCTGCCCATTCCCGGGGTGTGTCACGGCGTTTCCATTGTCTACGGGAGGGATGCATAATGGATTATTTAAAAGCGTTTTTGATCGGCGGCGCGCTGTGTGTTATCGGGCAGATTCTTATTGACAAGACCAAGCTGACACCGGCACGCATTCTTGTTAGCTATGTGGTGATCGGTGTATTTTTAGGGGCCGTGGGTGTGTATGAGCCTCTGGTGGAATTTGCTGGGGCCGGTGCAACCGTGCCCCTGACGGGTTTTGGGTATCTGCTTTCCAAGGGTGTACGGGAGGCTGTGGATCAGCAGGGATTTATGGGTGTGCTCATCGGCGGACTGAAGGCATGCGCCGGCGGTATTACTGCCGCCATCGTCAGTGGTCTGATCGTAGCGCTTATTTTCAAAGACAAGGATAAATCTTGAATTATGGGGCAAGCTAGCTTCGCGGAATCACCGCAGAAATTAAGGAGGAACTTGACTATGAACAACCAGAACAAGAACCAGAATCAGAACAACAATCAGAACCAGAATCAGAATAACAACCAGAACAACAGCCAGAACAGCAACCAGAACAACAATCAGAACCAGAACAGAAACAGCCGCTAATAAGTTAAGGCACACCCAAGCGGGTGTGCCTGTTACTTATTGTTCGATAAGGACGAATTGGCCAATATGGAAGAAATACAAAAGTGTTTGCTTGATTGGCTTTTGGTATATCCGCCGGAGGGCATCGGCATAAGCCAAGACCTGCGGTGTATAGTGGTTGACCCGGTCAGAAAGGGTTGTTTCTGTGACCTTATCGGTTTTGAAGTCTACCACGGTGATACCGTCGTCTTCTATCAAGGCGCAGTCCACAACACCCTGGAGCAGGATCTTCTCTCCACTGAGGGAAGGGTCAAAATTCTCGCCGTCATCCAAAATGGAAAATTTGAATTCCCGGAGGACATTGGGGTTAGATCGGAGTTTGCGACCTAAGTCAGTGGCAAAAAAGTCCGCAATTGCCTGGGCATTGACAAGCTGGGCCTGCTCTTCGGTAATGAAGCGCTGGTTGACCAGACGGGCGATTTCATCCCGGACACCGTCTAATCCATCGCAGGCCGAGTAGCGGATGTACTGCATGACGGCGTGGGTAGCATTGCCGGTGTCCACCCCGTCGGCCTTTAATTGGCCAAAAGCCGCTTTGCGCCACTTTCTGTGGATCACCACAGGCTCCTGGGTATTCTCCGCTGCTTCCGCATCCTTATCCCGGCCTTTACGCTGGGTAGCTGTCTGTTTGGAGGGTGCTTTCGTGGCGGCGGTATGGGCATAGTGGAAAGCAAGGCCCTTTTCAATTGCTGAAAGTTCTTCCTGAGGAAGGGTCATGGCTACTGTTTCTTCCGGCAAGGCGCTGGATGTCGCAGTTTGGTTTTCCTGTATCACGCGAATCTTCCAGGCAGGCTCGCCGGGGCTGGTATGGATGGGGTATCCGCCCAGGTTGAACAGTTCCCCTGCTTCTGTGCGCCGCAGGGCCGCCATCAGCACCCATTCGCCGGGGCAAACTACATCCCGGGTCAAAAGCTCCCGACCCCCCATATCCATCCGCAGAGCCAAGTCTTTCAGGTCGCTTTCCAGGCTCTTGGAAGAATAGGTCATGATCAGCCGGTCCTTGGCGCGGGTCAGCGCCACATACAGCACGCGCATTTCCTCGGAAAGGCTGTCTGCCGCGATCTTCACGGCAATAGCCTTCTTGGCAATAGTGGGATAGCGAACCCGGTTCTTTTCGTCCACAGCGCTGAGTCCCAGGCCTAAGTCCTGGTCACAGAGCACCTGGGCACGGGTGCTTTCCCGGTTGAATTCCCGGGACAGGGCCGCCACAAAGACCACGGGGAATTCCAGACCCTTGGATTTGTGGATACTCATGATGGTCACTGCACCGGGGGCTGTCTGCTCGCCGGCAGCGATGAGGCCCTTTTCCTCCTGGGCCGTCAGGTGTTCCAGGAATTGTTCCAAATCCCGGTGGCTTCCGGATTCAAAGGAAACGGCCAGGTTATAGAAGGTCTGCAGGTTTGCAACCTTAACATCCCCGCCGTCCATGGCGGCATAAATGCTGTCGATCCGGGTCAGGGCGAAAATCTTTTGGATCAGCACCGCCAGGGGTTCCATTCGGGCTTCCCGGCGTAAAAGAGACAGGGTATCCAAAAAGGCCTTGGCCTTGGGGGTATCCGAAGCGGTCAGCGCATCGTACATGCTGCCAAAGGGATGCTGACCACGCATAGCAGCCAAATCGTCTGCCGTAAAGCCAAACATGGGGCTTGCCAGCACGGCAATCAAGGGAATATCCTGCCGGGGGTTGCTGATGGTCTGCAGCAAGGAGCGCAGCACACCGATCTCACCGGTTTTTAAAAGATCTTCACCGCCGCCGCTAACGCTGCGGATACCATAGCCTGCCAAAGCATCACGGTAGTAACCACCCACAGAGCCGGGAGATCGAAGAAGGATCGCAATATCCTCCGGCCGGATGGGACGCAAGCCGTCTTTTTGCCGGATGAAGTGGGTGCCGTCCAGCAGTTCGGTGATCCGTTTAGCTACCATTTGGGCTTCTGCTTCGTAGGCGCCTTCCTCCGCAGGAAGGGTCAAAAGCTCTACCTCCGGCTCACCCAGGGACGCATGGGGAACGCCCTCGTGGAGAGCTTCGTCTTCGCCGTAGGTAAGCCCACCCACAGCCTCGGACATACAGCAGCGGAACACATCGTTAACGCCTTCCAGCACAGCGCCGCCGGAGCGGAAATTGCTGGAGAGGATCACTTTACGGCCCTGGCCCGGTTCAGCCAGGTCTGCAGGAACATATTCTGCGTATTTCTTCAGGAAAATATTGGGGTCTGCCAGGCGGAACTGGTAGATGGACTGCTTCACATCGCCTACCATAAAGCAGTTGTTCCGCTTGCAGGTCAAGGCTGTGAAAATGGCATCCTGCACTGCATTGGAGTCCTGGTATTCATCCACCATGATCTCCCGGAAACGGTTACCCAATTCCCCGGCTGCAGCTGTTGGGCAGCTGCGGCTGCTGCCTAAGAGCAGATCCAATGTCTTATGCTCCAGGTCGCCGAAGTCCAGCAGTCGACGGCTACGCTTGGCCTTTTGATACTGCTCCGAGAATCGGCGCACCAAAGCCACCATGCCTCTGGAAGCCGAAGCGGATTGGGCCATATCGGCAAAGACCTGGACGCTGGGGTCTGCAAAGCTGCGAAGCTTCTTTTCCAGGCCCTTTTTGCAGCCGTTGCGCACCGCCTTGATCCGCTCAGCCAGGTCAAGATCTGTAACTGTTTTTCCAAAACGCAGAGTTCCGTAATCGATCTGCTTGAAGGCGACGATCTGATCCCAAGTGGTGCAGTTATACAGATCCCGGAGTTGATTCACTGCATCGTGGAGCAGCAGAGTTGGTTTTTCCATGCCCTGTGCATTGTCGGCAGCCTGGGCGCAGGTTTCCATTGCCTGGATCTGCAGGGCCAAGTAGGTTCTCAAATCTGCCATCAAATATGCGCCCCAAACGGTTTGGGAAGCATCGGTAAGGCCTTCAATTTGCGCATTGCGGACGCACGCATCCAGCCAGGCTTCCGGGTCCAAGTGACACCGGGCGCTGTCAAAAACCTTCAGCAGGACTTCAGGCACAAGGCGATCGTCACGGCCTAAGCCCTGGGAATCTACGAATGCACGGAAGTCTGCATCGTTTTCCGCATTTTCATAGGCAGCATCCAGCATCCGTACCATACAGGCATCCCGAAGCTGAGCGCATTCGTTTTCGTCGGCCACCCGGAAATCCGGAGCAATATCCAGTTTATAGGCGTATTCCCGGAGGATATCGCCGCAAAATGCGTGGACTGTAGAAATTTTCGCCAGGTACAGCCGCTGCATCTGCCGCTGCAGGTGACGGTTTTCCGGTTGGGCTGCCAGATGCTCCGTCAGCTTGGCGGCGATCTTACCGCGCAGTTCGGCGGCGGCAGCCTTGGTATAGGTGATGATCAGAAAATCATCCAGGTTGGCAGGGTCATTAGGGTCCAGCACATAGCGCATCAACCGGTCTACCAACACCTTGGTTTTACCGGAACCAGCCGCTGCGGATACCAGCAGCTTACCGCCACGGTTATGTACTGCCTGCTCCTGTTGGGGGGTCAGTTTTTCAGCCACGGCCAGTCACCTCCTTTTCCACTTCCTCCCAGAAGCGCTGGGCGGTCATGGTTTTATAGTTTCTTCTGCCGGCTTCCGCAGTTTCTCCGCAGACCGCGCCATAGGGGCAAAATGCGCAGGCGCTGTGGGAGGCGCCACGGGTATAGGGATTGGGGGTGACATTACCGGAGGCAATATCGTCGACCATGGAAGACAGCCAGGAGAACACATATTTACGCAGCAGCTTCAGCTGCTCCCGATCTGCCAGGTCACCGGAAATGCTGCCATCCTTTTTCCGGGTGCAGCACAGGCGGCTCATATCGTCATTGGGGTCCATAGCGTGCAGAACCGCTTCATCATTGAGAAGCAGGCCACGACGTTTCCATTCTTTCATGCGAGCCTGGTTGGCTTCTTCCTCGGTCAGTGCGCCGTCGGCGCTCATTAGAGGCGCTCTTGCTGGGAAATACTGGACACCAGCGGCAATGGGCCGGTCACCGACCACATCCTGTCCCTCCTGCTCCAAAGCAAAGAGGTAGAGCAGCATCTGCAAGCCTACACCGTTGAAAACATCGCAGTAATCAAAGTCTTTTTTGCCGGTTTTATAGTCGACGACCCGGAAGTAGTGGTTGCCGTTTTCCTGGTAAATGTCCACTCTGTCCACAAAGCCACGCAAAACCGCAGCCATGGAGGGAGAGTCGATTGCAATGGCGGCCATTTTACCCTGCTCGCCAAAGGCAAGCTCAAAATCTTCCGGGCGGAATTGGGATTTGCGCAGTTCTTCCCACAATTCCGTAACCACCATTTCCAGTTCCCGTTTATTTCTGCGGAACAGGTAAGTGAGCCGGGCAGAATCGATTTGGCTAAAATGCTCTTGGGTATAGCGCTGGGAGTGGGCCATGGCGATGTCCATGGTCTGCTCTAAGGAAACAGTTTCAAAGCCACCTAGAGCCATGACATCCCGGGCGGTATTTTCCAGCACAGAATGGACATAGGTGCCGAATTCTGCCGGATCTACAGTGGCTTCTTTCCGCTCTTTGGCACGAAGGCCGTACTTCAGGAAGTAGGAAAGGCGGCATTCTGCCTGGCGGTCGATCTGAGAAGCGGACAGGTTTAAGCAACTGCCGTAAAGATCCGATACATGATCCCGGGCGATCTTGCCGAGTTGGTAATTGGCACGATCCAAAGTTTGCGCATAGTCTTGGGTCAAGCCCAGTTCTTCAGCAGTTGTGGATACACCGTAGCGAGCAAGCCATGCGGCGGCCTCCTGGGGGGTGGACATAGCTGTCACCGGGCCGGGTGTTACATGCTGCTCGCCGCCGGCCATCTCGGCGATGCGGCGGAAGACAAAGCTGGGTTGTGGTCCGGAACAAAGGACAGTGACGCTCTCTTCTGCACCGCAGAATACACCGTAAATTTCTGCGAATTCCGCTTGCAATCCTTCTACGCTGCCACCGGTTAGGGGTACGCCCAAATTCCGGAGGGTGTTGCGCTCCTGGTCGGTAAGCAGGCCGGTCGAGCCGCCGTAGCCGGGAAGATTTCCCTCCTCTGCACCCAGCAGGATCAGATGCTTGGGCTGCTGGCAGCGCATGGCATTAACAGGGCCAACGGTTACCGCATCCAGGACCGGCGGAATGGTGCCCACATCGTACTGGCTCAAAAGCAGGGTCAGCAGGCGGACGAACACTTCCGGCTCCCAGACGGTGTTTCCCAGCACATCGTAAAGCTGCTCCAAAGCTGTCAGCAGGATCTCCCAAAGCTGGTTAAGGATCTGGGCACTGCGATTATCATTGCGTTTATCCATTTGGGCAGCCAGGCGACCAAGGCGGTCTGCCAGACATATTTCTTCTAAGAATGCATACAGAGCCTGGACCTGTTCAGCCAGATTCTTGGCTTCGCGGAAGCCCTGCCGCAGGTGGAACAAGGGGGTAAGTACCTGATCCTTTGCCTGGTTCAGGCTTTCCAGGCGGCGGGTGGTGGACTCCGTCCACTTTTCACTTAAGCCACCGGGGTGCTTTGTCCACTCTGTTTGCCAGCCATTGCCCCGGATGCCCCAGGTGATGGCATAGTTTTCGACTCTGTCACAGGTGTCCTGATCCAAAGGCGACAGGACGGATCGCAGGTAGCGGATCACATCCCGCTGCTCAAAGCCGCCCAGGACAGCTTCCAACGCGGAAAGAACGGTGCTGACCACGGTTTTTTGCAAAATATCCTCGTTACCGGACTGGTAGGCCGGGATGCCGCAGCGGTCGAAGACCAGACGCACCACATCCGCATAACTCCCCATATCGGCGCATACCAGGCTGATATCCCGATAGCGACAACCGGACTGCACCAGCTCCATGGTCTTTTGGGCGGCTACCTGTACCTCCGCCCAAACATCGTCTGACCGTAAAGCTGTGATGCAGCCATTGGCATTGGGCAGTTCTCCCTGGAAGATACCGGCGCAACAAGCTGCCAGGGGGCTGTTGCGGCTGGGGAGCATTTCGATTTTCGCTTCCACGCCGGCATTTTTTGCACAGCGGAGCAGTTGGGCAGCGGTGTCTCCGGCTTTCTCGAAAGCCAGCTTCCGGGAACTGACCGCATCGCAGTTTAAGCCTACGGTGACCGAGGGACTGGTGCGAATCAAATGTTCCAAAATTGCCAGGTTTTGCCGGGTAAAGTCTGGGAAACCATCTATGTAAAATACGTGTTCTTCGCCAAAAGTGCCGTCTTCCAGTTGCTCCAAAAGCCAGGTCATCTGGTCACGGGGATCCCGTTTGCCCTGGCTGCAAAGGGCATCATAACCCTCAAGCAGCAAGGACAGTTCCTCCAGCTTTTGCGCAAGGCTGCCCTCAGTCTGCTGTGCGGCGCTCTTCAAATCCTGTGCGGTGATGCAGCAGCGCTTGAATTCATCCACCGCATCCACGAGCTCCGTCAGGAATTCCGGCTTGGTTTCCACAGCAGCATAGGCTTTCAGCTTGCTGTGGAGCTGCCGGGCGGTGGCTGCCATGGCAACCAAACGGCCGCCGTTGTCCATACAGCTTTCGGCGGCGCAGCCCATGCTGTCCGCCACCCGACGGGCAAGGCGGGTAAAGGACAGAACTTCCGCATAACGGCTGGCGGTATCCCCGGCAGCTTCGCAGAGCCGACGTTCCGTATCATGGGTGATGAGCTCGGGAACCATTAAGATCCGGCCACCCAGTCCATTACGGACATCCCCGGCAATGCGGCTGAGTATTTCGTTACGCTGGACAGTCCAGTCGGCGCTGAGCAGAAGATGCAGCATGGTCTTCCCACCTTTCTTTTTCTACATTATATCACATAATTTGTCCTAAAAACAGGGCATAATTACAATTGGTGAAAGAAATTTTGCAACCAGCCAAGGCAATCCAAAAGGAAAAACCGAACCTGGTAGGGTTTTTCCCCTTCCAGAGCGCCGGTCAGGGGTTCATCGAAGCCTGCACCGGCAGCGGTGTCCGTAAAGTCCTCCCCTACCGCTTGAAAGCACAGAGACGGAAATACTACGCACCACCAATTCTTCCCTTCTGCATCACCAATGCGAATACGCAGGGATTCATAAACCCCGGCAGGCAAAGAAAAAGTGTCATATTCACGCTTGGGAAAGGCTTCTCGCGTCAAAGTGATCTCTGCCCGGTGAGATGAGCCCACTTCTGCCAGAGCTTGATTGGCTGTTTCGGTCAGCTCCGGGATGTGCTGCTGCAAAAAGGTCATGGCCACATCTTTGTCGGTAATGTCAGACAGATTCTCATTCACATATTGGGTCACAGCGTCCCGGACAAGGAGTTTGACAGTTTGGTCTTCCCGGGAATCCGAATTGGCTACCACATGGAGACGAATCAAATTGTTGCTAAGGGTCTGCCGGTCGTGATACACATCCACCGCCCAAAGAATTGCCAGGAGCAATAAGGATGTAAGGAGTAATTTTGCGATTTTTCTCATAAAAAACACCGTCCATACTGGAATATGCCCAGTATGGACGGATTATGGCAATTTTATACAGGTTTGGCGATGAAAACCTGGGGATAATTATCACGGAGCATATTGCAAATGACAGCGGCGTACTCAAACTCTGTGACGATGGCAAAAACCGCAGAGCCGGAACCGGTCATCTGCTGACCAATGGAGCCGTAGGCGTTGAAGATGGACTTGATGTAGTTCAGTTCCAAATGTTCGGCGGTGACCACGGGATCGAAGACATTCATGAGATTCTGGGCCACCTTTTCGATGTCACCGGCCAAAATGGCGCTTTCCATGCCGGTATTGTCCGGGCGCTTGGCAATGGCAGTTTCATCCAGCTTCCGGTACAGTTCCGGGGTGGAAACGGAAAACTCCGGCTTGCAGATCACGAAAAAGCAATCCGGCATATTGGGCAATTTCCGCAGGCGCTCTCCTCTGCCCTCACACATTGCCGTACCGCCAACCACGCAGAAGGGCACATCGCTGCCAACCTGAGCGCCCAGCTCTGCCAGGGCATAGATGGAAAGAGGCTCACCGTAGTGACGGTTCAAAGCTCTAAGCACTGCAGCGGCATCGGCACTGCCGCCAGCCATACCGGCACCGCTGGGGATCCGCTTGGTAATGCGAATTTCCAAGCCATCGGCATCTTTGCCCATGGCATCCAGATAAATTTGAGCCGCCTTCCAGGCAAGATTCTTGGAATCGGTGGGAATGTCTTCTTTGTCACATTTTAAGCACCAGGGTTTGCCGGTGCCGATATCGATCTCGATATCATCCCGGACGGAAATTGTCTGCATAACGCTTTTTAAATCATGATAGCCGTCTTCCCGTTTACCAACCACATCCAGAGTCAGATTCAGCTTGGCAAAAGCGCTTTCGTATAGGGTAGTCATATTACTTCCTCCTGCAGGTTTCGCAAATTTGCTGCTATTATAGCGCAAAATCATCGATTTTGCAACTGTATGAATAAAACCAACCCAGAAAGGAAATTCTATGGTTAGCCAAATCAATGAATGGAGGTAAACATTATGGATACACTGGCACTGATCCTGTCCATCGTCGGCAGCTTGAATTGGGGTCTTGTGGGTATTTTCCAGTTTGATCTGGTGGCATGGCTCTTTGGCGGTCAGGATTCCGTGGTCAGCCGGATCATCTACACTCTGGTAGGCCTGGCCGGTCTGTGGTGCATCTCCCTGCTGTTTCGCAAGGGCCAGCGGGTGGAAGGCGAATAATTTGCCACAAAAGAAAATGTCATTCCGAGCCAGTGCACACACTGGCGTGGGAATCTCCCCTCTATCCAGGAGATTGCCACACCAGTGACATCGGTCACTGGTTCGCAATGACATACTTAAGCGGCAGCACCTGGGTGCTGCCGCTTTTGATTTTACTTATTCTGCAGGGGCCGGTTCTACAACACGGACGGTGCATTTATAGGTTTCACCGTCAATGGTTCCGGTAATGGTGATGCACTTACCGGCTACATCGGCAGTGGCCTTTATGCCCTTAATATTGCGCTCCTTGATCTCCACATAGCCTTCCACGCTGGCAACCCATTCCACCTTGACATTGACACCGTCACTGTCGGAAAGGCGGAGGTTGAAGGATTCGCCAACTTTAATGGTCACATCGGTATGGCTGATCTTATACTTAGCTTCCTTAACGGGCTCGGGATCAAAGGCAACCACGACCTGACAGCTGGCGGTCTGTTCACCAAAGGTTGCACGAACGGTGGTCCAGCCCTTGCCGACTGCGGTCACAACGCCCTTTTCACTGACAGTAGCGATAGTGGGATCATCCACAGTCCAAGTAATGTCGGTAGCCTTAACAGAGGGGTTGCTGACATAGACACTGACAGGGTTCGGATAGGTCTTGGACATGGTGAATTCCTTATACTTCAGCTTCAGCTCGTAGCCGACAGGAACACTGACAGTGGGTTCGGAAGGATCGGTAGGCTCGGTCACATTGCCGAAGCTGCAGATAATCTGGCACTGAGCCTGTGCCTGACCGCAGGTGATGGTGATGGTAGCCTGACCGCCGCCCACTGCGGTAACAAGGCCCTTATCGGTGACCGTGGCAACAGACGGGTCGCTGGAAGAAAACTCCAGCTTATCGGTGGTGTTCGTGGGGGTGACGGTGCAGCTGAGCAGCTGTGCTTGGCCTTCAGCGGTGAACTCGATTTCAGGTCTGGTCAGTGTAATATTGGTACAGCTAAGGTCCGTAGGTGTAGACGAACCGGTGGGATCGCTGATGGTGGGTTTGGTGGTCTGAGAACCGTTACCGGCAGGACCGCCGGAGAGGAACACTCGGATGCCCATGTAGCCCAAAACAGCAATAATAGCAATAACCAGCAGGATCACGATAGCAATCAGGACTGCATTGGCATTGTCCTTTTTGGGAGAACGGTCACCGGCGGGACGGCGCTCCAGCTCCTGACCCTTTTTATTACGCTTGCGCACATTGGACTTGGAAAAACGGCCGCCCTTTACATAGGCATAGCCGCTGGCCTGGTCATGGTCGCCGGCCGCAGTCTGGGCTGTGGATTTTTTCGCACTGCCGCAGATGGGGCACTGGGCCGCGGTTTCCGGATAGGTTGTGCCGCAAACATCGCAAATCACTTTACTCATTTTTGTACCTCCGTTCCGGCACTGGTATCGCGCCATTGGTTGGTTGTATTATAGCATAGTCTTTTTCTGATTGCAAGACTGCAATGGTTTTCGCAGGAGCAATCCGAATTATTTGCTCGCATAAACGCTCCAAAACTCCAATCTGTATGTTTCGCCATCTTTCAAGGTGGTATGTAACTGCACTTGCACATCTGTAAAGCTGTCACCCACCGTCAGAGCAGGGGTAGATACATCGCCAGTTTTGAGCAGATTACCATTTTGATCGTACAATCTCCAGCCGATCTTGCATATCGCACCGTATTCACCGCCCCGGGAATCATATGTTTTGACGCCTGACAAACGAACGGTTGAATATACACTGCCAATGGTATAGGCCACATTGGTAATGGAACAAGCTGTATACAAACTGGGCTGATTTGTGCCTTTATAGAAATACTTGACCGTAGTCGGCAAGGAGTTTACCACGACGATTCTCGCGTAATTCCTCGGTATGATGTTCACAACAAAGCGGGCCTTGTACTGTCCGATATTTACATATATCTGCAGAAGTGTTCCGAAGGCATCCATCTCACAGCCGGTAGCGCAATCGGCGCTGGCGCCCATCACACAGTCGATACCCCAGTCGTTGTACCAGTCTACATACATGGTGGTCCATCTGCAGGCCTTCATGGTGGCATCGTATGCGCTGAACTGAGGTGTGCCGATCTTGATCGTGCCATCGTAACCGATATTTTTATAGGTCCAGGTAACCTGAACGGTTTGCTTACCGTCTTTCATGCGGGTTTCGATAGCATCTCCAAAGGATAGTTCAAACAGTCCATCTACGACCCATTTTTCACCCGGACGGATGGTGGGCATATAGTTGGAGTCCTTTGCTCCGCAGGATTGACAGGTGCCGGAAACATAGCTATGGCCCTTAGCAGAGCCTTGGGTCGCGCCGCAGGTATAGCATCTGCGGGGGCTGGTGCAGGTAGCCTCTGACCAGCTATGTCCCAGGGGGGCGCCTTCTGTTGCATAGCACCATTGGCATTCTCTAGGGCTGGTGCAGGTAGCTTCCTTCCATGCGTGGCTGCCCTCAACTGTCTTTATCTGTCCGCATTGATAGCACTCCATAGTTGTACAGGAGTACCATTTCCATATATGGCCGTCCTCTACATACCTCGTGGTCTCACAAAGGCTGCACTCCTCCAAGTGGCAATCCACATTAAGCCAAACATGGGCCCTAGGTTCACCTTGAGTAGCGCCGCAGCTCACGCAGGTCTCGGGGCGTTGACAGGTCGCCTCCGACCAGAAGTGGTCGCAGGGAATCTCCGTGGCAGTGTTTTCTTCTGTTGCCGCCGGTGTCGTTTGCGGCTGTGATGTAGGCGGTACATCTGACGGATTCTGCAAAGATACAGAACCTTGGGTGCTGTCAGGGTTGTCTTCTGCTCTGCAGGCAGACATACTGAAGAGCATAAAGGTTGCCATGACAAGCGTTATCAAACGTTTCATGCGATATACCTCTTTCTTTTATTTGCTTTTATGGTAGCACATCCGACATATCGTGTCAACATTTGGGTGCCGCTGGCATATATCTCCGGCAATGGGGCGCCTTTTTGTTCTACTGCGGCAAAGTGTTGCGTTTTGACAGCTTTCGTCCGTTTATTCTTTGTAAAATCCAAGGAAATAGTGTTGCAATTTTTCCGAAATTATTTTATCATATAGAAAATGTATGTTCCTAAGGAGGCGTTGGATATGCCAGACCCGAAAATGATCCTGCCGCTGCTGGAAGGTTTCCTGATGGGCGACGCCATCAGTGAGCATCACGGCGTCCGCTGCTACCCTGCCATGCAGGAAGAAACCAGCGATAAATACATAGTCAAAACTGTCAGTGTTCCCGAATCCGGTGCAAAGCTGGAGGCTCTGCTGCTGGCCGGCGCATTTCCGGACAAAGACGCTGCTGTTGCATATTACAAGGACCTGGCGGAAGGTGTGGAAAAGGAAGCTGCTCTATTGCGGAGTCTTTCTCAGCTGGAAGGCTTCTCCGGCTATGAAGCCTGGCAGACCCAATCTTCTGAGGATGGAGAAAGTTTTGATGTTTGCCTGCTGGGCAAGTACCGCCCCACCCTGGAGCGGCACCTGAGCCGCAAGCCCATGACCCATCTGGGCGCAGTGAATCTGGGTTTGGATCTTTGCTCTGCACTGGCAGTTTGCCGTCGCAGCGGCTATCTGTATGTGGATCTGAAGCCCAGCAATGTGTTTATTTGTGCGGACAATGAATATCGCATCGGCGACCTGGGCTTTATTCCACTGGCATCATTGCAATATGCTTCCCTGCCTGAAAAATATCACAGCGTTTACACCGCACCGGAAATTACCGATGCTTATTCTGCTCTGAATGACACTTTGGACATTTATGCCGTTGGTCTGATTCTGTATCAGGTATACAATAACGGACAGCTGCCCACCGTAGAGCCCGGCTCCAACGAGCCTTTGCCCGCTCCGGAGTATGCCGATTACGAAATTGCTTCCATCATTTTGAAGGCCTGTGATCCCAACCCCCAGGAACGTTGGCAGGATCCTGCCCAAATGGGACAGGCTCTGGTCAACTATATGCAGAGCAACACTGTAAATGACGATCCCATCGTGCCCCCGGCTGTACCTGTTGAGATGGTTGAGGAGGATGTTGCTGATGAGGCCGTGGAAGAGGATCCTTCTACCGAAGAGATTCTCTCCGAGGTGGACCAGGCATTGGAGGCTGTTGGTGTGGAATTGGCAGAAGAAATTCCTGCCGAAGAAGCCCCTGCTGAAGACGTGTCTAACGAGGGAGAAGATGTCCCGGAAGAGATCCCGGAGGAGGAAACCGGGGAAATTACCGAGGAAATTACAGAAAATGTGACCGATGCGGAAGATGTTGAAGACGAAGTTGCAGAAGAAGCAGCTGAAGAGGCGGCAGAAGAAGTAATTGAGGACACTGCGGAAGAAGCGCCGGACGACGAACTGGCAGAAATGCTGGCCCAGGCGGATTCCCTGATCGCTCACGAAACTCCGGAGCCTGTTGTGGCACCGGCACCCATTGATGTTCCCATTCCGCCCCGGATCATTCTGACCGATGAAGAGCCGGAAGAACAGGAAGCTCAAGATGAAGTATCGGAAGATATTCCGGAAGAAAGCGAAACAGCGGAGGCTGTGGAAGAAGATCCGGAAGAAGCCGAAGAATACATTGACGACGATACGGAAGAAGCCACGGAAGAACCTACCCAAACCAAGCGCGGTAAGGGTTTGATCGCTGCGCTGATCTGCTTCATTGTGGCAGCTTCCCTGTTTATCGGTGGATATCTTTATTACAAATACGAGTATCAGCAGACCATTTACAGCATGTCCTTGTCCGGTGTGGAAGACCGGCTGGCTGTGGCGCTGCACAGCGACATCGACGACGAGTTGCTGACTGTCATTTGCACCGATGCTTACGGTAACACCAAGCGGCAGAATGTGGTGGGCGGCGTGGCCATGTTTACCGGTCTGACACCGGATACCCGGTATAAGGTGGAAGTTGAGATCTCCGGATTCCATGAGCTTCTGGGCAAAACCAACGGCGTCTATGTGACAGCGGAAGAAACCATCATTGGTGGTCTTACCGCAATTGCCGGTCCGGAAAACGGCTCTGTAATTTTGAACTTTACCGTCCGGGGTCCGGAAAGTCCCCAATGGCAGGTATTCTATTCTGCTGAGGGTGAAGACGAAAAGAACGTCACCTGCACCGGTCATGTAGCTACCATCAACGGTCTGACCATCGGCAAGCACTACACCTTCCGGGTGGAGCCTAGCACCGAGCTGTACCTGGTGGGCACTAATACCGTGGAATTCACCGCTACAAATGCGATTTATCCCGAGAATTTGACCATTGCGGGGTTTGTAAACAACGCCCTTACGGTAACCTGGACTGCACCGGAGGGTGCAACTGTGAGCAGCTGGACTGTCCGTTGTTACAACGACGCAGGTTACGATAAGACCATCACTGTTACCGATACCACCGCCCTCTTTGAGGATCTGGATCGGTCCACGCCTTACACGGTGGAGGTTTGCGCCGCCGGTATGTCCCTGGGCAGCCGGGTTTCTCTGGCCGCCAACTCTGTGACCGTACTTGGCTTTACCGCAGTCACCTCCGATCCTTTGAAGCTGAAGCTGAGCTGGGAATTCGAAGGTACTGCGCCGGCAGGTGGCTGGGTGATTCATTACACTGTCAGCGGAATGAAGGATTCTGTGCAAGTGGCAACGGAAGACGCTTCCATTCTGATCGATCCCATCGTTCCCGGCTGTACCTATGTATTTGAAATTCAGACGGCCAACGGCGATCCTGTGTTTGATGGTACATTCACCTATACTGCTCCCGATGCCGAAACCTTCTCCGGCTATGATATTTCTGCGGAATACTTTGAGTTTTCCATGTGCCTGACACCGGATAAGGAAGACTGGGATCGGAATGATCTAAAGCCCCAGGACTACACCAACACCTTTGCGGTTGGTCAAAGTGCATCTTTCTCCATTCGCCTGACCCACGAATACACCACTTCTGCGGATAACATCACCACACTGTTTGTGATCCGCGATGCAGAAGGTTCCCTGGTTCGGGCCGACACCTGGAACCAGACCTGGACTTACATGTGGTACCGGGGTTACGGCAAGCTGACCATTCCCGTGATGCCGGAAACCGCCGGCGATTACACCGTGGAGATCTACTTCAACGGCATGTATGTCACCACTCAGAGTTTCACCGTTATTTAACTATATTCGGCAGCCGAAATTCACCGGCTGCCGAACTTTTTTTCGATTTTTCTCTTGCATTATTCCACCGGTCGTGGTACAATGTCCACAACCACTGGAATTGGAGGCCAATTATGAACCACACCATGTTTGCTGCACAGTTTTATTACTATTACTTTTTTATGAACAAAAGGTAATAGCGATTTGTGCTGCAATCCATTGGATGGCATAAGGATGTACTTGTAACTGCTGCACGGAAATCGCTTCTGTGCGGCATATTTTATTTTATGGGGGTTAATTTACCATGATTGCTATTTTGAAACACGGAACCACCGCTGAGCAAGCCAAGCCTTTGATCGCCTGGTTGCAGAATATGAATTTGGATGTACACATTTCCGAAGGCCAGGAGGTTACCATTCTCGGCCTGATCGGTGACACCAGCCGGGTAGATGCGGAGCTACTGAGCAGTTTGGAGATCGTGGAAAGTGTCAAGCGGGTATCTGAGCCGTTTAAGCAGGCCAACCGGAAATTCCATCCCCAGGATACGGTCATTGAAGTGGGTAATGCCAAGATCGGCGGCGGTCACTTCGCTATGATTGCCGGCCCTTGTTCCGTAGAATCCGAGGAACAGATCATCGAAGTCGCGGAAGCTGTGAAGGCTGCCGGTGCGGATATTCTGCGTGGTGGCGCGTTTAAGCCCAGGACTTCCCCCTATGCTTTCCAAGGTATGAAAGATAAAGGCATTCAGCTGCTGCTGAAGGCAAAGCAAGCTACCGGTCTTCCCATTGTGACGGAAATCATGAACATCCGAGCCCTGGATCTGTTTGCGGATGTGGATATCATTCAGGTTGGCGCCCGGAATATGCAGAATTTTGACCTGCTGCAGGAATTGGGCAAGACCAATAAACCCATTTTGCTGAAACGTGGCCTGGCAAATACTCTGCAGGAGCTGCTGATGAGCGCGGAATATATTATGAGTGAGGGCAACGAAAACGTGATCCTCTGTGAGCGTGGTATCCGCACCTTTGAAACCTACACCCGCAACACTTTGGATCTTTCCGCCGTTTCTGTGATTCACGATCTGAGCCATCTGCCGGTGATCGTAGATCCCAGCCATGCTACAGGCAAAGCCAAGCTGGTTCCCCCTATGGCTCTGGCAGCCACCGCCGCCGGTGCCGACGGCATCATGGTTGAGGTTCACAACAACCCCGCCTGCGCCCTGTGTGACGGTGCCCAGTCCCTGACTCCTGCTCAGTTCAGCGAACTGAACGCAAAGGTCAGCAAGCTTCGGGAGGCGATGGTGTGACCGTTGGAATCTTAGGTTTGGGTCTGATCGGCGGGTCTATAGCAAGAGCCTACGCCAAAGCCGGGCATACTGTGCTGGCAGCCGATACGGATTCCGCCATTCTGGAATTTGCAAAAATTGCCGGGGCTGTCCATGGGGTTTTGGACGACAGTACCATTGGTTCATGCCAACTGATCCTACTAGCTATTTATCCCAAGGGCTGCGCAGATTGGTTGGAAAAGCACGGGGCGCAAATCACCAAAGGCACTTTGGTTATGGACCTTTGCGGCATCAAGGAAGAGATCTGCAAGCGTTGTTTCCCTGTTGCGGAAAAATACGGATTTACCTTTGTGGGCGGTCATCCCATGGCAGGCTCTCATTACTCCGGCTTTAAATACAGCCGCAGCAACCTTTTCCAGGGTGCGCCCATGGTACTGGTGCCGCCGAAATTTGACGATATTGAACTGCTGCAACGGGTAAAGGATACCCTCTTACCTTGCGGTTTTGGGCGATTTTCCGTTTGCACAGCATCGGAACACGACAGGCTCATTGCTTTTACTTCGCAGATGCCCCATGTACTGTCCAACGGCTATATCAAATCCCCCACTGCCGATTCTCATCAGGGCTTTTCTGCCGGCAGTTACAAGGATCTGACCCGGGTGGCTTGGCTCAATCCCCAAATGTGGGCAGAGCTGTGCATGGAAAACAGAGAGAATATGCTCTTTGAAATCAATACCTATATCAAAAATCTGCAGGCCTATCAAAAGGCTCTGGAAGATGAGGATATTTCGGCTCTGACTGCTTTACTGGAGGAGGGCCGCAAGCGAAAAGAGGAGGTAGACGGATGAACAAGATCCGGATACGAGCTTCAAAAGAATACGATGTGTGCATCGGTACCGGCCTGCTCAGTCAGTTGGGAACGCTGATTGCACAATTATGCAAAGTTCAAAAGGCCGCCATCATCAGCGACAGCCATGTTTGGCCCCTATATGGTCAGGCTGCAAAAAGCAGTTTGGTGCAAGCTGGATTCGAGGTCGTAAATTATGTTTTTCCTGCCGGGGAAAGCAGCAAAAATGGCTTGACCTTTCTGTCCATTCTGAACTTTCTGGCAGAAAACCAGCTGACGAGAACGGATTGCATCATCGCCCTTGGCGGCGGTGTGGTTGGAGATTTGGCCGGCTTTGCCGCTGCCACCTATTTACGGGGCATCGATTATATCCAAGTGCCCACCACTTTGTTGGCGGCGGTGGATTCGTCCGTGGGTGGCAAGACCGCTATTGATCTGCCTGCGGGTAAAAATCTGGCAGGTTGTTTCTATCAACCCAAGCTGGTGGTTTGTGATATTGACACCCTAAGCACCCTCCCTGCCCCGGTTTTCCGGGACGGCTGTGCCGAGGTGATCAAATACGGTGTTCTGTTTGACCCGGCGCTATTTGTGCATCTTGAACACGCAGGTATTGCCTTTGACCGAAAAGCCGTCATTACCCGGTGCGTAGAACTCAAGAATGCGGTGGTGTCCGAAGACGAATTTGACACCGGGCGGCGGATGCTGCTGAACCTGGGGCACACCATCGGACACGGTATTGAAGCTAGCAGCAATTTTTCCGTTTCCCACGGACAAGCCGTAGCAATTGGCATGGCCATTGTGGCCAGAAGCAGTGGATGTGCGGATGCCGGGCGGATCATTGGCTGCTTACAGCGGTTTGGGCTACCCACCGAAACGACACTATCCGCCCAGGTACTGGCCGCGGCTGCCCTTTCCGACAAAAAAAGGTCAGCAGACACCGTTAAACTGGTTTTGCCGGAGAGAATCGGCAGCTGCCAGATTGTGCCTACCCCCGTAGGCCAACTTTTATCCTTGATTGAAGCAGGACTTTGATATGGACATTACCATTCAGCCCCGGCAGTTGCAGGGGCAAGTAAAAATCATTCCTTCCAAATCCCAGGCCCATCGACTACTGATCAGCGCTGCTTTTGCAGACCGGGAGACTATCTTGCTGTGTCCGCATGCCAGTAAGGACATTGCAGCCACGGCGGATTGCCTGAATGCCTTGGGTGCTGACATCACCCGGACGGATCTGGGATATCACATCGTACCCATTGCGGAAGTTCCCGAAACTGCCGTGCTTAATTGTTGCGAAAGCGGCTCTACTTTGCGGTTTTTGCTGCCCATTGTGGGTGCATTGGGTGTGGATGCGGTTTTCCAGATGGAAGGACGGCTGTCTCAGCGTCCCCTCTCTCCCCTTTGGGAGGAAATGGAACGGATGGGCAACAAGCTGGAGTGGCTGGGTAACAATCAGCTGCATTGCTTTGGCAATCTCCACAGCGGAGAATATCGAATTGATGGCGGTGTTTCCAGCCAGTTTATTACGGGATTGCTGTTTGCTGCATCCTTGATGGAAGGCAATAGTAACATTGCCATTCTTGGGAAGCTGGAGTCCAAGAACTATGTAGCTATGACCCAGCAGGCTATGGCGCTGTTTGGAGTGCAGACAGAAAATTTCTCCATATCCGGTGGTCAAACCTACCGTTCCCCCGGTGAGATAGCCGTAGAGGGCGATTGGAGCAACGGTGCATTTTGGCTGGTTGCACAGGCTTTGGGCAATGATGTTCAGGTTTTGGGGTTGGACGAAAATTCTGCCCAGGGTGACCGGACGGTTTTGCCCATCCTGGCAGAATTAAAAAACCGTCATATGGATATTTGCGTTGCGGACATTCCGGATCTGGTTCCGGTTTTGGCGGTGGCAGCCAGCGCTTTTCAGGGTGCAACATTTACCGGCATCCGGCGGCTGCGGTTAAAAGAATCCGACCGGGTGGCTTCCACAGTTTCCATGATCGAGCAGCTTGGATGCCGTGCGGAGGCAACCGAAGATACTTTGACCGTATATCCCGGAATCTTACGCGGCGGCATTGTGGATGCCTGCAATGATCACCGGATTGCCATGGCGGCAGCCATTGCTGCTACGGTATGCAAGGAGCCGGTGGCGATTATGGGTGCGCATTGTGTAGCGAAGTCTTATCCCGGTTTTTGGGAAGAATATCAACTTTTAGGAGGGAATTATGCGTAGTACTTGCGGTGAAAACTTAAAACTCTCCATTTTCGGCGAATCTCACGGTCCTGTTGTAGGCATGACCTTAGAGGGTATTCCTGCCGGGTTAGCGATAGATTTGGAAAAGTTGCAGGTGTTTCTGCAACGCAGAGCGCCGGGTCAAAATGCTTGGTCCACGCCCCGGAAAGAGGCTGACCTGCCGGAGTTTTCTGAGGGTATGCAAGACGGCATTACCAACGGTGGGCCGATCACGGCGGTGATCCACAATCAAAATACCCGATCCGGGGATTACGGCAATGTGCTATGCTGTCCCCGGCCCGGACATGCGGATTTTACCTCTTATGTAAAATACGGTGAGATTTTTCCCGGCGGCGGCCATTTCTCCGGGCGGATGACTGCGCCCATGTGCATTGCCGGCGGTATGTGCAAGCAATGGCTGGAGAACATGGGCATCCAGATCGGGGCTCATGTTTTGCAGATCGGTACGGCAGAGGACGAGGCTTTTGATGCTGTAGATCCCCGACTGGATATGGTAAATTCCGACTTCCCTACTCTTTCTAAAAATGCCGGGGAAGACATGCAGGCGCAAATTGCTGCTGCCAAAAAAGAATTGGATAGCCTGGGTGGCTGGATCGAGTGCGCCATTACCGGCTTGCCTGCCGGTATCGGAGATCCCATGTTCGGCGGTGTGGAAAACCGGATCGCTCAAATCGTTTACGGCATTCCTGCGGTAAAGGGTTTGGTGTTCGGCGATACGCAAAATACCGGCAGTGAAAACAACGATTCTTTTACCGTAGAAAACAGTATTGTTAAGACTTTGACCAATCACTGCGGCGGTATCCTGGGCGGCATTACCAACGGCATGCCGGTGATTTTTAAGGTTGCTATCAAGCCCACGCCTTCCATAGGTAAGCCACAGCAGACGGTAAATCTGCAAACCGGAGAAGTGACCACCATCCAAGTCAAAGGGCGGCACGATCCTTGCATCGTGCCCCGGGCTGTACCGGTGGTGGAGGCAGCGGCAGCTATCGCCTTGTATGATATGATCCTGGGAACTCCCCAGACTGACAGGAGGAAATAATTATGGATATTACAGCGCTTCGAGGGAAAATTGACGGCATTGATGATCAGCTGGTGGAGCTGTTTGGTAAGCGAATGGAAATTGCCGCGCAGATCGCAAAATATAAACGTGAAAACAATTTGCCAATTTTGGTACCCGGTCGGGAACGGGAAAAATTGGTCGATGTGGCCGCAAAAGCAGGCCCCGAGATGGCTAACTACACCCGGGTACTGTACTCCATGCTCTTCGAGCTAAGTCGCAGTTATCAGAGCAAGCTTGGCGATACACCTACTGATCTGTACAAGCAAATTGTTCAGGCAATTGAGACGACCCCAAAACTGTTTCCACAGCAAGCCATGGTAGCTTGCCAAGGAGTGGAGGGTGCTTACTCTCAAATCGCCTGCGAAAAGATTTTCAAAAATCCCATGATTATGTACTTCAAGAATTTTGAAGGCGTATTTACAGCCATTGAACAGGGACTGTGCCAGTATGGCATCCTTCCCATCGAAAATTCCACTGCCGGTTCTGTAAAAAAGGTCTACGACTTGATGATCCGTCACGACTTTTCCATTGTGCGGAGCTTCCGGCTGAAGATCGATCATAATCTACTGGTAAATCCAGGCGCAAAGCTGGAGGATATCACAGAGATTTATTCTCATGAGCAAGCCATTGGTCAATGCAATGAATTTCTTTCCGGCTTGAAGAATGTAAAGCTGATCCCCGTGGAAAATACCGCAGTGGCTGCGGAGATGGTCAAGCAAAGCGGACGCAAGGATATCGCTGCCATTGCCAGCAGAAGCTGTATGGAGCTTTACGGGCTGGCTTGCCTGCAAGCAGCCATTCAGGATAAGGGCAACAACTATACCCGGTTTATTTGTATCAGCAAGGGATTGCAGATCTACCCCGGCGCAGATAAAACCAGTATCATGATGGTGCTGAATCACCGCCCCGGCGCCCTGTATAAGGTACTGGCCCGGATGTATGTACTGGGCATTAATGTGACAAAACTGGAATCCAGGCCTTTGCCCGACCGGGATTTCGAGTTCATGTTCTATTTTGATCTGGATACATCCATTTACGCACAGGAGTTTGTGCAGTTAATTTGTGAGCTGGACGAGCTGTGCGATGAATTCAAGTATCTGGGCAGCTACAGCGAGGTCGTTTAATGCGTTGCGGTTTATTGGGCGAAAAACTGGGGCACAGCTACTCCCCTGCCATTCACGGACAGTTGGGGGATTATTCCTACGAGTTTTTTGAAAAGAAACCCGAGGAACTGGCGGATTTTCTGACCAAGGGTGATTTTGCAGGACTGAATGTGACCATTCCTTACAAGAAGGCTGTGCTCCCCTACTGCGCAGAACTGACTCCCCAGGCAGAAGCTTTGGGGGCAGTGAACACCATTATTCGCAGAAGTGATGGCAGTTTATTGGGTCACAACACCGATTATTCTGGCTTTAAGACTATGCTGCAGCACTCCGGGCTGAAGGTTGCCGGAAAGAGGGCGTTGGTTCTTGGCAGCGGTGGTGCATCCAACACAGCAGTTGCGGTGCTGAAAGCAGCCGGCGCACAGGTCATTGTGATCTCCCGGCAGGGTGAGGATAACTATGAGAATCTGCATTTACACGCAGACGCGGCAGTGATCGTAAATGCGACCCCTGTGGGAATGTATCCGGATACGGATGCAATACCGGTGGATATTGGGCAGTTTTCCAAGCTGGAAGGTGTGCTGGATCTGATTTACAATCCGGCAAGAACCCGGCTGATTCAGGCTGCAGCCAAACAGGGTTTGGTTGCAGAAAACGGCCTGCTGATGCTGGTGGCACAAGCTAAGGAAGCCAGCGAGTGGTTTACCGGAGCTGCCATTGCCGACGACAAGGTCACGACCATTTATAAGCAGATGAAGCAGCAGATGGAAAACATTGTTTTGATCGGTATGCCCGGCAGCGGCAAGTCTACCGTTGGTAAGCTGCTGGCGGAACAGACCGGCAAGGCCTTTGCGGATGCGGACGAACTGATCCCAGAATTGGCAGGCAAATCCATTCAGCAAATTTTTGCTGAGGATGGTGAAGAAGTATTCCGGCAATGGGAGACGAAAGCGCTTACTGCTTTGGGTAAAAAAACCGGGATGGTGATTGCCACCGGCGGCGGCTGCGTGATGCGGGCTGAAAATGAAGCGATTCTGCGGCAAAACGGCAGGATTTTCTGCCTGGAGCGGCAGTTGGAATCGCTGGATACCCAGGGCCGCCCGTTGTCGCAAACAAGCGGTGTTGCGCAACTGTATCGCATTCGCAAGCCGCTGTATGCGCAGTTTGCGGATTACACTATTGATAACAATGGCGCACCGGAGGATACGGTTGCTGAAATTTTGCAGCATTGGGAGGAAATACTATGAAAATCATGGTCATCAACGGCCCGAACATCAATATGTTGGGCATCCGAGAGCCGGGTATTTACGGCGCAAATTCCTTTGCAGATCTTTGGGCACTGATCGATGCCACCGCCAAGGCGGAAGGGTTGGAGATCGAGCAATTCCAATCCAATCACGAAGGGGCAATTGTGGACAAAATTCAGGAATGCTACGGCAAAGTCGATGGCATTGTCATCAATCCTGCCGCCTATACCCACACATCCATTGCTATTTTGGATGCGCTGAAAGCGGTGGGTATTCCGGCAGTGGAGGTGCATATCTCCAAGGTAAGTGACCGGGAGGCGTTCCGGCAGATTTCTTATCCGGGAATGTACTGCGAAAAAACCATCCAGGGTAAGGGGCTAAGTGGTTACACTGACGCCATTTTGTACTTGAAAGAGAAATATGGGTAACGGAAAACCGCAGCACTTAGGTTGAAGTAGTCAATAGTTAGTAGACACAAAATTTCTTATGCCACCAGTTCTGTTCTGTACAGGACTGGTGGTTTTCCTTTTAGCTTGCGAACCGGTCGTTCGTTATTGAAATAATAGATTGCTTGTTCAATAGTGGCTCTCAGATCGTCGCTCTCCCAGTAGCGGAAATGTTTTCGAAGCGTGTCTTTGAATCTACCCCAAAAACTTTCCA
>JAGAMN010000066.1 GCA_017624715.1 Oscillospiraceae bacterium
CGCATTCCCAGAATCTGCGGCTCCAACGCTTGTATATTTGTCCATTTTCTTTTGCCCATAACAATACCCCCTGATGTAGTTATTATCCTACATCAGGGGGCTCTTTGTCTATTGTCTGTTTTTACAGGGGCAGTCTATTCACCGGACTCTTTCTTTTTTACTTACTCTTCTTCGGACTTCTGCTCTTCCGCCTGAGGCTCGCCTTCACCGGCGCCCATGGCCTGACGGAACTGCTCAACCAGCGTCTTGGCGGCATCTTCCTGCATCTTCTTGGTGATGTCGCGCATCATGGTCCATTCCTGCTCGGTCTGGATGGGGGCCAGGTCGATGCTCTCGGCGTTGGGATCGTAGGTAGCGTAGAAAATGTTCACGCTCTCATCCTTGGACTTGGAGTGATCTGTGAAAGCCATGTAGTCCTTGCCGGTCTCCTCGCTGTGGAACCGGAAGAGAATATCGCAGACGATCTCCTTGCTGCCTGCCATGACAGAAAACTTGTTGTTTGCAAACTTGTCGCTCATTTTGGGTTACCTCCATCAATTTACAATAACAACAGTATACCGTTTTTTGCCGAAAACTGCAAGCACTTTATGCGTGAATGCTTTTTTTATTCAGGCTCTCGCACATGAGGATCATGGTCACCGTAATGGCGCCGATATAGGCCG
Source organism: Oscillospiraceae bacterium (assembly GCA_017624715.1). Taxonomy (GTDB): domain Bacteria; phylum Bacillota; class Clostridia; order Oscillospirales; family Oscillospiraceae; genus Faecousia. Next base: position 663 of record JAGAMN010000066.1, read on the forward strand.
GCAGCAGTGCCACAGTCAGATGATTGGCAATGATGCCGAAAACCGGCGGCATCACCAGAATACCCACATAGGCGCTGGCCATCTGGACGCCAATGAGGGCCTGAGAATTTTCCGCTCCGAAATGTTCCGGGGTAGAGTGAATGATGCACGGATAAATGGGCGCGCAGCCCAGGCCGATAAGGATCAGTCCGACGATGGTTGCCGCCGTTCCGAAGGGCAGCACCATCACCGCAACCCCCAGAACCATCAAACCCTGACCCAGCCGGATCATATTCCGGTCATTCAGCTTATAGGTCAGGAAACCGCTGAGGAAGCGTCCGATCGTCAGGCCGATCAGGAACAAACTTCCGAAGCTTGCGGCGATCTCCTCGTTCAGGCCATCCCGCAGGACCAGATAGGAGCTGCCCCATAGGATTGCCGTCTGCTCAGCGGCACAGTAGCAAAAGAAGGCGATGAACACTTCCTTTGCTCCGGGAATTTTCAGGATCTGGGCAAGGCTCAGAGGCTTATCAGAGGCCGCTTTTTCTTCGGGGGTATCGCTGCTCCTGTTCTTCCACAACGGGACGCTGAACAGCAGCACCGCCGTCAGAACGATCTGAAGAATTGCAATATAGCGATAGCCCATATGCCATTGCTGTCCCATGGACAGGGCATAGCCCAGAATATAAGGACCGATGGAGGCGCCCAGGCCCCACATGCAGTGCAGCCAGCTCATATGGCGGCTGGCGTAGTGCAGCGCAACATAGTTGTTGAGGCTGGCATCCACACTGCCGGCCCCCAGGCCATAGGGAATTGCCCACAGAATCAGCATCCAGTAGGCATTGCTGACAGAAAAGCCAAAGATGGCCAGGGCCGTCATGGCAACGCTGATGGCCGTCACCTTGCCCGGCCCCAGCCACCGGGTCATCCGGTCGCTGAGGAGGCTGGAAACGATGGTACCTGCGGCGATGATCATAGAGATCGCACCGGCATAAGACACCGGCACAGAGAATTCCAGACACATGGTCGGCCATGCCGCACCCAGAAGCGCATCAGGTAGACCAAGGCTGACAAAGGAAATATAAATTATGATAAGAAGTAAATGAACCATATTGCATTCCTCCGGGTTATTTGATATGATTATACCAGCATTTGAAGGAAGTTGTTATGCGGAAATCGCCCAGTTTCTATGATAAAACCGCCAAAGGAGGCGTTTATGGCACTTGCCGAATGCAATACCACCGTAGACAGCCGCGGCCGGGAGCTGCTGCAGCATGGAACGGTCCCCTTTCCCATCGCCTGCTACCATGATGACTTCCGCAAAATGGATGTTCCATGGCACTGGCACGAAGAGCTGGAAGCAGCCGTCATCACCGACGGGAGCTGCATCCTGGCCGCAGGCAGTGAAAAAGTCGTCCTCCACGCGGGAGACGGCTTCTTCATCAATTCCGGGATCCTTCACGGAGCCTGGGACAATGATACCTCCGGGTGCAGGTTCCACTCCATGGCCTTCCATCCCCGATTGGTTGGCGGCAGCCTGGACAGCGTCTTTTATCAGAGCTATCTTCAGCCTCTGCTGACCCACCCCGCCCTGGAGTTTATTCCCCTGTCCCAGTCTGTTCCCTGGCAAAAATCCGCCCTGGAGGCCATCGAGAGCGCCTGGCAGGCCTGTACCCAGGAACCGGAATTCTACGAGTTCCGGGTAAGAAATGCCCTGTCTGAGCTGGTCTGCCTGATCTGGGGCAATCTGACCACCTCGGCACAGCACTTCAGCGAAAAAAGCCTTCGGGACGCCGAACGCATCAAAGTCATGCTCTCCTTCATCCACGACAATTACCGCGAAGGACTGACCACCGGCTCCATTGCCGCCAGCGCCATGATCAGCGAAAGCGAGGCGCTCCGCTGCTTCCACGCCACCATCGGCACCAGCCCCATTCGCTATTTGAAGCAATTCCGGATTCAGCAGGCTGCTTCCATGCTGGAATCCATGCATAAAATCTCAGATGTTGCTGCATGCTGCGGCTTTCAGGATATGAGTTATTTTACAAAATCCTTCCGGGAGCTCAAAGGCTGTACTCCGACACAGTACATTCAAAAACACAAAAATGCGAACCGTTAATGGTTCGCATTTTCATTTCTCATATGTTTCTTGACGAATCTTGCCTTGGAGAACTGGATGATCTGGCTTGCGTACAGGCCCCAGTTACCAGAGATCACATATGCAATCACGCAGACCAGCGCAAAGATGTACACGTTGAAACCACCGAACATCTCAATACTCAGGATGATGGCAGTGATTGGGCTGTTCGTCACGCAGCAAAACAGACCCACAAGACTCAGTGCCGCGGCAAAGCCCGCATCCAGCCCCAGAAGGCCGCCCAGGGCACAGCCGAAGGTTGCACCGATGCAGAAGGTGGGAACAATTTCGCCGCCCTTGAAGCCCGCGCTGAGGGTCACAGCCGTAAAAAGCATCTTCAGCAGGAAGTCATACCAGTTTGCATTTCCCGCAACGGCCCCCAGCGCCATATCCATACCAGCACCGTTATACCGGTGGTCTCCGACGACCAGCGTCAGAATCATCACGGCCACCGCCCCCACAAGGATGCGGATCCAGGGATTGGGGAAATGCTTAGCCGCGAAATGCTCCGCTTTATGGAAGAACCAGCACATCATAATTCCCAGCACGCCCACCAGCACCGCCAGAACGAGCACCTGCCAGCCGGTGGTAAAGGTCAGCTGAAACCCATCAGAAATGACGGCCGTTTCAGCATGGACGCCCATGGTGGAGGATACGCCGGCAGCAGTGTATGCTGCCAGAAAACAAGGCAGCAGCGCAGGCGTAAAGATCGTTCCAACGGACTCAAATTCCATGCAGAACAGCGTTGCCGTCAGAGGTGTGCCGAAGAGTCCGGCAAACACAGCACTCATGCCGCTCATGATCATCACAGTCCGCTCCTCTTCACGAAGCCGCAGAAGTTTTCCAAACCCGGAAGCCACACTGCCGCCCAGCTGCAGCGCGGCACCCTCCCGTCCGGCACTGCCGCCGAAGAGGTGGGTTATGGAGGAGGCAATAAAGATCACTGGCGCAACCAGCGGATTTACCGGCTCATTATTCAAAATAGCGTCTATGATCTCATTGGTGCCCCGGTTATTACGCATTCCGAATACCCGGTACACTCCCACCGTCAGCAGACCACCCACAGGAAGCAGATAGATCAGCCATTGATGCCCCGCTCTTACCTTCGTGACGAAATGGAGCACATGGTGGAAGGCACCGCCCAATACGCCGCCGATAAGGCCCATCAGCACACCCAGCAGGCCCCATTTTAATAAACCCTTAAAGTATTTCTCAGGATGATGCATTTCATCCAGCCATTTCATATTAACACCTTCTCTTTATATTACAGTGGGCACACCCGGACGAGAACGCCTGAGCAGGGCAAGTTCAAGCAGCAAAACCAAATCAAAAATCAGTGCAAAAACCTTAATAACACCCGATCCTCCCAGAATGAGTATCAGCAGGCAAAAAATGTCCAAACACAAATAGACCATAATCGAAATAGACGCAAGATTTGCGCCGCGCCGGTTCACGAACAATCGTATTACGGAATGGATCCACCAAATCAAACCAACCGCGATCACCGCAAAACCAATAACCAAAGCCAAAACGGAATCCAGCATTAGAAGTACAAAGAACAATTCAAAAAATCCAATGCCGACGAAAAGATGATACAATGGGAATTGGGAAAACAATGTCAGTATAAATGCGCAGGTCTTGATCGTCAACATCACAAGCGATGCAATACGGCATGGACTGTTTTCAAAACAGGGCTTCGTGACACATCCCTCCTTTTCGATCATGGTACCACAAATCAGTTGTCATTACAATACGTTACATCAACACAGCTGTTTAACAAAATGAAAGTCCCGAAACAATTTGGTTTCGGGACTTTCATGAAACTGGCAGTCAGATTCAAAACGTCAGGCTTATCCTTATCAGGGGGCATAGAATACATTTTGAAGCTTTTCAAACCTTTCGGGTAATACTCCCAAATGCTGCTATAGCAGGCTGTCCCACATCAGCGGGGACAGAAATGGATGGATAAAATACATGACCCCAAAGGATAGGGCACACAGGAAATAGGGTTCGTACGCTCCTTTACCAGCTGCAGGAACCTTTTTCACCAGCGGACTTGCCAGAACGAAGCCCAACAGCGTGCCGAAAACATTCGTAATCAAATCATTCACATCTGTAGCCCTGAAGGTCAACATCTGCAAAAGCTCGATCATAAGCGACAAACCAAATCCAAAAACAGCGCAGGAGCCAGCCCTTCTGAATCGCTGTCCAAGTACCGGCAGGAAAACTCCCAGAGGAACAAACAACACAACATTCAGAATGCAGTTTTTAAAATCTTCAATCATGCCCACAAAGGGAATCAGATTCAGATTTATCCCAGGCTGCAAATAGGCCACATTGGGTATGCCTACCAATGAAAACACCGCTGTCAGGTACAGACAGAACAGGCAGCATATAACACTATTCCGAAGATTACGGCTATAAACCGTAACATACATAATGCCAAACAGCGGCACCAGAACAACCGCCGCAGGTATAACATCCACCACAGCGAGAAAAACACGAAACATACCCCTTCCTCCCTTCAAACATACCAGTATTATAGCGAATTATTGCAAATTATCAAATTAAGAACGATTTAATTGTTTTTAGAATTGTATTAAGCCATTTCATATCAGCAAGCTGTACAAACAGCAAAATGCACCGAAACCAACGACCACCAAATCGTCGTACAGCTGCCAGCCAGATTGGTTTGCATTTTATCCCCTGTATGGATGAAAAAAATAGGTGCCGCTCGGTCGAGCCCTCACGAGCAACACTCCACCGGAGTGCTGCGATCTGTTTTTCAAATCTGGAGGAGCAAACAAAAAAGAACCGAAACCAGATGGTTTCGGTTCTTTTTGGAGCTGCTAGCCAGATTTGAACTGGCGACCTCATCCTTACCAAGGATGCGCTCTACCGGCTGAGCTATAGCAGCAAATATGAAAGAAGAACTGGAGCTGCTAGCCAGATTTGAACTGGCGACCTCATCCTTACCAAGGATGCGCTCTACCGGCTGAGCTATAGCAGCATATTCTTCTGCGTCGCAATCACTCACGCGACTTGGTTATTTTATAACATCTTAGGCGATTTGTCAAGACATTTTTTAGGAAAACAAAAAATATTTTCGCATCTTTTCTCTGATCATGACGCAAAAAGGGCGCGCCGCAACCGGCACGCCCTTAAAATGCATTATTAACCGGATTACACCAGCTCGATGACAGCCATCTCAGCTGCATCACCGCGGCGAGCGCCGGTACGAACCACTCTGGTGTAGCCGCCGTTGCGGTCAGCGTACTTGGGAGCGATCTCGTTGAACAGCTTATGAGCGACATCTTCCTTGGTGATGAAAGACAGAGCTCTGCGGTAGTTGTACAGGCCGCCCTTCTTGCCCAGGGTGATCATCTTCTCAACCACGGGCTGAACTTCCTTGGCGCGATAGAAAGTGGTTTCCATCTTGCCGTTCTCCAGCAGGTCGGTAACCTGCTGACGCAGCAGGGCCTTTCTCTGAGTGCTGGTCTTACCCAGCTTACGAGTGCCGAACATGAACGTTTCCTCCTTCTGAAAAGGTTAGCTTAGTTGTTGCTGCCAGATTCTTCGCTGGCCAGGGACAGGCCCATCATTTCCAGCTTCTTCTGAACTTCGTCCAGAGACTTCTTACCCATGTTACGGACCTTCATCATATCCTCACCGGTCTTGTTGATCAGATCAGCGACGGTGTTGATGTTGGCGCGCTTCAGGCAGTTGAAGCTACGGACGGACAGATCCAGCTCATCAATGGTCATGGCGAGCTTCGCATCGGGGCGATTCTCAGCCTTCTCCACAACGGTGGAGGAAGTTGCGACAGAATCAGACAGGTTGGTGAACACAGTCAGATGATCGCTCAGAATCTTAGCGCCCAGGGAAACAGCGTCCTTTGCAGTGATGGTGGAATCGGTCCAGACCTCAAGGGTCAGCTTGTCGAAGTCGGTCTTGTCACCGACACGACAGGGCTCCACCGTGTAATTCACCTTCTTGACAGGAGAATAGATGGAGTCGATGGGAATCACGCCGATCACGGTCTGGGCGTTCTTGTTCCGGTCAGAGGAAACATAGCCGCG
>JAGAMN010000067.1 GCA_017624715.1 Oscillospiraceae bacterium
ACCTCTTTATCATTCTGCTGCCTCTCTTGGATATCGGCTGTGATCCTCAATGCTTTTGCATAGGCGGGCTTTGCCTGCAGCTTTTCCATCAATCGGATCGTCATAATGCGTTCTTTTACACTCATAGCTCTCCCGGTCCTTCCTTTGGTATGTAACCATTCTATCGGGAGTCACAGCAGAAATACAGGGTCAGTTTCGCAAAATAGACAGTCTATTTCTCTGTCAGGAGCAAATTATCCTTCCTCGGTATGTAGGACTGCCTTGTACGCCTTGTACTGTTCCGGATCAATCGCTCCGGTTGCCAGCATCCGTTCGGACCACAGCTGCAAGGTTTCCACCGCAACGGAGATCTTCTCCAATTGCTCCTGGATATCTATGAAATCAGCCAATTCATCACCGGAGATCTTACCGTCCACAGTAATCTCGATCAGACGGTCCTTTTCTTTCTGCATACTGTTCAGAGAAGCTAGCATCTCCAGAATGATTTGAGAGAGATCCTTGACCTTGATTTCCGGCACATACTGCGCTCCGATAGGACACTGATTGGCGCAGTAATAGTTGCACAAGCTGGGTTGCTTATATTTCTGCGCCATGAGCAACACTTCGTCCGGATGCGGGAGTACCCGGTCATTTTCAATCTTCTCAATGCGCTCCGGAGAAAGAGTTTCCAGCAGTTCGCTGGCAGTTTCTCTGGTCAGTTTCAGACTTTCTCTTGTAGTCTGATAGAGACTCTTGTTCTCCTTTGTAGACGCTCTTGCCATATGTAAAACCGCTCTTTACGGGAAAATGATTCCGTTCGCAACGGTAAGAATTAAAATGTTTAGTCCCATTTTATCATTTTATTGTCATAAACACAATGTTTCTCATTAATTTTTCGAAACAGTCCCCATCCAATCAATAGTATCAGTTTACTCCAAGTGTACCTTTCATAAAGATTGTAAGCTTCTCTCTATCGTCGGATGCGGTAATATCAATTTCGTAGCATCGGACAGAGAACGACGTGCCGTCTTTGATCTGCCATACAGTGGGCGTGCTTGGGTTGCACAGATCTGCCAGTATGTAGCCCTGACACTTATTGTCCTTCAGCATTTTACGACAGTCATTGCAGAACAGGCCGTCCTGCATTCCGGTTGCCTTTGCTGGTGCTTTCAATTCAACCCTGTCAGCACCAAGGAGGATCCCGCTAATGTCTCCGAATTGCACGAGACTCATATAGCCGCCGTACTGTTCATCAGAAAGCTCTGCCACTTTTGTATGGTGCGGTTGGTAGATTTCAAGTTCGCGTAGTTCTCCGGTGTTCAAATCCACCAGGCATGGGGCATGTCTGGGGAAGGCATCGCACAAAGCACATTCCTCCGGCTCCGGGGTGTCAGAGCTGCACCCAGTAAACAGGAGCAGGAAAATAGCCGTAATTGTTAAGACCCTATTCATTACTGATCCTCCTTGGAGCGATAAAGATTCATGAGGTTCTTTCCTTGCTGTATGGCATACTGCATTGTCTGATATGCGCCGCCTTCGTTTGTTTCCACATAAAAGATCACAAGATTGGATCGGTCAACTATGTGCCGGTTTCTAACTTGGAAGGACACCTTAAAATGTTTAGCCATAGAATCCTCACAGATTTCAATCTCATCATAGTACGCATAGCAGGCTTCCTCATTGTCCCGAAAAAAGGCAGTGGGATATGGCATAACCCAAATATGGGAACTGTTTTTATATCCATATTCTCGCTGACATCGCCGGATCGCAGACGAAACGAGCTGATCAAAGTCACCATCTCTGCCTACCAGAAATTCCACATAGCTATGCTCTTTCAAAAGACGGATAATAAGCTCATCCAATTCTCCATCCAATCGCAGCTGGTCATAAATTCGCCGATGACCAAAGAAACTCACAGTATATATGTTCACGATTTGCAACCCTCCCTTAAGATTAAACTGGCCTTTGTTTTTCTTCTGTAACCTTTCCTTATTATATATTATCCTTTACTTAAAGTAAATCTTTCTTCACTTTAGGTCAGTTATAATTTCAGTAAATACTTGGTAGCATATTATAGGGAGGTGGAATTATGCATACCGAGTATTCTGACAGATACATTACAATGGGATTAAAGATCGCATATTATCGCAAAAAGGCAGGCTTTACACAAGAGGTTCTTGCGGAGAAGATCGGTAAGAGTGTTAACTTTTTGTCGCAGATCGAAGGTACCGGAACTGTTAGAGGTATATCATTAGAAACCCTGTTCAAAATCGCAGATGTTCTGGGTATCCCTCCCGCGAAGCTGTTGGAAGATGATTAATTGCTTTCATCTATTTTAGTGGTATTATCTACCATACAAAAAATGCACGCACTCTCGTTTTGAAAGTGCGTGCATTACTTATCTTGACATATTTATGCTTTGTGGTAAAATATAAGAGCAGATATCGAAGCATAAAAAGTGGTCAAATTACCGGTGTATTGCAGCGTGAAAATTGCTTCGTATCTCCCCAAAACTGTGACCAACTTTTGACCAACAAAAGTCCGGTAAAAGAAAATAATCGGTATAATAGCACTATATATCGGAAGCTATTATAGTGGCTACCACCACATATCTACAAAACCAAAAATCCGCCATCGAGTGGGAATGACCTTAAGCGGCTCTTAGGTTATTAAAATAGTTAGTAAAGCACCGTAATTTGCAAACTGCAAATTACGGTGCTTTTTTACAGTACATTCTTATACTTTTTTCGGAACTGTGCAGGTGTAAGGCCCGTGGCTTGCCGGAAATAGGTGGAAAAGTAGCTGTTACTGTTGAATCCCACAGTTTCCGCAATTGCTGACAAAGGAAGATCCGTATTCAGCAACGCTTTTTTCGCATGGCTGATCCGCATATCTAAAATGTACTGGCGGATCGTGCTGCCGGTGTGCTTCAGAAACAGACGGTTCAGATGATATTCATGATAGCCGAACATCTGGGAGAAAAGTGCGTTGGACAGCGGCTCACGGTAGTGGACGCGGATATAGTCGATGATCTTCTCAGGAGCTTTCGCTCCTTGAGATGCATTTTCTGCATTGCTCCGCAGCAGCCGAACCAGAAGCGCTTTCAAAATGGCACCGGCACTTTCCCGGTACAGCAGGCGTTTGGTGGAAAACTCTGTCAAAATGCCGTCAAAAAACTCCCGGCAGGCAACGGCATTGGGAAGAAACAACCAGCAGTTCAGCAAGCTTTGGTCCTCCATACAACATTCGCTGATTTGCTGCCCTATATTCGCCGTCAGCGGCACAGGCGAATATGGTTGCTCCCGCGTCTTATTATCTTGTGAAAGGTCAAAGTTGATGCTGATCAGTTCCACTTCCGTTGAAGAGATCGTGTAGCTGTGTCCGGCACTGCAGTAAAAGACAGTGTGTGGCACCAAATCGTAGACTTGAGAGCCAATGGTGATCTTCGCATTGCCGGACAGAATATAGAAAATACGGCAATCACGGACCCGAACCGGTATACCGGGTGATGTATAATGTATGATTTCAGCAAAACGAATAAACGGAAGAACATCAGAAAATAGCATAATATAATCCTCCAAATCATGATTTCCCCGGGATACACCAATATTTCTACCATGATTTTATACCATTAAGCTGCGATTTGCAACAATAAATATGTTTGTTTTCTTAAATTTTCAATTGGTTTCGTTAATTTACGCAGATGTCGTTTTGTTGTATACTAAATTCAAAAGGAGGCGTGCCTATGAAATACATGGTAGGTCTTAAAAACGGCGACCAAAATCTTCTCGACTGCATCTGCCAAAACAAGGCGCAGATTCATGAGGTTTACTTCTCCTGGGGTGATTTCCCCAATGGCAGAGCCAACCAATTGCAGAGCAGCCAATACGCCCCCTGGGAGCTGCAGGATATGCAGCGGCAGGCCTTGCAGCGACTTTCTGAAGAAGGCATCAAGCTGAATTTGCTCTTTAATGCCAACTGCTATGGTGCGGACAGCCAGTCCCGTGCTTTCTTCCATAAAATTGGCACCACCATGGACTATGTGTTAAACCACTACGGTCTGCAGTCCATTACCACCACTTCCCCTCTGATTGCCAAGTTTGTGCATCAAAATTTTGAGAGGATCGAAGTCCGGGCCTCCGTCAATATGGAGATCGGTACGATCCAAGGCATGGACTATCTTTCGGAGTATTTCGACAGTTACTACATAAAGCGTGAGTTGAACCGTGATCTGGACGCCATTGCGCATCTGCATCAATGGGCTGAAGAAAACTGCAAGCAGCTCTTCCTTTTGGCAAACAGCGGTTGCTTGAACCATTGCTCCGCACATAATTTCCACGACAATTTGGTGGCCCATGAAGCCGAAATCGCCAAAATGGACAACGCTTACGCCTTCGGCGGCATTTGCCACGAATACTTAAAAGACCCCAAGCACTACCGGAGTCTGATTGAAGATACCAACTTCATCCGACCGGAAGATATGCACAAGTATGAGCCCTATTGTACCGCCGCAAAGCTGGCCACCCGCATCCACCCCAACCCCACTGCGGTTGTAAACAGCTATATCCGTGGCAAGTACAGCGGCAACATTTTGGATATTTTGGAACCCAAGCACAGCATTTACCCCTATGTCATTGAAAACGGCGATCCACTGCGCCTGATTAAATTGGAGGAGAACTAAGTTATGCTGACCAGTCAAATGATCAAAGAAGCAGCACTGGCCGCAGGTGCGGATATGTGCGGCATCGCACCCATGTCCCGCTTTGACGGTGCACCGGATGAAATGAATCCCCAGTTCCTGTTCCCGGAAGCCAAAAGCTGCATTGGCTTCGTATTCCGCATCCCCAGAGGTGTCCAAAGAGGCATTGAGGAAGGTACTCAGTTCTATCAGTACCCTTCTATGGCCTATGGCGGCATCAACGAGATCTTTGCACCTGCCGTTCTCTATCAAGTCGGCAAGCTCATTGAGGATGAGGGTTATGAGGCCTTTGTTTATCGCAACACCGGTGCCCGTGGTGTTGTTTCTGATATGGACGGCAGCCCCGGAAATACCCTGTCCCCCGAGGAGCAGATCGAGATCAACGAAAACGCAAAAACCTCCACTGCCCACCACAGAAGTGTGCAGTTCACCCGCCCCACCCGTGAGGGTAACGTGGCGCCCGACCTGCAGTTCCAATTCCGTATCGCCGCTGTCGCATGCGGTCTGGGCGAGATCGGCTGGAGCAAAATGCTGCTGACTCCGGAATTCGGCCCTCTGCAGCGTGTGGCATTTATTTTCACCGACGCTGAGCTGGAATACGACGAAATGTATAACGGCAAGCCCCTGTGCCGCAAGTGCGGTGCCTGCGTCCGGGAATGCCCCGGCGGATGTATCCCTGCCATGAACTCCGGCAAGACCGTTTCCATCAAGATGGAAGACAAGGTCATTGAGTGGGGCGACATTGATATGTGGCGCTGCTACGCCTTCTATACCCACGCTGGCAGACACTACAATCCCTTCGTCCCCAAGGAAGTTTGGGACAAGAACGAAAATGGCGCACTGGACCTGATGGAGGGTGTTACCGATGTTGCCAATGAGCAGGAGATCATGAAGGTCTACACCGCTCTGCAGAAGTACTTCCCCAGCTGGGTTGGCTATAACATGGCAAAATGCGGCGGCTGTATTCGCGGCTGCGTATCTATGCTGGAAAAGAAGGGCGGCTGCATGGAAGGCAGATTCGAGCAGCCCCTGCGTACCGGCAAGGCCTGGAAGCTGGATCGATAAGGAGGGAACACTATGCTAACAAGTGCAGATATTAAGCAAAAGGCCAAGGAGCTGGGTGCAGCAGTTTGCGGCATCGGCAAGGTATATGAAGAAAAAGATCCCCAACGGGATCCCAAAAGCATTCTCCCCAACGCCAAGTGTATCATCGGCTTCGGTTTTGCAGTCCCCAAGGGTCTTTACAAGGCCATGGCAAACGGCAACCAGCACTACGCATATACGACCCTTGGTGTAAAGTACATCGACGAAGAGCTGGCCGAGATCTTCCTGCTGAAAATCGGTGGTATGATCGAAAATCACGGCTACGATGCCTGTCTGCAGAAGGCGATCCCCAACCTGCGGATCAAGGGTGACAAAACTACCAATCCCGAGGTTGTGGATACATACGAACTGATCCACGCAGAGCCCGTCGCTCCCGGCAAGCCCGCCCCGGATGTGATCATCGACTTTGGCAAGGCTGCCAAAGCCTGTGGCATCGGCGAGATGGGTATGAGTGGCAAAATCATCAACAAGCAGTACGGCCCATTTATGCGCTACTGCTTCATCATCACCGACGCACCTCTGGAGTGCGATGAGGCTTTGACGGAAAGCGTTTGCGACCGTTGCGGCGCTTGTGCAAATGCCTGCCCCGGCAAGGCCATTTCCGATAACGGCCTGAATACCTGGCAGTGCAGTGTTTACTATAAGGGCGCACACAAGTCCAATCCCTTCATTACCGAAGAATTTTTGAAGGGTCATCCCGAGCGCGAGGCAATTCTGAATGGCGAAAAGCAGTTTGATGCCGCATCTGCACGGGAAATTTATCCGCACATGAACTTCCTTCCCAACACCCAGTGGGGTTACTCCCCCTGCCTGTGCGGAAGAAAGTGTGACATCGCCTGCTATCAGCATCTTGTGGGGGAACTGTAATATGAGAGAAGAAATTATTCGCATTGCCAAGGAAAACGGCGCTGATATCGTTGGTTTTGCACCTGCAAGCCGTTTCCCCGCAAATGACCCTGTTTTCAAAATCTTCCCCGAAACCAAGACCGTGATCGGTCTTGCGTTCCGTGTGCTGCGTGGCATCTACCGTGGCATTGAGGAAGGCAGCACCTATTATCAGTATACAACTATGGCCGTGGAGAACATGGAAGAAACCATCATGCCCATGGCACAACTGAAGGTGGCTATGTACATGGAGCAGCAGGGCGCTCTGGCTCTGCCCCAGCGCCGCCATCAGCAGATCATGGCGGAAGGCAACAGCACCAACCCCGAGGTGGCCTATGATGCCATCTGCCGCAGCCGTACCGCAGAAGTGCAGATGAATTTCCTGGACGCTGCTGTCAAGTGCGGCCTAGGCGAAAAGGGCCTGCACGAAACTCTGCTGACCGATGAATTTGGTCCTATGGTGCGCTACTGCTTTATTCTTACCGATGCAGAATTGGAGCCCACACCCGTGGTGAAGCCCCATCTTTGCGATAAGTGCGGCAAGTGCGTCAAGGGTTGCCCCGGCAAGGCCATTTCCGAGACCGGTGAGGTCGATCCCTGGCAGTGCGCTGTTTACTACAATGGCGCAAACGGCACGAAGAATCCCTTTATGCCTCCTGAAGCATTTGATGGTATGGATGACCGTATTGCCATTATTGCCGGTGAAGCCAAGGTCACTCCGGAAACCGCCAAAGCGATTCTTGACAAGATCTACTTCTACCCCCCTGCACAGCATGCTTATCAGTGCTCCATCTGCGGCCGTGCCTGCGATATGGCCTGCTATGTTCATTTGGAAGAAAAGGGCGTTCTGACCAAGAAATTCAAGACTCCCTTCCGCAAGCGCGAGGAGTGGCAGTTCAGTCTGGAAGATTTCAAGAAATGAAGTAATCCTATGGATCAGCAATGCCGTATTTCCCCTAAAACAGTGACCAACTTTTGACCAACAAAAGTCCGGTAAAAGAAAACAATCGGTATAATAGCACTATGTATCGAAGGCAGATAGAGTGGCTACCACCACATATCTCAAAGCCAAAAAACCGCCATCGAGTGGGAGTAACCAATATGATAAAAGCGCCGGGGAATCATCGATTCTCCGGCACTTTGTTGTCTATTGTCCGTTTTTACTGGTTCTGTTCATTTTTTGTATTGCTTTTTATAGTGGTGTGATATACAATTAAAATATCAGACGAACCGGTCGACCGTATCGGCTGTACGCGGTGTGTTTAAATGGAGGTATGTTCATGAAAAGAATTTGCTTGCTGCTATTGGTTTTCACATTCGTTTGCATACTTGTTTTCACGGCTTGTACTAACGGAACTGTGCAGAATAATAACAACGGCGCTGGGGAGCGACCCACAGAAAGTATTGCTAACAGCGCGCCAAATAACGAAAGTGAACCAACTAACGAACCCACTAGCGAGCCTACCAATGAGCCCACCAGCGAACCCACCAACGAGCCTACCAACGAGCCCACTAGCGAGCCTACCAACGAGCCCACTAGCGAGCCCACCAGCGAGCCCACCAGCGAGCCTACCAGCGAACCCACCAACGGCACTCCGGCAGCGTGTCAGCACAACTTTGGTGAATGGAGAATTGTAAAGCAGGCAACTTGCAAGGAAGAAGGAAAATCTGTTAGAACATGCAGTAAGTGTGCTAATTCGGAGGAATGCACAATTTCCAAAAGCGACGAGCACACGCCAGTTATAGACAAAGCAGTTGCTGCATCCTGCCATTCTACAGGCTTAACCGAGGGCAGTCATTGTTCGGTGTGCAATAAGGTGATCGTTGCACAGGAAACCCTTTCGATGATTCCGCATACCCCAGAGGTTGACCCGGCAATTGCCGCTACCTGCACAAAGGCGGGCTTGACGGAAGGCCGCCATTGCTCGGTGTGCAAGGCTGTCTTGGTCGCACAAGAGGAAATTGCTGTGCTGCCGCACTCTTTTGTTGACGGGGAATGCGCTTGCGGAGCAACCTTGGGCCTTGCTATGGAGCTGTCCAAAGACGGCACTTACTATATCGTTACCGGAATAGGAACCTATGCGGACCCGGTTGTCGTAATTCCCGATACATATAAAGGAAAACCTGTAAAAGAGATCGGCCTATCAGCATTCAACGGAAACAAAAGTATCACACATATTGTACTTGGGTCGGAAATTACACATATTCGTCAGTGGGCATTTTATCAGTGCACGGCACTGACCGGTGTTACGGTTTCTTCCGTCGATGCCTGGTGCAATATCCGGTTTCAGGAATCCTTTGCAAATCCCCTTTATTACGCAGGTAATTTGTATGTAGGTGAGACTATCGTAACCAACCTGGTTATTCCGGACAATATTGAGACGATCCACGAATTTGCGTTTTCGCGTTGTACGTCCATACAATCGGTACAGCTCGGCAAGAATGTGAAAACAATTGAAAATAGTGCTTTTCATTCCTGCACGGAAATTGTTGATATCAAACTAAACAACAAGCTCGAGACGATTGGTGATTATGCATTCTTCAGTTGCAAAAAATTGACTGCAGAGCTGGCCTTTTCGGACAGCTTGGTCGAGATTGGTGAGTATGCCTTTGCCAACGCAAACAGTTTGGAAGGAGTTTCCTTTGGCAACTCTCTAAAATCGATCGGTTCGGCCGCCTTCCAAAATTGTGTTAAGCTTGAGACATTAACAATTCCCGCAAGCACCGAGTTTATTGGAAGGTACGCTTTTCAGAACTGCACAGCGGTTAAGAGCGTCTTTTTCCAAAGCCCGTCTGGGTGGGAATGCAGCCATTTCACATATCCTACTACCAGCATGGGCGAAGCGGCACTTGCGTATCCTTCCGGCGCAGCAGACTTCCTAATTAAAATTAATGTTGATCGAGAATGGACGCATAAATGCTGAATTATGCCTACCGGCGTTATATGGTATTTCTAATAAAACACAACCGCTGATCAGCGGTTGTGTTTTTTGTAAGATGCTGCAAATTTTACGAAATATGCACATTTGTTATTGACTTGTGGACGGTGGGGTGCTAAACTAGTGAGTAATTAATAACCAACACGATGATGAAAACCAGTACATATCCAAACCCTTTCTCAGAGAACTGCCGGTTGGTGCGAGGCAGTGAAAGCCGGATGTGGAATTCCTTTCGGAGTGGCTTTGCTGAAGCAAGTAGGCGAAGACGGGTAGGGCCCGGTACAGCCTGCGGATCTGTTTGGATCCCGTGAGGCCCCATGTGGGGTAAACTGAGGTGGTACCACAGGAAATTCTTGTCCTCTGCTGAAAAGCAGAGGCTTTTTGCTTATTTATCAAGAATTTTGGGAGAAAACTATATGATTATTACGGATTTTTTGGAGAAAAATGCCCGGCTGTACGGCCAGGAGACCGCACTGGTGGAGATCAACCCCTCCGAGGAACGGGATAAGGCCCAGACCTGGTGGGACTTTAACCTGATCGAAAGCGCCGCCCAGGGCGCACCCTACCGCCGGGAAATGAGCTGGAAGGATTTTGACCGCCGGGCAAACCGGTTTGCCAATCTTCTGCTGAGCCGTGGCCTGAAAAAAGGTACGAAAGTTGCCGTTCTGCTGATGAACTGCCTGGAATGGCTGCCCATCTATTTCGGTATCCTCAAGGCCGGCTGCATCGCCGTGCCCATGAACTTCCGTTATGCCAGCGATGAGATCAAATACTGTCTGGAACTGGCGGATGCGGACGTTTTGGTGTTCGGTCCGGAGTTTATCAGCCGTATGGACGCTATTTATCAGCAAATTCCGACAGTAAAAATGCTGTTCTTTGTGGGTGACAACGGCCCTGCCTATACGGAAGATTGCCTGGCACTGATGGGCTTCTGCTCCAGTAGTGCCCCTCCGGTTGCTTTGACGGAGGAGGATGACGCGGTCATCTACTTCTCCTCCGGCACCACCGGCTTCCCTAAGGCAATTCTACATAATCATTTATCTCTGGTGCATGCTTGCCTGACCGAGCAGAACCACCACAGCCAGAGCAGGGAAGACGTGTTCCTGTGCATTCCGCCCCTTTACCACACCGGCGCAAAAATGCACTGGTTCGGCTCTTTGCTTTCCGGTTCTAAGGCGGTGCTGCTTCGGGGCGTGAAGCCCGAGTGGATTCTCCGGGCGGTTACCGAGGAGCGCTGCACCATCGTTTGGCTGCTGGTGCCCTGGGCGCAGGATCTGCTGGATGCTATCGACAGCGGTCTTGTAGATTTGACAAAATTCCGCCTGGATCAGTGGCGGTTGATGCATGTGGGCGCTCAGCCCGTGCCTCCCAGCCTGATCCGCCGTTGGCTGCAGGTATTCCCCCATCATGAATACGACACCAACTATGGTCTGTCCGAGTCTATTGGCCCCGGATGTGTCCATCTGGGCGTGGAAAATACCCACAAAGTTGGCGCCATCGGCAAGCCCGGCTATGGCTGGCAGACCCGGATCGTGGACGATAAGGGCGTGGACGTACAGCCCGGTGAAGTGGGCGAACTCATCGTCAAGGGCGACGGCGTGATGACCTGCTACTACAAGAACCCCGAGGCAACTGCCGAGGTTCTGAAGGACGGCTGGCTCTTTACCGGCGATATGGCCCGTGAGGACGAGGAAGGTTTTATTTATCTGGTAGACCGGAAGAAGGACGTTGTCATTTCTGGCGGCGAAAACATCTATCCTGTACAGATCGAGGACTTCCTGAGAGGTCACGAGAAGATCAAGGATGTGGCGGTCATCGGCTTGCCGGATGCCCGGTTGGGCGAAATCACCGCGGCCATCATCGAGCTGAAGGAAGGCGTAAGCTGCACCGAGGCGGAAATCGAGGAATTCTGCCTGGCACTGCCTCGCTACAAACGTCCTAAGAAGATCTATTTCGACACTGTTCCCCGGAATCCCACCGGCAAGATTGAAAAACCTGTGCTGCGCGAGAAATACTGCCACGGAAGATTGGTAGAAGTCCAGATCACAGGCTAAGGAGGAAATACTATGAAGCAACTGATGCTGGGCAACGAAGCCGTTGCCCGTGGATTATACGAAGCCGGATGCAGCTTTGTATCCAGCTATCCCGGTACTCCCAGTACGGAGATCA
Source organism: Oscillospiraceae bacterium (assembly GCA_017624715.1). GTDB lineage: Bacteria > Bacillota > Clostridia > Oscillospirales > Oscillospiraceae > Faecousia. The sequence goes on from JAGAMN010000067.1 coordinate 11,776, forward strand.
CCGAGGCTATCGCAAAATATCCCGAGGTCTATGCCGAGTGGGCACCCAATGAAAAGGTTGCTCTGGAAGCTGCCTTTGGTGCATCTCTGGCAGGTCGCAGAGCCTTCTGCGGGATGAAGCACGTGGGACTCAATGTGGCGGCTGACCCTCTGTTTACCATTTCCTACACCGGTGTCAATGCCGGTCTGATCATCGGCGTTGCCGACGATGCAGGTATGCATTCTTCCCAGAATGAACAGGATTCCCGGCACTATGCCCGGGCGGCTAAGATCCCTATGCTGGAGCCTGCGGATTCTGCCGAGGCCATTGCCTTTGCCAAGCTGGCATACGAGATCTCTGAGAAATTCGATACGCCCGTACTGCTGAAAATGTGCACCCGTGTTTCTCACTCCCAGAGCGTTGTGGAGCCCGGTGCGCGTGTGGAAGTGCTGGGCGAGTACAAGAAAGATATCGCCAAGTATGTCATGATGCCCGGCAATGCCAAGCGCCGCCATCCTGTGGTGGAGGCGCGCACCCGTGATTTGGTTGCATATGCCGAAACTGCCGAAATCAATCGGATTGAAGATGGCGAAGACAAGAGCATAGGCATTATCACTTCCTCTACATCTTACCAGTACGTGAAGGAAGTGGTGGGCAATCGCTATCCTGTAATGAAGCTGGGTATGATCTGGCCTATGCCGGAGCAGAAGATCAAGGATTTTGCCGCTTCTGTTGAAAAATTGGTGGTGGTTGAGGAGCTGGACAGCTTCATTGAGTGCCATTGCCGGGACCTGCAGATTCCCTGCGTTGGCAAGGAATGGTTCTCCTGTATTGACGAACTGAGCCAAAATAAGGTTGCCCAGCAGCTGGCAGAGACTCCCGTGTCTGGCGTGAAACTGGATGCCCAGATTCCGCCCAGACCTCCGGTGATGTGCGCCGGCTGTCCCCACAGAGGCCTATTTTACACTTTAAAGAAGAACAAGCTGACTGTCCTGGGTGACATCGGCTGCTACACCCTGGGTGCGGTGGCACCCCTGGCGGCGGTGGACTCCGTTATTTGCATGGGTGCTTCTGTGTCCGGCATTCACGGCTTCAGCAAATCTCAAAACGGCGCTGCCGACGGCAAAACTGTGGCGGTCATCGGCGATTCCACCTTTATGCACTCCGGCATCACCGGCCTGGTGAACATGGCCTACAATGAGTCCAATGCTACGGTGATCATCGTGGATAACTCTATTACCGGCATGACCGGTCACCAGCAGAATCCCACCACCGGTGTGAATTTGAAGGGAGACCCTTGCACCAAGATCGATCTGGAAACGTTGTGCCGGGCGGTGGGTATCCGCCGGGTTCGGGTGGTTGACCCCTACAATCTGGCGCAGTGCGACGAGGCGATTAAGGAAGAACTGGCTGCCAATGAGCCTTCTGTCATCATTTCCCGCCGGCCCTGTGCATTGCTGAAAAATGTGAAGCACAAGGCACCCCTGGCGGTGGATGCAGATAAGTGTGTTGGCTGCAAGGCCTGCATGAAGATCGGTTGCCCGGCCATCAGCATTGTAGACGGCAAGGCCAAAGTGGATGCCACCCAGTGTGTTGGCTGCGGTGTTTGCGAGCAGCTGTGCAAGTTTGGCGCGCTGAAGGAGGTCTGATGATGGAAACGAAAAATATCATGATCGTAGGCGTCGGCGGACAGGGAAGTCTGCTGGCCTCCAAGCTGCTGGGTCGTCTGCTGCTGACCCGGGGCTATGACATCAAAGTTTCAGAAGTCCACGGCATGAGCCAGCGTGGCGGCAGTGTGGTGACTTATGTCCGGTTTGGCGATAAGGTCTATTCTCCCGTCATTGACAAGGGCCAGGCTGACTACATCGTGTCCTTTGAGCTACTGGAAGCAGCCCGGTGGACGGAGTACTTAAAGCCCGGTGGTAAGATCATTGTCAATACTCAGCAAATCAATCCTATGCCGGTAATCATCGGTGCTGCGGAGTATCCTGAGAATCTGGCAGAAAAGATGGCTGCTGCCGGCATTGATGTGGATGCATTTGATGCCCTGACTCTGGCTACACAGGCCGGATCTGCCAAGGCTGTGAACATCGTGCTCATGGGACATTTGTCCAGGAATTTTGATTTTACCGAGGAAGAGTGGCTGCAGGCTATTGCTGAGAGTGTTCCGCCCAAGTTCCTGGAACTGAACAAGACTGCATTTTCTTTGGGCAGAAATGCCTGATAAGGAGCGCTTTTTATGGGAAATTACTACCAAAAAGAAATCGAGACCATGCCCCAGGAGCAGCTGCGTGCTTTGCAGGATCAGCGGCTGGTGGCACAGGTTAAGCATGTGTGGGACAATGTGCCCTACTACCGGAAAAAGATGGAAGAAAAGGGCGTTACCCCGGCGGATATCCAGGGTGTGGCGGATCTGTATAAGCTGCCCTTTTTGAGCAAGGACGATCTGCGTGAGGCTTATCCCTACGGATTGCTGGCTGTTCCGAAGAAGGATTGTGTTCGTATCCATTCCACCTCCGGCACCACCGGTAAGCGGGTGGTGGCGTTCTACACCCAGCACGACATCGATCTGTGGGATGACTGCTGCGCCAGAGCAATCGTGGCTGCCGGCGGCACTAGCGAGGATGTGTGCCACATTGCCTATGGCTTCGGCCTCTTTACCGGCGGTGCAGGCCTCAACGGCGGTTCTCACAAGGTGGGCTGCCTGACGCTGCCCATGTCTTCCGGCAATACAGACCGGCAGCTGCAGTTTATGGAGGACCTGGGTTCTACCATTTTGTGCTGTACCCCCTCCTATGCCGCTTATCTGGCAGAGAGCATCCACGAGCGGGGTCTGCAGGATCGCATCCATCTGAAGGCCGGTATCTTCGGCGCGGAGGCCTGGAGCGAGGATATGCGCCACGATATTGAAAACAAGCTGGGCATCAAGGCTTATGATATTTACGGCCTGACCGAGACCTCTGGCCCCGGTGTGGCCTTTGAATGCGCCGAGCAGACCGGCATGCACATCAACGAGGATCACTTTATCGCGGAGATCATCGATCCGGACACCGGCGAAGTGCTACCCGAGGGAAGCAAGGGCGAGCTGGTATTTACCGCCATTACCAAGCAGGCGTTCCCGCTGCTTCGCTACCGCACCCGGGATATTTGCGTGCTGACCAGGAAGCCCTGCTCCTGCGGCAGAACCCATGTGAAGATGAGCAAGCCTATGGGCCGCAGCGACGATATGCTGATTATTCGGGGTATCAATGTGTTCCCGTCCCAGATCGAGACGGTGCTGCTGCAGCAGGGTTACACCGCCAACTATCAGATCATCGTGGATCGGGTGAACAACTCCGATACCTTCGAGGTGCTGGTGGAGATGAACCCGGAGATGTTCTCCGACTCTCTGGCCAAGATCACTGCTGCGGAGAAGGAGCTGGTGTCTGCCCTGAAAGCTATGCTGGGCATCGCTGCCAAGGTCAAGCTGGTCACACCCAAGTCCATTACCCGCAGCGAAGGTAAGGCGGTCCGTGTTATCGACAAGCGGAAGATTTAAGGAGGTCAGACTATGAATATTCATCAGATTTCTGTTTTTCTGGAAAATCGCACCGGTCAGCTGGCGGAGATTACCGCCCTGCTTGCCAAGGAGCATGTGGATATCCGGGCGCTGTCCATTGCGGAGACGGCAGATTACGGCCTGGCACGGATGATCGTGGACGATTCTTACAAGGCAAGCTCCATACTTCTGCAGCACGGGGATATCCTCAGCATGACTCCGGTGTATGCAGTACAGGTGCCGGACCGCCCCGGCGGACTGACGGAGCTGCTGCAGATTTTGGCGGAAGTTCACGTGGATGTAGAGTATATGTATTCGCTCTTTACCCACGATACGGACAATGCCTACATGGTCATGCGGGTGTCCGATGAGGCGAAGTTCCTGGGTGCGCTGGGTGATCGCCAGATCAAGGTGATGACCAAGGACGAATTGGGACTGAAGTAAAAAGTGAAGTGCCGGGAGGATTTTCTCCCGGCACTTTTATATACTTGGCTCCCTCTCTGAGGGAGCTGGCAAAAATCGAAGATTTTTGACTGAGGGAGTATGCGCGAAAATAAACTCCCCCAGTCTTGGGCCTCGCAATGGCAGAAAAAATGGGGCCGGTGATTCACCGGCCCCGACTAGGTGTTATTTACTGAAATTCCACGGTGCTCTTTTGGGGGACCACGGCGATGTAGGTAGTGCCTACGCCGAAGGTCAAAGGTGTGCCGTTTTCCAGGGTATAGACGAAGGGGTCGTTCAGTCCGGCACGGCTCCACTTAATGGGGATCATCTGGCCGTTACAGGCGAAATAGCCGGTGCCGGAACCAAAGGTGTTGATGGTCAGCAGCAGGTTGTTTTCCGGCTGGATGCTGGTATCTGCCCGGAGAATGAGGATGTTCCGGAATGCTACGGCTTCCCTGGTGTTGCCGTCGATGTAGTCCTGACCGTGCTGGTAGGCGTAATACTGATTGCTACTGGCATCGTAGGTCAAGGTGGTGGACTTGGTGCTGCTGTTTGGCTTGCTGCTGGTGTGGAATTTCACTACGATCTTATCTGTGGCCTGGCCTACAATGAGTTTGTCATCGTCAAACTGGAAACCATAGGATACACCGCCGGGGCGGGTGAAGGTAGCCTTCATCTTGCCTGCATAAGCGATGATGTTTGGGCCGGTGGTGAACAGGCAATGGACCTTGTTATAGCCTTGGTTCAGCCGGTCTTGGTCCCGATAGAAGTATGTACTTTCGTAAGGACCCATTACACCGTCCACATGGTCGCATTTCAAGGTCTTCATATAGGCGTAAGCTTCGTCGCTGCCGCCGCCATGGACATAGATGGCATCGTAACTCTGGGCGATGTCCACAAAGTATTTCCGGGCGCTGCGGACGCCACCGATGGCGCTGACATTCTGAATGTCGGAATACAGAGCCATACACCGGGTGATGCCGCCCTCTACCAGGATTTCATAGATGATATCCGCCTGGCTGACACCGTGCTGGGGCATAGCGGCCTTCATGTTATTCAGCATGACCGCATAGGGGCGGTTTTCGCTGAGGGATTCCATGCTCTCGCCGGTGAGAGGGTTGGTGTACAGGGGGACAGGCTCGGTGGTGGGAGTTTCCGTGGGAGGTTCTGTGGGCTCGGAACTGGGCTCGGTGACGGGTTCAGAGCTGGGCTCGGTGGAAGGGTCTGTTGCGATTGTGGGTTCGGAGGTTTCCGGAGTACCCGGCTGCGGCGCAGTACAAGCGCAAAGCAGCAGGCAAATCAGCAAGAAGATGCTTACGGACTGTTTCATAGTGATCCATCCTTTCGGTCAGCCGACGATTTTCGACACCGTTTTACATAACACCATTATAGCAAACTGCGCGAAAAATGCAATAGGAAGCTGATAAAGAAAATATGGCGGAAAAATCGGAAAATGCCCGGTTTTCTTGAAAAATATCCTTGACATTAAGAGGTAAAACCGCTATAATACATGAGCCTGCGTGTGCAGGTAATCCTTGCTCACGGCGCGACCGTGGGCCAAAAGTCCAAAAGGAGGTGCAAACAACATGGCTAAGATCACCGGTAAGTACGAGGTGCTCTACATCATCGACCCTGCTCAGGGCGAGGAGGGCATCGCCGCACTTGTGGAAAAGTTCAAGGCAATGGTGGAAGCGGAGGGTACTCTGACTAACATCGATGAGTGGGGCAAGCGTCGTCTGGCATACCCCATCAATGATCTGCCCGAGGGCTACTACGTTCTGATGAACTACGAGTCCAAGCCCGAATTCCCCGCTGAGATGGAGCGCGTTATGAAGATCACCGAAGGTGTCATGCGCTGCCTGACCACCGTAGTGGAGGCGTAATTATGCTGAACCACATCACTGTTATGGGTCGCCTGGTCCGTGACCCTGAGCTGCGCCGTACCGGCAGCGGCGTCGCCGTAGCCAGCTTCTGCGTTGCTGTCGATCGGGATTATTCCCCCAAGGATGGCGGCGAGAGAAAGACCGACTTCATCAATTGTGTTGCCTGGCGTCAGACTGGAGAGTTCGTCTCCAAGTATTTCACCAAGGGCCGCATGATCGTTGTGGACGGACGGCTGGAGATGCGCGACTGGACCGACAGAGATGGCAACAAGCGTACTTCTGCTGAGATCAATGTAGACAATGCCTACTTTGGTGACAGCAAGCGCGATGGCGACAACAGCGGTTCTTACTCCGCGCCTGCCGCATCCGGCTTCGGCGGTTATTCCGCTCCTGCCGCTCCTGCATCCGACTTTGCGATGCTGGATGACGACGACGCTCAGCTGCCTTTCTAAACTGAACTTTTCTGCTAAACTTACAAGGAGGTAATCGTTATGGCTAACGAACAGCGTGTTCGCCCCCGCAAGCGCAAGAAGGTTTGCGCATTCTGCGTGGATAAGGTGACCAGCATCGATTATAAGGACACTGCAAAGATCCGCCGTTACCTGTCCGAGCGTGGCAAGATCCTGCCCCGCCGTACCACCGGTACCTGCGCAGCTCACCAGCGTGACCTGACCACCGCTATCAAGCGTGCCCGTCAGATCGCTCTGCTGCCTTACGTTGCTGATTAATGACAATGAATTCACCCCCGAGGGAAGCCTCGGGGGTGTTTTTTTGTTGGGGCGCTGTTGGACGTTCACGGACGAGCGATGACAAACCCTCATCCGTCTTTAATTTTGCTGTTGCAAATTTGAATCCACCTTTCCCAAAGGGGAAGGCTTTGTGGGCGATTCGTGAATCGCCCTTACGAAGTTGATAAGGGCAGGCTATTTTGCCATGGCGATGCGGCGCAGGACCATTAAGAACAGGTCAGACCAAGTGAGCCTGGGAACGGCATCTGCGGCCACCAGGGGAATTTGAGCGATGGTATGTTCCCCAACTTTCACAGACAGGGTACCCAACCGCTGACCCTTGCTCACCGGGGCGGAAACCGATTGATCCAAGGTAATCTCCGTGTGGACTTGATCCCGTTGAGATTTATCCACTAGCAGTTGGGGCTGCTGGGCAGGGACAGCCTGAACGATTCCGGCTGTACCCAGCTTGACGGGAATGGCCTGGGGGTCAATTTCCGGAGAAACGGCGGCATAGTTGGCAAAGCCGTAGTCCAGCAGCTGCTTGCAGGCGGCAAACCGCTCCTGGGAAGTGGCGCTGCCCATGACCACGGCCACCAGAGCCAAGCCGTCCCGCTGTGCGGTGGCGGAAAGGCAATAGCCGGCAGTGGAGGTAAAACCGGTTTTTAAACCGGTAGCGCCGGGGTAGAACCGGACCAGCTTATTGGTGTTGGAAAGACCGAAAGTGCCGTTTCGCACGGTATCCATCCAAATGGTGGTGAATTTTTGAATGTCCGGGTGGTTCTTCATCAGCTCCCGGCTCATGAGGGCGATATCGTAGGCCGAGGTCAGATGCTCCTTAGCGGCCGGGTCATCATCCAGGCCGGTGCAGTTGACGAAATGGGTGTCGTTCATGCCCAATTCTGCTGCCCGGGCGTTCATCATATCCACAAAAGCCGCCTCGCTGCCGGCAAGATGCTCGGCCATGGCGCAGGCGCAGTCGTTGGCAGATGACACGGCGATGGACTTGAGCATATCCGTTACGGTCATGCTTTCGCCCACCTTCAGGTAGATCTGACTGCCGCCTTTAGCTGCGGCGGCCTCGGAAGCGATGACCGTGTCGTTCCAGCTAATTTTTCCGGAATCGATGGCTTCCATGATCAGTAGCATGGTCATGACCTTGGTGACGCTGGCAGGAGCGAGGCGCTCATGGGCGTTTTGTTCATAGAGTACTGTGCCGGTGGCAATATCCATCAGCAGGGCGCTTTTTGCAGGGATGTTCATATCCACAGCCCCGGCAGATACTGGCAGCATGGTAAACACCAGGCAGAGTAACAGCGCAATTGACAATCCTTTCATATCCGATCCCTCCGTTTTTCAGGTGGTACAGACTATGAATCTTGTCCTAAAAATAGAACAAAACAAGCCGCCTGGATGGCGGCTTGTTTTACTTCATGAACTTATCGATGGCTTGGCACAGGTCGTCGATGGATTCGGTATCGCCGGCGCTGACAGCATCCACAATGCAGTGGCGCATGTGATCCTGCAAGATCACCTTGCCGGTATTGTCCAGGGCGCTGCGGACAGCGGCAAGCTGCACCAAGACATCAGAACAGTCATAGCCCTCTTCTACCATTCGTTTGACCTTTTCCAGATGGCCGATGGCACGGGCCAGGCGGTTAATGACAGCCTTTTGATTTTCGTGGACATGGCCGTGGCTGTGGGCAATGCCGTGCTCGTGCATATAGGCGTGGTCGTGTTCGTGGTAATGGTCGGACAAGGCATTTCCCTCCTTTTGTCGTTTTGTTGCATTATAGCAATATTTTTCCCCGGTTGCAAGCCCGTAGGGGGGATATTTTTTGCAAAATGTTTTGACGGATGTGGGAAGGTCTGCTATAATATTATGTTGAAAGTATCGCCTTGGCCCCCGCTTTTAAGAGGGGGCTGTCAAATTGCCAATATTAGGCAATTTGACTGGGGGAGTTCGCTTTTTACTCCCCCCCGGCACGCCTTTTGGCGTGCCACCCCCCTCACAAGTGCGGGGGGGCGAGAATTATACATTTTATACCTTTACGGAGGAATCCTATATGAGAATGCGTAAAATGAAGAACTTACAGCCCCGGATGGCTGCTTGCGGCAGCCTGCGGATCGAAGAGCCGGAGAGCCTCAAGGGCAATTGGCGCTCGTTAAAGCCCGATTGCACAGCACTGTGGGTGGAAGTGGGCTGCGGCAAGGGCAAATTTACTGCCGAGACTGCCCAGGCCAATCCCGATGTATTGCTCATCGCCGTGGAGCGCTGCCGGGAGGCCATGGTCGTGGCTATGGAAAAGGCCAAGACAATGGGACTTACCAATGTGTTTTACATCGATATGGATGTTGCCAATATTGAGGAGATTTTTGCAGATCAGGAGATCGATCGGCTGTTTATCAACTTCCCCGATCCCTGGCCCAGAAAGAAGAATGCCAAGCGCCGTCTGACCCACCGGGGTTTTCTGGATAAGTACTGCCGTGTGGTGCGCACCGGCGGTGAGTTCCACTACAAGACCGACAATGCCCCTCTGTTCGAGTTTTCTGTGGAGGAGTTTGCGGCCTGCGGCCTGGAGGTTAAAAACCTGACCCGGAATCTGCATGAGAACGGCATCGTGGGCATTATGACCGGATATGAGGAAAAGTTCCACGCCCTGGGTACGCCCATCAACCGCTGTGAAGTGGTTTGCAAGCCCTTTGTGCTGCCTCCCGAGGAGAAGAAGGCTAACCTGGAGGAAGAAGAATGAGCTACCCGGCAGGCAAGTGTGATATTGCCGTCATCGGCGCCGGTCATGCCGGCATCGAAGCGGCTTTGGCTGCTGCCCGGCTGGGTCTTCACACGATCCTCTTTACCATCAATTTGGATGCGGTGGGCAATATGCCCTGCAATCCCGCTATCGGCGGCACCGGTAAGGGTCATCTGGTTCGGGAACTGGATGCCCTGGGCGGCGAGATGGGTATTGCGGCGGACAAGGCCTGCATCCAGTATCGGATGCTCAATAAGGGCAAAGGCCCGGCGGTGCACTCGCTTCGCGCCCAGGCTGACCGGCGGAAATATCAGCAGGTGATGAAGCAGACCCTGGAATTGCAGGAAAACTTGGAGCTAAAGCAGGCCCAGATCACAGAAATTTTGACAGAAAACGGCGCAGTTACCGGCGTTGTGACCCAGTTGGGTGCGGTGTATGATGCCAAGGCGGTGATCATCGCCACCGGCACTTATTTGGACAGCACCTGCATCACCGGTGAGGTGGTGATTTCCTCCGGCCCGGACGGTATGCATCCGTCCATCGGTCTTGCGGACAATCTGCGCAAATTGGGGTTGCCCCTGCGCCGGTTCAAGACCGGCACACCTCCCAGAATCAACCGCCGGAGCATCGATTTTTCCCAGATGGAGCTGCAGCCGGGAGATGACCGGGCAGAGCCTTTCTCTTTCCGTACCGAGCAGAAGCTGTACAACAGCGCGGTGTGCTATTTGACTTACACCAACGAGGAGACCCACCGGATCATCCGGGAGAATCTCCACCGCAGCCCTATGTACGACGGTACAATTTCCGGTGTTGGCCCTCGGTACTGCCCCAGTATTGAAACCAAGATCGTCCGGTTTGCGGACAAGCAGCGGCATCAGCTGTTTATTGAGCCCTGCGGTCTGGATACGGAAGAGATGTACATTCAAGGCTTCTCTTCCAGCCTTCCGGAGGATGTACAGCTGCAGATGATGCGCACTGTGCCCGGCCTTGAGAATGCGGAAATGATGCGCCCGGCCTATGCCATTGAGTATGAGTGCATTGATCCCACTGCGTTGCTGCCGACTTTGGAGGTTAAAACGATTTCCGGATTGTACGGCGCCGGACAGTTCAACGGCACTTCCGGTTATGAAGAAGCTGCCGTCCAGGGTTTGATCGCCGGTATCAATGCGGCGCTGAAGCTGCAAGGGAAAGATCCGCTGATCCTGACCCGGGATACCAGCTACATTGGCACCCTGATCGATGATTTGGTGACCAAGGGAACGGAAGAACCCTACCGGATCATGACATCCCGCAGCGAATACCGGCTGCTGCACCGGCAGGACAATGCGGATCAGCGGCTGTGTGCCATTGGTGCTGCGGTTGGCTTGGTGAGCCCGGAGCGCCTGCAGGCGGTGGAAGAAAAGTATGCCGCTGTCCGTCGGGAATGCAATCGGTTGGAGAGCACCGGCGTGGCTGCCAATCCTCAGCTGAATGCCCTCTTGGAAGAAAAGGGCTCTGCACCGGTTACCAATTCTGCAAGGCTCGCGGATCTGCTGCGGCGACCCCAGATCACCTATGCCGATATCGCGCCTTTCGACCCCAATCGCCCGGAATTGCCCGATGCGGTAACGGAGGAAGTGGAGATTCAGATCAAGTATGCCGGTTATTTGGCCCGGCAGCAGAAGCAGGTGGAGGAATTCAAGCAGGAAGAGTCCCGGTTGCTGCCGGAAAGCTTGGATTACAATGCCATCCAGGGTCTGCGGCTGGAGGCAAGGGACAAGCTTTCTCAAATCCGCCCCATGTCCATCGGGCAGGCAGGAAGAATCTCCGGCGTCAGCCCAGCGGATATTGCGGTGCTGCTGATCTGGCTGGAACAGAATAGCTAAAAAAGGCCCCCTTGTGTAAAGGGGGCTGGCATTTGCAAGGAACGAGCAAATGACTGGGGGATTGTATACGCAAGGACAATCCCTCCGTCACGGCGTTGCCGTGCCACCTCCCTTTACACAAGGGAGGCTTTGTGCTGCTACGGAACTGAGGGAGAAAGAAACAGTTGACAGGTATTACTTTTGTGCTATAATATCCTTAGATCGCACGAAAACTAAGTCTTCGGGGAGCCGGATGCATCCGGCTGAGAGGAAGCTATTGCTGCTTCGACCCGTGAACCTGATACGGTCAGTACCGTCGTAGGGAAAGATGCACATATGGGATACCTATCGTATCGCATTGCACCTGGACGGGTTTGCAATGCGATACTTTTTATTTTGGAGGTTTTCTTATGGAAAACAAAAAGAGCAAATCCCATTTGTACATTCGTGCGCTGTGCGAGGGCGCGTTGATGGTGGCCCTGGCACAGATCCTCAGCTTTATCAAGCTGTTTCCCAATCTGCCCAACGGCGGATCCATCACCTTTGCTATGTTTCCCATCTGCTTTTATGCGGTGCGGTGGGGCCTGGGTAAGGGCCTGATGGCAGGCTTTGTCTTCGGCCTGCTGCAGCTGATCTTCGACGGCGCTTATGCCTGGGGTTGGCAGTCTATGATTTTGGACTATCTGCTGGCCTTTACGCCTTTGGGTTTGGCTGGACTCTTCCGTGGCAAGACTTGGGGCATTTTTCCCGGTACGGCTGTTGGCTGCATCGGTAGATTTATTGTCCATTTTATCAGCGGTGTGACCGTGTATCGGATCTATATGCCCACGGAAATCCCGGGAATCGGTACTTTTGACGATGCGACCATTTATTCTCTGGTGTACAACGGAGCATACATGCTGCCCTGTATGATTTTGGCCCTGGCGGTGGCTGGCGTGCTATATGTACCCCTGAAGAAGCTGTTTGCGGGGAAGGATATTGTATAAAACCACCACATCCGTCACGGCTAACGCCGTGCCACCTTCTCCTCAAGGAGAAGGCTTTGCAGGCGATTCGTGAATCGCCCCTACGAGAAATTCCGGTCATTGCGAGGAGCGAAGCGACGTGGCAATCCCCTAAGTATTGCTCCTAACCGGGAGATTGCCACGGCCTTGCAGGCCTCGCAATGACAGCATATCAAAACACCCCGGAGAGCGTTTGCTCTCCGGGGTGTTCGTTACCATAGATATACACGGGTTTCGTAGGGCTGCAGGGTTAGAGTGTCGATGGTGGGGTAGTTGTGGAGAATGCACTGAGCGGTTTTTATGTCAAAACCCTTGGGCAGCTTCATTTTCTGACACTTCTCAGAGAATGCGCAGACTACCAAAAGCTTTTGACCTTCCATTTCCCGGCTGTAAATGTACTGCTTGGGGTGGCTGTGGAAATGCTCCTTGTAAATACCTTCTTTTACCACCGGCAGGGATTTTCTTAGAGCGATGGCCTTGCGGTAGAAGTTCAGCACCGAGTTGGGGTCGGCGTTTTGCTTTTCCACATTGATCTCGGGATAGTTTTGGTTTACATAAAACCAAGGCGTGCCGGTGGTGAAACCGGCGTTGGGAGAGCTGTCCCACTGCACAGGGGAACGAGCACCGTCTCGGGAGGAGCGCCACATTTTCTCAAGGCGCACCTGCAAAGGCTTATTCAGGTTAGAGTGGTTGTAGGTATACAGGGTCTGCACATCCCGATACATATCCGCCGATTCCGGCCGCCAGTTGGTCATACCGATCTCCTGACCCTGATACAAAAAGGGCGTGCCCTTTTGGAACAGGTAGGAAACGGCCAAAGTCTTGGCGCTTTCAGCCTGGAATTGTTCACTGCCGTAACGGGTGACGATTCTGGGGTGGTCGTGATTTTCCAGATACAGCATATTCCAAGCTTTGCCCTCCAGCTTGTACTGCCAGTCGGAAAAAGCTTTTTTCATCCGCCGCAGAGAGAATTTGGTGGGCAGGTAATCGGTAAACAGGCAGTCGGCAGTTTGGCACTGGAACTGGATCATCATATCGATCTGACCGTTTTCTTCATCGATGTATTTCAGTGCCTGCTTGGGCCACACCAGAGGGGCTTCTGCCAGGGTGAAGCAATCGTAATGATCTAACACATCCCGTTTAAATTCTGCCAGGTATTCGTGGATATGAGGGCCGTGGTTGTACTTGGGCATGCCCTTGTAGATGGGGAAAAGATGGTCGTCCGGCAGGCCTTCGGCTTTGGAAATGTAGGTAATCACATCTTCCCGGAAGCCGTCCACACCCATGTCCAGCCAGAAGCGGAGGATCTTCTTCACCTCTTCCCGGACAAGGGGGTTGTCCATGTTCAGATCCGGCTGCTTTACGGCAAACAGATGCAGGTAGTATTCGCCACGGACTTGGTCATAGGTCCAGGCTTTTCCCTCGAAATTGCTGTCCCAGTTGTTTGGCAGCTTTCCGTTGGGCTTTGCGGGTCGCCAAATATAGTAATCGGTGTAAGGTTCGATGCGTTGGCGGCTCTTCTGGAACCATTCGTGCTCGTCGCTGGTGTGGTTGACCACCAGATCCATTAGCAGCTTCATGCCCCGTTCGTGAACACCCTCCAGGACCTTTTTAAAGGCCTCCATGCCGCCGAATTCCGGGGCGATATCCATATAGTCTGCGATGTCATAGCCGCAGTCTGCACCGGGTGAGGGGTAGATAGGGGAGAACCAAATGCCGTCGCAGCCCAGGGATTTGATGTAATCCAGCTTTTCGTAGACACCCCACAGGTCGCCCATACCGTCACCGTCGCCGTCCTTGAAACTTCGGGGCCAGATTTGATAGAATACCATGTCTTTGTACCAGCGATTGCGTTTCATAAAGGTCAACTCCTTTGAGGTGGATGGTGTGGAGGGGATTGCCACGCCAGTGTGCGCACTGGCTCGCAATGACAGAGGTGTTTTTGTTATTTTATCATATTATCGGCGGGCTGTCACCTAAAATCTCGTTGACAGGGGTTAGCAAGGCGGTTACAATGATGGCGAGGTGAAAAATTATGATTACCTACGAAAACGGCGTATTTCTTTTATATAATGATAAAATTTCTTTGATGCTCCGGGTTAACGACCAGGGTCTTTTGGAGCAGCTCCATTTTGGTCAGCCTGTGACCATGGGGGACGCTGCGGCGCTGACTATCTGCCGGACCTTGGGCTGGGGTAATGCTGTATTGTTGGATGATAACGATCCGGGCAGCTGCCCCGATGAAATGAGTTTGGCCTGGAGCGGCAGCGGACGTGGTGACTACCGGGAAAGTCCTTTGGAATTGGCCGGAAAGTCCACAGATCTGCGATACAAGGATTTTCGGATTTTGGAGGGCATTGTGCCCATGGAGAGCGGTCTGCCCCAGGCAAAGGGCGATGCCCAGACCCTGGAGATCGTTATGGAGCAGCAGGGCCTGCGTCTGCGGCTGTATTTTACCCTGTTTGACACCGCAATTACCCGGCGGTGTGTGCTGGAAAATACCGGCGAAAATGCTGTGACGGTGCAGAAGATCATGAGTACTGTTATGGATCTGCCGGGCAATTACGAGATGACCACCTTTGACGGTGGCTGGATCGCAGAAATGCGGAAGCATACCGTTCCTGTGCTGGACAGCCGGGTAGTGAACGAAAGCGTCACAGGCGCTTCCTCCAACCGGCACAATCCGGGCTTTATGCTGTCGGAGGTGGGAGCTACGGAGGACGCAGGCCGTGTATACGGGTTCAATCTGGTGTATTCTGGCAACCACTATGGAGCAGCCCAGCGGTCTTTGCAGGGCTTGACCCGGGTGATGCAGGGCATTTCACCCTCCAATTTTGCCAAGGAATTGCTGCCGGGGCATTGCTTTGAAACCCCGGAGGCGGTGATGACCTGGTCCGATGAGGGCTTTGGCGGAATGTCTCAAAATATGCACGCCTTTGTGAACCGGCATATTGTGCCGCAGTACTGGCAGTTTAAGCTGCGACCGGTGCTGTACAATGACTGGGAAGGCTGCATGTTCGACTTCAATCAGCGGGTATTGCTGAACTTGGCCAAGAAGGCCAAGGATCTGGGCTGTGAACTGTTTGTGCTGGACGACGGCTGGTTCGGAAAGCGCAACGATGACAAGGCCGGTTTGGGCGACTATACAGTCAACAAAAAGAAGCTGCCCGGCGGATTGAAGGGACTTTCCGACCGTATCCACGCCATGGGTATGGAATTCGGTCTGTGGTTTGAGCCGGAATCCGTGAATATGGACAGCGATCTGTACCGGGCGCATCCCGACTGGGCGCTGACCGACGAATTTGCGCCCGTGTTGGGACGGCATCAGCTGCTGCTGGATCTGACCAAGCCGGAAGTCCGGGATTATATTGTAGAGAATATTACCAAGATACTGGACGATGCAGGCATTTCCTATGTCAAATGGGATATGAATCGGCACAGCATCGCCCTGGGAGACAAAGCCCATGACTACATTTTGGGCCTTTATGATGTGCTGCGGCGAATCTTTGAGCCCCGGCCCCAGGTGCTGCTGGAAAGCTGCTCCTCCGGCGGCAATCGGTTCGACCTTGGCATGCTGTGCTTTGGCCCCCAGGTATGGTGTTCCGATGATACGGACCCCATTGAGCGGTTGACCATTCAGGGAGGGTTAAGCTATCTGTATCCACAATCCACCTTTGGTACCCATGTTTCGGCAGTGCCCAATGCTCAGACTCTGCGCTACACTCCCTTGACGACCCGGGGTAATGTGTCGTTCTTTGGTTGTTTGGGGTATGAATTGGACCTGAATCATCTGCTGCCTGTGGAGGAAACGGAGATCAAAGCTCAGACGGAGTTTTACAAAAAGCACCGCAAGGCCTTCCAGTTCGGCACATTCCGCCGTATTGACAATGGCTGGCAGGTCAGCGATGGGCAGACCACTCTGGCAGGCGTATTCTACGGCTGCCGTCCGGCAGCACCGGGGTATGACTACCTGCGGGTCAAGGGGCTGAAGAAGGATGTGTGCTACAATTTCCGAAGCCGTCCGCAGGCCCAGCGCGTGGGGCAGTTTGGCGCTTTGGTCAAGCATGTGGCGCCGGTGGCATTGAATCCCAACGGCTTTATCCTACGTACCGCGGACAAGCATATTACTTTGCCCGACGGCGAACATATGGGCACGGCATCGGGCAGCGCCCTGGCGGCCGGAATTCCCATGCTGCCGGCGTACCGGGGTACAGGCTATGACAAGCAGCAGAGGACGCAGCTGGATTTTGGCTCCAGCGTGTATGTGATCGAGGGCTGATTATTCCGCACCTTTTTTGCGCCACGGAATACCATGGAATGAGCGTACCGACGCTCGAAAAAATTCATGGAGGTATTCGTTATGTGTGGTAACAATTGCTTTGGTGGGAACAACTGCTGGTGGATCATCATCCTGATCCTGCTGTTCTGCTGCTGCGGCAACAATAACAACGACTGCGGTAACAACAACTGCGGCTGCTGCTAATCCCCAAAAAGAAAGGGCACCCCGAAAGGGGTGCCCATTTGTATGTATTATACATTGCACCAATAAAAAGCCTCCCTTGTGCAAAGGGAGGTGGGCGAAATCTTTGATTTCGCTCGGAGGGATTGCTAGGAAATGTTGCAGTCATACACTTGGCTTGTGACTGGTACTGCTCAAAACAATCCCCCAGTCTTTTTGCTGCGGAGCAGCAAAGCGATTGTGATCGCTACGCGATTCTATTTAGATTCGCTTCGCTACCCTTTACACAAGGGGGCCTTTGCGGATATTCGTTATTCGATTATTTTGGCATCGGCCAGGGTGCGGCCAATGGAGTAGAAGAACATATTATCCCGGGAGGGATTCAGCTTGGTTACCAGGCCCCGGGTGGCATAGATCGCGTAGCTGCGGAACAAAATGGGACACAGCTGACCGTCATCCATGACCTCCTTATGGAGGTTGTAGTAGTTGCCGGTGTTAGCCAGGGCCTCCAGGCACATGGCGTAGGCCGTGGTATCCGCCAGGCCACCGTAATTCAGCGAGCCGTTTTTGGCGAAGAAAGCAGTCAAATCCATGTTGGCGGACAGCCGGGTCTGACCCAGGTACAGGTCGTATTTGCCCTGCTTTAGCTGATCTAAGAACTGGGCGGAGTTGACTTCCTGAATGGTGACATTGAGGCCACATTCTTTCAACATATCGCCGATGGCTCGGCCTGCCCGAAGCCGCAGGGAATCGTCGGCATTCAGAAGCAGAGTGACGGTAGCGCCGGTGAAGCCGGCGGCTTCCACAGCCTGGGTCATCTTGGCGCTGTCATAGCGGTAGCGCTCAGCCAGGGAAGTGTCGTAGAAAGGGGAAAGGGGAGAGGCCGGTAGCTCCGCACCACGGGCAAAGCCCCGGTAGAAGGTGTCTGCCAGGTAGTCTCGGTTGATGGCGTGAGTCAGGGCTCTGCGGACAGAATCATTGGAGAAAACGGTGCTCTTGGAGTTGCACACCAGGTAAAGGAAGATGCCGTTTTCAATATCCCACAGCTCGTAGTCACAACGGTAATCTGCATAGGTGTCGGAGCCCGGGTCGGCACAGACCAGCTCCAGATCCGCAAATTCAAATTGGTCACGGATGTGAATGGGGGAAGTGCCTTCAATCAAGGGAATATACGAGGCGGTGACCGCCAAATCGCCGGTGCACCACCACAGGCTGCTGCGGCGCAGCCGCTTGGAGCCCAGGGATTCGTCCATCACATAAGGGCCAGTACCCAAGGGGCTGGGGGCATCCACTTCGGAAGCTTTCACAATGGGAATATCCAGCAGCAGGGGCAGGTTTTCCATAGGAGTGTCCAAGGTTATGACTACGGAATCTGCCTGAGCAGAGATGCCGGTGATGTGCTGGAACCGTCCGGCGTAATAGCTTCCGTTTTTGGCGGCCTGCAAGCTGGCGGCCACATCGGCGGCGGTTAAAGTGGTGCCGTCCGAGAAGGTGGCGGCTGCCGGGTAAATGGTATAGGTGCGCATGTCAGCGGACACGCTGAACCGATCGCAGAGAATGGGAACGATTTGATAGTTTCGGTCGATAGAGAACAGGCTCTGATACAGCAGAGGGAACAAGGAGCGGTTGGTGAAATCCGTACTGGCGTAGGGATTCAAGGAACGGTCGGGATAATAGGCCAAAGTCAGATGCTGGTCCGGGTTGGTGGGCCTTTGTACAGGGGTGCCGGTGGGGTCTTCCAAAGCGTCGCCGGTGGGGAGATAGTCACCTTCCCGGTAGTCGCAGCCGGAAAATAGGCTGAGGATCAGAAAGATCGCCAGAAAAAGGGACAGTATTCGATTCATATTATCCCTCCTTACAGACGATGATCGCTCCCTGGGAGCCCCGGTTTCCTTTCGTGACCCGGTGTGACCAAAAGCGCTCGCTTTGGCACATGGTACAAGATGTGGAAATTTCAATATGCCTTATGCCGGCGTTCCGGAGAAACTGGGCGTTAATGGCTTTTAAGTTTACATAATATTTATCTCCGACGGTGCGGATATGGGGTAAGGCGCTGCTCCCCAAGGCTTGCACCATGGCTTCCGGTACATCGGCATCGGTAGCAAAACAGCACTGACCAATGTTGGGGCCTATGGCAGCCCGAATGTTGGCCGGGTCACAGCCAAAGGCACTCACCATGGCGCGGACGGCTTTGCCGGCAATATCTGCCGCTGTGCCCCGCCAGCCAGCATGGACAGCACCCACGGCTCCGGTGACGGGGTCGTGGAGCAAGATGGGGGTGCAGTCGGCGGTGAACACCACCAGGGCAAGGCCCGGCGTGTTGGTGATCAGACCGTCGCACTCCGGATAGGTGTGGTGATCCAACCCACCGCAGTCCACATTGGTGACAAGTCGGATGATGTCGGAATGGGTCTGCCGGGTCAGAACGGCATTTTTGGGGTCGAAATCCAGGGCGTTTCCTAAAATGCGAAAGTTTTCTTCCACATGTTCGGCATCGTCGCCCCGGTGGCAGGCCAGGTTCAGAGAGCTGAAAATCCCGGCACTGACACCGCCCAAACGGGTGGTAAAGCAATGGGGTGCGGCGATGGCTTCCGAGATTTCGTATTCCAAAGCGCCGGATTTTTTCGTGATGATAGGCATGGTGTTACTCCGCCATTTTATCCTTCTGCATGCAGCACTTTTTGTATTTCTTGCCGCTGCCGCAGGGACAGGGATCGTTGGGGCCGACCTTGGAGTCCTTGTTCCGGACGGGCTGCTTTTTCACAGACTTATCCGGGGCGGAGGTGCCGGTTTCCTTGGCGACCTTCTGGCGCTTCAGCTCCTGGGTGGGACGCAGCTGCACCAGGAAGATCCGGCGGATGGTCTCCTCACGGATGGCGGCGATCATGGCCTCGAACATCTGGAAGCCCTCTTCCTTGTAGGCAACCACAGGATCGTGCTGGCCGTAGGCCCGCAGGCCGATGCCCTGCTTCAGATCGTCCATGGCATCGATGTTGTCCATCCAGTATTCGTCGACCACCCGGAGCATGACCACACGCTCCAGTTCCCGCATGGTTTCAGGGGTGATGGAAGCTTCCTTCTTTTCGTAGAGAGCGACGGCAGTTTCATACAGGGCCTCTACATCAGGCTCGTCACCAACGCTGCCCTTGGGGAAGAAAATGCCCTCAAAGCCGCGCAGATAGTCGGCATCACTGCCCACAATGACATCCCGGAGCATGTTGAGCATATTCTCCCGGAGGTCTTCACCATCCAGAACCTTCTGGCGCTGGGCGTAGATGATCTCACGCTGGGTGTTCATAACGTTATCGTATTCCAGAACGCTCTTTCTGGAACGGAAATGGCGGCCTTCCACGCTCTTCTGGGCGTTTTCTACAGCACCGGAGAGAATCTTGGCATCAATGGGGGTGTTTTCGTCCAGACCCAGAGCATCCATCATGGCGCTGACCCGGTCGGAGGAGAAAAGGCGCATCAGATCGTCCTGCAGACTCAGGTAGAAGCGGCTTTCGCCGGGGTCGCCCTGACGGCCGGCTCGGCCACGAAGCTGATTGTCGATACGCCTCGATTCGTGACGTTCGGTGCCAACAATGAACAGACCGCCGCTTTGACGGACTTTTTCGGCTTCGTCAGCAATCTGATCCTTGAATTTGGTCAGCAGTTCGGTGTACTTTTGACGGATAGCAAGGATCTCGGCATCGTCGGTTTCGGAGTAGGCATCGGCCTGGGCCAGGAGCTCGTCCTCAGTACCCAGTTTGCGCAGCTCGTTTTTGGCCAGGAACTCAGCGTTACCGCCCAGCATAATGTCCGTACCACGGCCGGCCATGTTGGTGGCGATGGTGACAGCGCCGAACTTACCGGCCTGGGCAACGATCTGGGCCTCCTGCTCGTGATACTTGGCGTTGAGCACATTGTGGGGGATGCCTTCCCGCTTTAAAAGCTTGCTCAGAATCTCGCTGCGCTCGATGGAGATGGTACCGACCAGGACAGGCTGACCTTTGGCATGGCAGGCTTTGACCTGCTCAATGATGGCACGGAATTTACCGACCTCGGTCTTGTAGACTACATCCGGGTGGTCTACACGGGCAATGGGGCGGTTGGTGGGAATCTCCACCACGTCCAGCTGGTAGATGGTAGCAAATTCGTCCTGCTCGGTTAGTGCCGTACCGGTCATGCCGGAGAGCTTGTCATACAGGCGGAAGAAGTTCTGGAAGGTGATGGTGGCCAGGGTCTTGCTTTCACCGGCCACGGTGACGCCTTCCTTGGCTTCGATGGCCTGGTGCAGGCCTTCATTATACCGGCGGCCGTACATCAGACGGCCGGTAAACTCGTCGACAATGATGATCTGACCGTCTTTCACCACATAGTCGATGTCCTTCTTCATGATGCCCCGGGCTTTCATAGCCTGGTTGATGTGGTGGTTCAAGGTAGTGTTTTCACTGTCGGCTAGGTTTTCTACGCCGAAAAATTTTTCTGCCTTGGCAATGCCCCGGGCAGTCAAGCTGACGGTGCGGCTCTTTTCGTCTACGAAGTAGTCGCAATCGTAGTCGTCGTGGACTTCCTTATCTTCGGTCTTGGCAAAGACCTGCTTGCGCAGGGTGGAAACGAACTGGTCGGCCATTTCGTAGAGCTTGGAGGAGTCCTCACCCTTGCCGGAAATGATCAGAGGGGTTCTTGCTTCGTCGATTAAGATGGAGTCCACCTCGTCCACGATGGCGAAAGCATGACCCCGCTGAACCAGCTCAGACTTGTACAGGGCCATGTTGTCACGGAGGTAGTCAAAGCCCAGCTCGTTGTTGGTGCAGTAGGTGATATCCGCGGCATAGGAAACGCGGCGCTCAGCCGGGGACATACCGGGGATGATCAGACCCACGCTAAGACCCATATAGCGGTGGACCTTGCCCATCCACTCGGAGTCACGCTTGGCCAGGTAGTCGTTAACGGTGACCACATGGACACCGTTGCCGGTCAGGGCGTTCAGGTAGCAGGGCAGGATGGCAACCAATGTTTTACCTTCACCGGTGCGCATTTCGGCGATGCGGCCCTGGTGCAAAATGATACCGCCAATGAGCTGAACCGGGTAGGGCTTCATGCCCAGCACACGCCATGCGGCTTCCCGGATAGCAGCAAAGGCTTCCGGCAGAATATCGTCCAGGGTTTCGCCGTCGGCAAGCCGAGCCTTAAATTCGCCGGTTTTGGCTTTCAGGGCATCCTCGGAAAGGGCGGCGTATGCTTCCTCCATGCCCAAAATCTTATCTACAATGGGTCGGATCTTTTTTAGTTCGCGCTCAGAGCGAGTGCCGAAGAGTTTTGTAAAAAGTCCCATAGGATCATACCTCGTCGAAAGAAAAATTCAAAATGGCAATACCAAACCAATTTTACCCATTATAGCACAGAGTTGCGTAAATTCATAGCCTGTTTGTAAATTTTCCGGGGATAAAAAAGCGAGCTGCCTGATGGCAGCTCGCTGGCATATTACATCATGGGTTTGATCTTTTTGCGGTAAATGTTTGCAAACAGCAGAGCAGTGACCATCAAACTGACACATTCAGCAATGGGGAATGCCCACCAAACATTATTGACCTCGCCGGTCAGACTCAGCAGATAGGCGGAGGGAAGAAGCACCAGCATCTGCCGGCAGAGGGATACGATGGTGGAATAAATACCATTGCCCAAGGCCTGGAAGCTGGCGCTGAGGGCGATACCAAAGGCGGCAGAGGGGAAGCAGAGGCTGATGATCCGCAGGGCATTGCGACCCTTGACCAGGAAATCGTCAGACAGATTGAAGATGCCCAAAAGCTGATCCGGGAAGAACTGGAAAATGAGCAAGCCCAGGACCATGACGCACAGAGCGCTGATGCAGGCGCGAAGCAATGTGCCGGTGATACGCTTGGGATTTCGGGCACCGTAGTTATAGGCTACGATGGAAATGGTGGCATTGTTAAGGCCAAACAGGGGCATGAAGAAGAAACTCTGCAGTTTAAAGTAGATACCGAAGACATCGGTGGCGGTTTCTGTGGGATCCAGGCTCAACAAAAGCTGATTCAAAGAGAAGTTCATAATGGAGCCGATACCCACCATGATGATGGAGGGAATGCCGACGGTGAGAATGGGGATAATAGCTTTTTTGTGGGGCTTGATGGCAGTCATGGAGAACTGTACATCGGGATTGCGTTTTAAATTGAAAATGATGGCCAAAATTGCAGCGATCCACTGACCGATGACGGTGGCGAGGGCGGCACCGGCTACACCCATGCTGGGAATGCCCAATGCAGGAATGCCCCAAATGAGAACAGGGTCCAGGATGATGTTGACCACTGCGCCGGTTCCCTGGGTGATCAGGGTATAGAAGGTACGGCCGGAGGATTGCAGCAGCCGCTCACCCAGTACTTCTACAAAGATACCCAAAGAGCTGATGCAACAAATGGAAATGTATACGCTGCCGTATTCCACGGTTTCCGAATTATCGGATTGAATGGCGAAGAAGGGGCGAGAACCGAAAATGCCGAACAGCATAAAGAGCACAGTGGCGATGAGTACCAGGAAAATGCCATTGCCTGCAGCCCGGTTTGCGGCTTTTTGATTGTTTTCGCCCAGAGATTTACTCAACAGGGAATTGACACCCACGCCGATACCGGTGGTAAAGCCGATCAGAATGTTCTGAATGGGGAAAGCCAAAGACAGGGCGGTAACAGCCTTGGGAGAGTACCAGGATACAAACAGACTGTCAACAACATTGTAAAGCGCTTGTACGAGCATGGCGATGATCATGGGCAGAGCCATCGTGAAAAGCAGCTTGCCGATAGGGGTGGTACCCATTTTGTTTTCCCGCAAATCGGGTGTGTGTTTTTCGTTAGACATAAGGCGTCCTTTCTTTATTAAGACATAACAGAGTTATTATACAGAAAAAGCGTAGGTTATGCAAGCCCCGGGGCGGAAAAAGAACCCAGACCGTCGGATTCGGTCTGGGTATTTTCTCTCCAGAAGGAGCTGTTAATGTTTTGTGTGGTACCGATAGAAGGAATCAGAGATTCCATAGCCACATCGCTGAGGATCATCCGACGGGCGCACAGGAAGTGGTTTTGATAGTAAGCCTTGTTGAAATCCACCACGGCGATACCGTTGTCACCGGCGTGGATCATCTGGCCGTTACCAATATAGATGCCGACGTGGGAAGCATAGCTGCCGGAATGTACGGTGTTGGTGAAGAAAATCAGATCGCCGCACTGCAGGTCTTCCTTGGAGATGATGACGCCATCCTGCAGCTGCTGCAGAGCAGAACGGTGCAGGCTATAGCCGTTTTGGCGGAAAACATACTGAGTGAAGCCGGAGCAGTCGAAGCCCCTGGGGGAAGAACCACCCCAAACATAGCGGACACCGATGTATTTCT
Organism: Oscillospiraceae bacterium; assembly: GCA_017624715.1. Lineage (GTDB taxonomy): Bacteria > Bacillota > Clostridia > Oscillospirales > Oscillospiraceae > Faecousia. The sequence continues at coordinate 35,792 of JAGAMN010000067.1, forward strand.
TAGCGGTAGAGCGGATCGAATTCCGCAACTGCAGAGCCTCGGTGGTGCTGACAGTGGGCAGGACTTTGGTATCCTGATTGTTGGGATTGCAGTTTACATAATATTCGCCATTTTCGTTCTGAGCAACCTGCGCTTTGGCGATATATCCGTTGATCTCGTAGCAGTTGATCTTATAGAACTGACCGGAAGTGCCCAATACCTTAATAACGGTGCCGTTTTCTAGGTTGCCGATGATGGTGTTGGAGTAGCTGGCGTATCTATGTACAACGGAAACAGTGCGGCCGGTGGGAGCAGGTACTTCCTGCACCGGAGGTACATCAATGGCAGGAGCCTTCGTGGGGGCCACAAGCTCGACGGTTTCTGCAGGGCTAGCCGGAGTCAATGCTATGGCAGCGGCAGGCTGTACCAGGATCGATGCCAGCATACAAACCAGCAGAACACAGGCAGCCAAGCGTTTTGTTCTTAGCATAAATAATCCTTCCTGATTGCAACATGATTGCAAAAAGTTACAATCCGGTTACGGATTATAGCACAGGGATTACAGAATGTCAAGACTTTCCAGTAGCAGAAAATGGCGATTTTATGGGTAAAAGTGTACAAAAAACCGGGAAAATAGCGGAGATTTTAAAAAACTGACAGATCTGTCAGGAAAAGGAATACAAAAGCGCCGCTGCCCAAGGACAGCGGCGCGATGCAATTTGTAATTACAGGTACTTCTTGACGGCCTCGGAAGCCAAAGCGGGATCGTCGGAAATGGTGATGGTGATGTTCATGTTGTTGGTTTCTGCAAAAGCAGCGCACCATGCCACGAACTCTTCACCCACAGCCCGATCGTTGCCGATGGTCTTGTAAAGGTTGTCGATGTACACGTTGGTAATATCAAAATTGCCGGCATGCAGGCCGCTCAGGAAGCCCTTGAGCATGTCTGCGTTGCTGATAGCGTACTCCTCGGAGTCTACCAGACGGACGCGGTAATTGATGTCATAGGTCAGTTTCTTGCCGTACTCGATGCAGACAACGTCGCCGCTGGCCTGTGCCACGGTTGCGTTGATGGAATCGATCAGCTTCTTGGTCTTGCCGGAGCCTTTCAGGCCCATAATAACTTGAATCATCGGATTTTCCTCCTTTGCAGTTGTGCTTGGGGTGTAGAATAATTCTAACAGCTATTGAACCATTTTGCAATAGCAAATTGTGAATTTTACACCAAAAATTTTATACTTCGTAGCCGGGCTTGCCCAGGAGCCGGAACATATTGCGCTTGTAGAATTCCACACCGGGCTGGTTGAAGGGGTTGACGTCCAGAATGTAGGCAGAAACGCCGCAGCACAGCTCGAAGAAGAAGAACATTTCGCCCAGCTTCTCGTCGTTCAGCTCGCCCATGTCCATGGTGATGACAGGCACGCCGCCGTCCACATGAGCAGCCAAAGTGCCCAGGAATGCCTTCTCATCCACGAAGTCTAGGGTCTTGCCTTCCAGATAGTTCAGGCCGTCCAGGTTCTTAACATCGCCCAGGATGGTCATCTTGTTCTCGGGAGCGTTAAATCGGATCATGGTTTCAAAGATGTTGCGCTCGCCCTGCTGGATCATCTGACCCAAAGAGTGCAGGTCGGCGGTGAACTCGGCGCTGACAGGGAAGATGCCCTTGTCGTCCTTGCCCTCGGACTCGCCAAACAGCTGCTGCCACCAGCCGCCCATCATCTTGAAGCCGGGCTCAAAGGACTCGAACAGCTCAATGGGCTTGCCGTTGCGGTACAGCAGGTTACGGACACCGGCGTACAGCCAAACGGGGTTTTCGAAGGAACGGAGGTTGTCGTAGTACTCTCTGGCTTCGTAAGCGCCCTTCATGACCTTGCAGATGTCAATCCCTGCAACGGCCATGGGCAGCAGACCAACAGCGGTCAGAACGCTGTAACGGCCGCCGGCATCGGGAGGAATGACAAAGGTTTCCCAGCCTTCCTCGGTAGCCATCTGACGCAGAGCGCCCTTGTTGGGGTCGGTAATGGCGACGATGCGCTTCTTGGCACCGTCGGTGCCGTACTTGCGCTCCAGCAGCCACTTCAGGCCGCGGAATGCGATGGCGGGCTCGGTGGTGGTGCCGGACTTGGAGATAACGGCCAGGGAGAAGTCCTTGCCTTCCAGCAGGCGCATCAGCTCATTCCATGCACGGGTGGACAGGCCGTTACCGGCAAAGTAGATCTGGGGGTTGCCCTTGCCCTTGCCGATGTTATGGTTGCAGCCCTGCATCAGCTCAATGGCGGCTCTGGGGCCCAGGTAGCTGCCGCCGATACCGACGACAATGAACACATCGGAGTTCTCACGGATCCACTCAGCAGAGGCCTGGATGCGCTTCATCTCCTCAGTGGGCTCGTTAACGGGCAGATTTCTCCAGCCCAGGAAATCATTGCCGGCGCCGGTACCCTGTGCCAGGGTGTTGTGCGCAGCAGCGACTTCGTGCTCGATGGCCAGCAGATCCGGCAGAGAGATCTGACCCCATACATTGGAAATATCAACTTTGATCATGGTATCAATACCATCCTTTCATGTTTGTGTATTTCTTAGACATATGTTACAGCAAAATGAAACAAAGCGCAAGAGTAAAGAAAAAACTTTTGTAAAAAATACATTTTTCATCCCTGGGCTATGGCTTTTTTTGGACAGTGCGTGTATAATGAAGAAAAAATGTTCAGGAGGAATCCTTATGAAATACGGATTTGGTGTAGATTTGGGCGGCACAACGGTGAAGCTGGCCTTCTTTGACCGGGAGGGCAACATGCTCGACAAGTGGGAAATTCCCACGGTCACCGCCGATGGCGGCAAGCAGATCCTGCCGGATATCGCCGATGCTATTAACGGTTATCTGGCCCAGAAGGGGATCGACAAGAGCCAGGTCATCGGCATCGGTATCGGCGTTCCCGGTCCTGTGGATGGCAAGGGTGTGGTCAATCGCTGTGTCAACTTGGGTTGGGGTGTGTTCAACATCCATGAGGCTCTGTCCGAATTGACCGGTTTGCCTGTTAAGGCCGGTAACGATGCCAATGTGGCTGCTCTGGGCGAAGCTTGGAAGGGCGGCGGCAACGGCTGTGAGAATATGATCATGGCCACGCTGGGTACCGGCGTTGGCGGTGGCATCATTATTAACGGCCGACCTGTGGATGGCGTTCACGGTGCCGGTGGCGAGATTGGCCACCTGGTACTGGAACCTAAGGAAACCGAACCCTGCGGCTGCGGCAAGTACGGTTGCGTGGAGCAGTATTGCTCCGCCACTGGTGTTGTCCGTGTGGCAAAGCGTTTCATGGCAGCCAAGGATACCGAGAGCACCCTGCGTGGTATCGAAAACCTGACCTGCAAGGATGTATTTGACGCAGGCAAGGCCGGCGATGTCCTGGCTCTGGAAATTTTGGAACAGGTTTACGACTATATGGGTCAGTTCCTGGCCAACATCTGCTGTGTGGCAGACCCGGAGATCGTGGTTCTGGGCGGCGGTGTCAGCAAAGCAGGCCAGCCTCTGTTGGACGGCGCAAAGCGCTATTTCGACAAGTACATCTTCCATGCATCCCGAGGCATTCGGTTTGCTTTGGCATCTTTGGGCAACGATGCCGGTGCTTACGGCGCATTCAAGCTGGCGCTGGATTGCTTCGGCTAAGAACAAATATCAAATCCCACTGCGGAAGCGGTGGGATTTTTGTTGCGCAACGAGACTTTTTGTGGTATCCTGTAAAAAAAGACCCAGGAGGAAAAACTAATGAAAAAGACAGTGTTTCGGTGGATTGCGCTGTGCCTGGTGATGCTCTTCGTGCTGACAGGTTGTGATCCCATACTTCCGCAACTGATGAATCCGGGGCTTCCGGATGCTGTGCCCTTTAAAGATATGGAGTACAGTCGCCAGGATGTTGCCCAGATGGAAACACTTCAGCAGGCGGTAATGGATGGCATTGCTGCCCAGGATGATGTGGAGACACTGATGGAGAAGGTATTTGCCTTCTACGAAGCCTACAACCATTATTATACCGGCTATGCCCTGGCGAACATTTATTACAGCAAGGATCTGACCGACGGCAAGTGGCAGGAAGAATACGCATTTTATATGGATACCAGCGCCGAGGTTGATGCAATGCTGGATCAGATGCTCTATGCCCTGGCAGACCATCCCAAGAAGGATGAACTGGAAGCGGATATTTACTTCGGCGAGGGCTTCTTTGATAACTTCGAAGGTGAGAGCCTTTGGGATGAAACATTTACCGCTTTGGCGGAAAAGGAAGGCGAACTACAGACCCAGTACTATGATATCAGCGGTCAGGCGGTGGATGTGGATCCCTATTCCGAAACTTTCTATAGCACCTACGGCTCGCAGCTGGCAGATGTATATGTGGAGCTGGTGAAGGTGCGGCAGGAAATGGCAACCTATGCCGGCTATGAAGATTTCCCAAGCTTCGCTTATGACTTCTACTACGGCCGGGATTACACCCCTGCCCAGGCGGAAAAGCTGATGAAGGACATCGAAAAGCAGCTGGTGTCCATCTACAAGAACATCGATTACAGTCCTTTGTATGAGATTTACAGCAAGATCTGCACCGAGAATCAGACCTTTGCCTATGTCAAGAGCTGCGCGCAGAATATCGGCGGTGTGATGGCGGAGGCGTTCCAATTGATGGAAACGGCCGGGCTGTATGATATTTCTTACAGCGATCAGAAATATGACGTATCCTTCGAGATTTATATCCGGGATTATTTTGAACCCTTTGTTTTTGTCAATCCGGCGGGAAATGTGCGAGATAAGCTGACCTTTGTTCATGAGTTCGGCCATTTTACCAACGACTATGCTTCCTTCGGTAACGTGGGCGGTATTGATGTGGCGGAGTTTTTCTCCCAGGGTCTGGAATATTTAAGCCTTGACTATGCTACCGGCGGCAAGGAATTGGTGACTGCAAAAATGGTGGATTCTCTGAGCCTGTATGTGGAGCAGACTGCCTATTCCACCTTTGAACACCAGGTGTACAGTCTTGAGGGCGACCAACTGACCAAGGAGAACATTTACAAGATCTTCCAGAATGTGGCTACGGACTTCGGTTTCGGCAATGCCGTGGACAGCCGGGGCTTCGTGCTGGTGCCCCATTTCTTCATCAGCCCCATGTATATTATCAGCTATGTGGTCAGCAACGATGCGGCGCTGCAGCTGTATCAGCTGGAGCAGACCCAAAAGGGTGCCGGTGTTGCCAAGTATGTGGAGAATTTGGCCACTATGGAGGCTCAGTTCCTGGGATTTGTGGAGTCTGCAGGATTGGAGAGCCCCTTCGCTGAGGGACGGATCGAAAAGGTTCGCAAGACATTTGAAGATGCGCTGAAGTAATCGAAAAGCAGGATGCAGATGCATCCTGCTTTTTGCTTGTCATTCTGAGCGTAGCAGCCCTAGGCTGCGAAGTCGAAGAATCCGTATTCTTTTATAGGAGAACGGATCCTTCGACACCGGGCATACGCCCTCCGCTCAGGATGACAGGGGAGCGGATGTGCAATGCTCGCCCTACGATCACAAGCGATGCGGTGTGTAGGGTGGCCACTGGCCGTCCGCGGTGATTCGTAAATTGCCCCTGCGTATACAACGCAGGTTTACCCGTAAGGACATTACTATTGCGGAACGGGATTTTTTGTGATATTGTGTATAAAGAGATAACATTAGGAGGTATACATATGAAAAAGACCGCCCTACGTTTTGTTGCGCTGTGTCTTGCGATGCTCTTTGTGCTGACTGCCTGTGATCCTGCAATTCCCAGCACACCTCCCTCTGAGCAGACGAATCCGTCGGTGCAAACGGAGTCTTCTACGCCCAGTGAGTTGACTGAGCCCAGTGAATCGATCGAGCCCAGTGAATCGACCGAGCCCAGTGAATCGACCGAGCCCAGTGAATCGACCGAGCCCAGTGAATCGACCGAGCCCAGTGAGTCGACCCAGCCCAGTGAGTCGACCCAGCCCAGTGAGTCCACCACGCCCAGTGAACCCACCAATCCCACCGAGCCTTTCAGTCCCACGGAGCCGACAGAGCCGGGGATTGTTGCGTTCGAGGATATGGAGTACAGCCGTCAGAGCATTGATGCGCTGGAGACACACTATCAGGCGGTACTGGATGGCATTGATGATAATGACGATGTGGTTACCTTGATGGATAAGATTTATGGGTTCTATGAGGGCTATCACAATTACTATACCGCCTACGCCCTGGCAAACATCCATTACAGCAAGGACCTGACCGACAGCTACTGGGAAGCAGAATACAATTACTGCATGGACACCAGTGCCGAGGTTGATGCAATGCTGGATCAGATGCTGTATGCCCTGGCGGAAAGCGCCCAGGTGGACGCACTGGAATCCGATGAATACTTTGGCAAGGATTTCTTTGATGCCTACCAGGGTGAAAGCCTTTGGGACGAAACCTTTACCGCATTGATGGATAAGGAATCGGAACTGCAGGCGAAGTACTATGAAATCAATGGCCAGGCAGTGAACGTGGATCCTTACTCTGAGGCCTTCTTCCAGACCTACGGTGCGCAGATGGCGGATGTATTTGTGGAGCTGGTTAAAGTGCGACAGGAGATCGCCGCCTACGCCGGTTATGAGGATTTCCCCAGCTTTGCCTATGACTTCTACTTCAGCCGGGATTATACCCCTGCTCAGGCAGAAAAGCTGATGACGGATATTAAAACACACCTGGCACCGTTGTATCAAACCGTTGATTACAGTTCTGTGCTGCATCTTTACAACACAACGGTTACCGAAAGCCAGACCTTTGCTTATGTCAAGAGCTGTGCCCAGAATATGGGTGGCATCCTGGCGGAAGCTTTTGATGTGATGGAGACCGCAGGGCTGTATGATATCACTTACAGCACCAAGAAGTATGATGCGTCCTTTGAGATGTTCATCAGCAACTACGGTGTACCCTATGTGTTTGTCAATCCGTCCCGGACGGTGGATGACAAGCTGACATTTACCCATGAGTTCGGTCACTTCGCCAACGATTATGCCTCCTATGGCACTTCGGTGGGCATTGATGTGGCGGAGTTCTTCTCCCAGGGCCTGGAATACTTAAGCCTTGATTATGCAACCGGCGGAAAGCAGCTGACCAAGCTGAAGATGATTAACAGCCTGTGCCTGTATGTAGAGCAGACAATGTATGCCACCTTTGAGCAGCGGGTCTACAGTCTGAAGGGGGACCAGTTGACTAAGGAGAATATTTTTAAGGTTTTTGAACAGGTGGGACAGGAATTCGGCTTTGGCAATGGATTGGATGGCCGGATGTTTGTACTGGTGCCCCATTTCTTTATCAGCCCCATGTACATCATCAGCTATGTGGTCAGCAACGATGCGGCGCTGCAGCTGTATCAGCTGGAGCAGTCCCAAAAGGGTGCCGGTGTTGCCAAGTATGTTGAGAATTTGGATACCATGGAGGCTCAGTTCCTGGGATTTGTGGAGTCTGCAGGATTGGAGAGCCCCTTCGTGGAAGGCCGTATTGAGAAGGTTCGCAAGACCTTTGAACAAGCCTTGAAATAAGAGCAAAAAGCAGGATGCGGTAAGCATCCTGCTTTTTGATTAAAAGAGCCTTTGGTCCAGGCGGCGGACCTTGACAGTGTAGTATAGGGCTGTGCCAAGGGTCAGCAGCACCGCAGCTTCACCGATGGCCACATACAAAGCGTTGAGCCAAAAGCCACCGCCGATGTAGATGGCCAATTCCCAGCCTACCAGCAGTGCGTTGGCGACGGCTGGCAGAAGAAGACCAGGCAGAGGGTAGCTGCGGATTGTCCATTTGCGGCTGAACCACATACCGGTAGTTGCCAAAGCGGTGGCGGCTGTGCCCATCAGGGCATCCAGGGGCAGCGCTCCGGAGAACGAGAGATTAAAAAGCAGACAGCCGATGCTCAGACCTGGGATGGCGGCCGGGGTGAAAAATGCCAGGACGCAGAGTGCCTCCGATGCCCGGAACTGGATGGCCCAGCTGGCAGAGCCGGGGATCAAAAAATTCTGCATATATGTCAGGGCTGCGTACAGGGCGGCCAGCAAAGACGCATGGGTCAGAAAACGGGTTTTACGGCGCATGAATTCCTCCGAAAATGAAAAAATGGGCGCAGTACGCACCCAAAAAGAAAAGGGCGCAATGCGCCCCTTTTAAAGACCTAGTTTTGTTTACCGACAGGAGGGTTGCGAACTGTCCTATAAAGTTGGGGGTATTGTATCACTCAAATGTGATGATGTCAAGATTGATTGTCTTTTGTAAATTCAATAATTTCGTTAGGGGTACAATCCAAGATAGAGCAGAGCTTTTCTAGGGTGTTCATAGTAATGGACTTATTACGGCGCAAATTGGTGATGGTATATGCACTAAAGCCATTCTTATAAATCAAAGTATAGGTTGTAACGCCCCGCTCCTTCATGGTGCGCCACAAAGGGTTATAGCTGATCATACATGCACCACCTTGTAAAGTAGATGCATATATTATCCACCGAAAAATGCGTCTTGAATATTAGCAAAAATTTGCCTATACTGTATCTATCAACACGATCAGGAGGCAAAAATACGATTTAGCAGGAACAAGACCCAATACCTAATGAGTGCAGATATTGCAAAAAGGATTGCTACAACTGTGATATTGCTGGAAAGCGGTGGGTGCTTTCACAAGAGGATGAGCTGCGCACAAAACGCAAAATGCTGGTAAAAGCTGTGGAACGCTTGCAACGGCAAATTCATGAAATCGATCAAGCATTAGAAAAAGCTAAGACTGTTTGAGTATCACAAAGCGGAAATGGCCGCTTCCAGAGCCTTGACGATCTGGTCCAGGGGGAGACTGGGTGTGCCTTGCTCCGGCAGGTAGGGCACATGGATAAAGCCTACCTTGGTTGCTGTTCCGGCGTAGTGGTGCAGCAGGGTATAGAGAGTATCGTTGCAGACAAATGCTCCGGCACTGTTGGATGCAGCGGAGGGAACACCGGCATTACCGATAGCCATGACCATTTTGTTTACGGGAACAGTGGTGAAATAGGCGGCAGGACCATCAGGCACAACCGGCTGACCACTGGGCTGAAAGCCTGCATTATCCGGAATTTTGCCGTCCCGGATGTTTACAGCGATCCGTTCCGGAGTCACGGCGCTGCGCCCACCGGCCTGGCCAATGCACAGGATCGCATCGGGCTTACATTCTTGTGCCAAGGCAAGGACCTTTTCGGCGGCAAGGCCAAAGACGGTGGGGATCTCTAGTTTACATAACACATACGAACCTATCTGCTCCGGCAGTGCCTTTACGGCTTCCCAGGCAGGGTTGATGTGTTCGCTGCCAAAGGGATCAAAGCCGGTGATCAGTAATTTCTGCATATCCGCACCTCCTTTTGGAAAATTTTATCATATGGACATGGTTTTGACAAGATTAAGACTTCCATTTTTTGATATGAAGGTGTATAATATGTAAGTTAAAACTTTTCGTATGGCAAAATCCGCTAAGGAGGACATACTTATGAATCAAAAATTGACATTGACCGCTGCCCGGGCGACTGCGCTGAAGACCGGCTTCGAGGGCGTTTTCGGCAACAGCCCGGAGCGCTATTTCTCTGCTCCCGGCCGTACCGAGATCGGTGGTAACCATACCGACCATCAGCGGGGTCATGTGCTGGCCGCTGCGGTGAATCTGGATACCAATGCTGCGGTGCGGCTGAACGGAACGAACCTGATCCGCGTCCAGTCTGCCGGCTATCCCATGTGCCAGGTGGACATCACTGACCTGACCCCCAAGGCCGATGAGATCAATTCCACCGCTGCGCTGATTCGTGGAGTGGCTGCCCGTTTTGCTCAGCTGGGCTGTGAAGTGAAGGGCTTTGATGCCTATGTGGAATCCACCGTTCTGCCCGGCTCCGGTCTTTCTTCTTCCGCTGCCTTTGAAGTGCTGATCGGCACCATTATCAACCACCTGTTCTTCGGGGGTCGGACAAGCCAGCCCCAGGTGGCTATGATCGGCCAGTATGCGGAAAATGTGTTCTTCGGCAAGCCTTGTGGCTTGATGGACCAGACCGCTTCCGCGGTGGGTGGCATGATCACCATCGACTTCCTCAATAAGGATCATCCCGTCATCGAAACCGTGGACTTTGATTTTGCTTCCTGCGGTCATGCCCTGTGCATCATCGACAGCCGGGCCAGCCATGCGGATCTGACCGATGAGTATGCCGCCATCACTCAGGAGATGAAGTCCGTCTGTGCCCACTTTGGCAAGGATGTGCTGACGGAGATCGACGAAAAAGACTTCTATGCTGCTATCCCTGCGCTGCGGGAGAAGTGTGGCGACCGGGCGGTGCTGCGCTGCATTCACTTCTATGCCGATAACGCACGGGTGCCCATGCAGGTGGAAGCCCTGCGCAAGGGTGATTTTGCTGCGTTCCTGAGAATGGTCAAGGAAAGCGGCCATTCTTCCTGGATGTATCTTCAGAATGTCATTCCTGCGGGCTACAAGGCACACCAGGATGTGGCTGTGACCTTGTGCCTGTGTGACCATTATCTGCAAGGCCAGGGTGCATACCGTGTCCACGGCGGCGGCTTTGCCGGTACGGTCCAGGCCTTTGTGCCCTTTGAAATCCTGGAAGATTTCCGTAAGGGTATCGACAGCGCTCTGGGCGAGGGTGCATGCCATGTGCTGTCCATCCGGCCCCAGGGCGGCGTAGAAGCATTTGTGGAGGAATAAGCCGTGCAGATCGAAACCTACATTGATTCTCTTGTTTCCTATGCCATGAATGCCGGTTTGGCAGAGCCCTGCGATCATATGGTGCTGACCAACCGGCTGCTGGACCTGCTGGGATTGGATGCCTATAATCCTTCCGAAGAGCCTCAGACTGAGGACTTGGAGGAAATTCTGGGCGCTATGCTGGATTTTGCTGTTGAGAAGGGTCTGTGCGATGACAATATCACCGCCCGGGATCTCTACGACACCCGGATTATGGGCGCGCTGACTCCTATGCCCCGGGAAGTGATTAAGGTCTTCCGAGAAAAGTATGCGGCTAATCCTGTGGAAGCCACGGATTGGTACTACAAATTCAGCTGCGATACCGACTACATACGCCGTTACCGCATTGCCAAGGATATGCGTTGGAAATATGCCGGCGAGTATGGCGAGATGGACATCACCGTCAACCTGAGCAAGCCTGAAAAGGACCCCAAGGCCATTGCCGCCGCCAAGAATGCGCCCCAGTCCAGCTATCCCAAGTGCCAGCTGTGCGCGGAGAATGAGGGCTATGCCGGCCGGATGAACCATCCTGCACGGGAAAACCACCGGATCATTCCCATCACCGTCTGCGGGGAACCCTGGTGCCTGCAGTATTCCCCTTATGTATACTATAATGAACACTGCATCGTGTTCAATTCCAAGCACATTCCCATGAAGATCGACCGGTCTGCTTTTGAGAAGCTTTTAAGCTTTGTGACGGAGTTTCCGCACTACTTTGTGGGCTCCAATGCGGACCTGCCTATCGTGGGCGGTTCGATTTTGAGCCACGAGCATTTCCAGGGCGGTCACTACACCTTTGCCATGGAAACTGCCCCGGTAGAAAAGGCAGTGACCTTTGCCGGTTACGAAGATATTTCTGCCGGTATTGTCAAGTGGCCCATGAGTGTGCTGCGGTTGACCGGCGCTGATCCTGTGCGGATCGCCGATCTGGCAGACAAGATTCTGAATTGCTGGAGAGGCTACTTCGACGAAAGCGTGGGCGTGATCGCCTTCTCCGATGGCGAACCCCACAACACCATTACCCCCATTGCAAGACGCAGGGGAGAGGATTATGAGCTGGATCTGGTGCTGCGGTGCAACATAACCACCCAGGAGCATCCTCTGGGCGTGTTCCATCCCCACACGGACAAGCACCACATCAAGAAGGAGAACATCGGCCTCATCGAGGTTATGGGCCTTGCGGTTTTGCCCAGCCGACTGAAGAAGGAACTCACCGATCTGGCGGATGCGCTGGTGGCCGGCAAGGATATTCGTGCCGACGCAGTGCTGGAAAAACACGCTGATTGGGTGGATGAATTGAAAAAGCAGTATACATTTACGGCAGAAAATTCCATAAACATCCTCTTGCAGGAGACCGGAAAGGTATTTGCCGGGGTTCTGGAGGATGCCGGCGTATACAAGCGGACACCGGAAGGCCAGGCTGCTTTCGAGCGGTTTGTTGCTGCGGTGAACGGCTAAACAGATAAAACTCCCACCGGCACGCCGGTGGGAGTTCATTTATTTCATGGAGTTGTAGGCTGCCAGAACCTGTTCGGCGGCGGGGCCTTCAATGCCGGTGATCTCGGTCAAAGTACCGATGACGCCCTTCTCGGCGATCATGGCCTGCAGCTGCACGCTCTGGGGATCTTCCGGATTGTCGTAGAGCATAGCGGCGGCAACGCCGATGGCATAGTTGTCAACGGGCAGGCCGTAGGCCATGGCCAGCTTCATGGGGCCCACCAGACGGTCGTTGGGAGCCAGTTTCCGCATGGGCTCACGGGCAACACGCTTCACTTCGTCCACCAGGTAGGGGTTGCGGAAACGGTTGACGGCGGTGGCGGAGTAGGCTGTCATAGCCTCAGGTGCGAAGCCGTGACGCTGGCACAGAGCCGCACTGCACTCGGCCATCACGCCGGTGACGATCTTCTCGATCTCAGGGTCGTTAATGGATTCGCGGATGGTGTTGTGACCCTTGACGCAGCCCAGGCAGGCGGTAATGCAGTGGGGTCCGTTGAAGCCGTAGAGCTTCCGCTCCAGGTAGGGCTCCAGCTTGTCGACAATCTCCATACCGGCAAGGCCACCGAAATCGCCCTTGATACCGGCACGCTCCACATCCCACTCGCAGTGACGCTCCACCATCACATCGGTGATATTCTCACTGCGGAAGGGAGGGACGATCCGGTCAACAACACAGTCGGGGAAGCCAACGAATTCGTCGGCGTAGGCCTTGTCCTCGTCGCTGAGGCGATCGTAGATATGCGCCTTCAGCTGAGAAGAAGCACGGATGGCGTTCTCGCAGGCGATGATGTTCATACAGGACTTAACACCGGCGGCCCGGCGGGCAGCAATGCCGGCAGCAAAGGCACCGGCGATCCGGGGCAGGATGGTCAGACCCACGGCGGTGGTGGCCAGCGCGGCATCAATAAATTCATTCGCCAGCTCGGGAGCGGTGGAATTCATGGCGGAGATGTTGGTTACGGTTACAGCCTCTTGAGTTTCGTCCACAATGTGGATGGTGTATTCCTTACGGGTGTTGATGGCATCCAGCAGAGGCTGGAACACATCGGCAAACAGCACATGATAGCCTGCCTTTTCCAGCAGCAGACCAATAAAACCGCGACCAATGTTGCCACCGCCGAACATAATTGCCTTTTTCATAAGAAACCTCCAAATGTATGTCATTACAAGGCTAAGTTAACTTTAGCATCATACCACATATGGACAAAAATGTCAATTTATAGGAAAAAAAATCGTGTACGCTGGAGCAAAAAAATCGTGGGCACCGAAGTGCCCACGATTGTGTTTAAAAGGGAATTACTTCTTGGCGCCGGCGATCTGAGCGGCAACCTCATCAGCAAAGTTCTCTTCCTTCTTCTCAATGCCCTCACCCTTGATGTAGTGGATAGCATTGACGAAGGTGATCTTGCCGCCCTGCTTCTTGGCAGCGTCAGCAATGTAGCCAGCGACGTCGCCCTTAAACAGGTCGCCACGGACAAAGTCCTGCTGCAGCAGGCAGTTCTCCTTGTAGAAAGCAGCGATCTTGCCCTGAGCGATCTTCTCCTTGACCTGAGCGGGCTTGGAAGCCATCTTGGGATCGTTGTCCATCAGAGCAACCTGAACAGCCAGCTCCTTGTCAACTTCAGCCTGGGGAACCAGAGCCTTGTCCCAGTACTTGGGGTTCATAGCAGCGATCTGCATAGCCACGTTCTTACCGACCTCGGTAGCGTCAGCGTTCTCAACAGCCAGGTTGACCAGAACACCGTGGGTGCCGCCGGCGTGGACATAAGCAACGCTGACGTTCTCGGCGTAACGGTCGAAACGGCGGATCTGCATGTTCTCACCGATGGACATGACCTTCTCCTGCATGATCTCGGTGACGGTCAGGTTGGAGTTGGGGTAGGTGCAAGCCTTCAGAGCCTCAACATCAGCGGGGTTCTGGGTAGCAACAACGACAGCCAGGTTCTTGACCAGATCCAGGAAGGAATCGGTCTTGGCAGCGAAGTCAGTCTCGGAGTTGACCTCGATGACAACGCCCACGCCGTCAACGACGGTAGCGTAAGCAACGCCTTCTGCAGCGATGCGGTCAGCCTTCTTGGCAGCCTTGGCCAGGCCCTTCTCACGCAGCCAGTCAACAGCCTTTTCCATATCACCGTCGGTAGCAGCCAGAGCAGCCTTGCAGTCCATCATGCCGACGTTGGTCATTTCACGCAGCTTCTTAACATCTTGAGCAGTAAAAGCCATTTTGTTATCCTCCTAAAGTATTCAGTAGTTAGAAATTACTCAGCAACGGGAGCCTCGACAGCCTCGGTAGCCTCGACAGCAGCGTCCTCGCCCTGGCGGCCCTCGATGATGGCACCGGCCATAGCGGAGGCGATCAGGCGAATGGCGCGGATAGCGTCGTCGTTGCCGGGGATAACGTAGTCGATCTCGTCGGGATCGCAGTTGGTGTCAACGATAGCAACAATGGGGATGTTCAGCTTGTGAGCCTCAGCAATGGCGTTGCGCTCACGGCGGGGGTCAACGATGAACAGAGCAGCGGGGATCTTCTTCATTTCCTTAACGCCGCCCAGATACTTCTCCAGCTTCTCGATCTCGCCCTGCAGCTTGATGACTTCCTTCTTGGGCAGCATTGCGAAAGTGCCGTCCTCTTCCATCTTGCGCAGCTGAGCCAGACGGTCGATACGGGTACGCATGGTGCGGAAGTTGGTCAGCATACCACCCAGCCAACGAGCGTTGACATAGTAGCTACCGCAGCGGGCAGCCTCTTCCTTGATAGCGTCCTGAGCCTGCTTCTTGGTGCCGACGAACAGCACGTTGCCACCGTTAGCGGAGGTCTCGCGCACGAAGTTGTAAGCCTCCTCCAGCTTCTTAACGGTCTTCTGCAGGTCGATGATGTGGATACCGTTACGCTCGGTGTAGATGTAGGTACCCATCTTGGGGTTCCAGCGGCGGGTCTGGTGACCGAAGTGTACGCCGGCCTCCAGCAGTTGTTTCATAGATACGACAGCCATTTTGATATTCTCCTTTTTGTTTGTTCCTCCACCCCGCTTCAATCTCGCATTGCCCGTTCTTTCGAACACTTGGGATGCGATAACCGGGTGTGTGGGATGATAATGTCACGGGCCTTTTTGCCCATGCCGAAACATTATATCCGATTAGGTGTGGATTTGCAAGTATTTTTTCCAAATTTTTTCAGAAAAATTCTACAAAATTACAAACAAAAAGGCAGGCCGAATTTGTGACGGGGGAACAGACATTCATTGGGCTTGATATCCACAAGGATAATATCCGGTCCGATCCTGCGGATGCACTCCCAGGGGATCACAAAATCGTCTTTTCTGCCGAGAACGCCGAAAAAACGACAAGGGCCGGGAACGACCAGTGCCCGGACATGGCCGCAGGGAATCTCTACCTCCACATCCGACACAAATCCCAGCCGCCGACCGTCGCACAGACAGATGACTTCTTTGCATTGCAGCTCCGTGATCCTGGTGCCCATACGCATACCTCCCCCAAAAGATGGTAAAGGATATGCGCATGGGAAAGGGGATATGCCGACCATAAAAATTTGCCCTCTACAAGAAAACTGTAGGTTTTGTCATTCTGAGCGCAGCGCAGCGAAGTCGAAGAATCCGTTTTTTCCTGCCGCCAAAGGCGGTGCGGTGCATAGCACCGCAGGATGCGGATCCTTCGACTGCGGGCATTCGTCCTCCGCTCAGGATGACGGCCCCCTTAAAGGGCGATTGCTTGCCCGGTTACGATACACTAACGCTTTTCCGCATGGCGCTGATGGCGCCTTTTTCCAGCCGTGAGACCTGGGCCTGAGAGATGCCCAGAACACCGGCTACCTCCATCTGGGTTTTGCCGTCATAAAATCGCAGGGAAAGGATCTGCTTTTCCCGGTCGTTTAATGCCTGAAAGGCGCTGCGCAGGGTGATGTGCTCCATCCAGTTGCCTTCGGTGTTTTTTGTGTCACGAACCTGGTCCATCACCGTTAATGGGTCACCGCCGTCAGCATACACGGGGTCGTGCAGGCTTACCGGGGCACAGACCGCATCCAAAGCCTGACTCACATCGGCTTCCGGGAGCTGTAATTCTTTGGAGATTTCCTCCAAAGTAGGTTCCCGGCCCAACTGCAGGAGCAGATATTCCTTACATTGCAGCACCCGGTAGGCCACATCCCGGATGGAGCGGGATACCCGGATGGCACTGTTATCTCGCAGGTATCGCCGCACTTCTCCGGCGATCATGGGAACGCCGTAGGTGGAAAACCGGACTTGTTTGGTGGGGTCAAAGTTGGAAATGGCTTTTATTAGGCCGATGCAGCCCACCTGAAACAGATCGTCGGGGCTTTCGCCCCGTTTGTCAAACCGTTGAATAACGGAAAGCACCAACCGGAGATTGCCTTCGATCAGTGCCTGCCGGGCGTTTTCGTCGCCAAGATTTGCTTTTTGCAGTAATTCGTCCATCTGGGCAGGGGTCAATGTTTTTAAACGGGCGGTGTTTACACCGCAGATCTCTACCTTTCCCTGCATGGTGATCCTCCTGTGAAAAATGGTAATACCAGTATTTCCATTTGCCAAGAGAAGATACCTGAAAAAACTTTTGCTTGCTTATCGGGATAAGGAAATGCGCAGGATGCTCATGCAGCATCCTGCGCAAAGTGGTTGGTATATAGGATCAATCGAACTTCAGGAACAGCTCCAGAATGCGTCTTGCGCAGGTTTCCAGATGACCCCGCTGGATCCGGCCGGTGGCCAGCGCTTCACGGAGGACTTCCGGTTCGCCGTTAGGCATGCGAATGTCATTGCCGGAAAGGACGCACCATGCCTGATCGCAGGGCGTACCCCAGTCGGTGATCTCAATGCCTTCGAAGCCCCACTCATCACGGAGGATGCCCTGCAGCTGCTCATAGCTGGTGCAGCAGCGGCGGGCATTGATCAGGTTGTAGCTGCTCATGACGGTCCAGGGCTGGGCTTCCTTCACACAAATCTCAAAGCCCCGCAGATAGATTTCCCGCAGTGCCCGTTCGGAGACGCGGCTGTCACTATACTTGCGGTTGACTTCCTTGTTGTTGCAGGCAAAGTGCTTGGCAGAAGCGGCCACATGCTCACTCTGAATGCCATTTACCTTGGCAGCGGCAAATTTGCCGGAGAGCAGGGGGTCTTCGCTTAAGTATTCGAAGTTTCGGCCGCACAGGGGGTTGCGGTGGATGTTCAGCGCCGGGGTCAGCCAAACGGCAAGGCCGTTTTCCTTACATTCGACAGCACCGGCTTTGCCGATCTCATAGGCAAGCTGGGGATCCCATGTGCAGGTAACCAAAGTGGCGCAGGGCCAGTTGGTAGTGGGGATACCCACCTGCGGCTTCAACCGGACACCGGCAGGGCCGTCGGCGGTCATAAAGGCAGGAATGCCCAGACGGCGGATGTCGCCGAAGCCTTCTGTATTGGAGACACCGCGCATGGCAACGCCGCTCATTAGATGAATCAGCTCTTTGTCGGTCATCTGTGCCATGAATTCGTCCAGCGAAATACGGCCTTCCGCCACATCAATGAACTGCACCGGCTTGGGGGTGTCGGGCGCCTTGGCGGTGTTGGGGGTGCAGGGGACTTCGTACTGTGCAATGGGGAAGCTGGGAAGTCTCTCGAAGCTGCCGTCGGCCAGCAGCCGCTTTTCCAGCTGATTGGGAGCGCACTTTTGGGTCAGCTGCTTGGTGACCACAAACTTTTCCGCTACGGTGTAGCGCCAGGCAGCTTCCTTCAGATCCCGGCAGTTATTGCCAGCGAAGAAGCGGTAATCACCCTGCTCCAGCACATAAGCAGACATCTGCAGCTTGCCCAGATCGTCGTAGCTTGCCATATCGGCGATGGAGAAGGAAAGGACCATGTCTTCCTGCTCACCGGGAGCCAGGAGCTTGCTCTTCTGGAAGGTAACCAGGCTGATACTGCTCTTGCCCAAAACGCCCTGGGGTGCGCTGTAGTAGATCTGTACAACTTCCTTGCCAGGCAGAGTGCCGGTGTTCTTCACGGAAACAGCGATCTCGATATGATCTCCCGTTTGGGAAGCGACGGGAGTGGAAATTTCAAAGGTGGTGTAAGACAGGCCGTAGCCGAAGGGATAATTAACCTTGTCCTTAGCACCGGGAATGGTTTCAAAATAGCGGTAACCCACATAGATATCTTCATAGTAGCAGACGTAGTCGTCGCTTTCATTGAAGGTATCGGCACTGGGATAGTCGGCAAAGGTCTTGGCGAAGGTGTCAGTCAGCTTGCCGGAGGGGTTCACATCACCGCAGAGGATGTCTGCAATGGCCAGACCGCCTTCCATACCTGCCTGCCATGCCAGCAGGGCCGCATCGATCTTGGGATTATTTTTGATCCAGGAGACATCGATCATGCCGCCAATGTCCAGAACCACAACGCTGTGTTCAAATGCGGAAGTGACATCATCGACCAGCTTCTGCTCGGTATCGGTCAGGTAGAAATCGCCCTTTTCGCTGGAGCGATCCCAGCCCTCGCCGGAATAGCGGTGGATAGTGATGATAGCGATGTCGGAATTCTTTGCCGCGTCGGCGATGAGCTGTGCGGGCAGGTCGATCTCGGAGTAGAGAGCCTCTGCCTTGTTGCCGCTGGGAACATCGATCCAGGGATCTCGCTGGCTGTCCCCAAAGCCGTGGAGTATGGGCAGAGCGTAATCCAGATAATACTGGGTCACGGGTTCATAGATGTTGATCCGGGGTGCTTTGCACAGGAAGCCGTCATAAATGTCCCGGACATATTCGGAGTAAACTTTGCCGCTGCCACCGCCGCCCTTGACATAGTCCAGCGTGCCGATACCAAACAGGGATACCGTGGCGCCGTTCTTTAGGGGCAAAACGCCGTTATTTTCCAGCAGCACCATGCCTTCCGTGGCCACCTTACGGGAAAGTGCAATATGCTCAGCGCAACCGGTGAGACGCTGGTTGTTTTTACCCATGGGCGTGGTCAGATTATAGGCGTATCTGGCCCACCTCTGGGGCTTCACTTCTGTGCTGGGTCGCATAAGTTTCATGGGAGTACCTCCTTGTTGTTATACTTCATGATTGCATTGTAAGACAAAATGTGTTATGATGCAAGTAAATTATACAGCATTTCCGGACAAAAAGTGCAAAGGAGAGGTGCTCTTTGGAAACAATATTCCGGCAGCTAAAGGCCAAGATCGAGTTTCATCATCGACACAGCATAGATTTTCCTGCACATATCCACGAGGACATTGAGCTGATCTATGTCAAAAAAGGTGGTTGTACCGCCCTGTGTGACGGTAGAAAATACGCCTTGACAGAAAATACATTCTTCCTTGCGTTTCCGAACCAGGTGCATCATTATGCCGAGTGTGTGCCTGGGGAGTACTATGTGCTGATTATGAAACCCTCCCGGTTACTGGGCTATGCGGAGGTGTTTCTGGAGGGTGCGCCGGTGTCGGCGGTATATTGTCCGGAGGAAGGGGATAATACGGTGTATCTGCTGGAAACGGCCTATACGGAATATAAGCAGGACGGCTACAGCCGGGTGATCGGTGCTTACTTAACGGCGATATTCGGCAAGCTCTTGCGCCACTACCGCATCGAAAAAAGCGACATTCGGCAGGACACGGTGCTGCAGATCCTTAATTTTTGTGCCGGACATTACCGGGAAAATATTACAGTGGGAGACATTGCGGAGAATTTGCACATCAGCCGCAGCAGCGTATCCCATATCTTCAGCGCCCGGCTGGGCATTCATTTTTGCGATTATTTAAATGCCCTGCGGCTGTCAGATGCAGAGGAGCTGATCCGAAATGGAAATTACACCATGACGGAGATCGCGGAAAAAGCCGGTTTCCCGACGATCCGCACCTTTAACCGGGCGTTTTTCAAGCAATACGGCATGGCACCCACCGATTACCGAAAAGAAGTAATGTCTGTGTAAATAAGAGAGCCGGCGGAATATCTGCCGGCTCTTGGTGTTGCTTCAGGATGGTTTCCTATGATAGCGCTATCCGTTCAGCAAATAAAAACGGGCTTATAAAAGTTTGGCAGTTTTTCACAAAGTTTTTTCGGTTTTCTTTCACACAAGGACGGGTGATAAAAACAGAAAACGCCGTTTTTGGAACTTTTCCGGCAAAAAGGACGAGAGAATTTTATTTTGGGATTGTTTCCGTAACACAGTTACGCGGCCGTTACGGCCTGTGGAAAAACGGGGGCAGTTATCCACAAAATTCCGGGGTCCAACTGGGAAATAACGGGAAATACCCGTTGCAGACATGGAGTTTTCCACATTATCCACAAGTTTTTCCACAGGGGAGGGAGCTTTTCAACAGACAGAGGCTATAAAATATAAGTTGACATAACGAATATCGACACGCTTCGACAAACTTCCCATTTTTTATGCCATGGTGCTTTTGCCAAAGAGAAAAAATTGGGGTAAAAATTGGGTCTTGACAGAGGTAAAAATGTACAGAAAAATCCAGATGCTGAAAAAATGGGGAAAAAAGTAACAGTTGAAACGAAAAAATTTTGAAAAAGGGATTGATTTTATAGAAAAGTAGCGCTATAATGCATATCTGTATGAAAAACTTTTGGAAACAGGAGGTGTAACGAAATGCCCAACATTAAGTCCTCTAAGAAGGATGTCATTTCTTCCAAGATTGCTTACGAGAAGAACAAGGCTAACAAGTCTGAGCTGAAGACCAACCTGAAGAAGTTTGACGCTGCTCTGGAAAATGGCGACAAGGCCGCTGCCGAGGTTGCTTACAAGGCTGCCATCAAGGCTGTCGACCAGGCTGTGATCAAGGGTCTGCTGCACAAGAACAACGCTGCCCGCAAGAAGAGCAGCATGACTCTGAAGCTGAACAAGCTGGCCTGATTTCTCTGAAAATATCTCCTTCCGAGCTTGGCTTGGAGGGAGTTTTTTCATTTCTGGCGGCGGATCTTTTTCCGCATCTGTGCAGAACGCAGACCTTGAAATACAGATGGTATGTCGGCGGTCTGCAGATTTATAAAAAAAGGACCGTCGAGGACGCCGGTCCCTACATGTGCGGGATATGATCAAGATGTGGTTTGAAATTCCCTGAATATATGCTATACTATATAAAAAGGAGGCGAGACCATGGCCAGGCTGTCAGATCCCATTACCATATTAAAAGGTGTGGGCCCCACCAAGGCGAAGCAATTTGCCAATTTGAATATTTTCACCCTGGGTGATCTGATCTGCCATTTCCCCAGAGGCTATGAGGATCGCACGGGGTTGCGCACCATCGCTCAGCTGGAGGTGGATGTGCCGGCCTGCTTCAAGGCCATGGTTATGAACACCCCCCGTACCAACCATATCCGCAAGGGTTTGGATCTGACCAAGGTCCAGATCGCGGACCACACCGCACGGCTGACGGTGACCTTTTTCAACAATCGCTTTGCCGCGGAGCAGCTGCAATACGGAAAGGAGTACATTTTCTACGGTGCGCTTTCCGGTGATTTTGTAGGGTACAGCATGACCAATCCGGTGTTTGAAGCCTTGGATTCCCAGCCGGTGACCACCCGGCGGGTGCTGCCGATTTATCCGCTGACTGCAGGACTGACCAATGCGGCAATGCTCAAGGCAGTGCGGCAGGCGCTGGCCATTTGCGATGTGCCGCCGGAGATATTGCCGGAATCCGTGCGGCAGACCTATGGTATTTTGCCGGCGGAGCGGGCCTACTATGCCATCCACGAGCCCAGTTCTATGGCAGAAGCGGAGATGGCGAAAAAACGGCTGATCTTTGAAGAGTTTTTCGTATTCTCCGCAGGCCTGGCACTGATGCGTGCCAGCCGGGCGAAGAAATTTGCAGAACCCTATACCAACACCAATCTGCAGCCATTTCTGGGAAGGTTGCCATTCCAACTGACCGGAGCCCAGCGCCGGGCGGTGGAGGACATTCTTGCGGATCTGACTGCCGGCGCGCCTATGAATCGCTTGGTTCAGGGTGATGTGGGCAGCGGCAAGACCATGATCGCCGCCGCGGCAGCCTACTGTGCTGTCAGTAACGGCAAGCAGGCTGCGCTGATGGCGCCGACAGAAATCTTGGCAGAGCAGCATTATGCGTCCTTAAATAAGCTGTTTGCACCCCTGGGCATCCGCACGGCGCTGCTGACCGGTTCTATGACCCCCAAGCAAAAGCGGGAAGTCCGGGATGCGCTGGCGGCAGGTGAAGTGGATTTTGCGGTGGGTACCCATGCCCTGCTTTCCGACAGCACGGAATTTGCCGATTTGGGGCTGGTGATCACGGATGAGCAGCATCGGTTCGGTGTTGCCCAACGCTCCCGGCTCAGCGCCAAGGGCGCAGACCCCCATCTGCTGGTCATGTCCGCAACCCCCATACCCCGGACGTTAGCTCTGCTGATGTATGGCGATCTGGAAGTTTCTATTATTAATGAATTACCCCCCGGCAGAGAGCCGGTGGATACATTCCTGGTGGGTGAGTCCTACCGCCCCCGGATCAATGCCTTTATCCGCAAACAGGTAGCAGAAGGCCATCAATGCTTTGTGGTCTGCCCCATGGTGGAGGAAAACGAGGATTTGGGTGTCAAATCTGCAACGCTGTGGGCGGAAACGCTGCAGAAAACCGTATTTCCGGATTTGAAGATCGCTCTGATCCACGGACAGATGAAAGCGGCGGAAAAGGAGGAAGCGATGGCTTCCTTTGCACGGAGAGAAGCGGATGTGCTGGTAGCCACCACGGTGATTGAGGTTGGTGTGGATGTACCCAATGCCACCCTGATGGTCATTGAGGATGCGGATCGGTTTGGCCTTTCCCAGCTCCATCAGCTTCGTGGTCGTGTGGGCAGAGGTGGGAGTAAGAGCTACTGTATTCTGACTTCCCAAAACCGCAACCCCGACACAATGCAGCGGCTGAAGGCGCTGTGCAAGACCACCGACGGTTTCAGGATCGCGGAAGAAGATCTGAAAATGCGTGGCCCCGGCGACTTCTTCGGCTCCCGGCAATCGGGCCTGCCGGCCTTCCGGGTGGCCAATCTTTCCATGGATCTGCAGACCCTGAAGGATGCCCAGGCGGCATCTGCCCGGTGGATCGACACCGAGGGCACGGCAGACACCCCGGAAGGACGGGCGCTCCGTGACCGGATCGGTGTTCTGTTTGACAGAGCAGAAGGAACGATGAATTAAATGAAATAATCTTGGCCCCCTCTCTGAGGGGGCTGTCAGCCGAACAGGCTGACTGGGGGAGTTTATACACTCCCTCCGAGCCGCCGTGCGGCGAGCCACCAGTCTGTTGTGATCGCTGCCGCGATACTTTTAGATTCGCTTGGCTACCCTCAAAGAGGGAGGCAAGGCCTAGAAAATACAGTAAAAAAAGTAACACTACTTAATATTTCCTTAATAACCTCCGGGAGTATTGTGCAAAATAGCACGATGACCGGAGGTTTTTTGTTTAAATCGGGAAAAAATGAAAAATTGCTTGTAACTTTCAGCGAAATGTTGTAAAATAGTACAACTGGTAATATGCCAATTCATCGACATCGTCGATTTTCGGAGGTATTTTATGGAAAAACCGATTGTATTAGTTATCATGGACGGCGTGGGCAAGGGCGACGGCGGCAGCGGAGATGCTGTTGTGGTTGCAAAGACCCCCACCCTGGATCATCTGCTGGCAACTTGCCCCCATACTTATCTGAAGGCTCACGGCACCGCCGTCGGTCTTCCTTCCGATGAGGATATGGGCAACTCCGAAGTAGGCCACAATGCCCTGGGCTGCGGTCAGGTCTACTCCCAGGGCGCCAAGCTGGTAGGCGAGTCCATTGAAAACGGTACTTTGTACGCATCCGCTACCTGGAAGAATCTGGTTGCCAATGCGGTTTCCGGCAAGGCTATGCACTTCCTGGGCCTGCTGTCTGATGGCAATGTGCACTCCAACATCGCACACCTGATCGCTTTGCTGAAGCAGGCCAAGGCTGAGGGCGTGAAGAAGGCTTACTGCCACATCCTGCTGGATGGCCGCGATGTGCCTGCCACCTCTGCTCTGGAGTATGTGGGTCAGCTGGAGGATGTGCTGAAAGAACTGAACACCGAGGGCTGCGACTACGCCATTGCTTCCGGCGGCGGCCGTATGCAGGTGACGATGGACCGCTACGAAGCCAACTGGGGCATGGTGGAAGCCGGCTGGCGCACCCATGTTCAGGGCCTGGGCAGAATGTTTGTATCTGCTGCTGAGGCTATCGAGACCTACCGTGCCGAAACCGGCTGCATCGATCAGGATCTGCCTGCTTTTGTCATCGGCAGAAACGGAGAGCCCGTTGCCAAGATCGCAAACGGCGACAGTGTGATCCTGTTTAACTTCCGCGGCGACCGGGCTCAGGAAATTTCTCTGGCTTTCGACCGCAAAGACTTTGATAAGTTTGACCGTGGCGACTACACCGGTGTGAAGTTTGCCGGTATGCTCCAGTACGACGGCGACCTGAACATCCCCGAGAATTATCTGGTTCAGCCTCCCGTCATCAAGAACACCCTGACCGAGGTTCTGTGCCAGGCCGGCATCCATGAGTATGCCGTGTCCGAGACCCAGAAGTACGGCCATGTGACCTATTTCTGGAACGGCAACCGCTCCGGTAAAGTTTGCGAGGAGCTGGAGGTCTACGAGGAGATTCCTTCCGATGTAATTCCCTTCGAGCAGGCACCTGCCATGAAGTCCAAAGAGATCACCGAGAAGATGGTGGAGGCTATGGCTTCCGGTAAGTTCCAGTTCCTGCGCTGCAACTACCCCAACGGTGACATGGTCGGCCACACCGGCGTTATGGACGCGGTGGTTTACGCCATGGAGTGTGTGGATAACGGTCTGAAGGCCATTATCGAGGCTGCTGACAAGTACGGCTACACTGTGCTGATCACCGCCGACCACGGCAATGCCGACCAGATGACCGAGACCAAGAAGGGCAAGACTTCCGTCCGCACCGCCCACTCTCTGAATCCCGTTCCTTTTATTATTTATGATAAGGATCACGATTGGAACATTCTCGAAGGCAATTACGGTCTGGCCAATGTGGCACCCACTGTGGTGCAGATGATGGGTCTGACCGCCCCCGATTGCTGGGAAGCCAGCATGGTTTGATTTTTAGGAGGTACTGATTATGGTTCGTCAGAAGAACGAAAACGGCAGCGTGAATGTCAGCACCAGCGTGTACACCGACATTGCCGGCACCGCCGCATCCAACTGCTTCGGTGTTAAAGGCATGGCCGCCCGGTCTGTGACCGACGGTGTGTATCACCTGCTGCGCAAGGAATCCATGTCCAAGGGCGTCCGTGTGGAGTTCCATGAGGACGACAGCATTTCCATTGATCTGCACATCATTGTGGACAACGGTGTAAATTTGACTGCTGTGGGCAATTCCATTATTTCCGAGGTTCGCTATGTGGTTAACAAGTGCACCGACACCGAAGTTCGTGCAGTCAATGTGTTCATCGATTCCATGATGAACGGCTAAGGGAAATTGGGAGGTAACATCAAGTGAGGCAGACAATTAGAGGAGGCACTTTCCGCAGAATGATGATCAATGCGGCCGCTTCCATCGAAATTAACAAGCAAGCTCTGAATGAACTGAACGTGTTCCCCGTACCCGACGGTGATACGGGCACCAATATGTCCATGACCATCAACGCAGCCGCAGCCGATCTGCGGAAGCTGGAAGATCCTTCCCTGGAGAAGGCTGCTGCAACCGCAGCATCTGCTATGCTCCGGGGTGCCAGAGGCAACTCCGGTGTCATCCTGTCCCTGTTGCTGCGGGGTATTTCCAAGAAGCTCAAGGGCGCAGAAGAGTGCGATGGTGTTTTGTGGGCTCTGGCTCTGCAAGAGGGCGTAGACGCTGCTTACAAGGCAGTTATGAAGCCCGCCGAGGGCACCATTCTGACCGTTGCCCGTCTGGCTGCTGCCAAGGCACGTCAGGCATCCGAAGAGAACAACTACTTTGAGTATGTCCACGAGGCTGCCATTGCCGAGGCAAAGGTGGCGCTTGCCAATACCACCAACCAGAACCCCGTGCTGAAGAAGGCCGGCGTTGTGGATGCCGGTGGCAAGGGCTGGCTGGTGGCTCTGGAGGCCATGCTGCTGGCGCTGCGGGGCGAGGATATTGTGGTTCCCGAAGATCTGAGCACCGGCGAAGTGAAGGAAGCTGCAGACTTCAGCGACTTTGATACTGAAGATATCACCTTCACCTACTGCACCGAGTTCATCATCTCCCGAGAGAATGATCTGGATCCCGAAAAGCTCCGGGAGTTCCTGTCCAGCCTGGGTGACAGCCTGGTTCTGGTGGACGATGAGGAGATCATTAAGGTCCACGTCCATACCAACGATCCCGGCAAGGCGCTCCACGAGGCCATGGACTATGGCTCTTTCGTAACCGTTAAGATCGAAAATATGCGCCTGCAGCACACCGAGAAGGTTATGAGCGAGCAGGAGCTGGCACCCAAGATCGCTGAGCCCGTAAAGCCCATCGGCGTTGTTACCGTTTGCGTGGGCGACGGCATCGCAGATGTATTCCGGAATCTGGGCGTGGACGGCATCATTTCCGGCGGACAGACCATGAACCCCAGCACCCAGGATATCCTGGAAGTGGTCAACAAGGTCCCTGCCGAGACCGTTTATGTGCTGCCCAACAACAAGAACATTATCATGGCTGCCCAGCAGGTGGATGCACTGACTCCCAAGAATGTGGTGGTCATCCCCAGTAAGACCATTCCCCAGGGTGTTACCGCTATGCTCAGCTTTAATCCCGAGGGTGAGACCGAGGAAAATGTGGCGGCTATGACGGAGGCCATGGGCACTGTGGACACCATGCAGATCACTTATGCTGCCCGAAACTCCGATTTCGACGGCTTCCTGATCCATGAAGGCGACTACCTGGCTCTGTACGGCAGCGCTCTGTTCGGCACCAGTAAGGATATCAAGATCTTGCTGAAGTCTCTGGCAGAGAAGATTCGTGATGAGGGCAAGTCCTACATCACTATCTACTATGGCGAGAATGTGAAGGAAAAGCACGCTCAGAGAGCGGCGGATATCTTCGCTGAAATCTGTCCCGATGCAGATGTGAATCTGCTCAATGGCGGTCAGCCGGTCTACTACTATATGATCTCTGCAGAATAATGCTTTTATCGCCCACTGCCCATCGGGTAGTGGGCGGTTTCCGTGATAGTTTCCCTGCTTTTTACATAAGCTATTAAGAGCTTGTGACAAAGAGGTGGGAATTATGGAGCTGCCAAAGGGCGGATTGATCGGCAAAACGGTGGCGCTGGTGCGGCGGCTGCAGGGGATGAAAATTCCAAGCCACGCGGCCCATGCCGGATATTTTATTGTCATGTCGGTGTTTCCTGCATTGGTGCTGCTGCTGAGCATCCTGCGGTATACGCCCTGGGATGCCCGGGCGCTTTTGCAGCTTTTGGAAGGCTTTTTGCCTGCAGCGCTGATGGGTGCGGCAGAAAACTTCATTATCAGCACCTATGCTCATACTTCCACCGCGGTGGTGTCTGTGTCGGCAATCAGCGCCCTGTGGTCGGCCAGTCGCGGTATTTACGGTCTGCTGACGGGACTCAATGCCATTTACGATGTCCGGGAGGACAGAGGGTATGTGCGGACCCGGTTAATAAGTGTTGGCTATACCTTCTTGTTCCTGTTGGTGTTGCTGGCAACCCTGTTTTTGGGGGTGTTCGGAGATCATCTGCTGGATTTACTGCCGCCGGCATCCGGCGGGTTGGGAATTCTGCTGACGGAAGTGGTGGATTGGGGCTTTTTTCTGATGCTAGCCCTGCAAACCGGATTATTTACCGCCATGTTTATGGTGCTGCCTAACCGGAAAAACGGTTTTCGGGAAAGCCTGCCCGGGGCGGTGTTGGCATCGGCCGGATGGCTGATCTTTACGAAGCTTTTTTCGTTTTATGTAGAAAACTTTTCCAATTATTCCAGTGTTTACGGCTCGGTGTACGCCCTGGCCCTGAGTATGCTGTGGCTTTACTGCTGCCTGTCCATTCTGTTTTACGGGGGCGCGCTGAACCGATTGCTGGCAGAAATGGAATAATTTATTTTGAAAAAATTAACAGGGTTTATACACTGTTCACAACCTGTTGGTAGGATGGTATCAAAGAAAAAGGAGGTATGGATATGTTTGGATTTGTCAATGCCAATGTTCGGGAGCTGACCCAAGCGCAAAAAGTGCGCTACAACAGCGTATACTGCGGCATTTGCCGGCAGATTCGACTGCGTACCTCCTCCACCGCCCGGTTGGGATTGCGCTATGATATGGCTTTCCTGGCGCTGCTGCACATGAGCCTGTATGAGCCGGAGGAAACCTCCGGCAAGCGAGCCTGCGGTATGCATCCCATTCGCCCCAGGCCCTGGGTGGACAGCGAAGCGATCCAATATGCTGCGGATATGAATGTGGCGCTGGCTTACTACAAATCCCTGGACGATTGGCGGGACGATGCCCATTTGGGGGCAAAAATGATGACCGGGGTCTTTGGCAAGCATATGGATACTATCGCTGACCGCTATCCCCGGCAATGCCAGGCGATCCGGGAGAATCTGGAGAAGCTGGATCGATTGGAGAAGGAAAACTGTGCCGATCCGAATGCTCCTGCGTTTTTGTTCGGTCAGTTAATGGGCGAGCTCTTTGTGTATCGGGAGGATCTGTGGGCGTCGACTTTGCGGAAGATGGGCATTGCTCTGGGCAGATTCATATATCTAGCCGATGCGGCTACGGATTACCGCCGGGATAAGCGAAAGAAGAAGTACAACCCCTACTTAGCTCTTGGTACAGGTGAGAACTGGCCTTTGTGGGAGCAACAGCTGGTGCTGGCTATGGCTCGCTGCACAGAAGAATTTGAGCGCTTGCCTTTGGTACAGGACAAGGAAATCCTGAACAACATTCTGTACAGCGGCGTGTGGTGCGGCATCAGAAGAAAAAAAGAGGAGGATGGAAAATGATCCATGATCCGTATAAGGTCCTTGGCGTCAGCCCGGATGCCTCGGACGAAGAGATCAAGCAGGCCTACCGCCGATTGGCGAAAAAATATCATCCGGACCTAAATCCCGGAGATGAAGCGGCTGCCAAGAAGATGCAGGAGGTCAACGCGGCCTACGAGCAGATCAAAAATCCGGAAAGAGCGGCAGGCTCTGCAGGTGGTTCCGGGTATGGCTATGGGCCTTACGGCTACGGTGGCTATGGCGGTTATGGTGGCTATCAGGACAATACAAGCAATGATGACCGTTATCAGATGGGTGCGTACCGCTATGTGCAGATGGGTCGGTACCAGGAAGCGCTGAATATTTTGAGCAATTCTACCCAGCGTGATGCCCGGTGGTATTACATCAGTGCTTTGGCAAACGATGGTTTAGGCAATGAGAGCATTGCTCTGGAACACATCCGCAAGGCGGTGAGCATGGAGCCGGATAATTATCTGTACCTGCGGACCTTGCAAAGAATCCAGGACGGCGAGAGCGTTTACCGGGAGCAGGCAGGCAATTATCGGGGCTTTACCATGAGCGGATCGCCCTGTGCAAGTTTCCTGCTGTGCTGGCTTTCCTGGTTCTGCTGTCGCTGCTAAAAAGCATTGACAGCAAGCGGTCACTGTGCTAAAATAACAAAGACAACTGGATAGAAGTTTCGTGGCAGCTTGGGCGAGGAACCCCGGCTGCTGAACAAGATAATCGGGTGAAAGTCCCGAACGGTACCGCCGCTGTATGTGCCTATGGCGGGCTCTTTTGACGAAAGTCAGTCACTGGGATATTCCCGGGAAGGCAGAGCCGCCGCAGCATCCCCAGAGCTGCAAGCACGAGTCAGAAGACCTACGAAACGGATTTTCCCTCTTCTTTGCGAGATTACAGAGAAGTGCGTTTGTCGCAGAAACACGGCTGCGGCACCAAGTATTTGGTGCCGCAGTTTTTGTATTTTAGGAGGTAAATTTATGAAGAAAACCAAGAAACTGTCAAGAAAGATCCTGTCCTGCCTGCTTGCAATGCTGATTCTTGCCAGCACCATGCTGTTGGCAGGCTGCCAGAACGATCCGCTGGTCAACAACAAACCGCTGGTCATCAAGGACTCCGACACCTATATCGTGATCAAAACCACCCAGGAAGCCATAGGCGGCAAGGAAGATATGCTGCTGATCGAATATATGCAGATGCTGAAGGAAGACGGACAGCTGGAATTTGAAGTGGAGAACGGTATGATCACATCCATCAACGGCATTGAAAATCCTGCGGATTTCAGCAGCTGCTGGATGCTGTATACCAGCGATGAAACGCTGTCCAATGCCGGTTGGGGCGTGGTGGAGTATGAAGGGAAGCAATATGGCTCTGCCGTTTCCGGTGCCGAAACCTTGCAGATCAAGGCAGACCAGCTGTATATCTGGGTATATAAATCTTTTTAATTCATGAATAAGACGAAGTTTATTGTCCGGGTGGCAATGTGCGTCGCACTGCTGATCGGCGGGCAAATGGTACTCAGCGGCATATCCGGCATCGAAATTGTTACG
Source organism: Oscillospiraceae bacterium (assembly GCA_017624715.1). GTDB lineage: Bacteria > Bacillota > Clostridia > Oscillospirales > Oscillospiraceae > Faecousia. Next base: position 66,540 of record JAGAMN010000067.1, read on the forward strand.
GTGATGATGCTGTGCTTCTGCTATTGTTACGGCATTCGTCACGGCATGGCGGTGGCTACCGCATTTTCACTGCTTCGGTGCTTTCTGTTTGGATTCCAGATCAATGTAATTGTATTGTATCTGGTGTATTACAACTTGTTTGCGGTGTTTTTCGGCTGGTTGGGAAGATGTTTTTCTGGGGAAACGTCTGTATGCAAAACAGTAATTGTAGTGGTGTCCGCTGTGGTATTTTCCGTTTTCTTTACATTGCTGGACGATGTCATAACGCCGCTGATTTACGCATTCCACCCCAATGTGGCGCGGATCTATTTCCTGCAGTCATTGTATGCAATGGTTCCGCAGTCAATTTGCACCTTGGTGACGGTTTCGGTATGTTTCTATCCGCTGACCAGGATCATCAAAAAAATCAATTTCTAATAAAAAGAGACCGCCTTTCCTCTCTCTGTGAGGGGGCTGAGGTGGCTTCGCCGCAAAGGACCGTCCGGGAGGCCGGTCCCTACAAAGCCTAAAAAAGAGGAAGCCAAAAGGCTTCCTCTTTTTTATACTTCCTTGTACATGGCGCCGGCATCGTCCTTACGGACAGTTTCGGCGATCTGCAGGACTTCCACCGCTACGGTTTTGGGGCCCATGGTGATCTCGATCCGATCGCCAATCTTGACCTCATAGCTGGCCTTGACCACTCGGCCATTAACGCTGATGCGACCGTTATCGCAAGCTTCGTTGGCAATGGTGCGGCGCTTGATGAGCCGGGAAACCTTCAGATATTTGTCAAGCCGCATAGCTTACTTCTTGACAGCGTCCTTCAGAGCCTTGCTGGCCTTGAAAGCGGGAACGCGGGTAGCAGGAATTTCGACGGTCTCCTTGGTGTGGGGGTTGCGGCCGGTGCGAGCTTCGCGATCGCGAACTTCGAAGATGCCGAAGCCGGACAGCTGGACCTTGTCGCCCTTAACCAGGGAAGCGGTGATGGCGTCGATAGCAGCGTTCAGAACGCGCTCTGCATCCTTCTTGGTAACGCCAGCATTCTGAGCAGTAGCGGTGATGAGTTCAGTCTTGTTCATAATAAAGATCCCCTTTAATTTTTATTGGATTTCCTTAGCTTAAATTACCATAAAAATACCAAAAATGCAAGGATTATTTTACAAATGGAGCAAATTTGCGATTTTTTGTCCCTTAGGAAGCAGCAGACAGTCATCCCGTGTAATGGCCCGGAGCTTGATAGCTGCAAACAGATATACAACTACGCCTACGCCAAGAGGAACACCGCAAGAGATGATCCGGCTGATAGGGGGCAGGAAGGCTTCAATGGCATAATAAACACCAAATACCACCACGCCCATAATCACAGCGGCGAGGATGGCCCGAAGCATATTGCGGACGATTCTAGGCGCGTCAGGCAGGACTTTTGCCATGGTGATGAGGTTCAAAATAGTGATGCACACATAGCACAGAAGGCTGCCAATGGGAGTGCCCAAAATGCCAATTTCAGGATTACCGGTAAGGATAAACACAGCTACCAGTTTCACTATGCCGCCGATGAACATATTGATCACCGGCAGATTCACATGGCCGTGGGCCTGCATGATGGCGTTGGTTAACAGCACCGTAGCATTAAACAGAATGCAGATACCCAAAACCGCCATTAGATCGGTAGCCAGCAAATGTCTTTGCCCCGTGTAGCCGCCCAACAGGCCGGTGACAGGGCCTGCCAAAACCGCCAGACCCACAGCGCAGGGGGCGCTGATCAGAGCAGTAACCCGGGCTGCGGATTCTTCCGTTGCCTTGGCGGCGGAGAATTCCTTTTTGGTAAGTTGCGCGGTGATCGCAGGAATGGCACTGATGGTGATGGGGGTGATAAAGGCACAGGGCATATTGAATATCTTTTGGGTGAAGTTGTAGATGCCCTTCTGCACGTCCGCGGATTGCTGGGTCATGGTGTGCAGCAGCTGACCCATATAGATCTTGGTTTCCAGCACGGTGAGGATCTGAAGACCGGCAGAGCCGATAGTGATGGGGATAGCAATGGCCAGCAGGCCCTTGGCAATGTCACCGCCGGAGGACACATCCTCGTTGGATACGGGAAGGTCCTTATAGGCTTTGCGGAAGCAGTAATTCAGATAGAAGCAGGACACCAGGCAGCTCATGGTCACGCCGAAAATGGCACCGGCAGCAGGGAAGGCGGCCACAGTGGTGTACATGATCAGCAGCACGGCTGCGCCTAGGCCAACGATGAGCTTGCACAATGCTTCCAGCACCTGGCTGACGGATGTGGGCTTCATGTTGCTCTGACCCTGGAAGAAGCCACGGTAGGTGCTCATCAGGCAAATCAGGAAGCAACACGGACCCAACGTGCCGATGGCGGCCCAGGCATCGGGCTGCTCCTGGAAGTTGGCCAGTTGCTTGCAGAAGACCGTCATCAGCAGTGCACCCAAAAGACCCAGGGACAGGAAGATGGTCCGGGAAACGGTATAGATCTTCCGCACCTGCCGGTAGTGACCCAGAGAACTGGCCTGGCTGATCATCCGGCTCATGGCCACAGGCAGACCGGCGGTGGAGATCATCAGCAGCAGGGTGTAGATCTCATAGGCGGTAGAATAGTAGCTGAAGCCGTCGTCGCCGATGATGTGCTTTAGGGGAATGGAATAGAATGCGCCGATCAGCTTTACAAGGGCGGTGGAGATCGCCAGCAGCATGGTTCCGTGAAGGAAGGACTGCTTTTTGGATGTATCAGACATACTCAATTGCTTCCTTTCTCGTCATGGAACAGACGGCCAATGGCATAGCCGGTGATGTCTTCCACCACGGACTTTAGATCGATGGTGGGGAACTGGCCGTTTTGGTACAGGATCTTGCCGCCGACCATGGTCATAGCTACATCGCCGCCCTTGGCGCTGAAGCAAAGGGCGTTGAGCACATTGTGGCAGGGCATCAGGTGGGGTGCGGAGAAATCCACCAGGCACAGGTCGGCAGAAAAGCCTTCCTTGATCATGCCGATCTGTTCGGCACGGCCCTGGGCGCGCGCACCGCAGACAGTTGCCATCATCAACGCAGCGGCGGCAGGCAGGGCGGAAGGATCGCCCTTGGCGCTTCTTGCGACCATGGCGACACCCCGAATCACTTCAAACATATCCAGGTTGCCGGCTTCGATAGCGCCTCCGGTGCCCAAAGCCACATTCATGCCTGCCTTTACGCAATCCAGTACAGGAGTCGCGGGGCTGCCGTTCTTGGCGGCCTCCAGGGGAAGGGCCACTGCGGTGGCTCTTTTTTTGCCCAGCAGCTGCTGCTCTTCTGAGGACAGGCAGGCACAGCCTGCGGCGGTGACAGGCAAATTCCACAGACCGTGGCAGCTTAGCAGCTCCGCAGGGCCAAGGCCGGTGCGATCCAGGCAGGAATCCACTTCGTTCTGGGTTTGGGCCAGGTGCAGCTGGAAACCCAGGTTCTGCTCTGCTGCGTAACCCACCAGACCTTCCCACAGCTTGTGGTTGCTGGTGTATTCGGCGTAGATGCCGGCATCGATCTTGATCCGGTCATTGTCGTGACCGTGCCATTTCTCTACAACGCGACGCAGCTCGGCGCACTGCTCATCGGTTTCAAAATCGAAGTCCTCGTTCTGGTCGATGAACCGGTAGGAAGACAATGCGATATTGGCCCGAATGCCGCTTTCGGCGGCAGCCTCTGCCACCGCATCGGGGTAGTAGTATAGATCGGAAACCGAGGTGACGCCAAAACGCAGACACTCGGCAATGCCGAGCAGGGCGGATGCCTTGGCGCAGCGACGGTCCATTTTTGCCTCCAGCTGAAGCTGCTGCTCCAGAGCTTCTGTGGCGGGAAGGTCGTCGCAGTAGCTGCGCATGAGGGTGGTTGCCAGGTGGGTGTGGCAGTTCACAAGACCCGGCAGCAGCACCATGCCGGTACCGTCAATGATGGTCTGGGGCTTATCTTCCGGGGCGGACGTACCAATATAGGCAATTTTGCCCTCAGAAACGCCCAGGTATGCGCCAAACAGCACATCCATCCGTTCGTTCATGGTCACAATGGTGACATTGGAAATTAAGGTATCCAAAATGTATGCTTCCTTTCGTTGGGAAAGTGGTGGTACAGATTTCAGTTTGTCGCTCTGACGAGCGAATTGAAAATTGAGAGTTGAAAATTGAAAATTGTGGTATTTCCTTCGGAAATGATTGATAATCGTGCGCAAAGCGCACGCCTTAATTATCCTTTTTCAATTTGGGAAGCGTTAGCTGCCCGGTAAATCCCATTTTACAGCAGCTCGAAGAGCTTTTCCTTATCTTCCAGGACGCTGTCGATCATTTCGATGTACTGCTCCGGGAATTTGGGGTTGTGGAAGCGCTGGAGGTGTCCGTCGGGGAGGTTGACTTTGTTCATACCGCCGCCGCCGAGGGAAACGATGGAATGAAGCTCCTCCATCATATAGATATTGTACAGGCAATCCTTGCCGTCCTTGCTCCAGCCTACATTCTCAAAAGAGCCGGACATATATTTCTGCCGGTACAGATAGTAGGGCTTGTAGCCTAAAGCACGTAGGGTATGGTTTGCGTACTCGACCATCCGGGTGACTTCCTGGGCGGTGGGCAGATTTGCCCGCTTTTCGAAAAGGTCTGCGCCCTTTTTCAGCGCCAGGGTGTGGATGGTGATGTTGGCAGGAGACAGGGCGGCAACCTGATCCAGAGAATGGCAGAAGCCGTCATAATCGTCCTGGGGCAGGCCGGCAATCAGGTCCATATTGATGGCGTCAAAGCCGGCATCCGTTGCCCAGCAGTAGGCATCCAACACATCGGAAGCCTTATGGGGACGGCCGCAGGCCTTCAGCACCGGGTCGCACATGGTTTGGGGGTTGATGCTCATCCGGTCAGCCCCGTGCTGCCGGATGGCGGCAAGCTTTTCAGCATCCAATGTGTCAGGGCGACCGCCCTCCACAGTAAATTCAATGCAGCGGCTGAGGTCAAAGGAATCCCGGATGGTGTCCAGCAGGCGGATCATCTGGGGCGTGGACAAAGTTGTGGGCGTACCACCGCCTATGTAAATGGTACGCACAGTCTTACCGGATTTTGCCATCAGCTGGCCGGTTAGTCGGATCTCTTTATACAGGGCTTCCAGGTAGGAATCCAGCAGCTCTGTCCGTTTGCCGATGGTGCGGCTGACAAAGCTGCAGTAGGCGCACCGGGTTGGGCAGAAGGGAATGCCCACATACAGGGAAATGTCCTTGTCATCCATTTTGCGTACAGCATTTGCGGTAGACAAGGAGCAATCAATGGCCAGCTCCCGGCGCTTAGGAGTCACATAGTAGATGTCTTTTAGCAGTTTGTCCGCAGTTTTGGACGTTCCGCCCTCCAAAAGATGCCGGGTGGTGATCTTAGTGGGCCGCACACCGGCCAAAGCGCCCCAGGGGGGTAGGTTGGGTAAAAGCTGAATGGCTGCGGCGTAATAGCATTGCTGCAGAGTTTGACGGCGCAATTTGACCGTTTCTTCCGCGGCTTTTAAACGCCGATGGGCGGTGACGGTTTTGCCGTCTTTGGTGATTTTGGTAACGGCTGTGAGCCAGACCTTACCACGATGCAGGGCAGAAACGGCGTTGCCTTCTCCGGTGTGGTCAAACAGCGCCATCTGGAGCTGCTCCACGGCATATCGGTCCTCGTGGCCAATGAGTGTAAGCGTCATAGGTATTTCCTCTCAGGAAAAATGGTCAGCACAGGTAAGGGTTGCTGCGCTTTTCGGTAAACATGTGAGAGCTTCCACCGTGACCGGGGAAAATACGATAGTTCTCTTCCAGTGCGACCAGGCGGGCCAGGGAGCTCTGAATGGTTTGATAGCTGCCGCCGGGAAGGTCGGTCCGGCCACAGGAGCCGGCAAACAGGGTGTCACCACAAAATAGGGCATCTTCACATTGGAAACAGACAGAGCCCGGGGTGTGGCCGGGGGTGGCCAGGACGGCAATATTCAGACCAGCAACGGAAATAGTGTCGCCTTCGTCGCAGTATCGGACGTTGTTGAGCTCTTCCCTGGACAGAGGATAGAAAAAGTCCAGCATCAAACCCTTTGACGGGTGGTGGTCGCCTTGGTGCATCCACACGGGACAGCCGGTTGCTTCAGCAATTTCTTTTACGGCCAGTACGTGGTCAAAGTGACCGTGGGTCAGCAAAATGGCTTCCACGGTCAAGCCCAGAGTCTGGGCTTTCTCCAAAATATAGGGGGCATCGCAACCGGGGTCAATGAGAGCGCAGCGGTTGCAGGTTTCCTCATGAATGATGTAGCAATTGGTTTGGTAGCTACCCATGGGTAGGGTGGTGATTTTCAGCATATCAGTTCCTCCGGGGGGTGTCCATCAGCTGATCGGTGTCCAAAATCAAGGTCACAGGGCCGTCATTGACGGAGGAGACCTTCATATCTGCACCGAATTGACCGTGCTGAGGCGGATAGCCCAGTTCTTCGCAAACGGACAGAAATTTTTCGTACAGGGCGTTGCCCAGTTCCGGGCCGGCAGCATCGGTAAAGCTGGGACGGCGGCCCTTGCGGCAGTTGCCATACAGGGTGAACTGACTAACGACCAGTACTTCGCCACTTACGGCGTCCAGTCCCAGGTTCATTTTACCGTTTTCGTCCTCAAAGATCCGCAGACCTAACATCTTTTCGGCCAGGTAGCGGCATTCTTTTTCCGTATCGTTGGGGCCAATGCCCAGAAGGATCAGAAACCCCTTGCCGATAGAGCCTACGGTCTGGCCGTCAATGGCAACAGACGCAGAGGATACTCTTGTCAAAACAGCGCGCATAACAGCACCTCTTTGTAAGTGAATTAGTTTTGTCCTCTACGGGAACCTACCACATCCCGGATGTTCAGCAGCTTATTGCGGATGGCATCCAATTCGGCCACATTTTTGACCTCGAAACGGACCACAAACACGCTGCGGCCGCCGGGCAGATCCCGACCCTGCAGTTCCTTCACCCGGACACGGGCGGTGGTCATGGTGGTAGCAACATCCAGGAGCAAGCCGTCGCGGGTGATGCAATCCAGCTCCAAAGTGGTTTCAAAGGGCTGCTCTTCCATGTTGGCCCAGCGGACCCGAACCCAACGGGCAGACTGAATGGGGTCGTCCCGGTGGGCGGCATTGGGACAGTCACATCTGTGAACGGACACGCCAAAACCCTTGGTGATGAAGCCAACGATGGCATCACCGGGAACAGGTGTGCAGCACTTGGCGAATTTGATCATACAAGAATCGATGTCTTCCACAATGACACCGTTGACCGCGTGGCGGTTTTGCTTGATGCTTTCGTTGTCCGGGGAGGTACGCAGAGGATTCTGCATGATCTTATCATTGGCCTGGACCTTCATGGCCCGGTTGATATCATCCCGGATCCGGCCCACGGCCTTGACCGCGGTCAGACCGCCGTAGCCAATGGCGGCGTACATATCTTCCCAATCGTCGAAGGACAGCTTCTTTAGAAGCTGGGGACCCACTTCGGGGTCAATGGTGATGCTTAACGGCAGACCCACACGGCGCATTTCAGCTTCGAAGGAGGAACGGCCGTGGAGGACATTTTCCTCCCGCTTTTCCTTCTTGAACCACTGCTTGATCTTGGTGCGGGCTTGGTTGGATTTACAGATATTCAGCCAGTCGCGGCTGGGACCCTTGGCGGCCTTGGAGGTCAGGATTTCCACAATGTCGCCGTTTTTCAGGGTCATATCGATGCCTGCGATCCGGTTATTCACCTTAGCGCCGATCATGGAGTTGCCGACACCGGAGTGGATGGCATAGGCAAAGTCGATGGGAGTAGAGCCTGCGGGCAGGGAAACGATACGGCCCTTGGGCGTAAAGACGAAGACCTCGTCGTCGAACATGTCAATCTTAAGAGACTGGACATATTCTTCCGGGTCAGACTCCTGCTGGCTTTCCAGCAGATGGCGCACCCATTCAAAGTCTTTTTCATTGCCGTCGCCGGTGCCCTGCTTATACTTCCAGTGGGCGGCGATGCCGTACTCGGCAGTCTGGTGCATATCCCAGGTGCGGATCTGCACCTCGAAGGGGATGCCCTGGGTGCCAATGACGGTGGTGTGCAGGCTCTGGTACATATTGGGCTTAGGCGTGGAGATATAGTCCTTAAACCGGCCGGGCACCAGATTGAACAGGTCATGGATATGACCCAGGACATTGTAGCAGTTAGGAATGGTGTCCACGATGACGCGGAAAGCGTACACATCGTACAGTTCGTCCATGGTCTTGCCTTGAGATTGCATCTTCCGGTAGATGGAATACACATGCTTGATACGGCCGTAGGTGGTATTGGAAATACCGACCATGGAAAGCCGCTGAGAAATGGTATTTTGAATGGTGTTCATGAAGGCCTCATCCTGCTCTTTGTGAGCATTGAGATAAGTCATGATATGGTCATAATCATCCGGATCCAGATACCGCAGGGCAATATCTTCCAGCTCCCATTTGATCTTCTGCATACCAAGGCGGTGTGCAAGGGGGGCATAGATATCCATGGTCTCCCGGCACTTGCTGATCTGCTTGCCGCTGGACTGATACTGCATGGTACGCATGTTGTGCAGACGGTCGGCGATCTTGATCAGCACTACCCGGATGTCCTTGGACATGGCCATGAACATTTTTCGCAGGTTTTCCATTTGAGCCTGCTCCGTGCTGGAAAAGTTGGCACGGGTCAGCTTGGTAACGCCTTCCACCAGTTCAGCAACGGTCGTACCAAAGATTTTTTCAATTTCTTCGTGGGAAGCGTCGGTGTCCTCAATGCAGTCGTGGAGTAATGCGGCCAGAACGGCGTCCAGGTCCAGACCCATTTCCGCTACGATCTCTGCCACCGCCAGGGGGTGGATGATGTAAGGAGATCCGTCTTTACGCTTTTGGTCTTTATGCTTATTTCGCGCATATTCGACTGCCCGTTCCACCAAATCCATATCGCTTACCGGCAGGCATTCCAGGATCGCCTGTCGCATGGTATCATAATGGGCTTCAAAGGTTTCCAAAATAATCAACTCTCTTTCGCTCGCAGAAGCGTTTGCATGGTTCGACTGGCGGTAAGGTCGGCTTTGCCGGCCAGGGGAACCAGGTCAATTAAAATATATTTACGCAGCCTACGGGTCTGCAGAAGACCCACGTCCCGGAAAATATCCAGGCAGACCATCAGCTGTCCCAGGCTCAAAGGCGCGCCGGACCAGCGGACGATCTTCCGGCAAAGGCACATGGGATCTTCCCGGATGGTTTGGCCAACACCTGCTAAATAACGCCAAACGATGGCCAGGGTGTTCCGATCCGGCAGCAGTGCCTCTGCTTCGGCGGCACAGAGGGTGCCGGAAAGCAGACCGGCATAACCGGCGGTAGAGTGGGAACATTTTGCCGCACAGCTGGGGCGCAGATCCAGGACATTCATTTGCACAGAGCGCTCGCCGCGGAATTCGTTGATCTGAGGACTAAAGGCCACGTCCACCACATCACCGGGTTCGATAGAAGCGGTTTCCGGTGTGGCAGAGAAATAGATGGCATTCATGGTGTGGCCGCCGCTGCGCAGCCGCAGGCGCATATGTCGTCCGTTGCCCACCAGGTTAATGCGGTCGATGACCAGGTTTTGCATCATAAGCACCGGCTTGGGGCAGCCGTTTCCGGTGGGCTCCAAAGCATTCAGGGATTCAATGCCACGAATGGTCAGCAGCTCCGGCTGAATGCAGCAGTCCACATCCAAGACGGTGCGAGGGCCGGCGTCGGCATAAAATTCTTCGGCCAAACGGCAGATCTCCCGGCGGAAATCACCGATCTTGTGGCGGTTAATGGTAAAGCCGGCGGCAAGCTCGTGTCCGCCGTAGCTTTCCAGCAAGCCGGACAGAGAAGTCAAAGAGGTGAACAGATTAAAGCCGCCGTAGCTCCGGGAGCTGGCCTTGCCGTGATCGCCGTCCAGGCAGATCAGGAAGGTGGGGCAGCAGTATTCCTCCGCGATGCGGCTGGATACGATACCAACCACACCCTGGTGCCAGTTTTCGTTTGCCAAAACGATGGCATCGGGAGTTTCTCCCTCCGGGAGCATAGAAATGGCATCTGCATAGATCTGGGATTCTACTTGCTGCCGCTGCCGGTTCAGGTCGCACAGAGCCCGGGCCAGTTCTTCTGCCCGGATGGGATCTTCCGTTAAGAACAGCTCAATGGCCAGGTGGATTTGTCCCATGCGGCCTGCGGCATTGATCCGGGGCGCCAGCATGAAGCCGATGGAAGAGGCGGATACATCTGCAGGGGCGCAGCCGCACTCTTTCATCAGAGCAATAATGCCGGGGCGGGTGCTATGCTGCAGCAATTCCAGACCACGGGAGACAAATACCCGGTTTTCCCCTTGCAGGGGCATCACATCCGCGACAGTGCCCAGGCAGACCATGTCCGCATAGCTGCGCAGCACCAACTCCTGAGAACCGCAAAGGGCGACGGCTAACTTAAAGGCCACACCCACACCGGATAGCATCCGATGGGGATAGGTGTCATCGGGGCGATGGGGGTCGACAACGGCTGTGGCCAGGGGTAAATACTCCTTGCACTCGTGGTGGTCGGTGATGATCAGGTCAATGCCCAGGCTGCGGCACAGCCGGGCCTCTTCCACGGCAGTAATGCCGCAGTCCACCGTGATGATCAGCTTGACACCCTCTCCGTGCAGCTGCCGAATAGCGATAGAATTTAGACCGTAGCCTTCTTCCAGCCGACCGGGTATGTAACTGACGCAGTCGGCGCCGCGGTGGCGCAGAAAATCCGTCAGCAGGCAGGTGGCGGTGATACCGTCCACATCATAGTCGCCAAAAACGGCGATCTTTTCCCGGCGGGACAGGGCATTGCGCACCCGATTTACCGCCTGTTCCATATCCTTCAGCAGGAAAGGATCGGGCATGGCAGCGTTACAGTCCAGGTAGGCCTTGGCATCCCGGGGGCCGGTCATGCCCCGGGCAGACAAAATCATAGCAGTCAGAGGGGAGAAACCGGCACCTACCAGGGCATTGACGGCATTCATCTCCGGCTGCTGTACATTCCAAACTCCATACTTCAAAGCAATACACATCCATTATATCTTTTTCTTAGTATTGTATCACAAAAGCCCCTAAAAGTACAATAGGAAATTGGATTTTTATCGGTTTGGCCGGTCGGTTTCCGGTTTGCGGAGCAGCTGAGTAACGGTGACTGTCAAAAGGGGTGCCAAAAGCATTCCAAAGATACCCCAAAGATGATAGCCGGCATACAGAGAAAAGAGGGTCAACAGGGGATCCAGGCCCAGATGTTTGCCTACCAAACGGGGCTCTAAAACACATCGCAGCAGGGCGGCAACACCGTAAATACTCAGAAGGCCCACGGCTTGCAGGTGGTCACCCTGGAGAAAACTGACCAGGCTCCAGGGAATCAACACTGTGCCTGTGCCCAGAATGGGCAGGGCATCCACAAGGCATATCAGCGCCGCCCAGGCAATGCCATAGGGGATCCGGAGCATAAAAAAGCCTACAGCCAGTACGGCAAATGTAATACCGGTGAGTTTCAACTGCGCAGTCAGCCAAAGAGCAAGGGAATGCCGCAGGCGCTTCAATGCCGGCAGATATCGGTCGGTCCATTTTTGCGGCAGTTGGGTTGCAAGAAATTGTTTGATCTTGGGCAGTTTAGCAGAGGTCATATAGGCTGCCAGGATCCAAGTGCCCAGGCCCAATGCGCTGTCCGGCAGGGCTTTCAGCACCCCGGAGGCGATATTCAAAAGCCAGCCGCTGACCCGGTCCAAAATCCGGGAACTGCCGGAAAACAGATTTTCTACGCTGTGAGTCAAAACAGGACGCAAGCCTTGAGGGGCTTTGCCTGCCAGAACCAGAAAGAATTCTTCCAAAGAGGCGATGCCTTGGGCAGCGCTGCCTTCCAGATCAGGAACCACATCTGCAAGACTGCGCAATTGCCGCAGCAAAAATGCACACACTGTCAAGAAAATCAGCACGGCCATCAGCAGGCAAATACTGACACCAACGCCGGTGGCAGCGGCCCGGGGAAGATGAAGACGTTTTTGAAGACTGCGAACCAGGGGTTCAGAGATCAGCGCCAGAGCCCCTGCCAGCAAAAACGGCAGAGCCACAGGCAGCACAAAACGCAGACCCAGCCACAATCCTAGGGCGAGACCGAGCCATAGAAGTATCTTTCGGGAATAATTACCGGTCATATATATCTCCTTTCCAAAGACAAATGTGCGCCAGAGGGGTTGCTTTTTTTCAAATATATGCTACAATACCAGTGACATCTCAATAAACAAGGGTGCTGTACCCATTAAGATAGGGAGGATGTACCATGTACCAAAAACCCAAATATTACATCATTGAAGCTGCTGCACTGCCCGAGGTCTTTTTGAAGGTTGCGGAAGCCAAACGACTGCTTTCTACCGGTGTAGCTTCCACGGTCAATGAAGCTACCAAAATGACCGACATCAGCCGCAGTGCATTCTATAAGTATCGGGATGCAATCCTGCCTTTCCAGAACATGATGACCGGCCGGATCATTACCTTCCAGTTCATGCTCCATGACGAGCCCGGTGTGCTGTCTAATATTCTGTCTGCCCTGGCACAGGAGTCTGTGAACATTCTAACCATCAACTCCATTATTCCCACCAACGGCTGCGCTCTGGTGACCATTTCTGCGCAAACCAGTGAGATTTCCCTGACGCTGGAGGATCTGCTGACCAACCTGGGAGCAATTCCCGGAGTGATCAAAGCGGAAGTCCTGGCAGGCTGATAATGCTACGACACGCCCCGCGAAAGCGGGGCGTTTGTGCACAAATCGTCAAACTTTGGCGTAAGATAGGGTGGAGGTGACAACGATGCTGATCGTGCAAAAATACGGTGGAACATCCCTGATGGACGCGGACCGTATCCGGACAGCAGCAATGCGGGCGGCCCATGGGGTAAAAGCAGGAGATCAGATTGTGGTCGTGGTTTCTGCTCAGGGAAAGACCACAGATCAGTTGGTAAAGAATGCCCGGGACATTTTAGACCAGCCTTCGGCAAGGGAAATGGATGCATATCTGGCAGCAGGCGAGCAGATGTCTGCGGGTTTGATGACTATGATGCTCCACAGCTTGGGACAAAAGGCTGTCAGCTTGACCGGCTGGCAGGCAGGCTTGCTGACCGACAGCACCCACGGCAATGCCCGTGTGATCGGCTTATCCAGTGATCGCATTCGCAAAGAACTGGACGCGGGTAATATTGTGGTAGTTGCCGGCTTCCAGGGGATCAACGAAGCCGGAGATATCACCACTCTTGGCCGCGGTGGTTCAGATACTACAGCGGTGGCTCTGGCGGCTTTGCTGGGGGCGGATCTGTGTCGGATCTACACGGATGTGGATGGCGTGTACGACAAGGATCCCCGGGTTTTCCCCGATGCGGTGAAATTTGACCGGATCAGCTACAAAGATATGCTGGAGCTGGCAAGAGGTGGGGCTCAGGTGCTTCACGATCGGTCAGTGGAACTGGCTATGCAGTACCGGGTGCCGGTGCAAGTTCTGTCGTCCTTCCGGCCAGGGCCGGGTACAATGGTTATAGACTAGTATGACCGGATTTGGCCGGATTATTCTCGGAATAAGTGGAAAAATACCTGCAAAAAGCCCTTGACAAGGGAGCAAAACTGTGCTAAAATGCACGGGTAATAAAGAAGGCTGAACATCCGCCTCACCGCCAGCAGTAAGCAAAGCGGTTTATATTCCACTTTCTTACAGGGAAATTGTGCGAATTATGCGGATGCTTTGGCATCCGCTTTTTTGTTGTAAAATGGAGGTGCTTACCATCGCAAAGTTAGATCATCAGCTCAATGAGGAAATCCGGGATAAGGAGATCCGCCTGATCGGCGCTGACGGCGCTCAGCTGGGCATTGTGTCCGCTGCGCAGGCCAATGCAATGGCCGAAGAACAGGGCCTGGATCTGGTCAAGATTTCTCCCAATGCTGTCCCCCCTGTCTGTAAGATCATGGATTATTCCAAGTTCTGCTTCGATCAGAAGAAGCGTGAGAAGGAAGCCAAGAAGAATCAGAAGGTCGTGGAAATCAAGGAGATCCGCATGAGCCCCAGCATCGACACCAATGACTTCAACACCAAGGCTAAGGCTGCCATGAAGTTCCTGGCAGACGGCAACCGTGTTAAGGTCAGCGTCCGCTTCCGCGGCCGTGAAATGGCACATACCAATCTGGGCGAAAAGCTGCTGATGGATTTCGCAGAAGCCTGCGCCGAGATTGCAACCATGGAAAAGAATCCCAAGCTGGAAGGTCGATTCATGGCGATGTTCTTAACCCCCAAGAATAGCAAATAAGCTTATTATTAACGAAAGATACGGAAGGAGAAACCTACTATGCCCAAGCTGAAAACCCATAGCGGTGCTAAGAAGAGATTCAACCTGACCAAGTCCGGTAAGGTAAAGAGAGCTCACGCTTACAAGAGCCACATCCTCACCAAGAAGACCACCAAGCGTACCCGTCATCTGCGTGCAACCGCTTATGCCGACGTGACCAACGTCGAAGCAATCAAGAAGATGATTCCGTACAAGTAAGGTAGAATAGGAGGATTATAGAAAATGGCAAGAGTTAAAGGCGCGATGATGACGCGCAAGAGAAGAAATGCTACCCTGAAGCTGGCCAAGGGCTACTGGGGTTCCAAGTCCAAGCACTTTAAGATGGCCAAGCAGGCCGTGATGAAGTCCGGCAACTATGCTTTCGTTGGCCGTAAGCAGAAGAAGCGCACTTACCGCACCATGTGGATCGCTCGTTTGAGCGCTGCTGTCGCTCCCTTCGGTCTGAACTACTCCACCTTCATGAACGGTGTGAAGAAGGCCGGCATCGAGCTGAACCGCAAGAGCCTGTCCGAGATGGCTATCAACGACACCGTTGCTTTCGCAGCGATCGTTGAGAAGGCAAAGGCTGCTCTGAACTAATTATGAAAAGACCTCGCTGTAAAGCGGGGTCTTTTTGATACATAAAATGATCAGTCATTCCGAGCCAGTGAGCACACTGGTGTGGGAATCCCCTAAATTGAGGAGATTGCTGCGTCACATGTCATACTATGCTCCTCGCAATGACAATAAAAAGGAGGCGAAGAGCCGTGGAACTGAAGCATATTGCCGCAAGGGAAGGGCGGTTGTCGTCCTTTTTGCTGGGAGAAATGAAACTATCCTATGCGCTGATGAATAAACTCAAATGGGGTGATGCGCTCCGAGTTAATGGTGCGCCGCAACGGACGAATTATGCTGTAAAAGTCGGGGATGAGATTTGCGTCATTATGGATGAACCCACCCCGGATTACCCGGCGGAACAGGGACCCTTGGAAATCTTATATGAGGACAACTACATCCTGGCTGTGGACAAACCTGCCGGCATGCTGATCCATCCCTCCCGTTCCCGCAATAGTGGAACACTGGCGAATTTTGTGGCAGGGTACTATCAGCGGACGGGACAGAATTCTGCATTTCATCCGCTGACCCGGCTGGATCGGGATACCTTTGGTGTGGTTCTGCTGGGCAAAAATGCCCATGTCCACACTCTTTTGCAACAGACTCAAGTGCAGAAAACCTATTTTGCCCTTGCTTGGGGTGTGCCGGAGCAGAAAGAGGGCATCATTGACGCGCCCATTGCCCGGCGGCCGCTGCCCAGCCTGCTCCGGGAGATTCGAGCCGACGGCAAGCCCTCTGTCACCGAGTACCGGGTACTGGAGCAGCAGGGGGGAGTATCCAAGCTTGCCCTGCGGCCAATCACCGGGCGAACCCATCAACTGCGGCTGCACTGTGCATATATGGGGTTTCCTATTTTGGGTGACCCCCAATACGGTACGGAGGAATCCTTGCGGGTTAGCCGGGAGCTGGGCCATACCCATCAGCAGCTTTGCGCCGGGGAGCTGGAATTACTCCATCCCATTACCGGAGAAGCGCTGCACATCCATTCAAAATTGAAAATTGATTTTTGTAAGGGCCGGTGATCACACCGGCCTTTTGTTCTATGGGTGCAACCGCCTGGGGGAGTTGGCATCCGAATACACTCCCTCAGTTACAAAATAGTTTTCAGAACCATTTTGTGACAGCTCCCTCAGAGAGGGAGCTAAGATTTCCATCGCGCCAATCATAGCGCATGGGGAAGGCTTTTTGCTTTTGCAGGGTTGCGAAACTGTGAATTTATGGGTATAATAAAAATATTCTATCCAAGGGGTGGATTACCTTGAAGAAAATGCTGTTTGTGATGAATCCCTATGCCGGCACCCGGCAAGGTGTGCGGTATTTGGCGGATATTATTTCCATATTTAACCGGGCCGACTATGAGGTGCGAACCTATATGACCGATGGTCAGGGTGATGCGATGCGGATCGTGGAAGAAAAGTCTGTCGATGTGGATCTGGTGGTTTGCGCCGGTGGCGACGGTACCTTTAACGAAGCGGTCAGCGGTATTTTGACCAGCGGGAAGGACGTGCCCCTGGGCTACATTCCCTGCGGTTCTACTAATGATTTTGCTGCAAGCTTGGGCCTGCCTACCAATATTTTAAAGGCGGCGCAGGAAATCGTGGAAGGGAAGCCTACCCGCTACGATATGGGCCTGTTTGGTACACGGCATTTTTCTTATGTAGCATCTTTCGGTGCCTTTACCCGGGCATCCTATGCGACACCCCAAAGTGTGAAAAACGCTCTGGGCCATGTGGCGTATATTTTGGGTGGCATTTCCGAACTGTCCCAGATCCGCAAGGAAAAGGTCCGCATCGAGCTGAAAGATCGGATCATTGAGGATGAATTCATCTTCGGTGCGATCAGTAACTCTACCTCTATGGGCGGTATTTTGACACTGGATCCCAAGCAGGTGGACATGAAGGATGGCAAATTTGAACTGCTTCTGGTTCGTGCGCCGAAAAACTTGGCGGAGATCGGTGAATGTATCCAGGCCTTGCAGACCCAAAAGTATAACTGTGCCATGATAACATTCCTAAGCACAGATTCGTTGACGGTGGTGGCAAATCCCGATATGCCCTGGACTTTGGATGGCGAACGGGAGGATGGCCACGCCCGGGTGGAGATCCGGAATCTGCACCAGGCCCTACGACTGATGAAGAAGGAGTAAACTATGTTTAATACTACACTGTGCTATGTACTCCGGGGCAATGAAGTGCTGATGCTGCACCGGATCAAAAAGAAAAACGATGTCAACCAGGATAAATGGATCGGCATCGGCGGCAAATTTGAGGGAGATGAGTCTCCGGATGAGTGCCTGCTCCGGGAGGCCAAAGAGGAGACCGGCCTGACCTTGACCAGCTGGAAATGCCGGGGTGTCATCACCTTTCTGACCAACGGCCCTTGGGATGGGGAGCATATGTATCTGTTCACTGCCGATGATTTTGAGGGAGAACTGACCGAATGCCCCGAGGGGGAACTGAAGTGGGTCAGCCGGGAGTTTTTGGATCAGCTGCCTAAGTGGGAGGGAGATCAGATTTTCCTGGACTTACTGTGGCAGGACGCACCCTTCTTTCTGTTGAAGCTTCGCTACGATGAAGATAAATTAGTGGAAGCTGTCCTGGATGGCAAGAAAATTCGATAAGTATTCTCTCGTAGGGGCGATTCACCAATCGCCCGCATAACACTGAACCGCAGCACCGAATGGTGCTGCGGTTCAGTGTTTTATATATTTCGTTCCAGTTTATGCCAGACATTGATTTCGCCCGCAGAGGGAGACTCCCATAAGGATAATAGCTTTTGCATAAGCCCTTCGTCCAGATAGTAATTCGAGCTGTCGAGCCCGTTTTGTATACGACAATTCCGCTCGGAAATATTTCTCTGCCAGGTTTGATCGTCGAGGTCTATATAATGCCACTCACACATTATACCATGCAAGCGGCAAAAAGTGGTCAACCTGTGTCTGCTCTCGGCGCTCCAAAAACCCCAATCCAGAATGATATTACAGCCGGCATTTACAAATTCTACAGATTTTGCTAGCAAATAGTTCTGGATTTTTGTGGTGATTTCGTCGTGTTTTTCACCCAGATCCTTGTCAAACAAGGACTTCGTTAATTCGTCACATGATAAAATAACAGCGTTATCACGGCTTTTCAATTGGTTGGCGTAATAGGTTTTTCCACTACAGATTTTCCCGCAGATCGCAATAATCTTTGCCACACATATGCCACCTTCCAGTATCGAATTATGGATGTCTATATAGAAGCAGTGGCGGGAGTTTACTCCCGCCCTACATGATAAATTTATTTCTTTGCAGCCAGGCGGCGCTCTTTCCGCTCTTCTTTGGTCTTGAAGAAGCGCTCCAGCTCCGGCACCAGGATGATGCAGATCAGCGCAGCGGTGAAGCCGCCGTTGTACAGGCAGAAGCCGCCGTGCAAGGTGGGAACGGAGGTGACCAGCAGATAGTGCATAATGGCGGCCACAAAGCCGTAGCGCCAGCCGTACTTATCGGAAATGGGGCTCAAGCCGTTGGCGTAGCACAGTCCTACGCAGATGGCCTGGGCATTCACAGCACCGCTGAAAGTGCCGCCAGCCAGCTGGCTCAGCCAACCAAAGACAAAGCTGGACACCACATAGCCCAGCATGATGGGCCACACATTACCGGGATGGCTGCCGCTGTTGCAGCAGGCCAGCATACAGAAGATGATGCCGAAGGTCACGCCGTTGAAGGTGGCACCCACCAGGTTGTAGTAACCCAGGATGAACAGGCCATATATGCCCACGTTCATCAGGAAGGTGGCATTGCCGTAGGTGGAGGAGAAGTTGGTCACCAGGGCAGGGTCTTTCAGCAGGTTCCAATAATCCTTAGGCTTGCAGCCCAGCAAGAAGGCAAACACAATGCAAAGACCAAACAGGCTGATGCAGAAAATGTTGACGGTGAGCTGGGATGCCACCTGCAGAGTTTCTGCAGCAGGGGCAGCAGGCAGGGCCACGCCCATGGTCTTGTACAGGGTGGCCTGGAGGAAGAATGCGGTCATACCCACAGGTAGAGCGGCGGAATACAGGTCGAAGCCCTTATGCACCTTGGGGGAAGCAGCCAGGCCAGCAGGCAGGAAGAAACCGATGGCCAGACCCACCAGCATGGCAACACCCAAACCGGGCCAGTTGAAGCCGATGACCTCTGCGCTGGGGTAGCGGATCAGCAGGTCGGTAATCAGGGGAGCAATACCGGTGGAGAACAGCATGGCATTGACCAACGAGGTGAGTTTTTCCTTCTTTACCAGGCCGTAGAGCACAACGCCCAGGAAGGTGGGCCAGATGTTCAGCACATTGATGCCCCAGGAGCCGAAGCCCAGGGTCAGAATGAAGGCCAGAGTGGATACATTGGTAGCCACAGCGCCGGGCAGGCAGTAAAGACCCAGGCAGATCAGCGCCACAAGGCCCATGTTCAGGAAGGTAGCGGCATAGCCACCCACGGCAAAGTAGTTGGTGGAAACCTTACTGGGGCCGGTGAGGATCTTCCACAGGCCGGTGAACATGTTCCCACGGTCGGGCATACAGACCGCGGCAATGAGGAACGCGGCGGTGAAGAAGGCAAACAGCAGCTTCAGAAAGCTACTTTCGCTGAGGGACTTGATCTTTTTCATAACACACCTCTTCTAAAAAATAGTATCTTTATCATAGCATATCTTTGGGAAAATGCAATAAAAAAGGGCAATCCTGCAAAAAACAGGATTGCCCAGACGGTCGGCATTCAACTTCTGCACTCCCTTGCGGTGCTCCGCAATTCCGTCAGTTATGCAGAAGGTACTTGTATTGTAGTGCAAGTTATGGGATTTGTCAACATCAAAATAGGACTAACTGTGGGGATCAGCATCAGTTCCAAATATCATTTATATCCATCGACGTCAAAATTTCCGCTTGCTCGGATCGCACTTTTTCAACCATTTCCACAGGGACGGCTATGCGGGTATAGGTGTAGGAGGTGGTCTGCTGCGTGGAGTCGTAGGAGTAGGTATAGGTCAGTAAATTGCCTGCGTAATCGTATTCCCATTCATATATTGCTTGTTGGGTGCTGTCTTTACCATAGCTGACGCTCTTCTTAATCATACGACCGGCAGAGTCATAGACAAAGGTAGTATAAGTGGTGGTGCCATACAAATTACGAAGTTCGCTCAACATATTACCATCACTATCATATGTCCATTCTATGTAGGTGGTATGGGGTTGGGTGCCATAAGAGGTGGTGTAGTTCTGCGTTAGCTGGTTACCGTGTTTATCATAGGTGGCAACCCAAAGGTTCACATTACCCTGCCAGTCAATGTCCTTTCGCTCCAACAGATTTTCGTTTTTGTCGTAGGTCCATTCGGAAGAGGCTTCTAAATATTTTCCGTCTTCGTAGAGGTACATGGTCATCAGAATTTCGTTTCCGGCAGCATTATAGGTATGGGTACTGCCGCTCTGGGGCTTGCCATAAACCTCGGTATCCTCCGTAAGAATTCTGCCGGCATCATCGTAGGTGTACCGATCAAGAATATATATCTCACCGTCTAAATATTCCCGTTCTTCCAGAAGATTGCCCTGCTCATCGTAATCCCATTCGGTAGCGTGACCGGGGATAGTTTCGTCGCCGCTATACACACGCACACTGATCAGAGTTCCGTTTTCGTCATAAGTGTATTTGTAGGTTTCCCGGGGCGTTCCGTCGGTGTTCCAGTAACAGCGGTTAATGACCTTTCCCTGTTCGTCATAGGTGTATGTAAGATAGTTATAATGAGACTTCATTGACAGAATATCGCCGTTTTCGTTATAGGTGTAAGTAACCGGGCCGTCAATGGTTTCGTCTTGCAGCAGATTTCTCTGTGCATCGTAAACCTTCTTAGTAACATAACCCTTATCGGAAGTTTTGATGTACTCCAGCAGGTTTCCATATTCGTCGTATACAAAGTTAAAAGAATACCCGTTTACGGAGGATCGTCCGGTCAGGCAATAGACCCATTCGTGGCCTTCCGGAGGGGGATCAGGGGGCGCAACCGGATCAGACGCCTGGCAGCCGGAGAAGAGGACCAGCAGCAGGGGGAGAATTAGTAATACGGACAGTTTCTTCATAGTGACACCTCCAAATCAGAAACAAAAATGCGCATAGCTAACCTGTGGTCGGTGCAGCTCATGCGCAATGATTTAAATTCCGTGAAAGTGGTTGCCGATTTTATGGACAGGCTGCACCGTTGCTGTTCGCAAACTTCGGCTGTGTACAGTCTATCTCTCTCTTTCCGCCTTTATAATATCACAGGTTATACAAAATATCAAGAGTTTACAATATTACCGATTTGTAAACTTTTTTGCCGTTTGGGCATTGACTTTTATCAAAAACCGTGTATACTCTTTTTATGAAAACAAAATACTCCCTGTGAAGCATCCGGAGTGATTTATCGGACCGGATGAACGAGGACTCTCTGGAGAACACATTCAATTGTGTGCCGAAGGTGCAAGGCTAATGCCGAATCTCTCAGGCAAACGGACGGAGATGCGTTTGTGGGTTTAGAATACCCAAGTTTTGAGCAGTCCTTTCCGGGGCTGCTGTTTTTTTATGAAAATCCAAAAAGAAAGAGGAAATCACCATGCTTAGCAAACCTATCGACTCTATCGGATTTGTATCCCAGTTCGATGCCGAACTGGCAGAAATGATGGATAGAGAGTTCTCCCGTCAGAAGGACGGTCTGGAGCTGATCGCTTCGGAGAACTTTGCTTCCCCTGCAGTCATTGCCGCTATGGGTTCTATTCTCACCAATAAGTATGCCGAGGGTTTGCCCGGCAAGCGCTACTATGGCGGCTGTCATGTAGTGGACGAGATCGAGCAGCTTTGTATTGACAGAGCCAAGGCGCTGTTCGGTGCGGAATTTGCCAACGTGCAGCCTCACTCCGGCGCACAGGCCAACATGGCTGTGGAACTGGCATTCCTGAATCCTGGTGATACTCTCATGGGCATGAGCCTTGCCAACGGCGGTCATCTGACCCACGGCAGCCCTGCCAATATCTCCGGCAAGTACTACAATGTAGTCTCCTACGATGTCAATCACGAGACCGGCCTCATCGACTATGACGAAATCCGGGATCTGGCAAAGAAGAATCAGCCCAAGCTCCTCATCGCCGGCGCTTCCGCTTACCCCAGAGCCATTGACTTCAAGATCTTTGCGGACATTGCCCACGAGGTCGGTGCCATTTTCATGGTGGATATGGCCCACATTGCCGGTTTGGTTGCCGGCGGTGCTCACATGAGCCCTGTTCCTTACGCTGACATCGTGACCACTACCACCCACAAGACCCTCCGCGGTCCTCGCGGCGGTCTGATCATGGGTAAAGAGGAGTTTGCGAAGAAGATCAACTCCGCCGTGTTCCCCGGCACACAGGGTGGCCCTCTGGAGCATGTGATCGCCGCAAAGGCCGTGTGTTTGAAGGAAGCTATGGCTCCCGCGTTTAAGACTTATGCCGCCAATGTGGTGTCCAACGCCCAGGCTATGGCAAAGGCTTTGCTTGCGGAAGGCTTTGATCTGGTCACCGGCGGTACGGACAATCACCTGATGCTGGCTGACCTGCGTCCCATGAACATTTCCGGCAAGGAGCTGCAGGAGCGTTGCGATGCCAACCACATCACCCTGAACAAGAACGCCATTCCCGGCGATCCCGCAAAGCCCTCTGTCACCAGCGGTGTCCGCATTGGCACAGCCGCAGTGACGACCCGAGGCCTGGGCGCTGAGGAAATGGAAAAGATTGCCCACTGCATTGCTCTGACTGCCAAGGATTTTGAAGGTACTGCCGACGAGGTCAAGGCTACCGTCGCCGAGATTTGCGAGAAGTTCCCCATGTATATCTAAACAAAAAGCCCTGTGATCGAAAGATCACAGGGCTTTCATCATGATTAGATCTTCTCAGCGGCTTCCACAACATGCTTCATCAGCACGGAGGTGGTGACGCTGCCAACACCGCCGGGAACGGGGGTGATAGCCTCAACGATGGGCTCGACTTCGTCGAACTTGGCATCGCCGGCGATGGCACCCAGAGTGCCGCGGGAGTTGGGCTTGTTGGCGTCCCAGTTGATGGAAACGTCAATGACGATCTGGCCGGGACGGACGAAATCAGCGGTCAGGCTGTTCAGCACACCGGCGGCGGACACGATGATGTCTGCATTGCGGCAGATTTCAGCAGTGTTCACGGTACGGGTGTGGCAGGTGGTGACAGTGGCGTTCTTGCCCATCAGCATCATGCCGGCAGGCTTGCCAACTACCAGGCTGCGGCCGATGACCACAGCGTTCTTGCCCTTGCAGTCGATGCCGTAGAAATCCAGGATCTCCATGCAGGCAGCGGGGGTGCAGGGGGCATAGCCCAGGTCGGACAGACCTTCGAACACGCCGGCGTTGGACATGTGGGTCATGCAGTCCACGTCCTTCTTGGGGTCTAAGCGGTTGCAGATCTCGTTCTGGTCGTTCTTCAGGTGCTTGGGCAGGGGACGGAACATCAGAACGCCGTGGATGCTGTCGTCGGCATTGACCTGGTCGATCACAGCCAGCACATCTTCCTTGGAAGCATCGGCGGGCAGGATAAAGTTCTTGACCTCAACGCCTACCAGCTCAGCACGCTTGGTAGCGCCCTTCTCGTAGGACAGGTCGGAGGGGTCTTCGCCCACGCGGACGATACCCAGGCAGGGAACAACGCCCTTTTCACGCAGGGCAGCGGTACGGGCCTGCAGATTCGCATTCAGGGCATCGGTAACTTCCTTGCCCAGCAGCAGCTTTGCCATTAGAATATCCTCCTAATTGATATGTTGGTGATTTAAATATTACGGACTGGGGCTTACTGGCCAAAGCCGGCCTTGACGGTGGTGAAGATTTCGTCCGCCATTGCGCCGTACTTGTTCAGCATATCGTTGGCTTTCTTGTTCATCTCCTCAGCCACTTCCCGGTTCTTCAGGGTCTTGGTGTTGATGAACACGTTCAAAGAAGCAGCCTGCAGTGCGGCCTTGCAGCAGACAGCGCCGCAGCCGGCGTCGGAAACCGCCAGGCGGCTGCCCTTAGCGGCGAACACCGCGATGTACTCGATAGCCTGGCAGCACAGCTCCATGATCTTCATGGGAGTAGAGCAGGCGATGATGGTGGCTTCCTCCATGAT
>JAGAMN010000068.1 GCA_017624715.1 Oscillospiraceae bacterium
TCATCGCCGCGGCGATGTCGTTGCGGTGAGCGCGTAGCAGGTCGCGCCATGCCGCAGCGTTATCGAAACCAAGACGGGCGGCATCCTCCCGCTTGAGGGAGATGATGTGGGTCCAGACATTTCCGGTGTAGTTCTCCATCTCATCCATAGCCTTGTCCAGCACCACACCATCCTCATCACCGAACAGACCGTGTTCACCCAGTCGCTCGACGCGGGGACGGGTGGCGATATACTTCATGTACTGGTCTGACTCGTGAAGCGCATCCCAATTGGATTCTAACGCCAGCGTGATGAATGTGGAGGCGTTGGCCTTGGTGGGCTTGTCCATGTAGTCGCCGTACTCATACAATTCTTTGACCTCTGGGAAGTCCTTCACCAGTTTTGTGATGAGCTGCTCCTGCTTCCGTGTGGGTGGACGGTCATCCGGGATGATCTCCACCCGCTCACGGGTAGCGATGTACTTGAGGTAACCGGAAGCACCGCCAGTGCTCTTGATATAGGGACTCTTGAGGATCAGCTTTGCCATTCGTAATCATCCCAATCAGTAGTTTCGTCCCACATCTGCGCACGCTTTTCCAGAGAGACGCGCCCGTTGGTCTGCTTCACATTTTTCACGCTCTGTGCGCGGCGGCGCTTCAGGTCATCCCTGTCCAACTTTGCGATATCCGAGATGATACCAACCAGCATATCCAGCTCCACCGCGTGGTTGAAGGACAGCGAGGAGAGATTCTTCTCCAGAATTTTTAGACGTCCATTCATAGCAGAGGAGATCGCCATGGGGAGCATATCGTTGCGGTTGGCGGAGAGCCAGTCAGCGTAGAAGCTGACGGCCTTGTCGATGAACTCGTTCATGCTGCGGCAGTTGTCCGCCTCGTACCACTGCTCGATTTTCTGCCTGGTCTCCGGCTCCGGCCGGTAGGTCAGGCGCTCTTTGTTTTCACTCACGAATACCACTCCAATCTTGGTAAGATGTCAGGTAAGGTGCCGCCGAAAAGCTTGTAACCATCTGTGTTTTGGGGATAGCAGACGCCAGTCGTACACAAATGCCCTGAAACAGACGCCAGAAACCGACCACCTGAAAATCCCCACAAACTGCCCGCACTGCGGGCAGATGTGACCTCCCAGAGCGTCGGAAACGGCGCCAGGGGTTTATCCTGCTTCTTCTTTCGGTCTCCGAAACCCTGCGAAAAGCGGTGAAAAACCGCTTGAATCCCCTGACTGGGGCTGGGACTCCACCCAGCCCCGAAAGGGCGCACACAGCGGCACACAGGGGCTGACACGGGGCAGTCATGCGCTCTGTCCATCGCCTGCCGGAAAGAACCCGATGCCCAGCTTTTCCGCTTTCGCCTTTGCTTTCTGTTGTGCAGCAGCCAGGTCCGCTTTTGCGAATTGACGGTCGTAGTACGCCTGGGTGACTTCATGCATCGGGACGAGGGTGTAGAGCAGGTTGCCGTTTTTCTTGATGCCCCGCTTTGTGATGATCTCCGTGTTCTCTGTGACGATGAGTCCGCGCTCCTCCAGCAGTCGGACATAGTTTGCAACGGTGTTTCGACAGTAGTGCAGCTTCTTTGCGATGGTCGTAGCACTGGGATGACACTGGCCGGTCTTACGGTCTGCGTGACGCAGCAGGTAGAGGTAGACCGAGATAGCTCCACCGGGAAGATCGAACTCGAGGAGTTCATTTGGGACTGGGAAACAATTTTTCACGTGTTCCCAACCCACAGGCGGTTTCGTTCTTCTCATGAGCGCTCACCGCCCTTCGTGTGCTCCTCCACCCACTGGATGAACTTTTCCTTCGGGACTACCATACGGCTGCCGATGCGCAGAGTGGGAAAATCTTTTTCGTGCATCAGTTCGTATGCGCTGGACGGAGCAACGCCCAATGTTTTTGCCACTGTATCTGAGTTGAGGAACAGCGGCAGTTCATCGTAGCTTTTATAGATAGATGATTTCATTTTCAATCCTCCTGTTCGTTGAGTTGGAACAGTTCAGCGAACTCCTCGACAGAATGAACGATGCCGAACTGTTTCAGTTGTTGGTAGCGGATCAGATCACAAAGCGTCCGCAGACTGACCTCTGCGTACTCCAGCAGCTTATCCATGGCGAGCACCTGTTGGTATGTGCTCAGCACTGTACGCTCATCCGGCGACTGGAAATATGCGTGCAGCTCATTCGCCGTTGGCACGCTCTCCGGTGCGGCCTGCTGCATCTCCTGACGGACATAGTCGATGGTTTCCTGTTCTATGTTCGCGGTCAGAAGATCCAGCAGTTGCCGCTTGCTCTTTTCAAATTCATCCATGCTTGCACGCTCCTTTGTCGTTTTAGATGAGGAATTTTTAACTGCGGCCCATCAGTCAGAAAAATTCCCTTCACTTATAAGGACACTCAGAGCGCGTTTGTAAACCAGAAAATAAAAATGTTCTCAAAAAAATTTGAGGCGCCCTGTCATAAGACAGAGCGCCCCAGCTTTTCGTGAAGCTTTTTCAGCCGCTTTGATACCGCCATTTTGGAAATGTCGTAGACCTTACCGATCTCCTCCATGGTCAGCTCACCGCTGTAACGAAGCGAGATCATCGCTTGATCCTTGTCATCCAAATTTGCGATGGCCTTTCGCAGATTTTCAAGTCGGAGGTTCCGGAGCACGGCATCTTCCACGGGACGCCTGACACAGTCCGAGCCGGACAGCACCGTTTCAAACTCACTTTTACTCAGATGCCTTGAGTCCTGCTTTTTCTGCGCCTGTTCCCGCTTCTGATCCTGCTCCAAGAAGTCTGCGACCTCCTTTGGCACTGATACTTGCTCACCGTTGTATTCAATCACGACATAGTCGTTCATTTGTGTCCTTTCCGCTCTCGACGGAAAGGCGCACACCCGCGCTGCCGGCACAGCGCCAAAAACTGTAGACCTTCATGGAAGTTTCCTTCGTACAGGGAGGTTATGGTTGCCCTACGAGGCCCATGAATGTCTGAGGTCACACATGGGTGTGAACCTCACCGGAAAGCTGCGAGATTTAGGCTTTCGCCTAATTTCAGAGTAATGGAATTGCATGGTTTTGTCAATCACATAGTTGCGACAGTTTTCGTTCATGCTCAACACGTCTGCGAGGACGGTAAGCTTACGTTATGCATCGGAGGACGGAGTCTTATTGACTTCAGCAGCGCAAAATATAACCACCTTGAAGTTTGGTAGATTAGGAGTTCCGGACTGCTGTTGAGCAAAAATCGGAGTCTGACGGACGGGATGCCCTGCAAATTTCTTTTAGGATAAAATCTCATGCAGTGCGATTTAACTGACACTTCTTTCTTTATGATTAAATTGGGATTCTCTGCTTTTCGCCGCCAGAAAGGCTTGCGTTGCCCTCACCCACAATCATTTGGAACCCCTCGGGAAGTGCCATAATGAAATCGTAGCAACGAACTTTTTTGCCGCCTCATAGATTTCTTCCTCGGTTGCGTCGGGCTTACCCATGATGATGTTGTTGTAGATCGTATCTGAAACAGATATACCCGCTGGAACACCATGCTGATGTGATCCAAAAGCTCCGAGAGTGGAACGTTCCGGATATCCGTTTCTTTGATTTTCACACAGCCCTACTTGACATCCCAGAAGCGGGCAATGAGATTTTCAGCGGTGGCCTTTCTGCCTCCCAAAGGGCCGACCAGCGCCAGCATTTTGTTCTTTTTAAGTGCAAAGCTGATGTCGTGAAGTACTCCTTTATTGTCATAAGCAACGAGTTAAGCTGTTTAAGATTTGCGCAAGAAAGAACATGGAGTTATTTCAACGGATACCGTACTTCTCGATGATATAATCCATATCCTTATCACCTCTGCCGGATAGGTTGATCAGCACAGAACCCTTGCCCATGGTCTTTGCCAACTTTATGCCGTAGGCTATGGCATGGGAGCTTTCGATAGCCGGGATGATGCCCTCCATGCGGGACAGTTCAAAGAAAGCGTCGATGGTCTCATCGTCGGTAACCACATCGTATTTCACCCGGCCCAGGTCATGCAGGAAGGCGTGCTCCGGGCCGCAGGAGGGATAGTCCAAGCCGCTGGCGACTGAGTAGACAGGGGCAGGATCGCCATTCTCATCCTTCAGCATAATAGAGTTGAATCCGTGCATAATGCCCTCCTCGCCGTAGGTCAGGCTGGCGGCGTGATCGCCCATCTTGATGCCTCTGCCCAGAGGCTCCACACCGTAGATGTCCACGGGGTCATTCAGAAAGCCGGAGAACAGGCCCATGGCGTTGGAGCCGCCACCGACACAGGCTACCACTGCATCGGGCAGCTCGCCGGTCATATTGAGAAACTGTTCTCTTGCTTCAATACCTACAACGCTCTGGAAATCGCGTACCATCATGGGAAACGGATGGGGGCCTACCACCGAGCCGATACAGTAGATAGCATCCTTGTACTCATTGCAGTATGCAGCAAAAGCGGCGTCAACAGCCTCCTTCAGCGTCTGCAGACCATCGGTCACTTCTATGACTCTTGCGCCGAGAATCTTCATGCGGGCTACGTTGGGAGCCTGCTTTTTGATGTCCACGGCACCCATGTAGATGTCACATTCCAGACCAAAGTAGGCGGCCGCGGTGGCGAGAGCCACGCCATGCTGACCAGCACCAGTCTCCGCAATAACCTTTTTCTTGCCCATATACTTGGCAAGGAGAACCTCGCCCATGCAGTGATTGAGCTTGTGGGCGCCTGTGTGGTTCAGATCTTCGCGCTTCACATAGAGCTGGACGCCTGTTCCGATCTTGTCAGAAAGTCTTGCGAGATGGGAAATAGGGGTGGGACGGCCCTGGAACTCCTTGCGGATTCGGCGCAGCTCGCTGATAAAGGCGCGAGACTTGCAGATGGTCTGATAGGCCTCGTTGATCTCGTCCATGGCGATTTGCAGTTCGGGTGGAATATAGGAGCCGCCGTATTTGCCGAAATAGCCTTTGGTGTCGGGGTAATTCTTGAAATAGGTGTTGAATTCGATATCGTTAAATTTCATTGTTTGTTCCTCCATATAAGGTAAATATAGTTGTTTGGTTTCGATACTTGATTTTGGCATAATTTACGAGTCGCCATCGTTTCGTCAACAACATGATGTTTTACCTCCTTAATGGGAAAAGACTCCCTTGACTTCTTACTGTCAAAGGAGCCTTGAAAAACAAAAACGCCCTTGACAGAGATATACACTCTGTCAAGGACGAATAAAAACACTTATCCGCGGTGCCACCTTGATTCACGGCATGACCCGTGCACTTAGCAGGATACCAACATATCCCCGGCAAATGACGTCTGCCTACAACGTCGCAGAATACTTTGTGAAAACCACATTTGACTGCGCCCTCAGCGGTCCATTTGACAACTTGTTTCTCGCCCGACTCTCAGCACCACGGGCTCTCTGTAGAGGCATCATTGCCGTTATCTCCGCATCAACGGTTTGGCTTATGAAATTGATGGTTGGAGTATATCACCACACGCCTACCTTGTCAATAGGTAATTCGTGTTTTTCCACGGCTATTTTTCCGAGCGGTCACAGCTCACCAGATTCGCAAGGGTGATACCATCAAAGTACTCGTTGGTCAGCTGAAAGAAGCCGCTCCACATGGAAAGGGTTTTGCAGGTGTCTTTGCGCGCACAGGTGGCAGCGCCCCGTTGCAAACAGGCCACCGGCGCAAGGTCGCCTTCGGTCAAACGCAGGATCTCACCGACTGTATATTCTTCTGGCTTTCTGCTGAGCCGATATCCGCCGCCCTTTCCGTGTACACCCTCGATCAAATTGTTTTTGGAAAGCGCGGGAAGGATCTGCTCCAGATATTTCAGCGAAATACCCTGCTGTTCAGCAACCTTTTTCATCGGAATGTATCCGTCCCCCGCATGTTCCGCGAGATGGATCATCACCCGGAGTGCGTATCTTCCTCTTGTGGAAATCATCATAACGGCTACCCGCCTTTCCGCTTCTTTTCTTGATTATACTATAACGGTGGTAGGTAAATCAAGCGCCGCTCGATAGGATCGTTCCGCCGCCCAAGACGATATCGCCATCATATAACACTGCGGCCTGTCCGGGAGTGATTGCCCGTTGGGGTTTCTCAAATGCGATTCGTACCCTGCTGTTTCCGATGGGGGTCACATGGGCTGGCTGTTCCTGCTGGCGATACCGGATCTTTGCTTTGCAGGAAAACCCGTTACGGGGCACATCCCCGCTGATCCAGTTAAAATCAGCTATCTCTGCTTCCTTGCAAAACAAATCGCATTCACGCCCGAGAACGATATTTCCGCTTTGCGGAGAGATCCCACATACATAAAGCGGCTCAGAAGCGGAAATGCCAAGACCTCTCCGTTGGCCAATGGTATAGCGGATAATGTCGCTATGCTGGCCAAGAATATTTCCCTGCTTGTCAACAAAATTCCCTGTCGTCTGGGCATCTTTGGCGTAAAGCCGGATCATGCTTCCATAATCCCCGTTCGGCACAAAGCAAATGTCCTGGCTGTCAGGCTTGTCTGCGTTGACGAAGCCATTTTGTTTTGCGATCTGCCGCACCTCCGCCTTCCGCAAATT
The DNA here is from genome assembly GCA_017624715.1 of Oscillospiraceae bacterium. GTDB lineage: Bacteria > Bacillota > Clostridia > Oscillospirales > Oscillospiraceae > Faecousia. The sequence goes on from JAGAMN010000068.1 coordinate 6,556, forward strand.
GCCAAGTGGGAATTTCGTGTGTGCAAGCTGTTCTTGCGTCATAGAATAGAGGACATAGCTCTGATCTTTGGTTTCGTCCACAGCTTTTTTGAGGAGGAACTTCCCGCCCTGCTTCTCGATTCTTGCATAGTGGCCCGTAACAAGATAATCACAGCCCAGAATCCTCGCTCGCATATAGAGCTTGTCAAATTTCATGTAACGATTGCAGTCGATACACGGATTGGGGGTAATTCCGTTTTGATAGCTTTCGACGAATTTACGGATGACCAAATCATAAAAAGCATCCGTGAAATTAAACACATAATATGGGATTCCAAGTTTATAGGCGACACTCCGGGCGTCCTCGACATCTTCGAGAGAACAGCAGGTGCGTGAGCGGCTTATTCCTGCATCCTCATTTTGATATAGTTTCATCGTACAACCGATACAGTCATAGCCCTGGTCAAGCATGAACTTGGCTGCCAGCGCGGAATCCACACCACCGCTCATTGCGATCAGTGCTTTCATCCTTCGTGTCCGCAGCAATGGCCGCAGCTTTCGCAGTTGGGAAACTGCGTATGATCGTATTCGAGACCAGCCTTCTCATAATAATCCTGCAATGCCTTCTTGATCGCTTCCTCCGCGAGCACAGAGCAGTGAAGCTTATGGGCCGGAAGGCCGTCCAGCGCTTCGGCAACCGCTTTGTTGGTTAGCTTTAATGCCTCGGAGACCGGTTTGCCTTTGATCAGTTCCGTCGCCATAGAACTGGATGCGATGGCGCTGCCGCAGCCGAAGGTCTCAAACTTCACATCTGCAATCACATCGTTTTCGATCTTCAGATAGATTTTCATGATATCGCCGCATTTGGCGTTACCTACCTCGCCCACGCCGTCTGCGTTTTCAATCACCCCTACATTGCGGGGATTACGGAAATGATCCATTACCTTTTCGCTGTATAATGCCATATCGACACCTCACTTGATCACAAATTCTTTTTTGCCGCTGATAAGATCCCGCCAGATAGGAGACATGCTGCGCAGATATTCAACCACCTCGGCAACCGCTTTTATGGTGTACTCAATTTCTTCGTTGGTCGTTTCCTCTGACAGGGAAAGACGGAGGGAACCGTGGGCAATATCGTGTACCCGGCCAATGGCCAGCAGTACATGGCTGGGATCCAAAGAACCGGAGGTGCAGGCCGAACCGGAAGATGCGCAGATGCCCTTATCGTCAAGCAGAAGCAAAAGAGATTCTCCTTCAATCCCCTCAAAGCAGAAATTCACGTTGCCGGGAAGTCGCTGCTTTGCGTCACCGTTAAGCACGGAATGGGAAATTTGAGAGAGACCTTCGATCAGCTTGTCCCGCAGAACCGTTAATTTCTTTGCATTAGCATCAATATGGGTACAGGCTTCTTCCAGAGCTGCGGCCATGCCCATGATGGCCGGGATGTTTTCCGTTCCGGCCCGCTTGCCACGCTCCTGCGCGCCGCCCTCGATGACATTGGTCAAAGGAATGCCTTTGCGGGCGTACAGGACTCCGATGCCTTTGGGACCGTGGAATTTGTGGGCGGAGAGGGAGAGCAGATCGATGTTCTGCTCCTGCACATCAATATGCAGGTGACCTGCCGCTTGTACTGCGTCAGTGTGAAACAGTATGCCTTTCTCCCGGCAGACCGCACCGATTTCCTTGATTGGCTGAATTGTGCCGATCTCATTGTTGGCATACATCACCGTCACGAGACAGGTATCGTCACGAATGGCCTCTGCCACCTGCTGCGACAGGACAATACCGTTTTCGTGCACATCCAAAAGTGTAATTTCAAAGCCCTCTTTTTCCAGCTTCGCCAGAGTATGGAGGACCGCATGGTGCTCAAAGGCGGTGGAAATGATGTGTTTCTTGCCCCTTCGTTCTCCCAGCCTCGCGGCAGACAGGATCGCCTGATTGTCCGACTCACTGCCGCCGGAGGTGAAGGTGATCTCTTTCGGGGAAGCACCTATGCATGCCGCGATTCGTTGCCTCGCGTCTGTTAGTGCTTCAGCGGCCACTTGTCCGGCAGAATGGAGGCTTGATGGATTCCCATAAACGGTATCCATATACGGGAGCATGGCTTCGATGGCCGCAGCGCTCATTTTAGTTGTCGCGGCGTTGTCAAGATATATTTGCATAATTGCCTCCTTGATCGATTCCGTCAGCAGTTCGCAATGCTGCGTTCTTTTCATATGACGCTTAAGTCAATTTTTGAATACTTTTTTATTGAATAGTTCGACCAGTTTGCATCGCCAGCAGAGAATCATTCCCACCACAGCGCCGACAACTGCCTGTAAAATCTGATAAGGCAGCTTGAGGATGGCATATTCCGGTGTGCTGTATATATACGCACGGCCAAGGGAGTAGCCGACGACCATGATAACGGCGCCAATCGTCACACCGAGCCCCGAGGAAAGTACAGGATGCTTTTTCAGTACATAATGAGAAAACACAGAGATGACGACCGCCTGTAAGCCGTGCGTTACCAGTGATACAAACATGGGGGCGGGGTAGAAAAAGAAATCGCCCAAAAACGCCCCGACACCGCCCACCATAAAGGCGGCAAGAGGGTCTAAAAGAATGGCAGCGGTGCAGATCACAATGTCATTCATGTATAGATGACCACCGGGAACAGGTATACCAAAGGAGCTCATGGCGACATTAAGCGCCATAAACATGGCGGTCACACAAATCCAGTATGTTGTGTGTCTGGTACTTGGTTTGCTTGGATTTTTCATATTCATCACGATCCTTTCCGGAGTGGGGGCAACTGCCGCAAGCAGCTGCCCCCACTCATGGTCAGTCTTCAAACAGAGGTGTGGACAGGTACCGGTCGCCGGTGTCGGGCAGCAGTACAACAATGGTCTTGCCCTCGTTTTCCGGGCGCTTCGCCAGCTCAATGGCGGCGAAGGCAGCGGCGCCGGAGGAGATACCGACCAGAACGCCCTCGCTCCTGCCGATCAGCTTGCCGGTGGCAAATGCGTCTTCATTGGACACAGGAATAATCTCGTCATAAATTCCGGTGTTCAGCACATCGGGAACAAAACCTGCGCCGATGCCCTGGATCTTGTGAGAGCCTGCGACACCGGTGGAGAGAACAGCGGATGCGGAAGGCTCAACGGCCACGACCTTAACATCAGGGTTCTTGGACTTCAGGTATTCACCGACACCGGTGACTGTACCGCCCGTGCCGACGCCTGCCACAAAGATATCCACCTTTCCATCGGTGTCCGCATAAATCTCCGGGGCGGTGCCCTCCCGATGTGCCTTGGGGTTGGCTGGGTTTACAAACTGGCCGGGGACAAAGCTGTTGGGAATCTCTGCGGCAAGCTCTTCCGCCTTGGCGATGGCACCCTTCATTCCCTTTGCCCCTTCGGTCAGGACAAGCTCAGCTCCGTAGGCCTTCATCAGCTGACGGCGCTCCACGCTCATGGTTTCCGGCATAACGATGATGATCCGGTAGCCCCTGGCAGCCGCCACTGAGGCAAGGCCGATACCGGTGTTGCCGGAGGTGGGTTCGATGATGACAGAGCCGGGCTTGAGCTTCCCGCTGGCTTCCGCGGCATCGATCATTGCCTTAGCGATGCGGTCCTTCACGCTGCCGGCGGGGTTGAAGTATTCCAGTTTGGCGAGAATTTTAGCCTTCAGGCCGTACTGCTTTTCAATGTGGGTCAGCTCCAGAAGCGGGGTCTTACCGATCAGCTGGTCGGCGGATGTATAAATAGTGGACATATCTTAATTCCTCCTATCATTCAGTTCGATTTTACTTTGATGCGTTTATCTGCTTTGACGGCCAATCTTGTTCCCACACTCTGGAATATTTGCACCAGAATGATAAGCAACACGACCGCCGCTATCATGATCAGGTATTTGTATCGGTAATATCCATAATTTATGGCAATTTTTCCAAGCCCTCCGCCGCCAATGATGCCGCTCATAGCAGAATATCCGAGAATGGTGGTGATGGCGGTGGTTGCGTTGGAGATGAGGGACGGAATGCTTTCCGGAATCATCACCTTAGTGATGATCTGCAAAGGTGATGCTCCCATACTCTGCGCCATTTCTATCGTGTTGGGACTGACCTCCCTGAGACTTGTTTCCGCGAGCCTTGCCACAAAGGGGAAGGCGGCGATCACCAGCGGGACGATGGAGGCCGGTGTGCCCACCACGGTGCCCGCCAGCAGGCGGGTCAGAGGAAAGACCAGGATCATTAGGATTAGAAACGGGATGGAGCGCAGCAGGTTGATCAGACCGTTCAGCGTCCGCAGAACCCGGGACGGCAGGGGCAGAATGCCGTCCTTTTCTCCGGTTACCAACAGCACGCCTAAGGGCAAGCCGATTATGATGGCGAACGCAGTGGACAGCACAGTGACATACACCGTTTCCCAGATGGCCAGAGGAAACTCCGCTGCGATGATGCGCCACGATTCCTGCAGGATCTCCTGAGAGGATAAGTCACGAAACATGCGCGGTCACCTCCTCTGCCAGTACGTCGGGTGTCTGGGTCAGATACCCGATGGCGGCCTGCACGGCCCCGTCACCACCGGGGATGCTGAGCAGCATGGAACCATAGGCTTTTCCACCGATGCTCCGGGTGGATGCGTATGCGATACTGGCCTCGATCCCTTTTTCCACGGCCATCTTTGCAATCAGCGGCGAAGAAGTTGCTCTGGCTCCGTTGAATACAACACGAATGAAGCGTTGCTCCGCATCTCCGGCAATCAACGAATCCGAGTCACCTTCCGGGAACACCAACCGCCGTGCCGCCGTCGATTTCGGGTGTGAGAACACTTCTGTAACCTCACCTTGCTCCACAACCGCACCGTTGTCCAGAATGGCCACGTGCTTGCAGATGCTCTCCACAACGCTCATCTGGTGGGTGATGATAATCACGGTAATCCCCAGCTTTTCGTTGATGCTTCGGATCAGTTCCAGAATCGAGTTGGTGGTGGTTGGGTCGAGGGCGCTGGTAGCTTCGTCACAGAGGAGCACCTTCGGGTCGGTTGCAAGGGCTCTGGCAATCGCAACCCGCTGCTGCTGTCCACCGGAGAGCTGGGCGGGGTAGGCTTTCGCCTTGTCCCCCAGTCCAACGATGTCAAGCAGTTCCAAGGCACGCTTCTTGGCCACCGGCTTACTCTTGCCCGCGAGCTCCAACGGGAAGCATACGTTACCCAGACAGTCCCGCTGCATCAGAAGGTTAAAACCCTGAAAAATCATGGAAATATCCCGACGTAATTTCCGGAGCTTTCTTTCCGGCAAGCCGCAAAGGTCAACACCATCAATGACGATGCTACCCTGTGTTGGGCGCTCCAGCATATTGATACATCGCACAAGGGTGCTTTTTCCGGCCCCGCTCATGCCGATAATTCCGAAGATATCGCCGTCCGGAATGGAGAGGGATACATCTTTCAACGCTTCGACCGTACCTTCAGCCGTATGAAACTGTTTTGATATGTTCTTTATCTCGATCATATGAGCCTCCGGCAGTTGCCGGGCAGAGCAGAGATGCCCTGCCCGGCTGCGTTTTTATCCTTTGATTGCGTCAAGAGAGGTCTGTTTGCCGCCATAGATGCCAATGGGTTCCACATGGATCGCAGCAACAGAAACAATATGGGTGCCGTTTTCAGCGTTGAAGTCATCCAGATAGGGAATGTGCTGGAAGTAGTTGGCGTCGATCTCGCCGCTTTCCACCACGTTGTTGGGCTGGACATAGTCGGTAAATTCGCGGATATCAAGGATGATGTTCTTTTCGGCCAGAATTTCCTTTACAACGGAAAGAATCTCGGCGTGAGGAGTGGGAGAAGCGGCAACCGTGATGGTCTTGCCGGAAAGTGCGGCGTAGTCGATAGAGGGATCGTATCCATCCGTAGGCTGGTCTACAACGGACACCACCGCGCCGTCGTATTCAGTAGCAATGAAATCGACTACCTGCTGGCTTTCAAGAGCCGCTTTGAGCGCCTTAATGAGATCGGAGCTTTCGTTGCCATCTTTCACGGCCAGAATATTGCCGTAAGCAGAGGAGGAGCCTTCGATTCCCAATGCATCCTTGGTGGGGTTCAGGTCTGCTTCAATGGCATAGTTGGAGTTGATAACCGCATAATCCACATCCTGCAGCACGTTGGGAAGCTGTGCCGCTTCAACCTCTTTGAATTCGATCTCATGGGGGTTTTCTTCGATATCAAGAATCGTGGCGGTGATGCCCGCGCCTTCTTTTAGCTTGATATAGCCGAGATCCTCCAGCAGGAGCAGAGCGCGCGCTTCATTCGTGGTATCGTTGGGAACGGCAATGGTGATTTTTTCGGAGCTGCCGCAGGCAGCGAGGGAAAATGCGGCGGTGATAGCAAGAACTGCGATCAGCAGAGTAGAAACAAACTTTTTCATTGATATGATCTCCTTTTTATTTATGATAGATGGTTATTTGACTGCGTCGAACCCGTTTTGCAGGTCGGCAAGAATATCGTCGATATGCTCGGTACCGATGGACAGGCGGATGGTATTGGGCTTGATTCCCTGCTCTGTCAGTTCTTCCTCTGTCAGCTGGCTGTGGGTGGTAGTGGCCGGGTGGATGACCAGACTCTTGACGTCGGCCACATTGGCAAGCAGAGAGAAGATCTGCAGGCTGTCGATAAACCGGTGCGCCTCCTTCACGCCGCCCCTGATCTCAAAGGTAAAAATGGAACCGCCGCCGTTGGGGAAGTACTTCTCATACAGGGCGTGATCGGGATGGTCAGGCAGAGAGGGATGATTGACATGCTCCACCTGAGGGTGGGAGGCCAGGAACTCCACCACTTTCTTTGTGTTTTCTGCATGGCGATCCAGACGGAGAGAGAGGGTTTCCACACCCTGCAAGAGCAGGAATGCGTTGAAGGGCGAGATGGCGGCGCCGGTATCACGGAGCAGGATCGCACGGATATAGGTCACGAATGCAGCGGGGCCGACAGCGTCCACGAAGCTGACGCCGTGATAGCTGGGATTTGGTGCCGCGATGGGGGCGTATTTGCCGCTGGCTTTCCAGTCGAACTTGCCGGAGTCCACGATGATACCGCCCAGCGTAGTGCCGTGGCCGCCGATGAACTTGGTGGCAGAGTGAACAACGATGTCTGCACCGTGTTCAATGGGGCGGATCCAATACGGGGTGCCAAAGGTGTTGTCGATTACCAGAGGTAGGCCGTGCCTGTGGGCGATCTCAGCAATGGCATCAATATCAGGAATATCAGAATTGGGGTTGCCCAGCGTTTCCAAATAAACGGCTTTGGTGTTGGACTGAATGGCACTTTCCAGTTCCTCCGGATCATGGGCATTCACAAAAGTAGTGGTGATGCCATACTGGGGCAATGTGTGGGACAGCAGATTGTAGCTTCCACCATAGATGGTCTTCTGAGCCACGATGTGGTCGCCTGCTTGAGCCAGCGCCTGAATGGTATAAGTGATGGCAGCGGCACCGGACGCCAGCGCCAGTGCGGCAACACCGCCCTCCAGCGCTGCAATGCGCTTTTCCAGAACGTCCTGGGTAGAGTTGGTCAGCCGTCCATAGATGTTACCGGCATCTGCAAGGCCAAACCGTGCTGCGGCATGGGCGGAATTGCGGAACACATAAGATGTAGTCTGGTAGATTGGAACAGCGCGGGCATCTGTTGCGGGATCGGGCGCTTCCTGGCCAACGTGGAGTTGCAGCGTTTCAAATTTATAGTTTGACATAACTTTCATTTCCTTTCGTAACTGAATAATCGTTGTTTCAGGGGAACTGACAACAGCGGCGCATTCGTCCGAAACGGAAATTGGCTCTGACAAGTTCTTCAAAGCGATTTTTCATACTGACCACCTTCCGAAAAAATAAAAACCGGGAAACCCGATAGGGCCTCCCGGTCGGAATGCATTGTGAGCCACGAGTGATCAAACGGCACAATGAACAACTTCTGAGATGGAGAACTCATCGGAAAAAGGAACGCAAGAAATCATGCACATGCAACACATGCACATCTCCATCATCATGTTGGCAATGATAGCGAACTTCTTCATGGTTCCAGTCTCCTTTCTTTTTATTACTTACTCCTTTGATAGGTTGGATAATACCACCATTTACCTATCTTGTCAATAGGTTAACTGAGAAATTTTAGAAATTCATTTCGGGTATGGTATAAGGAACTATACTTATACCTATATCTCGGTAAGCGGATGATGCTGTGTCGGAAGGTTTCTATTGTTTACAGCTGCCCAAAATGTTTATCACCACAACCATTAAAATTTGTGCAGACAGCATCTGCACAAATCGTGGGCTGACCACATTTCCACCACAGACAGGTGTGAAAACAACGGAGACAGTACTTTGGAAAAGTTCTTGAAACGATTTCGTTCGGAACAAAAACCACTAAAAACAAGCGAAAATTATTATAAAAAACATTAAAAATCGCTTGGTAAGGATGAGGTCGGCGGTTCAAATCCGCCCAGCAGCTCCATGAA
>JAGAMN010000012.1 GCA_017624715.1 Oscillospiraceae bacterium
TAATACTCCTGCACCGCTTTTAATAATTGCTCCTTCTCTCGCTTTTGCGGCAATGCCACAGCAAAAATATATGTAAGACTTACCCCTATAGCCAATAAAATAGAGAACGCTACCGTTGCAAGAATAATCTTCCTCTTTTTAGTCATAAAGATCACCTCCTAATTTGTTAATCATCTTAAAAGTGACCGTCAAATTCTTATTTATCGGTGAGTTTATTATAGCACAACAATCGCATTTTTCAATATATTCGCCTGCCGTATAACGAAAAAACCTTGGTAATATCTATCGTTCCGTTGATAGACCTATCGCTCTGCAGTTATTTATTATAAAGAAAAAGAACCCTGCAAAAGTGCAGTTAAACACTCTTACAAGGCTCTGATGTTTACTTACAGAAAGGAAATAACTCCCTTTATGCAAAGAAAAAAAGGTTCAATACTTTTGTATCAAACCTTTGCTTTTCTTATGGTCCGGACTGCGGGATTCGAACCCACGGTCTCTTGAACCCAAATCAAGCGCGATACCAAACTTCGCTAAGTCCGGATGAACCACTGGAAAGCATTATACACCACTATGTTCAAAAATGCAAACAAAATCTTGCCGAAAAAACCGCCGGAGAAAAACTCTCCGGCGGTACGCTTATACATTGAACAGAAAGTTGACGATGTCGCCATCCTTCATTACATATTCCTTGCCTTCGCTGCGAACCTTGCCCTGGGACTTGGCGTTGGCCATAGTGCCGCAATCCTTCATGTCCTCAAAAGCAATCACCTCTGCCCGGATGAAGCCGCGCTCAAAGTCCGTGTGGATCTTGCCGGCGGCCTGAGGAGCCTTGGTGCCCTTCTTGATGGTCCAGGCGCGGCACTCGTCTGCGCCTGCAGTGAGGAAGGAAATCAGGCCCAGCAGGGCATAGGAGCTGCGGATCAGCCGGTCCAGACCGGATTCAGCAACGCCCAACTCTTCCATAAACATGGCCTTTTCGTCGGGATCATCCAGCTCGGCAATGTCAGCCTCCAGCTTGGCACAGATCGGCAGCAGCTGGCTGCCTTCGGCATCGGCCAGAGCCTTCACTGCCATGAAATGACGGTTGCTTTCGGGCTCGTTGATTTCGCTTTCGGCCAGGTTTGCCACGTAAATGGTCTTCTTTAGGGTCAGCAGATCGGAAGTGCCGATCAGCGCCAGATCCTCGGCATCATCGGTGTAAGTCCGGGCTAGCTTGCCTTCGTTCAGATGCTGCAGCAATCCGGTGAACAACTCCACCTCCCGGGCAAACTTCTTGTCGCCGCCCTTCATAGCCTTCTGTGCCTTATCGATACGCCGCTCCACCATTTCGATGTCGGCCATCACCAGCTCCAGGTTGATGATGTCAATATCCCGGAGGGGATCGGTTGAACCCTCAACGTGGGTCACGTTGGAATCTTCGAAGCACCGCACAACATGCACGATGGCATCGGTGGTGCGGATGTTGCTCAGGAACTTGTTGCCCAGGCCTTCGCCCTTGGACGCACCCTTGACAAGACCTGCGATGTCCACGAATTCGATGACAGCGGGGGTGGTCTTCTTGGGCTGGTAGAAATCACTCAGCCAGTTCAGCCGCTCGTCGGGCACGCTGACCACACCTACGTTGGGGTCAATGGTGCAGAATGCGTAGTTGTCTGCCGGCACACCGGCGTTGGTAATGGCATTAAACAGAGTGGACTTGCCAACATTGGGCAGTCCCACGATACCTAATTTCATTTTTGTTTCTTCTCCTTCAAAAAATCCTTTATTTGCAAGGGTTTTCGGCATTTGGCACTTTTGGGTTTACGCCATTTTTACGCCATTTTGCTATGGAATAGCATAGACTTTTATGCCGATACCCCATTTTTCTCAAATTGCTTCACAGCTTGATCCATAGCTTCGTCCGTTACGTGAACGTACCGATCCATGGTGGTTTGGATGCTGGCGTGACCCAGCAATTTTTGCAGCACCTTCGGCTGCATTCCGCTTTCGATGGCACGGGTCGCATAGGTGTGACGGAGCGCGTGCATACAAAAACGTTCGATTCCTGCTTCGTCGCAGAGCTTGTACAGATGGGCATCATAAGAGCTGTTTTTCGCCGGTGCTCCGGTGCGATAGTTGATAAAGACAAGATCACGCATGACGAGTTTGGACGTGTGTCCTGTACGACGGTCCATATATTCCAAGACTTCTGATAGAATAGGGGACTCCTTACGACCCTCACGGCTCTCCCAGACGCTTTTGAGAATTTCGTAAGCCCTGTCCGTTAACGGAATGGTTCGATAACTCTGAGGCGTCTTAGGCGGTCCTGCACGCCAGGTCTGGCTTTTGTACCGAAACTCCAAGGTCTTGTTTACGGTCAGGGTGCGTTTCTCAAAATCAATCGCGTCCCAGGTCAGACCGATCAATTCGTCGGTGCGAAGTCCGGTCTCAAGAATCAGCGCATACTGGTTGTAGTTGTGCGAACGTTTTGCTTGCTCAAGGAAGAGCCGTTGCTCGTCCCGTGTCAGAAATTTGATATCATCCTTTGCACGGACGGGCTTTGTGTAGCGAACGCCGTCCATGGGGTGCTTTCTGATCAAGTCATTCATTTTTGCTGCCTTGAACATGGTACCCATGGTGATGTAAGTTTGACGGATGGTAGAGCCCGCATAATCGGCATCCATCAGGATGAATACCTTTTTGCAGTGCATTGGTTTTACATTGGACAGATACATCATTCCGATAACAGGTTGGATGTTTCGAATGTATCGTTCCCGGTAATTGCGAATCGTGTTGGGAGCTAAGTTGCCAACAATATTCTCAATCCAAAATTCGAACCATTCGTCAACGGTGGTTTCGGTCGCTATAAAGACTTCTTCGTGCTTGTCCGCGTATTTCGCGTCCTCCATCCAGTTGCGTGCTTCCGGAAGCGTTTGGAAATATTTTTCGTGTCGCTTTCCTGCTTTATCAATATACCTTGCGCTGTATCGACCATCCTTTCTTTGGTAGATACCCTTACCACATTCTTTGCCTTTGAGATTCTTTCCCATAGATGAACTCCTTTCCGCCTTGACGAAAAAGAGCACACTGCTACACTATAATAATAACACAGTGCGCCCTTTTTCTCAAGACAATAATGAAAACTTTTCCACAAGAATTTATGAGATGCTATCAGATGTAAAGGCTTTTGCTGATAAACTCTTCAAACTCCTTGCGCTTTACCAATTTCTTTTTCCCCACGAACAATACAAACGGACAATTCGGCTTGCGCAGCATGGCATCGATTCTGTTGATGCCGATGTTGCTCAGATCAGCGGCCTCCTCAATAGTTAGTGTGATCTTGTGGTAAATTGGCACGGGATTCATAGCTTTGGACATATGAATGCCTCCTTCAAAAATATTTAGAAGTTTGACACATTCATCCTTCTGCAATGTCCGGCTCATTGCAGTGTTGTTCAATTCACTCATTCATTCATTTTGTGGTGAACTTCTATGTTAATAATATATGAGAGTTAAAATCGCGTTTCAAGAAAATATCATTTTTCTCAGAAAAAATAATTTTTGTATAGGTTTTTGTATCAAAAAAGAGGGTAGAGCATATGTTGATTTCTTAGTGGCTCCACTTTTTGGAGGGAAAAAGTGTTGGGAATACAGGGAAAATGCGCTGTTATTTTTGCAGGTTGAGATAATGGACGAATGCGTTTTTTGGGGTAAAAATCGCCCCATAAGTCCATATAAATCCATGTAAATGGCATATAATTTGGACCCTACAACTGTTAATCGAATTGTCGTTGGTTCAATAATAATAAAAGGACGATGGCTGATTTTAGTCACCGTCCTTAATTTTGTTTGTGTTTACTTCTTGATTAATCCTTTTACGAGATTGGCGATGCTTTCAAGTTGTTGGTCATCCAGCTTTTTAAGATCGCTGATGATGCCGTTGAGCTTGGTAGGATTTTTGGTATCAAGATCGAAGAACTCACTTACCGAAACACCTAAGTAATCGCATATATAGAAAATACCCATCAAGGAGGGCAATGATTTTCCCGACTCAATGTTATTGATGTAACCGGGATTCTGACCAATAGCCAAACTCATTTCTCGTGCGGATACATTTTCCTTTTCACGCAGTTGCGCGAACCGCAAAGCAAAATCCTTTTCGTCCATAATCTCACCGCCTTTTATAATATTGTACCCCATAAAGATTATAATACTATTGGTTGTCAGGCGGTAAAGGTGTTGCAATATTGGCTTATATATGATACAATGGAGAAAATGCAGGAAATCAACCCACAAACAATTCTAAATGACCGCTATACACACGCATGATGAGATAGCTGAGTCATTGGAATAGCCCACCGGACTAAAACGGTTCGGTGGGTGTTTTAATAAGGAGCGAGATATGAGGACTTATTCTGTGGCATTTTTTGGTCACCGGTACGTGGATAATATCATAAAGGTAGGGAACCTTCTGGAAGAGCAAATACGGAAACTTATTGACGAAAATGAGTATGTAGATTTTTTGGTGGGACGGAACGGGGCCTTCGATCAATGCGTATCTTCCTCGGTACTTCGTGTACGAAAAAACTATCGGGACGATAACAGTGCTCTTGTTTTGGTGTTGCCGTATCCTATAGCTGAGTACCTTAATAACGAAAATTACTTTCTCGACTTTATGGCAAACCGTTTGGATATGATGATGGATGAGCAGAAACCCAAGAAAAAAGGTGGATTTCCTAAAAGTTTTATGTAACTTTTGTGTTAAAAATAATTTGACATTTGAAAACATATTGCAAATACAGTCGAATTATGCCATAATATAATATGAAAAGTTATAAACAGAGGTTGACAAAATGAATTCTTCGCGTATAATTCTTAAAAGCCAAGGTAGGGGCAACTCTGCCTATTTTGTCGTACCTTTTATGCGGATGAATAACGGCGTATTGCGCCCACCTCTTAATAGCGGGCGATATGCGCCGTTTTGTTATCGCATGGCTGTGAATGAAGGAGGGAGGCCACCGTGATAACAACATGATTTTAACGTCACATTGATTCAAGCATGAACATTGTAAGAGTTGATGTTGTCGGAAAAATAAAGCGATGCATAGCATCAAAATTCCCCAAAATACAAAAAACACGTAAAGGAGTAAAACACAATGAAAAACAGAAAAAGAGTAGTAGTGGCATTCCTGTTGGTTGCAGTAATGCTGATGAGCGTAGGTTATGCAGCACTGACCGATGTGCTGGATATCACAGGTAGTGCCGACGTTAACAAGTCTGCCGCTGAAGATGCTTACAATGAGGATATCCATTTTAGCAATGCCGTGGCAAATCAGACAGGTAATACTGCTTCTGTTAATACCGACAATAATGACAAGGCATCCTTTACCGCAAATACCCTGCAGGGTGCCGGAGATACCGCTACCTTCACTTTCACAATTCAGAATGATGGTGACTTGGAAGCAACCGTCACGCCTTCTATCAGCAGTAACACAAACGAAGCGTACTTCACAATCTCCAGCGACTGGGCCGGACAGGCAAAAACTCTTGCTGCTGGTCAAAGCTTGACCTATACGGTCACTGTAATGCTGAAGGAGACTCCTACCGATACCATTAGTGGCTCCTTCATCATTGAGCTGACTGCGGTTGCAGGATAAGGCTTGTGCCATAAGCGTGAATGAATAACATGGAAAGGAGGACGGCAAATGTCCGACAAACGAATTTTACATATTTTTTCTGCATCGGTTTTTGCCGTCCTCCTTTTTGCACTTTTCGTTCCTTTTGGTTTCAGCGGGAGAATTGCGGCGGCAATACTGTTGTTACCTTTGGCGGTGCTTATGCCCCTATTTGTAAAGAAGAGAGATATTTTGAGTATCAATAAGGGGCAGGTACTTCTCATTCTGACTGTTATAGCCCTTGTGTACGTAATGGGTTATTACCTCTCGGGCATACCTTTCGGCTTTTACAAAAATCCCTATCAGCTGACTGTATCGAACTTTTTTAAATTCTTTCTGCCAATTTCGGCTGTCATCTTATTTACGGAAATTATTCGCTCCGTGACAGTTGCACAGCGGGACAGGCTATCCAACATACTATGCTGGTGTTCCTGCATAATAGCGGATATGCTGATTTGCTCCAACTTACCTTCCGTTACGTCCTTTAATAGATTTATGGATTTGGCGGCGGGTGCATTTTTGCCAGCAGTACTATCGAACTGTTTGTATCACTACTTATCCAAGCGGTACGGCATATATCCTAATTTGGCTTATCGCTTGATTACTACGCTTCATGCATATTTATTGCCCATCTCACCGTGTATCTCAGATTCCTTGCTGAACCTGTTTCGGATATTGATTCCGATTGCTATTTATTTCTTTATCGACGCTTTGTTTGAGAAAAAACGCCGTTATGCGCTAAAAAAAACAAAGCGTTCTGCACGAATCATTTCAATTATACTTACTATTTTAGTCCTTGTTATAATGATCGGTACGGTTATGATTGTTTCCAATCAATTTCGTTACGGTGCCTATGTTATTGCCACGGAATCTATGACCGGGGAACTAAACAAGGGCGATGTTGCCATCTGCGAACGGTACGAGGATCAAACTGTTCAGGAAGGACAAGTTATTGTTTTTGAAAAAAACGGCTCTGTGGTTATTCACAGAGTCCTGGATATAAAAATCATCGATGGAATTACACGCTATTATACCAAGGGCGATGCCAACGAAGATCCGGATTCTGGTTTTGTTACCGAATCGCAGATTATTGGAATCGTTGGCTATAAATTGCCATATGTAGGTTATCCAACCCTTTGGATGAGAAGTTTATTTGACCGTTGATAGAGGGAGAGAATTATGTCAGAAAGAGAAATATTAAACCGACAGCAATATAAGAAAAATCGCAAAAAATGGATTCTCATTCAAGCTGTTGCCCTTATAGTGGTTGCAGTAATTGCATTAGGGTGCTTCTTAACATACAATCGCCTTGACCGTACTTACTATATTGAGTATACCGAGAGCAGCGAGATAGATTATAAGGTCGTTTATCAGGAGAATGAGTATTTTGACGACCTCGTCAGAGGAGAGGACCAAACCTATATTGCACATTTGATTGATCATATCATGGCTGATTTCCAATATCAAATGGGTATGGATGCATCAGATGTGTCTCTTGATTATAGTTACAGCATTATGGCACAGGTTGTTGTAGAAGATAAAGATACAGGAAAGCCTTATTATACTGTTGAAGAAGCGTTGCTGCCTTGTACGCAAAAAGCAATTGCAAACAGTAATGAGGTCGAAATTCAGGAGCAGGTCACGATTGATTTTCCAAAATTCAATCAATTCGCATCAGATTTTATGACCGCATATGATTTAAAAAATGCTACGGCAACATTGATTATCACGATGAAGGTGCAGATGCTGAGTACCTGCGATCAATTTGAGAAGTGCAATGAGAATACATATTTTACCGATGTTCGTGTTCCTTTGAACGAGTTGACTATGGATATCAACTGCACGACAAGTGCGCCTGAAACGGAAAGCAAGGTCCTTGCATACCAGAATACTATGAATCAGAAGGTGTTCCTGATTATCGGATATGTGACTGCTGTGCTCGCACTATTGCAGGCACTTGGACTGACAATTTATATGCGCTTGTCGCGCAACGAGGACGTTACCTACACCGTTAAGGTGCAGAGAATGCTGAATTCTTACAGTTCCTATATTCAGCGCATCGAAGGAGATTTCAACGACGAGGGCTATCAAATCATCAATATAAAGAGTTTTAACGAGTTGTTAGGCATAAGAGATACGCTCCAGGCACCTATTTTGATGACCGAAAACAGAGATCAGACGATGTCCCGCTTCTTAATTCCTACAGATTCTAAGATGCTCTATGCATTTGAAATCAAAGTGGATAATTACGATGAACTTTACGCTCACGAGGAACGCTCAGCTCATAAGGCTGATTCTTCCGAATTCGTACTAAAGTAATACTGTAAGCAATACAGAGAAAGGAGAGTGCATATGAAAACGTGGATGAAAATTTTAGGCGGCTGTGTACTCTCTTTTTCGTTTTTGTTTATGACTGTAGGTTATGCAGCTCTGACAGACACACTGAACATATCCGGCTTTGCCGAGGTAGAATTTAATCCTTTGTTTACGGTTACCTATATGGTTGGTGATGAGGTGTATTTAGTGGATTATCACACCGATCCAACGATTGACTATACTGTAATAGGGTCACCGAATGGGGAGGCTGATTTTAAACAATGGATCAATGCTAACGGTGTTGCTGTAACAACGATTCCGAGAAATAACACGAACGATTATACCCTTTATGCTTCTTGGTATAATAAATATACGATCAATTTTATTGATACAGACGGTAGTTTGATCTACAGCGAAGAATTTACCGAGGGGGCTTCTTCTATCTCCGGCGAAGGCCAAGCAATTGTAGATCAATGGTTGAAGAATGAAAACCAAGTTGAAAATAGAAATCATATTTACGTAACGTGGTCTAATTATGACATGAAAGGTGCTACTGCGGATATTCTTGTTCGTCCCGAGTATGACTATCAAGGTTATTTAAACCTGGAGCCTGTTTACGAGCAACCTGATGACGGTGTCGTAGATTACTATAGAGTTGTAGCAATAGACACTTTACCTGCTGAAGTCACGGTTCCCGGCAATGTGGGCGGTGTTCCCGTGCGGGTTATATATAGAATAACCAACGAAGACGGTGAGAGCGATTGGGATAACTATGAGAATACTGTTACTAAGATCACGATTGAAGAAAATGTAGAGCGTCTGGAATGGAATTCACTCGCATGGACGCCTAATTTGGCAGAAGTGCACTTGCCTAATTCTCTTCTGTATATGGATAAAAATGTATTCTCTCGTAACGACTTGTTTGGCAATGACAAGAAGAAACTAACTATTAATTTCAACGGGACAATGCAAGAATGGAAGGATGTAGTGGCAAATAGCAACGATGATTGGGATGGCGGTTTAAAGGAAGGCACCTTCATTAACTGTTCCGATGGCTACTTCAAGCTAGAGAAGAAAAATTTCTTAGGTTCCCTTGAGTGGAAAGAATATCCTGATTAAGCAATGAGTATGGGGCGCAGACTTTTCTGCGCCCCGTTCATGACGAAAATTTCTCAAAATTTCTTAAAAAATTTTCGTAACACAATGTAACAAGGCCCGTTCGGCAGTAATGTCGAACGGGCTTTTACATTGAGTTGCCGGCTGACGAGCATCCCTTGACTTTTTAGAAAAATTGATTAAATTACTAAAAAACGGGCTTAGACAAAAATTTTTCGCACTTCCGTATTGTTTTCTTGAAACGCAACCATAACCTCTCATACATTATAAAAAATCAGTCGAAAGAAGATTTTTGTCCCGAATTTTAGCTGAAATTTAATGTATGAGAGGTCATTATTATGAAAAACGAGAGTAATTATGAAAAAACAAGAAAAATTTTGGAAGACAATATTACCCGCTATTTGAGGGAGAAGGATAAGTCAGCACGATGGTTGAGTATCAAAATCGGGAAAAACGAATGGTACATAACCCGTGTGCTGAACGGAAAGATCGATCCGTCCTTGCAAGTGATCAGCAAAAATGCAGAGATACTTCGCGTGTCGGCAGCGGATCTTTTTTCAAAAAATGATGGGTAAAAAAGTTATGGGACCTGTCAGGTCCCACTATGCCAAAACCTATTGCAATAGGTGAATTCGTTGTGCTATACTGCCTATACCAAACTTATAGTTACGAAGGAGTGTTTTAAATGATAAACGAAAGCTGCCGTTCCAAAAGAAGGTGTTTGCTTTCCTCGTTGCAAGGGCCAAGCCCCCTTGTAAGGATTGCAGAATATAGAAAACGAACGAAGAAATTTACCGCATCATATTCTGCTGTCATAAAGCTTTCCTTCGGTGAAAGCAAAGAGGAAGCGTATTGTTAGCACCCATCCATGGACGGATGGGTGCTTTTTCGTTTATCTGCTAATTTTGTTTTTGTTCTCCCAGTGGGAGTCAAAATATATTTTTCATATTTATGAAGGAGGAATTCAAATGAAGAACTATGGGAAATGGGAAATGCGAAACAATGTAACCTAAAGGAACTGGTTACAGTAGGGATGACTGCCCCTTCGTTTTGTTCATTGGGACGAAAAGGCTAATAAAGCGTAAAAAGCTTGATGAGTATATCGACAAGTCCTATTCGATATAAGATTTATCAATCCTGTCAGCATTGTCTTGAAAAAATGAAGAACATGTGCTATAACATAAGTACTATCATAGTACTTTTCAATGCTGACAGGTATTGAAAGGAGCTAGATAAATATGAGTACAAAGAAAGGTAGAAGATTAGATAAAGACAGGGTTACCCTTCGCAAAGGAGAATCCCAAAGAGCTGACGGTATATATGATTACCGTTGGAGTACACCGGACGGCAAACGTCATGCTATTTACGCAAGTACGCTTGAGGAACTTCGTGAAAAAGAAGAGTAGATCATAATTGATAAGCGAGATGGCATAAAAACCGAGATTCGTTATGTTACGGTCAATGATGTGTTTGAATTGTGGTGTGATCTGAAAAGGGGACTGAAGGACAACACTTTTCAGAATTACAAATATATGTACAATATGTTTGTACGCCCCACATTTGGCAAACTTCGTATTGCTTCAGTCAAAAAGTCTGATGTGAAACGCTTTTACAACAGAATGGCTGACGAAAAAATATTGAAAATTGCCACCATTGACAATGTGCATACGGTTCTGCATCAGGTCATTAATTTGGCGGTGGATGATGGATATATCCGAATCAATCCCACCGACAATATGCTGAAGGAACTGAAACAGTCGCACAATTTTGAGGTCGAAAAGCGGAAAGCACTTACCGTTGCCGAGCAAAAGCTGTTTATTGATTTTATCAAGAATCACCCAAAATATAATCATTGGTATCCCGTATTTGCTGTTATGCTTGGAACGGGTATGCGTGTAGGCGAGGTCGTGGGACTTCGTTGGTGCGACATTGATTTAGATGAAGGAATTATTGACGTAAATCATACTTTGGTGTATTATAATCACGGGGGTAATAATGGCTGTTCCTTTAGCGTGAATACGCCGAAAACAAAAGCCGGTGAACGCACAATCCCGATGCTTGATGATGTTAAGAAAGCTTTTCTTATGGAGAAGGAAAATCAGGAGATATCCGGGGTTAAGTGTAAGGCGATTGTTGACTGCTACACCGATTTTATTTTCGTTAATAGATACGGTGATGTGCAGCATCAAGGAACGCTCAACAAGGCGATACGCCGTATTATCCGTGATTGTAATGATGAGGTTCTGCTGAAAGGTGAAGAAAATCCTGTATTGCTTCCGCCCTTTAGTTGCCACAGCTTGCGGCATACCTTTACGACAAGACTTTGTGAGTCGGGTATCAATGTAAAGGTAATTCAGAATGTTTTAGGACACGCGGACATAAGCACGACGATGGACATCTATTGCGACGTGACCAAGGATCTGAAACAAAGAGAGTTTACAAGCCTGGCCGAATTCTTCAAGGATAAGCAAATTTAATCTACTACGCCAACTACGCCAATTACTACGCCAAAATGCCGCATGGATATGTAGAGATACGTAATTTTACGTGATATCAAAGGCTGAAAGGGTATGTAATATGGAGGCATTTGTAGAACTGCAAAGAGCTATGTTAATTCAGGGCCAGAGGTCCCCACCATGAAGCCACTAGACAACTGATGATACAAGGCACTGCTGTAGCGGTGCCTTGTTTTCCAAGGAGGATAATTATGAAAATTGCAATTACATATGAAGCAGGACAGATTTTTCAGCATTTCGGCCATGCGGCAGCCTTTAAGCTGTACGAAATTGCGGAAGGCAAGATCGTTGCATCCCAGGTGGTGCAGACCAACGGCAGCGGCCACGGTGCTCTGGCAGGTTTGCTGGCAGAACTGGGCGTGAATGCGCTGATTTGCGGCGGTATTGGCGGCGGTGCCCGGTTTGCTCTGGCCGATGCCGGCATTGCTGTATACGGCGGTGTTTCCGGCGATGCGGACGAGGCCGCAGAGGCTTTTGCTGCAGGTGTTCTGGATTTCGATCCCAATGCCCGCTGCAGCCACCATGATGCCCACCATGGTCACGACCATGCCTGCGGCAGCCACGGTTGCGGCAGCCACAGCTGCCACTAAATCAGGGGGAGATCCTATGAAGCGTTCTGCAAAGGATCTGTTTCAGATCTTCGGCGCGTTCTTTAAGATCGGCGCCTTTACCTTTGGCGGCGGTTACGCCATGATCCCGCTGATCCAAAAAGAAGCGGTGGAAAAGCACGGCTGGGTCAGCGATGACGATATTCTGGAAATCCTGGCTATTGCCGAATCTACCCCCGGCCCCATCGCCATTAACTCCGCAACCTTTATCGGTTACCGGGCGGCTGGCATTTTTGGATCTGTGCTGGCGACCTTGGGAGTTGTGCTGCCCAGTTTCGTGATTATTCTCACGCTTTCCTTTGTGTTGCAGCAGTTCCAGGAGCTGGAAGCAGTGCGCTATGCATTTGCCGGTATCCGTGCGGGTGTGCTGGCGCTGCTGTGCAAGTCGTTGTGGACACTGTATAAGAAAAGCCCCAAGGGTTGGCCTGCCTATGTTGTCATGGCCTGCTCTTTTGTGCTGACAGCATTTTTTGACATCAATGTGCTGTTTGTCATCATTGGCTGCGCCGTTTTTGGACTGATTACCTCCAGATACCTGGAAAGGAGGGCTGAAAAATGAGTTTTCTTGAACTGTTTTTGACCTTCTTTATGATCGGTGCTGTTACCTTCGGCGGCGGCTACGCCATGCTCCCTATGATCCAGGAGCAGGTGCTGCTGCGTTGGGGGCACATCATCAGCCCCGAAAGCCTTATTAACTTCGTGGCAGTTAGTGAATCCACTCCCGGTCCTTTTGCCATCAATATGGCTACTTACATCGGCTCTGTTGTAGGCGGACAGGAAGGCGGCTGGCTTTTGTCGGTATTCGGCTCTTTCTGCGCTACCATGGGCGTGGTGCTGCCCAGCTTTGTCGTGATCCTGATCGTCGCCAAATGCTACGATAAGTTCCGGGAAAGCCGTGTGATCAAAGGCTGCATGACGGGATTGAAGCCTGCAGTGGTTGGCCTGATCGGTGGTGCAATTTTGTCCGTTGTGCTGACAGTATTTTTCCCTGCCGGTCTGACTTGGGCTGTATTTACGCAAGTTGATTTTTATGTATCCTTGGTTATTTTTGCTGTAATGCTGGTGCTGGCATTCAAGAAAGTGCATCCGATTCTTTTGATCTGCCTTTCTGCGGTGCTGGGTATTGCAGCCGGATATCTGCTGTAAAAAAACAGAGCGCTTTGCGCCCTGTTTTTTTGAGAACTTGACACAGATAGGATTTTGTGATGTAATGTATAAAAAGCTCTGTGAGCAAGAAAAAGAAAGTGATTGGACAACGGTATGAAGAAGATCGCGATCGTATCATACGGTATCATGCCCCTGCCGCCGGTGAAAGGTGGTGCTGTGGAGAATTTGATCCATTTTTTCGTTCAGAACAATCAAACGGAAAAGTTAGCGGAATTGACTGTTTTTTCCACATATGATGAAAAAGCCTACCAAGAATCCCAAATGTATCCGAATACAAAGTTTGTGTATTTGGGAGAACACAAGATTCTCAATAAAATCACAGGTTTTACAAATCGAGTGAGCAGAAAATTGCGTTTACCCGCGGCTTTCCATGTCTATCCTTTCCTGATGGATGTGGCTAAGATCATTAACGAGTCCGACTTTGATTGCGTGATTGTAGAGAACAGCATAGATTATGTGCCTTACTTGCGTAAGAAGACCAATGTGCCGGTGGTTCTTCATGTGCACAACGATCACCTGCAAAAGGACTATTACCTGGCAAATGAAATATATCAAGGCACAACAAAATTCCTGGCGGTAAGCGAGTACATTCGTAACTGCATTCAAACCATCGACAGTAAGGCTGACAATGTGGCGGTGCTCAGAAATGTTGTGGATGTGGACGCATTCACGAATATATCTCCTGAGATGCGGGAAGAGGTAAGAAATGCCTACAATATTGCACCTTCCGATACGGTGTTTGCATTTTTTGGCAGAATCACGCCCAGTAAAGGTGTTAAAAAACTGGTGGAAGCATTTTTGCAGTTAGCGAAAAAGCACAATAATGTAAAACTACTGGTTGTCGGTGCAAAATGGTTCAGTGCAAATACAGAGAATGCCTTTATGAAGGAACTGCGGGATCTTTCTCTGGAAGTAGAGGATAAGATCATTTTTACCGGCTATGTGAACTATAACACCATTGCAAGGCAGTACGCCTGTGCAGATGCCGTGGTGGTTCCGTCTACCGGTGGTGAGGCATCGCCTCTGGTCTTGCTGGAGGCTATGGCTGCCGGCAAGCCGCTGATCGTCAGCGATTCCGGAGGAATACCGGAAAGCGTGGATGACAGCTGTGCCATTACAGTGCCGAGAGGAGAGGGCTTTGTTGACGGTCTGGCAGAGGCCATGGATCGTCTGGTGACAGATAAAGCGCTTTTGGAAAACATGGGCAACAGCGGCAAAGCCCGGGCACAAATGTATGATAAAAAACAGTATCTTAGCAAATTACTGGAATTGCTGTAAGAGAAAAAACAGGGCGTGTATGCGCTCTGTTTTTTTGCCTAATATAGAAACATCTTGCTTTTCATTGGTGTTTTGATTATAATATATGAATATCGTGGAAGTATTGCCTGTTGTGGCAGAGAGGAGACTATCTATGTCCCTGCGAAAAAAGCTGTTTCGACAAATGGCTACCAAAGGGCGCAGTCAGCTTACGCCGACCCAGATTATTGCCATTGTGTTTTTAATCATTATTGCTTTGGGCACATTGCTGCTCAGTTTACCCATCGCTTCCCGAAGCGGTATTTCCTGCGGTTTTCGCCCGGCATTGTTTACAGCTACGTCAGCTACCTGCGTAACAGGCTTGGTGCTTTATGATACCTGGACCCAATGGAGCGGCTTTGGTCAGGCGGTAATTTTGTGTCTGATCGAATTGGGTGGTCTGGGCTTTATGACTGCCGCGTCGTTAGTCATTCTGCTGCTGCGTAAAAAGGTTGGTGTCCGTCAGCGGATGGTTATGGCTCAGGCGCTGAGCATGAGTGATATGGACAGCGTTGTACGGCTGCAGAAATGGGTACTGGTAGGCAGCTTGTTGATCCAGTTTACCGGCGCAATGATTCTGTTTTTACACTTCTTGCCGAGCTTTGGCTGGGAAACTGCCGCAAAGTGGAGCGTTTTCCATGCGGTGTCTGCCTTCTGCAACGCAGGCTTTGATATCGTCGGCTGCCTGCAGCCCGGTGCAAGCATGATGGTATTCCAGCATGACCCGGTGGTTTTGCTGACACTCAGCGGCCTGGTGGTTCTGGGCGGATTAGGCTTCTTCGTTTGGGAAGAGGTTGTCCGTGTCCGCAGTTGGAAAAAGTTTAGTGTATACACGAAACTTGTACTGCTGATAACCGGTGCGCTGCTGATCGGCGGTACAGTAGGCTTCTGCCTGCTGGAGTGGAATAACCCGGACACGTTAGGGCCTATGAGTGTTCCCGATAAAATCCTTAACGGCTTCTTCCAATCCGTAACCGTTCGTACTGCCGGATTTATGGCAGTGGACCAAGGGCTGCTGACCTCTGCCGGTAAAGGCTTGAGCATGGGTCTGATGCTCATTGGCGGTTCTTCCGGTTCGACTGCCGGCGGTGTTAAGACAGTTACGCTGTTGGTGTTGGTGCTGTTTATGGTCGCCCGGGCTAGGGGAAGAAACTCTGTTTGTGTGTTTAAAAGCACCATTCCCGCATCCCAAGTGATGGATGCCATGACGATCGTGGCAATTTTGGTGGGCCTGGCATTTTTTGGCGCAATCTTTATCAGCGCCACATCTCCGGTTGGCTTTACCGACGGACTTTATGAAGCAGTATCTGCTCTGGCTACCGTAGGTCTGTCCTCGGTAGGCACGGCGAATTTAAGCGTAAGCGCGCAAATTTTGATCATTATTTATATGTATTTTGGCAGAGTGGGTGTGCTGACTTTGAGCCTTGGTTTCCTGATGGGAAATAAGGCCGAAGACCGGTTCCGGTATGCCCAAACCAATCTGCTCATCGGCTAAGGAGGATTTATTATGAAATCATATATTGTCATCGGCTTGGGCCGGTTTGGTTCTCAAGTGGCACGCCAGCTGTATCACCTGGGCTGTGAGGTTCTGGCAATGGATGTTCGTTCTGAGCTGGTCCAGCAGATTGCAAACGATGTGACCCATGCCGTGGTGGGCGATGCCCAGGATAAGGAAGTACTGAAGGCCTTGGGCGTCCGCAATTTGGAATGTGCGGTGGTAGCCATCGGCGATGATCTGTCTGCTTCGGTGCTAACGACTATGAATTTGAAAGAGCTTGGTGTACCCTACCTGGTGTGCAAGGCTCATGACGAGACCCACCGAAAGGTTCTGCAGAAACTTGGAGCAGACCGGGTGGTCATCCCGGAGCAGGAAAACGGCGCCCGTTTGGCCCGTAGTTTGTCTACCCCCAATGTGCTGGACTATATCGAACTTTCTGCAGATTACGGCATTGTGGAAGTGCCTGCTCCCAAAAGCTGGTGGGAAAAGACTTTGAAGGATTTGAATGTCCGGGCGAAGCTGGGTGCTAATATTATCGCCATCCGTCGGGACGGCCGGATCAATGTTTCTCCCGGTGCGGACTTTATGTTCCGCGAGGGAGATGTCATTGTGGTTCTGGGCGATGCTCAGGCTTTGGAGAAGGTTCAGAAATTATGACAGAGCAGAGAATAACTGCCAGGAAAAATCCCCTGCTGCAACAGGTGCGTAAGCTGCTGAACTCCCGTAAGGAGAGGGAAGCGACTGGACTCTTCGTTGCCGATGGTACAAAGCTGCTGCAAGAAGCCATCCGGTGGTATCCGGGCTTAGATACCGTGATTCTTTCCGATGGCGTGGATGCAGAAGTACCGGAGCATGTTCGCGTGATCCGGGTTCCGGGGGATGTAATGGAATCCATTTCTCCCATGCAGACCCCCCAAGGCGCGCTGTTCCTGTGCCGCCTGCCGATGAATAAGGCATTTACACCCAAGCCTGGTATGCTGATCTTGGATGGCATCCAGGACCCGGGCAATTTGGGTACGATTCTGCGTACCGCCGATGCTTTGGAGATTCCTGTGGTGCTGTTGGAAGGCTGTGCCGATCCGTACAGCCATAAGGTGGTCCGTGCTTCCATGGGTGCGGTGTTCCGCAACCAACCGGTTCAAACCACCTGGGAGAATTTGCAGGGTGCCTGCAAGACGCAAAATATTCCCATCGGTGTAACAGCATTGACTGACCGTGCCAAGGATCTTCGTAATGCAGACCTTAAGAATATGGCTGTGGTCATTGGCAGCGAGGGCCAGGGCGTACGCAGGGAGATTTTGGAGAATGCTGATGCAGAGCTGATTATCCCCATGAATCCTCGTTGTGAATCGCTCAATGCCGCTGTGGCGGCAACCATCGTCATGTGGGAGATGACAGAAAAATAAAGAGATAGGAGAAAACCCCATGCTGATCCATTGGATATGGCTTGCTACACGGCCTGGCGTAAGCGGCCGACAGAAGAAGCTGCTTTTGGATTACTTTGACGATCCGGAAGATATTTTCTTTGCAGAAAACAAAATCTATGCCTGTGTGGAAGGTCTGACCGAGGATGCTGCCGCTGCTTTGGAAGACAAGGATCTGAAGCAAGCGGAACTCATTCTGAAAGAATGTATGCATAAGGGAATCCATATCCTAACCATGCACGACGGTGCGTACCCGGCACGGCTGAAGCATATTGCAGATCCTCCGGTGGTGCTTTATTACAAAGGTTGCCTGCCCGATCTGGACGGAAGTCCGGTAATTGCCGTGGTGGGTACCCGAAAGGCCTCCGGTTACGGAATGACTGTAGCCAAACGCATGGGCTATCAGATTGCCCGTTGTGGCGGCATCGTCGTATCCGGCGTAGCATCCGGCGTGGACGGTATGGCTATGCGTGGTGCATTGACGGCAGGAACGCCTGTTGTTGGCGTGCTTGGCTGCGGTGCGGATGTTGTTTATCCGCTATCTAACCGCTCGCTGTATGCCGATACGGAAAAATGCGGCTGCCTCATCACCGAATTTCCTCCCGGCACCGAGCCTTTTAAGTGGAATTTTCCCAAGCGTAACCGCATTATCAGCGGTTTAAGCAACGGTGTTTTGGTAGTGGAAGCGCCGGAGCGCAGCGGCGCGCTGATCACTGCTAGACAAGCGGCTGACCAAGGCCGTGATGTGTTTGTCATTCCCGGGAACATCGATGTGCCCACCTGCGCAGGCAGCAATGCGCTGCTTCGGGAAGGCGCGATCAGTGTTATGAGCGGCTGGGATGTGGTCAGTGAATATGCCCATTTGTACCCGGACAGAGTGACCCAGGATACTGCGCCTGCTATCCAAACTGTCACGGCAGAGGAAATGGCAGAGGCGGAAAATTATCCGCTAAAAGTGGCACAAAAGCCCCGTTTGCCAATAAGCAAGCAGGTTTCCGACAAGAAGAAAGCGAAAAAACCCATTGACAACCGGCAACCCCCGGGGTATATTGACCAAAGACAAGCGCCTCCGGAACTGACGGAGGATGAAAAACGGATCATGGAACTACTGGATGGCGAACGCCTGGTGGATGATCTGGTGGCACAGTTGGGACTGCCTACCGGAAAAGTACTTTCTGCGCTGACCATGCTGCAGATCAAAGGGTTGATCCGTCAGTTGCCCGGAAAACGGGTAACACGCAGTTAATTACCGTAAGATTGGAGTAATCTCATGAGCAAAGCAAATAAGCTTGTGATCGTAGAGTCGCCTTCCAAGGCTAAGACCATCGGAAAATATCTGGGAGCAGAATATACCGTAAAGGCCAGCATGGGCCATTTGCGGGATCTGCCTAAGAGTACCATGGGCGTAGATTTGGAACACGGCTTTACGCCCAAGTATCTGCCGGTTTCCGGCAAGGAAGATCTCATTAAAGAACTGAAGAAGGCTGCCGCCGGTGCTGATGTTGTTTACCTGGCAACTGACCCGGACCGTGAAGGCGAAGCCATCTCCTGGCACTTGAAGGAGCTGCTGGATCTGTCTGAGCAAAAAGCCCAGCGTGTAACCTTTAATGAGATCACCCACAATGTGGTCAAAGAAGCGATTGACCACCCCAGAGAGATCGACTATGATCTGGTGGATGCCCAGCAGGCCCGGCGTTTGCTGGACCGGATCGTGGGCTATCAGCTTTCTCCGCTGCTGTGGAAAAAGGTGCGCCGGGGTCTGTCTGCAGGCCGCGTCCAGTCTGTTGCCACCCGTTTGGTGGTGGATCGGGAAAATGAGATTCGGGCCTTCGTTCCCAAGGAATACTGGTCCTTGGATGTGCAGCTGAGCCGTATCGGCAAGGCCGGTTCCTTTGTTGCCCATTATTATGGTGACAGCAAGAAGAAGGAACTGGAAACCGAGGAGCAGGTGCAGTCCGTTGTCCGGGATATTACCGGCAAGGAATTTACCGTTACCAACGTGAAGAAGGCAGAAAAGAAGCGTTCTGCTGCGCCCCCTTTTACCACTTCTACCTTGCAGCAGGAGGCTTCCCGGAAACTGAATATGACTCCTAAGCGCACCATGGCAGTTGCCCAGCAGCTGTATGAAGGTGTGGATGTAGCAGGGGAGGGCACTTTGGGTCTGATCACATATATGCGTACCGACTCCCTGCGCCTTTCCAATGAAGCTATGGATGCAGCGGCAAGCTTTATCCGCCAGCGCTATGGCAGCGCCTACTACTACGGAAAACACCATGTGTTTAAGACCAAATCCGGTGCCCAGGATGCCCACGAAGCCATCCGTCCCACCCATGTGGAGCTGGATCCGGAGCGGATCAAGGGCAGTCTGACCAAGGAGCAGTACAAGCTCTATAAGCTGATCTGGAGCCGCTTTCTGGCATCCCAGATGGCCAATGCTGTGTACGATACCGTGGCTATCGATACCGAATGTGCCGGCCATACCTTCCGCAGTACCCACCAGAGCATGAAATTCCCTGGCTTTGTGGCGGTGTACGAGGAAGGCCGTGACGATGAAAATGAGGTTGCTGAATCTCCGCTGCCGGATTTGGAGGTAGGCGAAAAGGCTGCCATCCAGGATATCCGCAAAGAGCAGCACTTTACTCAGCCCCCTGCAAGATACACAGAAGCAACCCTGGTTAAAGCCATGGAAGAAAAGGGCGTTGGCCGTCCTTCTACCTATGCTTCCATCGTGTCTACCATCCAGGATCGGGAATATGTCGTAAAGCAGGATAAGCGCCTGGCCCCCACACCTTTGGGCGAGGTAGTCAACAGCTTGATGATGGATCGTTTCAACGATATCATCGATGTGGAATTCACCGCAAATATGGAAACAAAGCTGGACGATGTGGAAGCCGGAAAGCGTAATTGGCAGGATGTCCTCAGCGAGTTCTATACCGGTTTCCATCAGGAAATGCTGGACGCAGAAGCTGCCCTGGAAGGCACTCGCCTGAAAGTCCCCGAAGAGGAATCCGAAGAAGTCTGCGACATTTGTGGCCGTAAAATGGTGGTCAAGGTGGGCAGGTTTGGCAAGTTCCTGGCTTGCCCCGGTTGGCCAGAATGCAAGTCTACCAAGGCTATTGTGGAAAAGATGCCCGGTCGCTGTCCCAAGTGCGACAGCACCTTGCTGAAGCGGAAATCCAAGCGTGGCTATGCTTACTATGCCTGCGAAAAGGGCGCAGAATGTGGCTTTATGAGCTGGGACGTGCCCACCGAATTGGATTGCCCCGTCTGTGGCAAGACCATGTTTAAGAAGTCCGGCAGAGGCCGTCAAAAAGCTTTCTGCATCAATGAAGCCTGCAGTAATTTCCTGCCGGAGGATCAGCGCGGCTACTATAAGAAGCCCGATGCCGCCGCCGAGGAAAAGCCCAAGAAGACTGCAAAGAAAACTACCACCAAGAAAACCACTGCGAAGAAAACCACTGCCAAAAAGACAGGGGGCGCAAAGAAATGACCGCTGTAAAAGTCATTGGTGCGGGCCTTGCTGGCTCGGAAGCTGCCTGGCAGCTGGCTGAGCGTGGCATCCAGGTCACCCTGTATGAAATGAAGCCGAAAAAGATGAGCCTTGCTCATCACAGCCCGGATTTTGCAGAACTGGTTTGCTCCAATTCTTTCCGTGGCGATCGGCTGGAAAATGCGGTAGGTCTTCTGAAGGAGGAGCTGCGCCGCTGCGGTAGCCTGATCATGGCCTGCGCGGAAGCCACCCGTGTGGAAGCCGGCGGCTGTTTGGCTGTTGACCGTGGGGGCTTTGCCCGGATGGTTACCGAAAAGCTCCGCAATCACCCCAATATCACCGTCATCGATGAGGAAGTTACAGAAGTTCCGGAAGGCCCTGTGATCATGGCCACCGGTCCGCTGACCTCCGATACCATGTCCGATGCCATTGGCAAGTACTTCGGCACAGATTATCTGCACTTCTTCGATGCCGCCGCACCGCTTGTCACAGCGGAGTCTGTGGACATGGATCATGCCTGGTGGCAGTCCCGGTACGACCGCGGTACACCGGATTATGTAAACTGCTCTATGGACAAAGCGCAGTACGATGCCTTTGTAGCTGAGCTTGTCAAGGCGGAGGAAGCAGAGGTCCACGGTTTCGAGGACAAGAATGTCTTTGAAGGCTGTATGCCCGTGGAGGTCATGGCCCGCCGGGGTCAGGATACGTTGCGCTTTGGCCCATTGAAGCCTGTTGGCCTGACCGATCCCAAAACCGGCAAGGAGCCCTATGCGGTGGTTCAGCTGCGGCTGGACAATGCATCCGGAACGGTTTATAACCTGGTAGGCTTCCAGACCCATCTGAAATTCGGCGAGCAGAAGCGGGTGTTTTCCATGATTCCTGCCCTTGCCAATGCGGAGTTTGTCCGCTACGGTGTCATGCACCGCAATACATTTTTGCAATCTCCCAAGCTGCTGGATCGGTACTATGCCGACCGTCGCAATCCTTTGGTAGCCTTTGCCGGACAGATGACCGGCGTGGAGGGCTATGTGGAAAGCACCGCCTCTGGCTACCTGGCAGCAGTTGCCATGGCCGCCAAGGTCCAGGGCAAGGAGATCCCTGATTTTCCCAAAACCACGGCCATCGGCGCATTGGGACAGTATGTTTGCGACGAAAGCAACGTCAATTTCCAGCCGATGAATATCAATTTCAGCATTATTGAACCTTTGGCACAGAGAATCCGCAAAAAAGCTGAGAAAAACCTGGCCATCGCCAATCGATCTTTAGAGGTGATCGATGCGCTGATCGCCCAGGGCTTGTAAAGAAAAAGAGGTAAGCTATGAAGATTATTCTGGACGCAATGGGTGGCGATCATGCGCCCCAGGCACCTGTTATGGGTGCTGTTGAAGCAGTTAAAAAGTATGGCAGCCAGATCACTCTGGTGGGTCGCGGCGAGGAAATCCTGGGCGTTCTGCGGGAAAACGGCATCGCAGATCTGCCCAAGGGCCTGGAAATTGCCAATGCCGACGATGTGGTGGATATGCACGACGATCCTGCTGCTGTGATCCACAAGCGTAAGAACTCTTCCATGGTTGTGGGTCTGAAAATGCTGGCAGACGGCCAGGGCGACGCATTCATTTCCGCAGGCAGCACCGGCGCTCTGCTGACAGGCGCAACCCTGCTTGTCAAGCGGGTCAAGGGCCTGCGCCGGGCGGCTATGGGCCCTGCTATGCCCAATAAGGCCGGTGGCAAGACCATCATCGTTGACTGCGGCGCCAATGCCGAGTGCACACCGGAATTTTTGCTGCAGTTTGGCCTGGTGGGCGCCCTGCACGCAAAGAAGTCCCTGGGTATCGAAAATCCCAGAGTGGGTCTGCTGAATATCGGCACCGAGGACAGTAAGGGCACGCCGCTGCAGAAGGAAGCCCACGGCCTGCTGAAAGCAGCCTCCGAGCAGGGTATCATCTATTTTATCGGCAATATCGAAGGCCGTGATGTGCTGCTGGGCGAGGTGGATGTTGTGGTCTGCGACGGCTTCTCCGGCAATGTGCTGTTGAAATCCATCGAAGGCACTGCCTATTTCATGGGCAGCCTGATGAAACACAAGATCTTTAAGCGCAATATCTTCTCCATGATCGGATACCTGTTCTGCAAGCCCGGCGTGGACGAAGTAATGAAGATGATGGACTACCGGGAGATCGGCGGCACCCAGTTCCTGGGTATCAAGAAGCCGGTGATCAAGGCCCACGGTTCTTCCGATGCTTTGGCTTTCCGTAACGCAGTGCGCCAGGCAGAGGAGGCCGCCAAGGCCAATGCGGCTGAGGAGCTGGCCGAGGAACTGGCAAAGCTCAGCCAGGCAAAGGAGACTAGCCATGATTAAGGATCTGGAAACTGCCATCGGCTACCGGTTCCGGAACATCACCCTGCTGCAAAACGCCCTGGCCCATTCTTCCTATGCCAACGAGCGCTGGCATAATAGCCTTATGAGCAACGAACGGCTGGAGTTTTTGGGCGACTCTATCCTGGGCATGCTGGTGGCGGATCACCTGTACCGCAATTTCCCGGACCGCCCGGAGGGTGAACTGACCCGGATGCGTGCAGACATGGTCTGTGAGCGGGCTTTGGCTCAGATCGCCCAGCGGATCGGCCTGGGCGAGCATCTGCTTTTGGGCAAGGGTGAGGAACAGAGCGGCGGCCGCAGCCGGGATTCCATTCTGGCGGATGCCGTGGAATCTGTCATTGCAGCCTGCTACTTAGACGGCGGTATGGATGCTGCCAAGCAGTTTGTACAGAAATTTGTGCTGGAACAGATGAGCATTGCTCCGGTAAATAACAAGGACTACAAAACTGCCCTGCAGGAGCGGGTGCAGCAGAAACGGAATCAGGTCCTGGCCTATGCCCTCGTTGGAGAAAGCGGCCCAGATCACGATAAGCATTTCGAAGTGGAACTGACACTGAACGGCGAAGTCATTGGCCGTGGTGTGGGCAGCAGCAAAAAACGGGCAGAGCAGGATGCTGCCCGGGTAGCACTGGAAAATATGTGATAAAAAGGGCACGGTCTCGTGCCCTTTTCTATTTACAAAATGTTTGCATTTTAGCAGTAGTCATCGCATAAAAATCCGTGTATAGTATAGGTAGAGAAGAATACCGGGAGGTGACACAATGAAGATTCAGTTTATTGGTGCTGCTCACGAGGTAACTGGTAGCTGCACACTTTTGGAAGTGGGCGGTCGGCATTATTTGGTGGACTGCGGTATGGAGCAGGGAATCGATGTGTTCCAAAACATTCCATTGCCCATTCCGGCTATGGATGTGGAGGCAGTTTTTCTGACCCACGCCCATATCGACCACTCAGGCATGCTGCCAAAACTGTATAAGGATGGTTTCCGGGGTGCGATCTATGCTACCCAGGCCACAGCCGATCTTTGCAGCATCATGCTCAGGGATTCTGCCCATATTCAAATGTCCGAAGCCCAATGGCGCAAACGCAAGGCAGAGCGCTCCGGTGAGACTGCGCCGGAACCGGTGTACGATATGGACGATGCACTGGGAGCAATTTCCCGATTCCGTCCCTGCCAGTATGGCGAGATGATCAGGGCAGGGGAGGGTGTGACCCTGCGGTTTACGGACATTGGCCACCTGCTGGGCTCGGCCTGCATTGAGCTGTGGCTGACAGAGGGGGAACAAACCAAGAAAATCCTTTTCAGCGGAGATGTGGGCAATATCAATCAGCCCCTCATCAATGACCCACAAACCGTGGAGGAAACCGATTATTTGGTCATCGAATCTACCTACGGTAACCGACTCCACGATTCCGGTGAAGATTTCCGGGACCCGGTGGAAAGCCTGGCAGAGTACATTCAGGAAGCCCTGGATGCTGGGGGCAATCTGATTATTCCCTCCTTTGCGGTGGGTAGGACCCAGGAAATGCTTTACGCCATTCGGCAGATCAAACTCCGGGGACTGGTAACCGGCCATGAAGGATTTCCGGTGTACGTTGACAGCCCCTTGGCGGTGGAAGCCACCTCTATTTTTCTGCAATGCGACGAAACAAACTTTGATGAGCAGACCCGGGATTTGCTCCGGCAGGGTATCAACCCCATTTGGTTTGACGGTATCCGACTGTCGGTCAGCTCTGATGAATCCAAGCTCATCAATGAAAATCCCGAGCCAAAGGTGATCCTCTCCGCCAGCGGTATGTGTGAGGCCGGTCGTATCCGGCACCATTTAAAGCATAACCTGTGGCGTTCCAATAATATTGTGCTGTTTGTAGGCTATCAAGCCCAGGGCTCTTTGGGCAGAAGGTTGC
Organism: Oscillospiraceae bacterium; assembly: GCA_017624715.1. Lineage (GTDB taxonomy): Bacteria > Bacillota > Clostridia > Oscillospirales > Oscillospiraceae > Faecousia. Next base: position 25,374 of record JAGAMN010000012.1, read on the forward strand.
AGGATGGCGTTACATCCGTAAAGCTCTTTGGCGAGGAAATTGCGGTGAATGCAAAGATCCGAACCCTTAGGGGCACCAGCGGTCACGCAGATCAGAGCGGCCTGGTCCGATGGGTCCGCAGCATGAGCAAAAAACCGGCGCTGACCTTTGTCAACCACGGCGACAACGATGCCTGCGAAGCCTTCCGAAAGCTTCTGGAGGATATGGGGTATGCCGCCCAGGCACCCTACAGCGGTACGGAGTATGACTTGATCACCGGAAAGATGACGGCCTTTGCTGAGGGCAAACGGATCGACCGGGTCCAGGTGCAGAAGAGCAGTACACGGGCGGTCCAGGTTTACCGCGATCTGGTGGCAGCGGCAGAGGAACTGCTGAGCCTGGCGAAAAAGTGCATGGGCCGGTCCAACAAGGACAACAGCAAGCTGACGGATCAAATTCGGGCGCTGATAGAAAAATGGCGCTAAAGCGTGATATTGTCACAGAAATTCGGGTAGATTCCGGGTACAATAGCACTATATAAGAAACAAAGGAGGCAAGACAATGTCTATTTTGAAAATCACCAAGGAAAATTTTGAAGCCGAAGTATTAAACAGCGACAAGCCTGTACTGCTGGACTTCTTCGCCACCTGGTGCGGTCCTTGCCGTATGGTGGGCCCCATCCTGGAGGAGATTGCCCAGGAAAATGAGAGCATCAAGGTCTGCAAGATCGATGTGGATCAGGATCCGGAGCTTGCAAACCGCTTTAAGGTCACCAGCATTCCGCTGCTGGTGGTTATGCAGGGCGGCAAGGTGGTCAACCAGGCCCTGGGTGCAAAGCCCAAGGATCAGATCCTCAAGCTGCTTCCCTAAACATCAAAACCGGCGAACCGAAGTTCGCCGGTTTTCCTTTTTCAACAAAATACTGGAAATCTGCCACCGGGGATGGTATAATAATTAAAAATCCCCATAGGAGGACGCAATATGGAAATTCTCTATTTTCTCCAGAGTATCCGCAATCCTGTTTTAGATGCCATTATGCTGACTGTTACCCGGTTAGGTGAGGAAACTGCCTTTTTGGTACTGGCGCTGATCGTGTTTTGGTGCGTGGATAAGCGCAAGGGCTACTACATCATGTCCATTGGCTTCATTGGCACGGTGACCAGCCAGTTTATGAAACTGGCCTGCCGCATTCCCAGACCTTGGGTGCTGGACGAGAATTTCACCGTGGTCGGCGATGCGAAGGAAGCTGCCACCGGCTATAGCTTCCCCAGCGGCCACAGCCAGTCCGGTGTAGGCACTTTGGGCGGCATCGCGGCAGTTACAAAAACAAAGTGGCTGAAGATCACCTGCATCGTGCTGGCAGTGCTGATTCCGTTCTCCAGAATGTACTTAGGTGTCCATACCCCGGCAGATGTACTGGTGGGTTCCGGTTTGGCACTAATTCTGATTTTTGCCTTGAAGCCTGTGATCTTCAAGGGTGGCGATAAGGCTATGTGGATCCTCATCGGCAGTATGCTTGCCCTGGCGGTGGCATTCCTCTGCTATGTAGAGTTTTTCCCCTTCCCGGCAGATATGGACCCCCACAACATGGAGTCCGGTGTAAAGAATGCCTATACGCTGCTGGGTTGCCTGTTAGGCGTGTGCCTGGTATACGCTTTGGACAGCAAATGGCTGAACTTCCAGACCGATGCCATTTGGTGGGCACAGATTCTGAAAGCGCTTCTGGGCCTCGGCGTGGTGCTGTTGGTCAAGGAAGGTATGCGTGCCCCCCTGGAGTGGCTGTTTAATGGCCATCTGGCCAGCCGGGCTGCCCGGTATTTCCTGGTGGTCGTTACCGCAGGTACGCTGTGGCCCTTGAGCTTTCCGTGGTTTGCGAAGTTGGGGAAGAAGGAGAAATGATATGAGTTCCATTCGTGTAAAGAAGTTATCCCCCAATGCCATTCTGCCCACTTACGGCTCTTCCGGTGCCGCAGCGGCTGACTTATATGCCTGTTTGGAAGAACCGGTGACCATCGCCCCCGGCAAAACCGTGTTCATTCCCACCGGCCTTTCTGTGGAAATCCCCACCGGCTGCGCAGGCCTCATCTATGCCCGCAGCAGCATGGGCGCCAAACGGGGCCTTGCGCCTGCCAATAAGGTGGGCGTCATTGACAGCGACTACCGTGGGGAAATCAAGGTGGTGCTGTTGAACCACAGCGGTTCTGAACAGACTGTTGCTCCCGGCGAGCGCATCGCACAGATGATCATCACCCCGGTGCTGACTCCGGCTTACGAAGAGGTGGACGAACTGTCCGACACAGACCGTGGCACCGGTGGCTTCGGCTCCACCGGAAAATAAATCTTCAGAAAATGTAGGGACCGGCCTCCCGGACGGTCCACAGATATGGTGCAAAGGACCGACGAGGACGCCGGTCCCTACAGTTAATAAACCAACGGGCGATTCGCGAATCGCCCCTACGATAACAGCCGACAGGTTTTGTGACCTGTCGGCTGTTTGCATATTTAGTAATACAGAAGATCGGAGTAGGTGGGGTAGGGCCAGTAGGATTTTGCGGTGAGCTTCTCCAGAAAATCCGCATCCTTGCGGATCTGTTGCATTAAAGGAACGGTGACGGTATCGTGATAATTTGCCGCCTCCTGATTGTCCTTTGGCACGGCCTTCAATACCTCATGGAGCTTCTCACAATTTTGGTACAGATCGTCGCACCGTTCGGACAGCCGCTGGGCAAGATTCATTTCGGTGGAAGCAAGGATATTGGCCTTGCGCTTGCGCTCCACAGCTTCTGCCAAATCGGAGGAATAGCTAAGCGCCGCAGGCAGGATCTGATGCAGGGTCATATCCACCATGGTCCGGCCCTCAATGTTGATGATCTTTCGATAATTGGCCAGATGGATGTTGTATCTTGCCCGGAACTCGGTTTCTGTGAACACGCCGTGCCGGGTGACCAGGTCAATGTTCTTCTGGCTGATGTACCGTGGCATCGCCTTGGCGGTGGAGGGTAAATTGCTCAGGCCACGCGCTGCTGCTTCCTGCTTCCATTCCTCGGAATAGCCGTCGCCGTTGAAGATGATCCGCTGATGGTTGGTTAGCGCATCGCAGATGATCTGCTGCAGGGTCGCATCAAAATCTTCCGCATTTTCCAGGGCATCCGCAAACTGTGCCAGAGCATCGGCCATGATGGTGTTCAGAGCAATGTTCGGGCCGGCGATGGACTGGGAAGAGCCTACCATACGGAATTCGAACTTGTTACCGGTGAACGCGATGGGGGAGGTGCGGTTGCGGTCAGTGGTGTCCTTGGGGATGGGCGGCAGAACGTCTACGCCAATGCGCAGCACACTCTTTTCCGGGTCGGTGTAGTTTGCACCCCGGATGATGGAATCCACAACGGCAGTCAGCTCATCGCCCAGGAAGATGGAAATGATGGCCGGAGGCGCTTCGTTGGCACCCAAGCGATGGTCATTGCCGGCAGAAGCCACGGTGCACCGGAGGAAATCCTGATATTCATCCACACCCTGGATAAAGGCGGCCAGGAACAGCAGAAATTGCGCATTCTGCCGGGGGGTCCTGCCGGGGCTGAAGAGGTTCTTGCCGGAATCGGTGCACAGCGACCAGTTGTTGTGCTTACCGGAGCCGTTGACACCGGCGAAGGGTTTTTCGTGCAGCAGGCAGACCAGATTGTGCTTTGCGGCGCACTTTTTCATGATCTCCATGGTCAGCTGGTTGCCGTCGCAGGCATTGGAAGCCATGGAATACACCGGCGCCAGCTCGTGCTGACAGGGCGCGCCTTCATTGTGCTTGGTTTTGGCGGTAACACCCAGACGCCAGAGCTGCTCATCCAGGTCCTTCATAAATGCGCTGACCCGGGTGCGGATAGCACCGTAGTAATGGTCGCCCAACTCCTGGCCCTTGGGCGCGACAGCGCCGAACAGGGTGCGGCCGGTCAGTCGAAGGTCTTCACGTTGGGCATACAGCGCCTTGGGAATCAGAAAATATTCCTGCTCCGCACCCACGGAAACCTGTACCCGCTGGGTCTGCTGATCGCCAAAGAGCCGCAGGATTCGCAAGGCCTCCCGGGAGATTAGATCCAAAGAGCGCAGCAGGGGGGTCTTCTTGTCCAGGGAATCGCCGGTGTAGGAGAAGAAGCAGGTGGGGATGTACAAACTGCCGTCCTTGACAAAGGCAAATGCCGTGGGATCCCAGGCGGTGTAGCCACGGGCTTCAAAGGTAGCACGCAGTCCGCCGGAGGGGAAGGAGCTGGCGTCGGATTCACCGCGAACCAAAGCCTTGCCGTTAAACTCCATGATTACCTTGCCGTCTTCTGTGGGAGAAATAAAGGAATCATGCTTTTCCGCAGTAATGCCGGTCATAGGCTGGAACCAGTGGGTGTAGTGTGTGGCACCTTTTTCGATGGCCCAAAGCTTCATAGCCTCGGCGATCTCATTTGCCACTTCCAGGGCCAGGGGAGAGCCTGTGCGGATGCACTGCCGCCAGGCAGAATAAACTTCTGCAGACAGCCGCTGCTGCATGGTAGCATCGTTAAAAACATCGGTGCCGAATATTTCGGGGATGTTGATATGTTCGCTCATAAGGACACATCCTTTCAAGGACTAGGGCATAATATCATAGTATACTAAAATTTTATGAAAATTGGAAGCGAAAAGCAAGGAAAATATTCATGAAAATCCGACGCATCTTTGCGAAGAATTGTGCAATGACACGAAATCCGGCAAATTTTGCAAGATTCAAATTCTTTTCATGCAAAAATGGTTGCAATTTTGGTAGCTGTGGCATATAATGTGGCTATTATGATTGTTTTTTGCATGAAAGGATGATAGAGGTGCCTACGTATTCTTGCAGAACCAAAGAAGAACTCCAGCAGGAGCAGAGCAAACTTCTTGCCCGCTATGCTGCGCTGAAGCAGGAAGATCTGAAGCTGGATATGTCCCGCGGCAAGCCCAGCAAGCTGCAATTGGACCTGGTCAGTGATATTTTGACTGTACTGACTGACCCCGCCGATTGCATCATCGATGGTGTTGACAGCCGCAACTATGGCGACCTGGCCGGCCTTCCCTGCGCCCGGGAATACTGGGCGGATGTCCTGGGGTGCAAGCCCAGCCAGACTTTCGTAGGCGGTAACGCCAGCCTGACCTTGATGTACGATCTGATCGCCCGGGCCTATGCCTATGGCCTTAAGGATAGCCCCAAGCCCTGGTGTAAGGAAGAGAAAGTCAAATTCCTGTGCCCCTCTCCCGGCTACGACCGTCATTTCCGCATCACCGAGAGCTTCGGTTTTGAGCTGATCATCATTCCCATGACCCCCGACGGTCCGGACATGGATATGGTGGAAGATCTGGTCAAAGATCCCGCAGTTAAGGGTATTTGGTGCGTACCCAAATATTCCAACCCCCAGGGCTATAACTACTCCGAGGAAACCATCGACCGCTTCGCCAACCTGAAGCCCGCCGCACCGGATTTTGCCATCATGTGGGATAACGCATACTGTGTCCATGAATTTGACGGCGAGTTCCAGCCCTTCCGGGATATCATTTCCCTCTGCGCTGAGGCCGGCCGACCCAATATGGCCTATGAATTTGCCTCTACTTCCAAGATCACCCTGCCCGGCGCAGGTATCTCTGTTATGGCATCTTCCGAGGAGAACATTGCCTATCATCTGAAGCACATCGGTGTGCAGACCATTTCCTACGATAAGCTGAATCAGCTGCGGCATGTCAAGTATCTGAAAAACCGCGCCCATACTCTGGAAGTCATGAAGCGCCATGCGGTGATCATGGCCCCTAAGTTTGAAATGGTGCTGCGGATGCTCCGTGCAGAGCTGACCAACAAAGGCGTTGCCCACTGGCACCATCCACAGGGGGGTTACTTTGTCTGCGTGGCAGCTATGCCCGGCACGGCAAAGCGAACCCTGGAGCTGTGTACTCAGGCCGGTGTGACCCTAACCCCTGCCGGTGCTACCTACCCCTACGGCATCGACCCCAACGATTCCATGATCCGTGTAGCCCCCAGTCTGCCTCCCATCGAGGAGCTGGAAAAGGCCATGCAGGTCTTCTGTGTCAGCCTGAAACTGGCTGCCCTGGAAAAAATGCTCAGCGAAATGTAAAACGAAAAGAGGCAGTTCACATTAGACTGCCTCTTTTTTCTTTACTTTTCCGACTGTTCGCTGTATAATCAAAGCATTCAAAATGGGAGGAAACGGCATGATAAAAAAACTGCTGAACATTTATTACCGGCACGAAGAAGCCATCGCCTATTTATTCTTTGGCGGATTGACCACGGTGGTTAACTATGTTGTGTGTCTTCCCTGTGAGCATTGGTTAAAGGTCTGCGGGATAGAACCCAGCGGATTGATTAGCAATGTTATCGCCTGGGTCGTGGCGGTTGCCTTTGCATTTCTGACCAACAAGCCCTTTGTATTCAAAAGCCATGATTGGTCGGCCAAAGTGCTCTGGCCGGAGTTGAGCAAATTTCTGGGCTGCCGGGTAGGCTCTCTTGTACTGGAATCAGCAATCATTTTTGTGACAGTAGACCTGCTGGCGTGGAGCTTGTTTTGGATGAAGCTGGTCACCAATGTGATGGTGGTGATTCTAAATTACATCGGCAGCAAACTGCTGGTATTTCGGAAAAAGAAATAAAAGAACCCGGCCCAAAGGCTGAAGGTGTAAACTAAAGGTAGACATACGGAAAAGAACCCGTGTGTCTACCTTTTCTTTATGCTAAAATCAGAGTAACAGGGGGTGAAGAAATGAGAAAAGGCCAAAGAAAACGAGTATTGACAAAGGAACAAAAACTTGA
>JAGAMN010000069.1 GCA_017624715.1 Oscillospiraceae bacterium
GCTTGCTGCTGTAAATTATCGTTTATATTAGGAGGCCATCTTGCAATATACTGTTGACGAACACTTTGTTCCCCAATTCGTAATAAAAAGATTTTCTGATTCACTGGAACAAGTGGGGATAATTAATATTAAGTTAAAAAAGCCTGTTCTAAGAACAACGAAATCTACGGCAATCTGCTATAGTAAAGATATGTACGAGATTAAGAATGTGGATGGTTCATATTTTGAAAGAAATTGCACAGAAAAACGTTATGCTGTTATAGAATCAGAGCTTTCCAGCAAGATCAATCCAATAATTGAGAAATTGCTTTTAGGAGGGAGACTGTCGGGAGAGGATAACGCTCATTTAACCGTACTTTTTGCACTGCAACTTGTCCGTAGTCCTATGCTGAAGCGTGTTGTTTTCAAAAAGGATGGACTCAAGCATAACATCGCCAGGCAATTAGAGCAAAATAGTATCTACAAAATGATGATTGATTCTGTGGATGTTGGCATTCAATATCTGCTACAGAATGGTTTTGCGATGAATGATGAGACAATCCAACAAATCAGGAACACAGCGAATCACCAGGAAAGTATGTTGGATGAGGTTATACAGTATATTCAAAGGAAGTGTTCATTTTATGTTGTTACTTCAAATGGTCATCCATTCATCCTCTCGGATAATCCAGTGTTAATTGATAAATTCGATAACGCAAAGTATATATTCCCCATTGATCCTAAATACGCTATAATTTGCGCCGTCCGCGAAACAGATGCAAATATGGATTGGGGATATCTGAACAGCATTGAGGATGATACAGTGGATGAAATAAACTACTTTTCTCTTCAAAATGCGGATAATCTGATAGTTTGTCAACCTGATGATAAGGCATATTGTCTTGCGTTACTACAACGTGTAAACCATCACAAAAAACAATCAGAATAGCAAGGGAGATATGCAAGGTGCAGAAAAGAAATAAGATGAAAATTAAGCCCATATACTGGCTGATCGTTGCTGAAGTTATAGCGTTAATTGCTGGGTTGCTCCTTGGGTTTAAAATTACATACGCACCCAATTTGGAAAACGACTGGGATGCTATTTCTGCATGTGCTAGTTGGGTGGGAGTTGTTACATCACTTGGGGCCATATTGGTTGCAATTAGAATCCCAAAGGTTATTGCTGATCGACAAGATAAAATAGCATTGTTTGAGAAACGATTTGCCTTTTACGATACTTTGAGCCGGTGTATCAATTTTGCACGGATAATTGGTAATATCCAAACCCACCGAGAGATTCAAGTATTCTTTATTGCATCATTCGGACGAGAGAGAATGGAAGAATACACACAAGACTCTCTTGATCGTGATGTGCTAAAACTCGAAAACGAAGCAATGACGATACTAAAGCAAGGTGTTTTTCTGTTCGATTTTGATACAGCTGATCAAGTAAAACCGATTATTTCTACCTTGGGATCACTACTTTTTATTCCAGACGATCATAACAGGTTTTGGGAATGCTATGCTGAATTTATGGGAGCTGTTAAAGAAGCAGAAAGCATCCTTTTGCCTAAGGTAAAAAATGCAATTAGTATTGGGAAATAACCGAAAGAGAATGGAGGGCATATATGCCATTCACAGAAGATATGTTTGAGCAAGCAGTTTTGGAACTGCTGGAAAAGATGGGGTACACCCATATCTACGCTCCGGACATGAACCGCACGGATTATTCCAGTCCGATCCTGGAAAATGAACTGCGGGATAGTCTCGTGCACCTAAATAAGAAGCTGCCGTTGGAAGCAATCGATGAGGCGGTCTCTAAATTGAAGACCTTTGATACCGGCAGCCTGGTGCAGAAGAATATGATCTTCTTGGACTATCTGCAAAACGGTATCACTGTGAAGTATTTTGCCAAGGGGGAGGAACGGTCCTCCATCGTGTATTTGATCGACTACGCCAAGGTGGACAATAACACATTCTATGCGGTCAACCAGTATACATACATCGAAAATGGGAACAATCGTCGCCCGGATATTATTCTGTTCATCAACGGCCTGCCGTTGGTATTGATGGAACTGAAGAGCCCCTCACAGGAAGAAGCTGGTGTAGAGAACGCCTATAATCAGATCCGCAACTACATACAGGACATCCCCTCCATGTTCATATATAATGCGATCTGTGTCATCAGTGATCTTTCCACCAACAAAGCGGGCACTATCACCTCTGGTCTGGATCGTTTCATGGAGTGGAAGACCAAGGATGGCGGTTATGAAAACACTGCTTATGCCCAGTTTGATACCTTCTATGAGGGTATTTTCAAGAGAGAACGACTGTTGGATATTCTCAAGAACTTTATTCTGTTCTCCGGTGACAGCCAGAAACCGATCAAGATCCTGGCAGGTTACCATCAGTATTTTGCCGTCCGTAAGGCAGTAGAGAAGGCCAAAGTAGCCACCCAATTTGACGGTAAGGGCGGTGTGTTCTGGCATACTCAGGGTAGCGGTAAATCCCTGTCTATGGTGTTTTATGCACATCTGCTGCAGGAGGTGCTGGATAGTCCCACTATCGTGGTTATGACTGACCGTATTGATCTGGACGATCAGTTGTACACACAATTTGCTAAATGTGCAGGATTCCTGCGTCAAACTCCGGTGCAAGCGGAAAGTAAGGAACACCTGAAAACCTTGCTGGAAGGCCGTAGTGCCAATGGTATTATCTTTACAACTATGTTCAAATTTGAACGTGGTGAAAAGCCGCTGTCTGAGCGTCGGAACATTGTTGTCATGGCAGACGAAGCCCACCGGGGACAGTATGGCTTCACTGAGAAAATTGTCATGACGGAAAATGCAAAGGGTGAGAAAGAAGCTCATACCGTAGTTGGTAATGCACGGATTATTCGAGATGCACTGCCCAACGCTACCTTTGTTGGCTTTACGGGAACCCCTATTTCTGCAAAAGATAGGAATACCCGCGAGGTGTTTGGCGACTATATCGATATCTATGACATGACCCAGGCTGTGGAAGATGGTGCCACCAGACCGGTTTATTACGAAAGTCGCGTTGTCCACCTAAAACTGGATCAGAATATCCTGGAGCTGATAGACGCAACTTACGATGTACTGGAACAGCAGACGGACTCTGTGACCATCGAGAAGAGCAAGAAAATGCTGGGACAGATGGAAAGCGTTCTGGGTGCAGATTCTACCATTGATTCCTTGGTCAATGACATTGTTACCCACTATGAAAAATATCGTGCCAACCTGTTAACTGGTAAGGCAATGATCGTAGCTTACTCCAGAGCCATCGCAATGAAGATATATAGCAAGATTTTGGAACTGCGCCCAGATTGGAATGAGAAGATCGGTGTGGTTATGACCGGCGGTAACAACGATCCGGAGGACTGGAAGGCGATTGTTGGTACAAAGTCCCATAAGGAGGAACTGGCACGCAAGTTCAAAGACAACGACGATCCTATGAAGATTGCCATCGTCGTTGATATGTGGCTGACAGGATTTGACGTACCCTCCATGGCCACTATGTATGTGTACAAGCCTATGCATGGCTATAATCTGATGCAGGCAATCGCCCGTGTTAATCGTGTATTCCAGGATAAAGAAGGCGGCTTGGTTGTTGACTATGTGGGTATTGCATCTGCACTCAAGGCAGCCATGAAGGAATACTCTGCCCGTGACCGTGCAAAGTATGGCGATATGAATATTGCCAAGGTTGCCTATCCCAAGTTTGTCGAAAAACTTCAGGTCTGTAAAGATCTGCTTCATGGATTCGATTTCAGCGGTTTCCAGAATGCTACGCCGCTGAAAATGGCGCAACTGATTGCTGGTGGTGTAAACTTTGTGTTGGATCCCAAGAACCCTGACCTGAAGGATCTATTTTTGAAGGAAGCGCTCCTTCTCCGGCAGGCACAGTCCCTCTGTTCTAGCCTGATCTCCGAAGATCAGCGCCATGATGCAGCATTTATGGAAGCGGTTCGCTCTACGGTTATGAAGCTGACCATTGGCGGTAAGGGAGGTAAGGTTCTTTCGCTGAAGGAAATCAATGATCAGATTAATGACCTCTTGAAGGCAAGTATTCAGAGCGAAGGCGTTATCAGCTTGTTTGACAGCAAAACCGTGGGTGAGAAGTTTTCTCTATTTGATCCCAATGTCTTGGAGGAAATCTCCAAGATGAAGGAAAAGAATATCGTTGTTGAGATGCTACGTAAGCTGATGGCTGAACAGGTTGCAGTCTATAAGAGAACCAATGTGGTCCAATCTCAAAAGTTCTCTGAGAAGATCGCACAGTTGATGAATGCTTACTACAATGGCTTGATCACCAATGAGGAAGTCATTAAGGAACTGCTAAAAGCTGCGGAGGAAATTGCTGAACTGCACAAGCAGGGTGAGCAGCTTGGTCTTACTCAGGAAGAAATGGCGTTCTATGATGCGCTAACTAAACCTGAGAATGTCAAGGACTTCTACGAGAATGATCAGCTCATTGCCATGACTCGTGAACTGACTGAATTGCTCCGTAAGAACCGCACAATCGACTGGCAAAAGAAAGAGACTGCCAGAGCGGGAATGCGGAAAATGGTCAAGCGGCTATTGAAGAAGTATAAGTATCCCCCTGAAAAGTGTGCGGATGCCATTGAAATTGTGATTAGCCAGTGTGAGATGTGGACAGATAACGCAGAATACTAAGAATTTGAAAAGCACAGTGGTGGAGTAATTAGCTCCATCACTGTGCTTTCTCTGTCTACGCTCATACTATTCTTTTTCTTTTCTGCTGTGGTCAGTTACTGAGATATCAGTATAGCACTCCTCCTTGAAGCAGCGGCGGAGGTAATCATGGCCGCCGTCTACGGCGCAGGCGCCGCACTTGCACTCTACGTAGTCGTGGCGGTGTTTGGATTCAATCTCGTCACCGCAGATGTTACAGCGGATTGCGTTGCGAATGATCATAGCTGTTCCTCCAGTTCTTGCTTCAGTTTTACTCCAACCCGCACTCCTTCCACGAAGCCGGATCGCTGGTGGTCTCTGCACAGGGTGCAAACTGGATAGATGATTTTGTCCATCTCCCGCAGGGGAATTCCGTTCATCAGTTCGTATAGCTCGTGAAAGTCCTGCTTCAGCCGTCCATCGTCCATGGGGTTGGCTTCCGCAAATGCCTCATAGAGCATGGAGAGAACGGTATCACCGTCACCGAAGCTGGGTGGATTGGATTCAATGTGGGATTTCAGAATCGTATAAAAATCTGGCATGAGAAACACCTCCAAAAAAGTTTGTGTGATGTTAACTCTGGTTGCGGTCAAAGTCAAGTCCTGATTTCAAATTCTGGCTTACTGAAAACAAAGAAAAGCCCTGCGAAAAAATCGTCCTCCACGACAGGATTCTTTGGAAAAACAGATTCGGGAAATGTTAGAATGGCTCTAAGCTGATTGCAAACTCCCGAAAGGAAATGAAAACAGAGTGAAGAATCCCCGGCGGCAAGGTGCCGCAGTACATAGAGCTGAACAACCGCAGATGCCAACCGTCCTCACTCAGGGCGGTCATTGGTGCTGTCGGTTGGTGCGGGTCGCTTTTCGTTTCCCCGGTGATGAAAGCGTTAGTACCTATTCTAAAAAACGAAGGAGTTGATGAAGATGGACGCTGTAAACATTTTCGGAATTATCAATTGGAGGTACGATGAAAGAATCGATTTACAAAGACTACAACGAACTGCCTGTATTTCTGAACGCGCGAATGGTGGCCGATCTTCTGGGGGTATCGCAGTCTACGGCCTATGAGCTGATGCATGAAAAGAACTTCCCGACCCTGCATGTAGGAAGTCGGCTGGTGGTACCCAGGGACGCTTTTCTCGACTGGATGAATGGGAAGATCAGTCGATGAGCCGCAAGCGTGACGGTGCCCGGAATTTCTTTCCTATGCCTCAGAAAATTTTTAATCTGGGGATGAACGCGGGAGAGATCGCGGTGTATGCCTATCTGATGTTCCGGGAGAACCGGAAGACCTACCAGTGCTATCCCAGCTACCGCACCATCGGTGACGCGGTGGGCATGAGCCGAAACACGGTCAAGAAGTACGTGGATGCGCTGGTGGAGAAGAAGCTGATCTATGTGGAGCCTACCAAGGTCAAAACCCAGGATGGCGGTGTGCGAAATGGGAATTTGCTGTACACCATCCGCCCTCTGGAAGCTGCGTTGGAATATCATCTGGAACAGCAGATGAAAGCTTACAGCCAGCAGACTTTCGCCCAACAGGGAACCTCGCCGGTTTAAGCAAGGATTCCGCAAGAGTTTGAGGATTTCCAGATGGGTAGGGTAAATACAAGGCGGCAGATAGATACCCCGGCGTTCACGCAGGATATGCGAGGATTTCAGCCCTACAAGGCCCGTGACAGGCCTGTGTCCGATTTGTTACCAAAGGTAGGGCAATGACACCACAAGGTATCGAATGCCACGGCAAGGAAATTGCCGTGGCATTTTTGCAAAAATTCGGAGGGTCGAAAGTTAAGCGGGATAAAGGCGGTATGCCGGACGAGCCGGGCAACCGCCAAAAACGGCGGCAGGCAAAGGCCTTCCGCCGTTTGAAAAGGTGTTACGATTTTAGAAAAGTGTTACGAAGTGTATGCCAAAGTAAGGGATATGAAAGATACCCCAATGCTTTTTCAGTAATACGAAAAGTGTTACCAGAGAAAAAACGGCCTGATTCAGGATTTTCGAACTTTTTGAGGGCGGATGAAGTTGGGTCGAAAATAAAGCGGGAGAAAGGACCGGCGTCATGCCGCCGGCCATGGGTACGATGTCGGGCAATGCCCGCCCCCGTTTTGGGGCTGTTTGGGAAGATAATCCCGGTTGTCCAAACATTTTCCGCAAATTCGGATAGGCGTCAGTAAAAGGGGGTAGGTGCCGGTGATAGGTGCCGTGAATACAGTTTTCCTTAGAGCCGCAACGTTTTTGCGTGGGTCGTGATGGGCGTCATGACAAATAATGAGATAACTTTCACAAGAAAAAAGTTAGGAGGATTAGTGAGTATGATGAATAGATATTTCTGCCTTTCTGTGGTAGTGTTGTGAGCTAACAGAAAGGAGTGAACGCCTATGTCAAAGAGAAGACCCGCAGGCGACGGACTGGTTCGCAAGCGGGCAGATGGTCGCTGGGAGGGGCGGATCGTGGTAGGGCACAAGGAGGACGGCAGTCCCATTTTCCGCTCCGTCTTCGCCCGCACCCAGAAGGAGGTCATGAGAAAACTCCACAACCAGATAGAAACCTACCGGGATGTGGAGCTGACGGAAGAAAGCAACATGACCCTGGGGGAGTGGCTGGACAAATGGCTCAGCGACTACATGGCCCTGACCATCCGGGAAAGCACCATGGACGGCTACAAAATCATGACCCAGCACTACATCAAGCCCTACTTGGGGGACGAAAAAATCGGCTCAATTACCACCGCTGACATCCAGAAGCTGTACAACTGGCTCCGGGAAAACGGGCGAGTAAACGAGCACTACGAAAAGGGGAATGCCCTCTCGGACAGCATGATCCGCTCCATCCACATGATGCTCCATCAGGCCATGGATGCAGCGGTTCGGGAGCGAATCATTGTGAAAAATCCCACGGAGGGGACGGTGATCCCCAAGAATAATTATGCCCCGAAGCAGATTCTGACAGAGGAGCAGCTGGAGCGTTTTCTGGACGTGGTCAGGCAGGACCCAGTGTGGTCGGATTTCTTCTATACGGAGCTGACCACAGGCATGCGGCTGGGTGAAATCTGCGGCCTCAAGTGGCAGGATTTCGAAGAGAAAACCGGGCGGCTCCACATCCGCCGATCAGTACACCGCCGCAAAGGTGGCGGCGTCCGGGTGGGCGAAACCAAGACGGAAACGGGTACCCGAACCATCCTGCTGCCGCCCAGCACCGTGGAGATTCTGAAGGCTCGGAAGAAGAAATCTTACAGCGATTGGATTTTTCACAACCCGGTGGTGGCGGAGGTTCCCATGGACCCGTCCATCGCCTATCACCGATTGAAGACCCTCCTGCGGCATGCGGAACTGCCCTCCATTCGGTTCCACGATCTGCGGCATACTTTTGCCACCCATGCCCTGACCAGCGGCGTGGATGCGAAGACCTTGTCCACAATTCTGGGGCATACAAATGCGTCCTTCACTCTGGATACCTACACCCACATGACCACCGATATGCACCAGAAAGCGGCAACCGTGGTGGGCGGATTCCTGGACGAAATTATGTGAGGTAATGCCATGGCGAGAAGAAGAAAGAACGGAACCGGCACCGTCCGCAAGCGGGCGGATGGGCGGTGGGAAGGCCGTGTGGTGATCGGCTATGATGACAAGGGCCTGCCGAAAACCAAGAATGTGCTGGGCAAAACCAAAAAGGAATGTCTGGAAAAGCTGAAGGTTTTGCAGGAGCAGTACACCCCGCCGATCCGCAAGTGCAGGGAGGATATGCCCTTTGGGGACTGGATCGCATTCTGGTACGAAACCTACTGCAAGCCGCAGCTGAGTTACCGCACGCAGATCGGCTATGAAGACCGAATCTACAAGCACATTATCCCGGAGATTGGAAAGATCCCACTGAACAAGCTGACCCAGAATGACCTGCAGCAATTCTACACCCGACTGAAGACCAGCGGACGGCTGATCCTGGTTGAACAGCACGGTCCCGGACTATCCGACCGAATGGTGCGGGTCTGCCACGCAAGCTGCAGTGCGGCACTGAAACGGGCGGTGCAGGAGGGGCTGATCCGGTTCAATCCCGCCGCCGGGTGCAAGCTTCCGCCAAAGAAAAGCGGCGAGATGCAGATCCTGACTCAGGAGGAAATGCAGCGGTTTCTGATCCAGGCGAAGCAGGACGGGTACTACGAATTGTTCCTGCTGGAACTGGGAACGGGACTGCGGCTGGGGGAGATTCTGGCACTGCAATGGACAGACCTGAACTTCACCACTGGAGAGCTTCGGATCACAAAATCAGCTACCTTTATCGAGAGGGAACTGGTCATTACGGAGCCGAAAACTAAGTCTTCCATCCGCTCCATCATCCTACCGCCAAGCCTACTGAAAGTGCTGGGGGAGTACAAAAAGACGGTAAACTCCCGGTGGATGTTCCCGTCCCCGGTGAAGGAGGATGCTCCCATTGTGCCCAGCTACGCACGGCGACGGATGCAGCAGACACTGGAGCGTGCCCAGTGTAAACAGGTGCGGTTTCACGATCTGCGGCATACCTTCGCCACCATGGCACTGGAACACGGCATGGATGTGAAGACCTTGTCTACCATTATTGGCCACGTTTCCTCGGCAACTACTCTGGACATTTACTCCCACGTCACCGACACCATGCAGAAGCAGGCGGCGGTAAAAATCGACCACCAGATCGGCAAAACCGACACACCAATGCCACCGGAGGAGAAGAAGCAGCACACCGATCAGAGCGGCTTTCAGCCCTACCAGCCTAAGCACCGCAAGCCCGGCACCGGCTGTGTGTACCAGATCAACGACCACCTCTGGGAGGGAAAATACTCCCCAAAAGGTGCCGATGGCAAACGGATTTCGAGGAATGTCTATGCCAAAACCAAAGAGGAATGCGAGGAGAAACTTGCGACCATGATCGAGGAAGTGAAGAGGGAGATTGAACAGCAGAAAGTAATGCGTCATGAAATGAGATAAATAAAAATCCCAGATGAGTATATTTGCTCATCTGGGATAGTTGGATTGGCGAGAATTTTTTAAGACTTTTCGTTCCAAGAACGGCCAAAAAGTTCATTGCCATCTTTGGAAAGGCTGAGAACTGTTGTTTTCTTTAAAATCTCTGTAGCCGGGCCAGTGTACGAGGGTGCTTTGTCGAGCGAGATAAAAACTTGCTTGCCGACAGACTGGTACTTCATAAGAATAGTTTCGATTGCCTCATCGGCAATTTGCTTTAGAACCACAGAATCGTGTACCACAATAGGCAGTTGAGTCAATTCAAGTACACTCAAATCAAAAACAACTAATCCTTTGTAAGAAGTACCTGTACCGGTATCATCACGTGTTTGGAAAGTATACTGAAGATCGTTGAATGTAAGAGTGGGAGACGCTTTTTTGCCAGAGTACAGATAATCGTTAATCTCAGCCATTCGCAGATTTATTGTATTTTGGAGATGAATAAGTTGCTCATTTCTCATAGTTCGAGCTCTCTCACTGGCGTTTTTTTCGGCAGTTACAAGCTCGGTTTCTTCATCGAAACGGGCGTTTTCTTGGCTAAGACGATTGATTTCTTTGATTAGAGCGGAATGCTTCTCTAACACAATTCTGGAGTAATTTTCCGTGGATATGTTCTGAAGCCTTAATTTTAACTCATTAATGTCGGCGCTGACCTGTGCAAGAAGTGCATTAAGACGAGCACATTCGTTATCTAATTCGTTACATAATATTTGTGTTATTTCAGCGTGGAATTGCTCAATTTCTGTTAAATGCCTTATTTCTGCTTGCGGAAAGAACTCTAACAAGTCGCTGAAATCTTGGTGAATACTAGGATTCTCATGCGAAGTGCTTTGCTCAATAGAAAACAGTTGGGATTGAATTCTGCTGCGTTGCCGCCGTAGAATAGATAGCTCTTTTTTTATTGAAATTACTTCATCGGTAAGAGTTGAATCCATGTCTAACAGTCCGCTACCTAAGTCTGCAGCTAATTGGGCCTCTTGCGTTTGCAAGTCCTCCAGATGTTTGGTATTTTGCTTGTATTGCCTTACTCCAATCTTAGGGATAAAGGACAACTTTTGTGCTTTTCTAAAGGCCTGAAGTGCTTCCTTCTTGGTATGAGCTGTTGCCTCTAACTCTGCAATAGCACTATATAGATTAAACAGTTTTAATAATGCTATTGCAGGGGTTCCAGATGGTTCATTGGGAAGCAGATTTAGCGGGCGCCTCTCATTGATATTATCGCGGCCATAAACACGAATATATCTTCCAACAATACTTCTGAATGATAAATCTGGTAAATTGATGAGGTATTTCTCTTTTAGAAAATTGCAGTATTCGGTTAGAGTTTGTGGCTTTACCTTCTCGTATTTCTCGTTACAAGAGTATACAATTTCAGGGTCATGGGTATCTCTGGAGAAAAAGAAATCATCTCCATTAAAATGAAAACAAAATTTTATGGTGTGATTACCGATGTTTCGTTGCACATCAGTAGACTTGTTGACATAATCATTTCCGCCGAAAACGAAATCTATGATCATTAAAAATGTAGATTTACCGATTGAGTTACTACCAGAACCGTCACCTAATACTGTGTTAAGGCCAGGATAAAATTGGATGCGGGGTTGCTTGAAATGATCACAAATAATCTCACAAAGCATAGCAAATCCTCCGTGTGGCAGAGTCGAGTTTAATACATCCTAAGGCGTATAGTTCATCCAGAATTTCGATATACTCTGGAACCCCCGAAAGCAGAGTTTTAGTTCGATTGTACAACTCAGCAGGAGATACTGGTCCTTGCTTGATGATGGCAAGAAAGACCGGGAATTTGGATATTGTACTTTTCTTATATGGGGTTACTTTACTAGGTAAGCTCATAAAAGACCTCACAATCTTGAACAAAGAAAGAAGCAATGGCTTCACACGCCTCAATAGATGAACTTAATGATTTCGTTTTTATCCAATCAACCACTGCATGGAAGATCTGAGCATGGTCTAATCCTTCCGCATCACATTTTAAAAAGAATACATGGACTTCACTAGCTATTAATTTGAAATTGAGTTGTTTTGCTGCATCCAGTTCGAAAAAGGTATCCTGAATGAAGTGGAAGTATGTTTTGATGTATGCAGATACTTTGGTTTTGAGCATCAGATAGGAATCAGGAATTTTGGCTGCAATAGGAAGACCGCGATACGTTAATTCAGCAAGATCAACCCTATTCGCGACAGATAAACGTCTAATTACTTCAGAGATTTCCGCTTCCAAAGAGAATGAGTACCCAGCATATTTTAAAGTAATGGCGCACATAAGTTCTTTTTTTCGGGCCACATACCATAAATACTCATCTTTGGTCTTATGGTCATCGTAATAACCGTGGCAATCTTTGCAAAGAGCAATTTTATTTTCATTATCCTCGCAATTTGTTCCCAGCCGTTCTAAACCTGCTAACTCTATGACTTCTGAAGGAAGAGGACTGTTAGGATAAATATGTGCGATTTGGTATAACTTGTGGCTTCGTTTTCCTTTTGTTGCAAGAAGAGGCTTCCCACATTTTGGACATATTCCCCCCTACCTCCAAAAGGAATAAGGTATCCTTATTTGAAGTAGGTTGGTTTCTTGGCTGCAGATAAGGGTCGGAGTTTCCTTTGGTAGTCATTGAAATCCCCTCTTGTCTATTTCGTAATTTTGATAGTGAAAAGAAACAGCCGCACGGGTTGCCCCGTACGGCCGATGTGCACTCGAAAAGTAGGCACGAAACCCACCGTGTATAAATTATACTGCATTAATGTTGAATATGCAAGTATCTTGGAAGAATGCTTCATGAATGTGAAGAAACCGAGGGGAGATTGCCGAGGTTGTTATTTTCACTGCCATCGGGGATGGATTTGAGGTATTCGGTATCTCCGCGGTGGGCGATACCGACACCGGCGATCTGGCCTTGCTTCGCCATATTTACTGCCTGTTGTTTCTCCACAATGGAATTATCAGAAAGCTGATACCCGGTAATCCGCCCACCTTCCTTGACTAATCCTACGATCCGCTTGGCATTGGAATTTGCCTGCGGGATCTGATCCAATGTATTTTTGACAAGATTATGATCTTCCATTTTTGCATTACCCCTTTCGAGAGTAGTATTTACACGGTCAAAAGCTGGTATGCAATAAACAAAGAAAAGGGCTGCAGGGACAATCCTCGCAGCCCGAAAAGCTATGATTCTGAAGTGGTCAAGCAAAAGACACTTAGAAATTGGGGATAGTATATGTTATCTGCTGTAAAACCGAAATATCGAGTACGACAAGATTCGGAGAAATCCGAAAAGGAGAAAATGCAGTTATGTGGTCAGACACCACTGGTGGACACCAAAAACATAGTAAAAGTTAAGAAAACGGCTGATTTCATATGAAATCAGCCGTTTTAGCTGGTCCGAGTGGGGAGATTCGAACTCCCGGCATCTTGAACCCAAATCAAGCGCCCTACCAACTGGGCCACACCCGGATATGAAATTAAAGAATTTTTCGTGAAGTGGTCAAACATGTGGTCAAAAGCCATTTTAGACCGCGGTTTTTGAAAAGTCAAGGGAGAAAAGTGCTAGAGCCGCAATGGGTTTTCGGATTAGCTCTTTGACCAGGAAGATCGGATCGCTCAGCTCCCAAAGCTAGCGCTCTACCAAACTGAGCTACGCCCGGAGGACTTAGAGTATTATACACGATGAAATTGGAAAAAGCAATCACAAAATGTCCGGTTGAGAGACGGGACGGAGTGTGATATAATATCAAAAAGGGGGTGTCCGGGATGGGAAAAAAGAAAATCCCGCAGGAAGCACTGAAGCTCATAGCCTGCGTGACCATGCTCCTGGATCACATCGGGGCTGTGTTTGTGCCCTGGATCGGCCTTCGGGTCATCGGACGGCTGGCGTATCCGATCTATTGCTTCCTGCTGGCGGAAGGGGCGGTCCGGACACGGGACCCGAAAAAATATGTCCTCCGCCTGGCGGTGGGCATGATACTGGCCGAAATTCCCTATGATCTGCTGTTTTACGGCGGTTTGACCTGGGAGCATCAGAATGTGATGGTGACACTGCTGCTGGGCTTCGGCATGATGATGACCATCGATAAGATCCGGACCGTTGGGCTGAAATTCGTTCTGGCGGTGGCTTTTGCGCTGGCTGCGGAGTGGCTGCACACCGATTACGGCGGAACGGGTATTTTTATCATTGCACTCTTCGCCGTGACCCGGGAGCGGAAGGACCGGGTTCTGCTGCAGACCTTGGGACAGGCGCTGGTCTGGTGGACGGCGGGTGGTTACGAAATTGTGCTGGGAGCTGTTTCGGTGCCCATTCAGATTTTTGCGGTGCTGTCTATGATCCCCATTGCCTTTTATTCCGGCCGAAAGGCCACAACCAGCCGGGCTGTTCAGACGGCCTTCTACCTGTTTTACCCGGTCCATCTGGCAATACTGCTGATTTTGTGCAATCTGATTTTCTAAGAAACAACCGCCGGAAAGCTGCTTTCCGGCGGTTAAATATTTTATCAGACGTTGAACAGGAAGTTGACGATGTCGCCATCCTTCATGATGTACTCCTTGCCCTCGCTGCGGACCTTGCCCTGGCTCTTGGCGTTGGCCATGGTGCCCAGTTCCTTCAGATCGTCAAAGGCAATGACTTCGGCGCGGATGAAGCCCCGCTCGAAGTCGGTGTGGATCTTACCGGCAGCCTGGGGAGCCTTGGTGCCCTTCTTGATGGTCCAGGCGCGGCACTCGTCGGAACCGGCGGTCAGGAAGGAGATGAGGCCCAGCAGAGCGTAGCTGGACTTGATCAGCTTGTCCAGACCGGACTCGTTGACGCCCAGCTCTTCCATGAACATGGCCTTCTCTTCGGGATCGTCCAGCTCGGCAATGTCAGCCTCCAGTTTGGCGCAGATGGGAATCAGCTGGCTGCCCTCTTCGTCTGCCAGAGCCTTGACGGCCATGTAGTGACGGTTGCTCTCGGGCTCGTTGATCTCATTTTCGGCCAGGTTGGAGACGTAGATGGTCTTCTTCAGAGTCAGCAGATCGGAGGTGGAGATCAGGGCCAGATCCTCCTTGTCATCGGTGAAGGTCCGGGCCAGCTTGCCCTCGTTCAGGTGCTGCAGCAGCTCGGTGAAGACTTCGACTTCCCGGGCGAACTTCTTGTCGCCGCCCTTCATGGCCTTCTGAGCCTTGTCAATGCGGCGCTCCACCATTTCGATATCGGCCATGACCAGCTCCAGATTGATGATGTCGATGTCACGCAGGGGATCGGTGCTGCCTTCGACATGGGTGACATTGGAATCCTCGAAGCAACGGACCACATGGACGATGGCGTCAGTGGTGCGGATGTTGCTCAGGAACTTGTTGCCCAGGCCTTCGCCCTTGGATGCGCCCTTGACCAGACCTGCGATGTCAACGAACTCGATGACGGCGGGGGTGGTCTTCTTGGGGGAGTAGAAGTTACTCAGCCACTGCAGACGCTCATCGGGAACGGAAACCACACCCACGTTGGGGTCGATGGTACAGAAAGCGTAGTTGTCAGCAGGAACACCTGCGTTGGTGATGGCATTGAACAGAGTGGACTTGCCCACATTGGGCAGACCGACGATACCTAATTTCATATATTTCAAAACTCCTTTGTATTCTATACGGTTACAATCTTTTAAATTATAGCGCATTGCGGCCGCTTTTTCAATAGCGTCCGTTCAAATAATTGCGTTATCATAAAAAGAGGGCTTCTCCATCTGCTTGGATGGAGAAGCCCTCTGGCGTTCAGACAGAACGATAGAAGCTGGAATGGCACAAAAACAGCTCGTATTCCTGGCGGTAGTACCGGTCAAAGAACTCTTTACCCCAGGACAGATTGTTCTCGATGATGTCATCATCCAGGCTCTCGCCGGTGGGGAAGTAAACCTCCAGCACCTTGGTGCCGGCCCCGTATGTGCCGCCGTCCATTACAAGCGCTTCCATCAGCTCATTGGGACGGAACTCCAGCTTATCCAGCCGGAACAGCTGCATCTTGATGGCAAGGCCGATCCATTCCCAGTTGTTCAGGCCGGCTTTGCCGGTGCGCTCGTAGAAATCCCGGCAGCTGTCGGTCAGATCCCGGAAGGTGTCGAAGAAGATGGACCAGTCGATGCCCCGGATGGCATACAGGAAATGGGTATCCATGGCCCAGCGAAGGTAAAGACCCAGCACCAGCAGATCAGAATGATCGTATTCCCGGGCAGCGATCTCGAAAACCTTGGGATCCTGGCGGAAGGCCTCCTGAAGCCGGGCGGCGGTTTCTTCGGGAATCTGCAGTTCAGCCAGCTGGGAGAGCACTTCTTCAGGGAGCTTCAGCTTCTGGGCCAGCTGCAAGGGACTCATTTTGGACATATCGGGTTCCTCCTGATGTTTGTGAAGTATATTATTTTTTTAAATATATCATTTTCTGCTCCGGGAGTCAATAGAAGGGGTCTTAACGGACAATTTATCTCTTCGGACAGATGACTTTGGTTTTTAAGGCTGGGCAGCAGGAGTATTATGGGACAATTTATTTGCAATTTAAATGAATTAACTTTAAAAATTAATAAACAGGCATTTTGTACGGAAAAATAAGTACTTTTTCGTTAAAAAAGATTTCATTGATACTCTTGACATATTTTTGTCTTGATATTATAATTTTTGATAGATAGTGAGGCGTTTATCATGTTTGCGTCTTCCTTTCGAAAGAATTACGTATCATTTTCAATATATCCGTTCAGGAAGGAGATTATTCTCATGAGAAAGTACACCGGCAAAAGCGCGATCCGCGTGGATGCCTATGACAAGGCCACTGGCCGCGCCAAGTACGTAGAGGACCTGCTGCCTGATGGCGCCCTGGTCATGAAGATCTATCATTCCAAGATCACCCATGGCTATGTTAAGTCCATCGACACCTCCGCAGCTGAGGCTGTTCCCGGCGTTGTTAAGGTTCTGACCTGCTTCGATGTCCCCGACATCCAGTTCCCCACCTCCGGCCACCCCTGGTCCACCGATCCTCATCATCAGGACGTCGCTGACCGCAAGCTGCTGAATCAGCATGTCCGTTACTACGGTGACGACGTCGCAATCGTTATCGCAGAGAACTCCGTCGCTGCAACCCAGGCTGTCCGCCTGATCAAGGCTGAGTATGAGGAGCTGCCCTTCGTTCTGGATCCCCAGAAGACCCTGGAGCCCGGCGCTCCCCAGATCCACGAAGAGTGCCCCGGCAACCTGCTGGCAAAGTCCGAGACTCACATCGGCAACTACGAAGAAGCCATCAAGGAGCCCGGTCTGATCAAGATCGAGGGCTGGTACAACACTCCCACCGTTCAGCACTGCCACATTGAGAACCACGGCGTTTACGCCTATCAGGAGAATGGCCGCATTGTGGTCGTCTCCTCCACCCAGATCCCCCACATCGTCCGCCGTATCACCGGCCAGGCTCTGGGCTGTCCCTGGGGCAAGGTCCGCGTCATCAAGCCCTACATCGGCGGCGGCTTCGGCAACAAGCAGGACGCTCTGTATGAGCCCCTGACTGCCTGGGCTACCACTCAGGTCGGCGGCCGACTGGTCCACTACGAGTGCGAGCGTGAGGAGACCTTCG
The DNA here is from genome assembly GCA_017624715.1 of Oscillospiraceae bacterium. Lineage (GTDB taxonomy): Bacteria > Bacillota > Clostridia > Oscillospirales > Oscillospiraceae > Faecousia. The sequence continues at coordinate 17,286 of JAGAMN010000069.1, forward strand.
TTTCCAACCGTGTCCGTCACTCCATCCGCACCCACCTGATCTCCTGGGTCCGCGAAGACGGCACCCTGGTGGCCCGTAAGGGCGAGCAGTGGTCCAACGGCGGCGCTTACGCTTCCCACGGTCACTCCATCGTTGCCAAGGGCGCAGGTTCCATTCCTCAGCTGTACCCCGTCCCCAACTACGAGGGCGTTGCATACTCCGTTTACACCAACCGTCCCACCGCAGGCGCAATGCGCGGCTACGGCATGCCCCAGACCACCTTCGCGGTGGAGTCCCACACCGACGATATCTGTAAGAAGCTGGGCCTGGATCCCATCGACTACCGCCGCAAGACTCTGATGCCCAAGGGCTATGTTGACGGCTTCTCCAAGAACGAGATGTTCGAGGATACCTTCAACCAGTGCCTGGACAAGGGTATCGAGATCATGGACTACTACACCAAGTTCAATGAGTACAAGAACCAGACCGGCCCCATCCGTAAGGGTATCGGCGTGTCTGCATTCTGGTACAACACTGCCGTCTGGCCCATCTCTCTGGAATCCTGCTCCGTCCGCATGATCGTCAACCAGGACGGCTCTATTCAGTTCCAGACCGGCGAAACCGAAATCGGCCAGGGCTGTGATACCGCATACTCTCAGATGGTCGCTGACGCTGTCGGCGTGCCTCTGGAAGATGTCCACGTTGTCTCCTGCCAGGATACCGATGTGACTCCCTACGGCACCGGTGCTTACGCTTCCCGTCAGACCTACATCGGCGCTCTGGGTATCTCCAAGTGTGCTACCACCCTGCGCAGAAAGATTCTGGAGATCGCACATAACCAGACCCGTATGCCCATCGAGACCCTGGACCTGGTGGACGGCAAGATCATCCGTACCACCGACGGCCGTGTCCTGAAGACCCTGGGTGACCTGGCCTGCGAGAGCCTGTACTCCCTGGAGGACAGCCACCACATCACCGCAGAAGAGACCTGCCAGATCAAGTCCAATGCCTACTCCTTCGGCGTCTGCTTCGCTGAAGTGGAAGTTGATATCCCCATGTGCAAGGCCAAGCTGACCCGTATCCTGAACGTCCACGACTGTGGCACCCTGATCAATCCTCAGCTGGCTGAGGCTCAGGTCCACGGCGGTATGTCCATGGGCATTGGCTACGCTCTGAGCGAGCAGCTGCTCTTCGACGAGAAGACCGGCAAGCCTCTGAACAACAACCTGCTGGACTACAAGCTGTCCACCTTCATGGACCATCCCGAGCTGGAGGTTGCCTTCATCGAGAATGCTGAGCCCACCAACCCCTTCGGCACCAAGGCTCTGGGCGAACCCCCCGCATGTCCCGTTGCTTCCGCCATCCGTAACGCAATCCGGAACGCAACCGATGTTTCCATCAACGTCTGCCCCATCAATCCTCATGTCCTGTACAAGGAATTCACTGAGGCCGGACTGATTGAAGAATAAGGAGAATCATAACTATGTATGATATTAATGTTCTGTACCAGGCCAAGAGCGTCCAGGACGCAATTGAGCTGCACCTGGCACATCCCGAAGCTGACATCATTGCCGGCGGCACCGACGTTCTGGTTCAGATGCGCGAAGGCAAGCGTGCCGGCAAGTCCCTGCTGAGCATCCAGGGCCTGGACGAGATCCGCGGTATTACCATGGAAGAAGACGGCACCATCCGCATCGGCTCCCTGACCACCTTCTCCCATATCACCAATGATCCCATCATCCAGAAGTACATCAACGTTCTGGGCGAAGCTGTCGACATGGTCGGCGGTCCCCAGATCCGTAATGCCGGCACCATCGGCGGCAACACCTGCAACGGCGCTACCTCCGCTGACTCCACCGCTACCCTGCACGCATGGGACGCCATCGTGGAGCTGACCGGTCCCAACGGCATCCGCCGTCTGCCCATCAACGAGTTCTACATCTGGGCCGGCCAGGTTGACCTGCAGCCCGGTGAGATTCAGACCGGCATTCTGATCCCCAAGGAGAGCTACGAGAACACCCACGGCCACTACATCAAGTATGCCATGCGTGAGGCTCTGGACATCGCCACCCTGGGTACCTCCGTCAATGTCCGTCTGTCCGAGGACAAGAAGACTGTCGAGCGCGTCCGTATCGCCTTCGGCGTCGCAGGCCCCACTCCTCTGCGTGCCAAGACCGCTGAGGCTCTGGGCAACGGCCAGCCCCTGTCCATGGAGCTGATCGAGAAGGTCGCCAAGGCTGTCGTGCCCGACCTGAAGTGCCGTGACTCCTGGCGTGCATCCAAGGCATTCCGTACCCATATGGCTGTGGAGTGCACCAAGCGCGCATTCATCGAATCCGTCAAGCTGTGTGGAGGTGAACTGTAATGGAAAAGCATCAGATTCAGTATCAGACCGTTCACTTCACCCTCAACGGCAAGGAAGTGGAAAAGACCGTGGACGTCCGCGCATCTCTGACCGATATGCTGCGTAACGATTTCCACATGCTGTCCGTCAAGAAGGGCTGCGAAGTCGGCGAGTGCGGTGCATGTACCGTTATCATCGACGGCGAGACCCTGAACTCCTGCCTGTACCTGGCAATCTGGGCAGAGGGCAAGAACATCCGCACCCTGGAGAGCCTGGTCGGCCCCAACGGCGAGCTGTCTGACATTCAGCAGGCATTCGTCGAGGAAGCTGCCATCCAGTGTGGTTTCTGCACCCCCGGCTTCATCATGACCGCTCAGGAAATCATCGAGACCGGCAAGGAGTACACCGACGATCAGCTGCGTAAGCTGCTGTCCGGCCACCTGTGCCGCTGCACCGGTTACGAGAACGTCCTGCGTGCTGTCAAGAAGGCCATCAAGAAGGTCATGTACAAGCGTCTGGGCAAGGAGCAGCCTGCCGAATAATTATTCCAAAATTTTCCCGGGTCTCACACTGAGACCCGGGTTTTTTGCCGGCTATTGTTCATCCTGCCCTGTTTCGGGTGCCTTTTTTCTACACCGTTTACCATTGCATTCGATATAAAAATATGGTATCCTATGAAAAGGAGATAACTTCTCAAAATCCCTGCCAAGTGCTCATATTTATACGCTGGTATCGGTGCGTATGTATTACTACGAGCCGCAACAGGCCCGCTGCAAGTATCCGAACCCGCGAAAGGACGAGGATACTTTTTTATGCATTCGTCCCCAATCTGAAAGGAGCTTACTACTATGAAACTGACCATTCTCCACGGCAACATCGTATCCGCCCCCGAACTGGGCAAGCTGGACATCACCGAAAATGGCTATCTGGTAGCCGAAGACGGCATCATCGTAGGCGTCTATGAGACCCTGCCCGAAAAGTATGCCGGCTGTGAAATCGAGGATTGCGGCGACAACCTGATCTTCCAGACCTTCTCCGATATGCATCTGCACGCTCCCCAGTATGCTATGCTGGGTATGGGCATGGATATGCCTCTGATTGACTGGCTGAATACTTATACCTTCCCCACCGAGTCTCACTTTGCTGACACCGAGATGGCACGGAAGATCTACAAGCAGCTGGCTCATGAGCTGATTGCCAACGGCACCACCCGTGTTGTCA
>JAGAMN010000001.1 GCA_017624715.1 Oscillospiraceae bacterium
CAACCTTCTTAGCGCCTGCTGCGATATGAGCAGAAGCCTTTTCCTTGGAGGTATAGAAACCGGTGCACTCGAGAACTACGTCAACACCCAGCTCGCCCCAGGGCAGCTCGGCAGCGTTAGCCTTAGCGTAGATGGTGATCTTCTTGCCGTCGACAACGATGTTGTCCTCGCCGGCCTCGACGACGTGGCCCATAGCGGCGTAATTGCCCTGGGTGGAGTCGTACTTCAGCAGGTGAGCCAGCATCTTGGGGGAGGTCAGGTCGTTGATAGCGACAACCTCAAAGCCCTCAGCGCCGAACATCTGACGGAAAGCCAGACGACCGATACGGCCAAAACCATTAATAGCAACTTTAACAGACATGGTAAATTCCTCCATTTTTCAAATTACTGCTGTGCAGTATATTAGACTGTTTTTGTACGGGACTGAAGACCCCATACACTTCGATTATACAATAATTGGTGCATCTTGTAAAGTATCAGTTTTGCAGAAAACGGGGTTTTTCTTGCAAAAACTTTGGAAATAATCCACAGAAAGAACCCGTTTTTCAAATGTGTCATTGCGAACCAGTGCGCACACTGGTGTGGCAATCTCCTAAGTATTTCTCCTAACCGGGGGATTGCCGCGGCCCGTTGGGCCTCGCAATGACGCGTCTTTTATTTATTCCCCGTAGCCCATGGGGTTGTTCTTCTGCCAGTTCCAGGAATCCCGGCACATATCCATCAGCCCCAGCTCTGCCTTCCAGCCCAGCTTCTCGGCACTCTTGGCGGGATCTGCGTAGCAGGTGGCGATATCGCCGGGGCGGCGCTCCACAATGTTGTAGGGAACGGGTACCCGGTTGGCGTCGATGAAGGCGTGGACCATGTCCAGCACGCTGTAGCCCACGCCGGTGCCCAGATTGAACACCTCGCAGCCCTTGTTTTCGGTGGCATAGCGGACGGCGGCTACATGACCCTTGGCCAGGTCAACTACATGAATGTAGTCCCGAACGCCGGTGCCGTCGGGGGTGTCGTAGTCGTCACCAAAAATGCTGAGCGATTCCCGGCGGCCTACGGCCACCTGGGTGATGTAGGGCATCAGGTTGTTGGGAATGCCCCGGGGGTCTTCGCCGATGCGGCCGGACTTGTGGGCACCGATGGGATTGAAGTAACGCAGCAGCACAATGCTCCAATCGGCTTCCGCGGTAGCCATGCCGGAGAGGATCTGCTCGGTCATGTACTTGGTCCAGCCGTAGGGATTGGTGCAGTTACCGGTGCGGCTGGTTTCCTTCAGGGGCATTTCGTTGTCAGCGGTGTAGACCGTGGCAGAGGAGGAGAAGATGATGTTCTTCATGCCAAACTGCTTCATGACCTTGGTCAGCACCAGGGTAGAGTTGAGGTTGTTGTCGTAATACTCCCAGGGCTTGGCAACACTTTCACCCACGGCCTTCAGACCGGCAAAGTGGATCACGCAGCCGATCTCGTTTTCGGTGAAGATCTTAGTCAGCAGAGTTTCATCCCGGACATCGCCTTCATAGAACTTCAGGGTCTTGCCGGTGAGCTCCTGAACCCGATCCAGGCTCTTGGGATTGGAATTACACAGATTGTCGATGACGATGACACCGTAGCCGTTTTCCAGCAGCTCCAGGCAGGTGTGGGAACCAATATAGCCGGCACCGCCGGTGACCAGTACATTCATACAAATTCCTCCATAATGTAGATTTTATGATATTATTGTAATCATTCGGTAGAAAAAATGCAAGTGCATCCCGGGATTGTTCGGGGATTTTTCTTGCTATTTTCGTTATTTGCAGGTATAATGTAACAAGGAATGCTATGCGGTCAGACGAAACCGGTTTCCATTATCGTGTCATTGCGAGCCAGTTCACAAACTGGCTTGGCAATCTCCGTGTTGGGAGCAATCATTAGGGGATTGCCACGGTCGCTTCGCTTCCCTCGCAATGACAGAATAACGGAGGTCTCTCCATGGAGAATAAAAAGAAAATCCTGCTCTTAACCACCGGCGGCACCATTGCTTCCGTGGCCGGTGCCGACGGCCTGGAGCCTCACCGCTCCGGTGTTATGGAGCGGGAGCTGAACCAGCTTCGCACTTACTATGATATTACCGTCAAGGATGTCATGTGCCTGGATTCGTCCAACATTCGCCCGGAGGAATGGCAGACCATCGCCGCCTGCGTGTTTGTTGAGCGCACCGGATTTGACGGTGTGGTCATTTCCCACGGAACGGATACCATGGCCTACACCGCCTCTGCGGTGACCTTCATGCTGCCGAATATCGACATTCCGGTGGTGTTCACCGGCTCTCAGCTGCCTTTGGCAGATATCCTCTCCGACGGACCGGACAACCTGCGCACGGCCTTTGCCATGGCAGCCTCGGGAAGACCCGGTGTGTTTCTGGCCTTTGACCGGAAGGTCATGCGTGGCTGCCGGGCGGTGAAGGTCCGGGCCTCCGGATTTTCTGCCTTTGAAAGCGTCAATGCCCGGTACGCAGGCGTGGTCAGCAACAGAGGACTGGTGCTCAATGAGCAGATTTTGCAGCCGGTTTCCGGTGAAGCAGAGCTCCGCACCCAGATCAGCAACTCCGTTTTTCTGCTGAAATTGACACCGGGCCTGAATCCGAAGATTTTCGACATGCTCTCTGCATTAGGATATAAAGGCATTGTCATCGAGGCCTTCGGCCTGGGCGGCATCAATGTGCTGAGCAAGGAACTGGCATCCATCCACCGGTGCGTGGAGGAGGGCATCAGCGTGGTGGTCACCACCCAGTGTCTGTACGACAGCTCCGATCTGCGGGTCTACCAGGTGGGCAATAAGCTGCTGGAGCTGGGCGTGATCCAGGGCCGGGATATGACCACCGAGGCGGCCATGACCAAGCTGATGTGGGCCTTGGGTCAGGGTATGAATCCCAATGAGATCGCAGAACTCTTCCGCCATAGCCTGGCCGGAGAGATCACGGAAGATGAGTAAAAACGCAAGCTGTCATTGCGAGGCCCAACGGGCCGTGGCAATCCCCCGGTTAGGAGAAACACTTTGGAGATTGCCACGTCGCTTCGCTCCTCGCAATGACATGAACGAAATCGTTCAACAAACAAGGAGGTCAAATCTATGGATACCATTTATGTAACCGGACATCGCAACCCCGATACCGACTCCATCGTTGCCGCAATGGCCTATGCCGCCCTGCGCAATGCCCTGGGTCACCGGGAGTATGTAGCTGCCTGCCTTGGCCGGGTCTCCGACGAGACCCAGATCGTACTGGATCGGTTCGGCTTTGAGCCCCCGGTGCGGATCCGCAGTATGTTCACCCAGGTTCGTGACCTGGATTTCGACAAGCCCCCGGTATTTTCTGCCGCCGTGACTATGGACAGAGCCTGGTCCGTCATGGAAAAGCTGAAGGCTACCGCCATTCCCGTTGCCAATGACGACGGCACCCTGTTCGGCATGTTGTCCCGTGACGATGTTGCCAACTACAATATGAGCCTGGTTAACAGCGGCAAGCTGGATCGGGTGCCCCTGTTTAATGTGCTTTCTGTGCTGGAGGGCAAGGTCATCAACGATGCCGGCGAGACCATCGACGAGATCTCCGGTGAAGTGTCCATCGCCCTGCCCCAGAGCCGGGAAAACCTGCTGTTCCAGGACGAAAATGCCGTAGTCATCTGCGGTCACCAGCCGGATATGATCCGCCGGGCTTTGGAGATGAATGTCAACTGTCTGGTGCTGTGCCAGGCGGAGCTGTCCGAGGAACTGCGGAGTATCCCCACCAAGACCTGCATCATCGCAACCCCTTACGATGCCTACCGGGCAGCCCGGCTGATCTTCCAGTCCACTCCCATTGGCCGTATCTGCAACAACAGAGGGCTCATCTGCTTCCATTTGGAAGACCGGGTGGACGATGTTCGGGAAACCATGCTGAAGCACCGGTTCTCCTGCTACCCCGTGCTGGATGAAAATGAAGTGGTCGTGGGTATTTTGAGCCGGTATCACTTGCTGCGCCCCCGGCGTAAGCGTGTGGTTCTGGTGGACCACAACGAAATTTCCCAGTCCGTACCCGGCTTGGAGGAGGCAGAGATCCTGGAGATCATCGACCACCATCGGCTGGCGGATATCCAAACCACCAATCCCATTTATGTCCGCAATGAGCCTGTGGGCTCTACCAATACCATCATCGCCGGCATGTTCCAGGACCGTGGCCTGATGCCCTCGGAAAAGCTGGCAGGCATGATGGCGGCGGCGATCCTGTCCGATACCGTCATGTTCAAGTCGCCTACCTGTACCGATCGGGACATCCGCACTGCCGAGCGCATGGCGCGCATCGCCAATGTTTCCCTGGACGAGCTGGGTAAGCAGATCTTCTCTGCCTCCACCGAGTCCAAGACTGTGGAAGAAATGCTCCACAGCGACTACAAGGAATTCCACATCGCCGGCCATGACCTGGCAGTGGCACAGATCACCTGCGTGGACAGCCCCAATCTCTTGGAGCGCAAGGATGAATTCCTGGCGCTGATGGGCAAAGTCAAGGCAGAAAAGCAGTTCAGCATGGTGATTTTGATGCTTACCGATGTGCTGAAGGAAGGCACACAGCTGATCTATTTGGGCGATGACGATGTGATTCGCCAGGGCTTCGGTGTCCAGCCCAAGGAAAACACCGTGTTCCTGCCGGGCATTATGAGCCGTAAGAAGCAGATCATTCCTCTGCTGTCCACATTGTGGGGCTAATTTGTTTGTTATTTCTGTCATTGCGAGGCCGTAGGCCGTGGCAATCCCCCCCCTCAACAAATGCTCCTCCTTGGATCTCCCTTTGGGAGAGCTGGCACGAAATCTTTAGAGATTTCGTGACTGAGAGGGCAAATCGGCACAAATGAAGCCCTCTCCGTCAGCACCTGCGGTGCTGCCACAATTCTAAAGGTAATTGCTACGCAATTATAATTTAGATTCGCTTTGCTACTCCCATAGGGAGAGGCAAGAATACCATTTTCAGGAGGTGAGAATATGTCCTTTGACCGTTTACTTGGTAACGAAAGATTAAAAGAAAACCTGACCCAGAGTTTGCGCAAGGGCCGTATTTCTCACTTCTATCTGATCTCCGGCCCACAAGGTAGCGGCAAGCATACCCTGGCAAAGCTCCTCAGCGCTGCCATTTTGTGCGGCAGCCATGAGCCTTGCCTGAGCTGCACCGTTTGCCGCAAGGTTATGGAAAACACCCACCCGGATGTGATCACCGTGGAAGATCCGGAGCACAAAAATGTAGCGGTAAAGATCGTCCGGCAGTTTCGTGAGGATGTGTTCGTCCGCCCCAATGAGGCAGAATACAAGATCTATCTGCTGCCCCAGGAGCTGGGCATCGAGGGTCAGAACGCATTGCTCAAAATTTTGGAAGAACCCCCGACCTACGGTGTGTTCATTCTGCTGACCGACAACCCGGAAAAGCTGCTGCCCACCATCCGTTCCCGGTGCACAGAGCTGAAGCTGACAGCCCTGCCCCAGAACATTCTTCGCAGCGCCCTACAGAAGGATTTTCCCGATGCGGCGGAGCCTGCCCTGTCAGCAGCTATACTCCGCAGCGGCGGATTCTTAGGTCAAGCCCGGGCCATCCTGGCGGATGCTCAGGATTATCCCCCCCAAACCACACAGTTTGCAGAAAGCTTTGCGAAAAAAGATGCCCTGCTTCTGCTGCAGACCATGGTTTCCATGGAAAAATGGAAGCGGGATCAGCTCGTCGAAGTCCTTTCCCAGTGGGTCGAACTGCTGGAAGGGGCATTGGCCTGCCGGGCAGGTATGCCGGCGGCACATCCTTTGGCGGCAAATATCAGCACGGCCCGAAGCGCCGATCAGGTTCGAAACGCCATTTCCTGCCTGCAAAAAAGTATAGATTATGCCCAGAGAAACATCTCGGTAGCCGCAGTCTGCGGTTATCTTTCCTGGGCTTTGAGATAAAAAGGAGAAAACAATGGAGCAGACAAACAAAACTGTCCAGGTGGTGGATATTCAGTTTCGCCTGGGACAGAAGGTTTATTATTTTGACCCCGGCAAGTTTACGGTAAACACCGGTGACCATGTGATCATCGACACCGCCCGGGGCCCGGAGTACGGCATTTGTGCCGGCGGCAATCACAACATTCCCGAGAAGGACATCGTCAGCCCTCTGCGGCCGGTGATCCGCATCGCCACCGCCCAGGACGAAAGGTGCGTGGAAGCAAACCGTCAAAAGGAAAAGCAGGCCTATGACGTCTGCCTGCAGAAGATTGCAGAGCAAGAACTGGATATGCAGCTGGTCAGCGTAGAGTGCTCCTTCGACGGCAGCAAGCTGCTGTTCTTCTTCACTGCCGACGAGCGTGTGGACTTCCGTGAGCTGGTCAAGAGCCTGGCGGCTGTGTTCCACACCCGCATCGAACTGCGGCAGATCGGCGTTCGCGACAAGGCCAAGATGGTTGGCGGCCTGGGTATTTGCGGCAGACCCTTCTGCTGTGCCAGCTTCCTGGACGATTTCCAGCCCGTGTCCATCAAAATGGCAAAGACCCAGAATCTGAGCCTGAATCCCACCAAGATCTCCGGCACCTGCGGCCGACTGATGTGCTGCCTGAAATACGAGCAGTTTGCTTATGAAGACCTGCTGCGCCATGCTCCCAAGGCGGAGTCCTTTGTGGATACCCCTGAGGGTCGGGGCACGGTTACCGAAGTAGACCTGCTGCGCCAACGTGTCAAGGTACGGATGGAAGACCGCCCGGAAGAGATTTGTGTATTTGCAAACGATGAGATCGCAATTCTGCGTAGCGGAAAAGCCAAGAAGACCGATCCTCCCATTCCGGCAGATCTGGCGCCCATCTCCGGGGGCGGCAAGCGAATCCGCAAGGAAGCGCCGGAGCAGCCCATGTATCTGGATTCTGTAAAGTTCCGCTATAGCGAAGATACCGTGGCTGAGGAAGTGGAGATTCCCGAGGAAGCACCTGCTGTACAGGAAGTGGCAGCCCCCACTAAGAAGAACAACCGCCGCCGGAACAAGAATAGAGATAACCGGGAGCAGAAAGCCCAGGAGCTGAAAGCTCAGGCGGAGTCCAAGCCCCAGGAAAACAAGCCGCAGGAGTCTAAGGCGGCAGTCGGTGAGGAAAAGCCCAAGAAGCCTAACAACTACCATCGCAGAAATTATCACCGCCGGCATAAAAAGCCCGGCAACGCAGAATAAGAATAAAAAGAGTCATCGGTGCAAACCGATGACTCTTTTTTGTGTTCATCTATTCCAGAACCTGAAAGAGAATAATCCTGGCATTCCTGGGCTGCGGAATTTCCACGGTAAAGCCTTTTGCCAGTGCTTCGCCGCTGAAAATGCCCAGTTCTCCGCTGTCAATATCCGTCAGCAGATACTGCTTTTGCGGGTTCAGACCCCGCAAGGCAAAGGTTCGGCAGCTTTCTGTGGCATTTGCCCGGCGGAAAGCCATAATAAGTCCTGCGTTTCCTTCATAATCACACCGCTGCCAGGCGATCCACGCCTGGTCGGATACATCATAAGGCGTCAACGGATAGTGATCCAAACTCATATACGGAGCGACTTTTCTCATGTCCGAAATCATTTTTGCGTACCACCCACCCTGTTCCTGAGTCAGAGGCCAGGCCGGTGCCGCCAGACCGATACTGGAACGCATGGAACTGCGAACGCGGTAGGTGTCCATGACGATGGAGGTGTTGCCGGAACAGGAGCCGACAGAATCTCCGCTGATGGGGATCCATCTGGAAATGCCCCAGGTATGACCCTGGATGCCTTCGGGCTCGTAATCCTTCCAGCAGAAGTAATCGCTGCTGCACATAACGGGGATAGCATAATGACACATACGAAGGTCCATCCTTCGTCCGCCACCGGCGCAGTTATCGATGACGATGTCCGGATATACCGCCAACATTTCTTCAAAAAAGGCGTAAAGGCCGTTGTAGTAATGCAGCTCGGTTAAACCTTTGCGTTGCGGATCATCCCATTCGGCGAAATATTGCGCAGGGTCATAATTGAAATCGATGCGGAAAATGTTCATTCCGGTTTCGTCGATAATGGGGCGAAGCTTGTTTAGGATATATTTTCTTGCTGCCGGGTCTGCCAAATTGACAGCACAGATATGGGGCGAAATGGCGGATTTCAGATAGTATTCCGGATGCTGTGCCACGGTGTTACTTCCGGAAACAGCACGCTCAAATTCAAACCACATCCAAAAACCCATTCCGGCGGCTTTGGCTTGTGCGGATAATGCACCAATGCCCTCCGGGAAGATGCCGGGAGCGGGTCGCCAATCACCCACGCCCTTGTGCCAATCGGGATAAGGCTCGGTGCTGTTGCCCAAAGCATACCAGCCTGCATCGATGCCGTAGGAGTCGGCGTGTAAATGGTATTTTTGAATGTTTTGGATGCGGATATTATGCCCGTCTGGATCAATATTGCCCCATGCACGCATAGTGATCGGCATAGAAAATTCTTTGCCGTGCTGCTTGGGCATGATGTATTCCTTAACAAATCGGCGGAAATAATTGAAAGAATCCGCGCAATCTTTGGTATATCGATTCGTCTTCCAGGGGAGCACCATAATGGCAGGCAGGGTTACGGATTCACCGGGCTGAAGGCGGAATGCAGCGTTGTGATAGGTAAAAATAGCTTCCGCTTGTTCCGTGTGCCTATAGAATACCGCCTTCCAGCGTCCGCTCCAGCAAATGGCGGAAATAAAACCGGTGCCGTCCCCTAAATCGTAATTGAAATAGGGAAAATAGCGATCGGTACCCCGTGCGTGTTCGGTCTGCAAAATCGTATGGGTTCCTTCACGGAGGTCTTCGTCCAAAGGCTGCCAGTCCACAGCCTGGGCGTTGCTGCCCCGATTGTACAGCAATCTGGAAAAACCAACCCCAGGGGCTTGGCGCAAGGGGGCATCGGAGCAGACCCGTGCGAATTGGGGATCCTCGATCAAACCGCTGATAGAGCCGGAGTCGTTGTGCAAGACCACTTCCCAATACAGAGCGCCATAGTGGTATTGCTTGTAGAGGACGGTGACAGAAAGCCCGTCTTCTGTAACAGCTTGCCGCCGATAGGCCCAAAAGCCCCGTCCGTCAGCGGAAGGATCTCGAAGGGGTTCCGAAAAGGATAGGGAAGCAACCTGGGCGTCTATGGTGATTTTACAGGGAGCAGCCTCCGTCAATAACCGGGAAAGCAGGTTTTTGCAATAAGTATCTTCATTAATTTTCATAGCCAACCTCCTAATAACCGCATTTTTCCGAACAGAAAAAGCAGGGCGGTTCTGCGTTGCTATTTTATCATATTTACGGAAGGTTGACAACAAAAATGCCTTAAAATATGCAAAAAATCACAATTCTACTCACAGTAGAGTGCCTGCTTCTCCGGGCGGTAGACCCCCAAAAGCGGTTTCTCCGGAGGTTAGGGTGACAGGGGATGCTTTGCGCGGTATGATAACATAGACCCCATGTGGGGGAACAAAATCCAGGAGCGTGTATTTCTATGAACAATTATCAAATTATTACCGATTCCGGTTGCGACCTGCCCAAGAGCATGCTGAGCAGCCTCAATATTCGTCTTCAGCCGTTGCTGGTGAATTTCCGGGGACAGACTTTGGAAGATTCTGTGGATGACGGCATTCAGGAAGTATATGCCGGACTGCGTGCCGGTGATGTGGCCACCACCTCTGCCATCAATCCCGAGGGTTGGAAAACAGTTATCGAGCCGGTTTTGAAGGAAGGCAAGGATGCCCTGGTGGTTACCTTCTCCTCCGGCCTGAGCACTACCTATCAGTCCGCAGTCATCGCCGCAGACGAGCTGCTGGAAACCTACCCTGACCGGAAGATCCGGGTGGTGGACAGCCGGGCAGCATCCCTGGGCCAGGGCCTGTTGATGAATTACATCTGCACCAAGCGGGATGAGGGTCTGGATTTGGATGCACTGGCTGATTGGGTGGAAGAAAACCGCCTGAAGCTGTGCCACTGGTTTACTGTGGATAATCTGATGTTCCTGAAGCGTGGCGGTCGGGTCAGCGCAGCAACGGCACTGGTTGGTACTATGCTGCAGATCAAGCCGGTGCTCCATGTGGATGACGAGGGCCACCTCATCAATATGTCCAAGGCCCGGGGCAGAAAAGCTTCCATCCTGGCTTTGGCAGCAAAGCTGCAAGAGGCCGGCATGCAAAACGATGTGGCCTACATCTGCCATGGCGACTGCCTGGAGGATGCCCAGTATCTTGCCGATTATCTGAAGGCAAACTGCGGTGTCAAGGAAGTATTCATCGGTTATACCGGCGCGGTGATCGGTTCTCATTCCGGCCCGGGCACTTTAGCGGTATTTTATTTGGGAAACAACCGGTAATCTTGAACAATCCGTAAACAATCCCATGTTTTGGTTGCATTATCACGGTTTGGAGATATAATAGCAATATCAAAAAATTGCAAGGGGATTTTCATGGGTAAGATTCGTATGTGGATCCAGCGGTTTATGATGGGCCGCTACGGCACAGACAAACTGAATATGACGATCCTGGTCACGGGCGTGGCGCTGTGTGTGGTGTCGCTGTTCTTTACGCGGTTGCCCGGGGTGTCCCTGGTGTTGACAACGCTGTCCTATGTTCTGATGATCTGGGCTATCTTCCGCACCCTGTCCCGAAATACCTATAAGCGGTATCGGGAAAACCGGCGGTATCTGATGATCCTGGAGCGGATCAAGGATAAGGAGCATCGGCATTTCGATTGCCCCAAGTGCCGCCAGCCGGTTCGTGTTCCCAGAGGAAAGGGCAAGATCGCCATCACCTGTCCCAAATGCCGGGAAAAGTTTATAAGGAAAACGTAATAATAAACAGGTGCGCTGCCTTTTGGCAGCGCACCTGTTTTCTTTGTACCAAGCAAGGTGTTTGTCATCCTGAGCGAGCCGCAGGCGAGTCGAAGGATCCGTTCTCCTATACATTAAGAATACGAATTCTTCGACTTCGCAGCCTACGGCTGCTACGCTTAGAATGACAGGGGTTTTGCTCAAAAATCCGGAATAAATGCTTGGTCGGCGGCTTCCGCTTCCTGGGTAAAGCCTTCCAAATCGTTCAGGTACATCCAACTCAGCACGCTGTCGTATTCTTCGTCGGTAATGCGCCGGTCAAAGGGCGCAGGAAGACCGCCCATGGGGGTGTACTGCCGCATCAGGCTCACCAAAACCGTGCCGGGTGCAAAATTGTCCCCGATCCAGTCCAGCACCTTCAGCGAATTTTCCACCTGTCCCGGCAGGATCAAATGCCGGATCACCACACCGGACACCAATTTTTCTCCCTGCCATTTGGCCGGGCCTGTCTGCCGGAACATCTCCCGGATGGCCGCTGTGGCAACGTCGAAATAATCCGGCGCACCCGATAATTGTCGGGCTAGCACCGCATCTGCATATTTCAGGTCCGGCAGATAGATGTCCACCTTGCCCTCCAATAGCTTCAGCGCTTCCACTGATTCATAGCCACCGCAGTTATATACCACCGGCACGGGTAGCTTTTCTTCCAATGCCGGCAAAATCGTAGGCAGAAAATGACCCGGGGTCACCAAGTCGATATTTTCTGCGCCCTGGGCGATCAGGTCTTCCATCATCTGCCGCAGTCCGGTGCTGTCTGTGGGTTGACCTGCCGGCGTGCCGGAAATGGCGGCATTTTGGCAGTATTTGCAGCCCAGGGAACAGCCGCCGAAGAAGATCGCGCCGCTGCCGCCACTGCCTGCCAGAGCCGGTTCTTCCCACCGGTGGAGCATGGTCTTAGCTACCAGGGCAGTATCGCCGCAGCGGCAGAAACCAGTCTGTCCTTTGGTGCGATCCACACCACAGCCCCGAGGACACAGGTTGCAGTTTGTGTAATCCATGAGCATGCTCCTTTCATAAAGTACGGCCGTCATTGCGAGGGAGCGTAGCGACCGTGGCAATCTCCTGAATGTTACTTCTAACCGGGGGATTGCCACGGCCGTTGGGCCTCGCAATGACAATAAAAACGGGGCACGCCTATCCCGCTGGCTTAATGTTTTTTCCTATTTTACCATCTTTTTTTACATTTCTCAAGCGGCGCTTCTTTACCACGGAAAAAATTTGTGCTATGATGAAAGAAAATGCGGAAATATTCTGCTTTCACGAAAGGAGGTCAACGCCTTGCGAAAAAAAAGAGAACCCCAGCAGCCCCTGCGCCTGGATATTCCGGTGTTTGAAGCCGATCCCGATCAGGGCCTGACTGCGTTGCAGGCGTCCGACCGAAAGAACGGCGGCTGGGCAAACGGCGCACCGGAAAGTGCGTCCAAAACGGAGAAGGAGATCCTGCTTCAAAATACCCTGACATTTTTCAACCTGGTGTTTGTGGTCATGGCGGTGATCCTGCTGATCGCAGGCTCTTCCGTGAAGAATATTACCTTCCTGATCATCGTCATCTGCAACACGGTCATCGGCTGTTACCAGGAGATCCGTGCAAAACGGGCGGTGGACAGGCTGACATTGGTGGCGGCGCAACAGGTTCGTACCGTCCGGGAAGGACAAGTGGTAAAGATGCGTTCCGACAAGCTGGTTCGGGACGATATCGTGGAATTTGTGGCCGGCGACCAGATCTGCGCCGATGGCATTGTCCGCAGCGGTGAGATCCAGGTCAACGAATCTCTGGTCACCGGTGAGGAAGATGCCATTGTTAAGCGACCCGGTGACGAACTGAAATCCGGTAGCTTTGTCATTGCCGGTACTGCCAGAGCCCAACTGACCCGGGTGGGCGGCGATTCCTTCGCGGCCCGTTTGGCGGCAGAAGCCAAGGCCGACCCCCACGCCGCCAAATCCGAGATGATGCGCTCCCTGGATCGCCTGATCCGGGTGGTGGGCATCGCCCTGATCCCCATTGGTACGGCCCTGTTCTACCAGGCCTTTTGGGTGCGGGGTCAGAGCTTCCGGGAAAGCGCGGAAGGCATGGTCACCGCACTGGTAGGCATGATCCCCGAGGGTCTGTACCTGCTGACCAGCATCGCCATGGCCGCCTCTGCATTGAAACTGACCAAAGACAAGGTCCTGGTCCAGGACATGAACTGCATCGAAACCCTGGCCCGGGTGGATGTGCTCTGCGTGGATAAAACCGGCACCATCACCGAAGCCAAGATGGAAGTGGACAATGTGATCCCCCTGACCGACGACGAGCCGGAGCATTTGGAGCAGATCCTGTCCGCAATCTATTCCGGTCAGGAACCGGAAAACGACACCGGCAAAGCCATGATGGAAATGTTCGCCAATGGCACCGATTGGGTCTGCACCCACCGGGTTCCCTTCACCTCCCAAACCAAGTGGAGTGCCGCGGTGTTCCGGGATCGGGGCGCATTTGTGGTCGGCGCGCCGGAATTCGTCATGGGCAAGCGGTACAGCGAGATCCGGGAAGAAGCGGAAAGCTGGAGCGCCAAAGGCTACCGCGTGCTGCTGATCAGCCAGTATTACGGCGAGCTGGACGGACAACTGCAGGTGGGCCGCCTAGAGCCTTTGGCTTTGGTGTTGCTGACCAACCGAATCCGTCCGGAAGCACCGAAAACCTTCGAATATTTCGCCCAGCAGGGAGTGACCATCAAGGTCATTTCCGGCGACAACCCGGTAACCGTTTCCGAGGTAGCCAAGCGGGCGGGTATTGCCAATGCGGAAGACTACATCGATGCCACCACTTTGGACGAAGAAGCGGATTTTCTCTATGCGGTGGATCACTACACTGTCTTTGGCCGGGTGACCCCGGATAAGAAAAAGAAGCTGATCCGGGCGCTGAAAAAGAAGAAACATACCGTTGCTATGACCGGCGACGGCGTCAATGACGTGCTTGCCATGAAGGAGGCCGACTGCGGCATCGCCATGGCCAGTGGTGCTCAGGCTGCCAGCCAGGTGGCTCAGCTGGTGCTGCTCAATTCCGACTTTGCTGCCATGCCCGGCATTGTAGGCGAAGGCCGCCGGGTCATCAACAATATCCAGAGAGCGGCAACATTGTTCCTGGTGAAGAATATCTTCTCCCTGGGACTGTCCATTATTACATTCTTCACCAATTGGCCCTATCCCATGGTGACGTTCCATCTCAGCGTGATCTCGGCGCTGACCATCGGTGTGCCATCCTTCTTCCTGGCTATGGAGCCCAACTATGAACGGGTGGGCGGTCACTTTATCCGGGGCGTGCTCCGCAAGGCCTTCCCCGGTGGTCTGACCAATATTTTTGTGGTTCTGGGCGCCCAGGCTTATATGGCAGCCTTCCATTTACCGCTGGATCAAATTTCTACGGTCTGCGCGGCAATTTTGGGCGTAGTCGGCCTGCTGGTGCTGTTCCAGACCTGTAAACCCTTTGATAAATTCCGCGGACTCATCTGGGCGGCTATGGCGGTGGCGCTGGTGGTCTGCTTTACCTGGTTGGGCAGCTTCTTCGAGCTGCGGGCCAGTATGCTGGAGGTGCAGCTGATCATGGCCACCTTGTTGATCATGACGCCCACGGTGTTCTTTGCCATGCAGCGTGTCTTCGACTGGTTCGATAAGCTGGTGCTGTGGGTCCGCAAGCTGTTCCGCCGGAAAAAGAAGGCATAAATATATTGTAATTACAATGGTAGGGGAGGGTCTTGACCCTCCCTTATGTCATTGCGAGGCCACAGGCCGTGGCAATCCCCCCCGGTATTTTGTTTATCAATCTCAATAGCCAGTCGGCAGAAATCGCAGGGCGGGGTCGTAGTCCCACCGCAAAAGCCTTGCCTCCCTTGCCTAAAGGGAGGTGGCACAGCGTTAGCTGTGCCGGAGGGATAATGGTCCAAGGGACGATATGCCGCACAAGCGGCATAAATATCCCCCAGTCTGCCCTTACGGGCATCCAGCCCCCTTTAGTCAAGGGGGTACAAGTACGCTTTTTGCATAAAAAACCCGAAAAAATGTGTATTTTTATTAGGAAAACCCCTTGCAATCCGGGAAAAAGGATGTTATAATCCCATATGTAAAGATGTTTGACTGTTGGAGAGAGGGGCGCGCCCCTCTCTCTTTCTTGTGAAGGAGGCGAATTTATGAAGGTCACAGAGCTGGTAGCCCAGTTCGCCCAGCCCATCGTGGAAAGCCACGGTTGCAGCCTTTGGGATGTGGAATACGTCCGGGAAGGCTCCGAGCGTTTTTTGCGGCTTTACATTGATAAAGAGGGCGGCGTGGACATTACCGACTGCGAGGCCATCTCCCGGGCAGTTGACCCGGTGCTGGATGAAAAGGACCCCATTGCGGAATCCTATCATTTTGAAGTCTGCTCTGCCGGCTTGGAACGGGCACTGAAGCGTCCCGGCGATTTTGAGCGGTTCATGGGCAGCCCCATTACCGTTAAGCTATACCGTCCCAGAAACGGCCTGAAGGAACTGCCCGGCATTTTGCGGGGTTATGAAGATGGCCGGGTCACGGTGGAAGCCGGCAAGGAAACCATCACATTTGAAAAATCTGAAGTTGCACTGGTGCGGCTTCGTGTAGAATTTTAATAGGAGGATAGAGAAATGGCTAGAGCCAAGAAACAGCCCGCAGCACCCAAGGTGGATATCGGCGCAGAGATTTTTGCTTCTTTGCGTGACCTGGAGAAGCTCAAGGGCATCAGCGTAGATTACATGGTGGAGCGCCTGAAGCAGGCACTGACCAACGCATACCGTAAGGACCGTGAGGATCACCGGGACATCCCTGCAGAAAATGTGGTGGTGGACCTGAGCGAGAAGGGCCTGAACATGTACCAGATCAAGACCGCTGTGGAAGAGGTGGAGGATACCGCTTTGGAGATCCACATCGATGCCGCCCGGAAGATCGATCCCAACGTCCAGGTCGGCGACAATGTGAGCATTCCCGTGGACATTCAGAAGTTTGGCCGTATCGCTGCCCAGACCGCCAAGCAGGTGGTCATCCAGGGCATTCGCGAGGCTGAGCGCGGTGTTATGTACGAAAATTACTCCAGCAAGACCCAGGAGCTGCTGACCGGCACTGTGCTGAAGCTGGATCCCAGTGGAGATGTGTTTGTCCGCATCGGCCAGGGCAATGATGCTTCCGATGCTGTGCTCCGCGCAGGCGAGCAGATTCCTGGCGAGAGCTTCACCGAAGGCGATATGATCAAGGTCTATGTGCTGGAGGTGCACCGTCCTGCCCGTGGCCCTCTGGTCCAGGTTTCCCGTACCCACCCCAATGTGGTGCGCCGCCTGTTCGAGCTGGAGACCCCCGAAATCGCTGAGGGTCAGGTAGAAATCCGCAACATCGCCCGTGAGGCCGGCAGCCGCAGCAAGATGGCTGTCCGTGCCACCATGGAAGGCATCGATCCCGTGGGCGCTTGCGTTGGCCCCCGTGGCGGCCGTGTCAGCGCCGTTGTGGAAGAGCTCCGGGGCGAGAAGATCGACATTGTGGTCTGGAGCGAGGATCCCTGCGAGTATGTCAAGGCTGCTCTGAGCCCTGCGGATGTGATTTCCGTGACCCAGATCCCCGGCCAAAATGCCTGCCGTGTCATCGTGCCGGACGATCAGCTGTCCCTGGCCATCGGCAAGGAAGGTCAGAATGCCAGACTGGCAGCCCGGCTCACCGGCTATAAGGTAGACATTAAGCCCGCTTCCTGGACGGAAGAGGCCTAAGTTCCGAAGGAGGTAGCTTCAATGCAGAAGAAAATTCCCCAGCGGCAGTGCATGGGCTGCCGGGAACGGAAAAATAAGCGGGATATGATCCGTGTGGTCCGCCAGACCGACGGTACGGTATCCCTGGATTTCAGCGGCAAGCTGAATGGCCGTGGCGCCTATGTGTGCCCGGACCCTGAATGTCTGAAGAAGTGCCGCAAGACCCGGTCTTTGGACCGGTGTCTGGAAGTGACCATTCCTGAGGAGGTCTATGAGCGACTGACCAGGGAGATGGAGGGCGGCAATGGATAAGGTGCTGAATTATCTGGCCCTGGCCCGGAAAGCCGGCAAGGCTGAGCTGGGCGAAGAGCCTGTGGGCGCTGCGGCAAGAGCCTTGCACGCCCACCTGATCGTGGTGGCATCGGATGCATCCGACCACACCTGGCGCAGAGCAAAAAGCTTTGCTGCCGGCACCAAGCAGCAGTGTGTCCGCCTGCCTTATTCCAAAGACGACATGGGTTTTGTTATTGGCCGTCAGGCTCTGGCCATTGCGGCCATCACCGATGCCGGCATGGCACTGGCGATGGTAGAAGCACTGGGACAGCCGGAAAAATACAAGGCAGTCATCGAGGCACTGACCGAACAGGTCAAGCGTCTGCGCCAGCGGCAGACGGAAGCCAAGGCCCATCAGCGGAATGTCCGCAAAGGCAAGAAATAAGTTACTTGACAATGGAGATTGTCAACTCCCATATCTTATGGAGGTGCGTATATGAGTTTAGTGAAGTATCGTTTGAAGGAGGTCGCGGCGGATTTCGGCGTGACTCCCAAGCAGATCAGCGAGATCGTAGGAAAATATTACGAAAAGCCCAAGTCCAACACCCAGGTTCTGACCGATGAAGAGCTGAATGTGGTGTTTGATTACATGACCCAGCATAACCAGATCGCTTCTCTGGAGGTGGTCTTTGCGGTCAAACCCAAGGAAGCCCCCAAGGCCGAAAATAAGCCCGAGCCTGCTAAGGAAGCCCCCAAGGCCGAAGCTCCCAAGGTGGAGGCTCCCAAGGCCGAGCACAAGCCCGAAAAGCCTGCCAAGCCCGCAGAGCCGGAGCGTAAGCGTGAGCGCCGGGTGGTGGATACCTCCGCTGTCCAGGTCAACGCCAACCGCTTTGCGGATGTGGATAACCTGGTCTCCGAGCGGGTCCAGAATTACCAGGGCGGCAAGCAGCGCATCGGTGGCGGCAAGGGCAAGCAGCAGCAGAAGCAGCAGAACAACAAGTTCAAGGGCAACAAGAGCAAGAACGAGGAGCAGGAGAAGCTCCGCCGTCTGCAGATGGAAGTCGCCCGCAAGGCCCCCACTGTTGTTAAGATTCCCGACGAGATCACCGTAGGCGAGCTGGCCAGCCGGATGAAGAAGACCGCCGGCGAGGTCATCAAGTGCCTGATGATGAACGGTATCATGGCCGCCATCAACCAGACCATCGATTTTGATACCGCCGAGTATGTGGCCACCGAAATGGGCTGCAAGGTGGAAAAGGAAATCACCGTCACCATCGAGGAGCGGATCATCGACGACCATGTGGATACCGCCGAGGAACTGGAAACCCGTGCTCCCGTCGTGGTTGTCATGGGTCACGTTGACCACGGTAAGACCTCCACGCTGGATGCCATCCGTAAGACCTCCGTCACTTCCGGAGAGGCCGGTGGTATTACCCAGCACATCGGTGCTTATACTGTAGATGTGAACGGAAACATGGTCACCTTCCTGGATACCCCCGGCCACGCTGCCTTTACTTCCATGCGTGCCCGTGGCGCTAAGTCCACCGACATCGCCATCCTGGTGGTTGCTGCCGACGACGGCATCATGCCCCAGACTGTCGAATCCATCAACCACGCCAAGGCAGCAAATGTGCCCATCATCGTGGCCATCAACAAGATGGATAAGCCCACCGCCAACCCTGACAAGATCAAGGAACAGCTGACCAAGTATGACCTGATTCCCGAGGAGTGGGGCGGCGAGACCATCATCGTGCCCATCTCCGCCAAGACCGGCATGGGCTTAGACGACCTGCTGGAAATGGTCATCCTGACTGCCGAGGTTCAGGAACTGAAGGCGAACCCCAACCGTCGGGCCAAGGGCGTCGTCATCGAAGCCCGTCTGGATAAGAACAGAGGCCCTGTTGCCACTCTGCTGGTGCAGAACGGCACCCTGAACCAGGGCGATATTGTCATTGCCGGTACTGCCGTGGGCCGTGTCCGCGTTATGACCAATGATAAGGGCCGCACCGTCAAGACCGCAGGTCCTTCCGTCCCCGTTGAGATCACCGGCCTGGCCGAAGTGCCCGCACCCGGCGATGAGTTCAACGCCGTTACCGACGAGCGCATGGCTCGCGAGCTGGTGGAACAGCGCCGCCAGGCTCAGAAGGATGCCGCTGCCAAGGCAATGCAGAAGGTCACCCTGGACAATCTGTTTGCCAAGATGCAGGAAGGCGAGATGAAGGAGCTGCCTCTGATCGTCAAGGCCGACGTTCAGGGCTCTGCCGAGGCCATCAAGGCTTCCCTGGAGAAGATCTCCAACGAGGAAGTCCGGGTCAAGGTCATCCACGCCGGTGTCGGCGCTATCAACGAAAGCGACATTCTGCTGGCTTCTACCTCCGGTGCGATCGTGGTCGGCTTCAATGTCCGTCCCGACTCCGGTGCCCAGGCCAGTGCCCAGCGCACCAATGTGGATATGCGGTTCTACCGCGTGATCTATGATGCCATC
Source organism: Oscillospiraceae bacterium (assembly GCA_017624715.1). Taxonomy (GTDB): domain Bacteria; phylum Bacillota; class Clostridia; order Oscillospirales; family Oscillospiraceae; genus Faecousia. Next base: position 19,328 of record JAGAMN010000001.1, read on the forward strand.
GACGAGATCGAGGCTGCTATGAAGGGTATGCTGGCACCCAAGTTTGAGGAAGTTGTCATCGGCCACGCAGAAGTGCGCATGACCTACAAGGTCAGTGCCATCGGCACCATCGCCGGCTGTATGGTCAAGGACGGCAAGATCACCCGGGATGCACAGGTCAGAATCCTGCGCGATAATATCGTCATCCACGAGGGTGAGGTTGGCTCTCTGCAGCGGTTCAAGGACGCTGTCAAGGAAGTCACTGCCGGCTACGAGTGCGGCATGAGCATCGCCAAGTATAACGACATCAAGGAAGGCGACATTTTCGAATGCTTCGCCATGCAGGAAGTCAAGAGATAAGGATAAAAGCCAGCCGCCGCAGCCGCGGCCGGCTGGCTTTTGCCGTTTACTTGTCATTGCGAACCAGTGCGCACACTGGTGTGGCAATCCCCCAAATAGGAGAAAATTGAGGAGATTGCCACGTCGGGCTTTGCCCTCCTCGCAAAGACGAAATAAAATGTAAAATCTAGGAGGATGTAACTATGGCATCCAATCGAATCAACCGAATCAATGAGGAGATCCAGAAATCCCTGGCCGAGAATCTGCGCAATGTCAAAGATCCCCGGGTCAGCGGCACTATGATCTCCGTTACCAAGGTGGAGACCACCCCCGACCTGCGCTATGCCAAGGTCTATGTGAGTTTCCTGGAAGAAAACAAGGCAAGCGATGCCATGAAGGGCCTGAAATCCGCCGGCGGCTGGCTCCGCCGGGAAGTGGGCAATGACCTGAAGCTGCGCTATACCCCCGAGCTGGTCTGGGCCCTGGATGATTCCATCACCTACGGCGCAAGGCTGCTGAGCCTGATCAACTCTCTCGAGGTCAAATCCGATGACGAGGACTGATACTGCCCGGTGGTTTGCGGAAAATGACAATTTCTGCATCATGACCCATGCCGGCCCGGACGGCGATACCCTGGGTACTGCCGCAACATTGTGCCTGGGTCTGCGGAGTTTGGGAAAGACCGCTGCGGTTCTGCTGAACCCGGAAATTTCCGAGAAACTGGCATATCTGTGTGACGGGTTGATGATTGAAGAACCGGCAGAAAACGCTGTTTTTGTCAGTGTGGATGTGGCTGCGCCCTATATGTTCCCGGAAAATCAGCTACCCTTTGTGGAAAAAATTGCCCTGCGCATTGACCATCACGGAAATTCCACCTCCTTCACACCTTTGGAGTTGGTAGATCCCACCAGCGCATCCTGCGCAGAGATCATTTATGATATCCTGCTGGAAATGGGCTGCGTGCTGACGGCAGAAATCGCCATCCCGCTGTACACCGGCCTGGCTACCGACACCGGCTGCTTCCGGTTTGCCAACACCAATGCCCATACCTTTGCCACCGCGGCTGCCTGTGCTGCTACCGGTGCCAATCTACAGCCCATCAACCAGGCGCTGTTTGATACCGTCACCTTAAATAAGCTGAAGGTACAAGCCTGGGTCACGGAGCATACCGTGTTCCTGTCCGAGGGCAGGGCAGCCTACTGCGCCATGCCCAAAACTCTGGCCACGGAGTTGGGCGTTGACGAGCGGGATGTGGGCGGCGTGGCCGGTTTTGTCCGGTCCATCGAGGGCGTTTGCTTTGCGGTGACCCTCCGGGAGTCCAACGAGGACAATAAGGTCTACCTGTCTGCCCGGGCTGTGCCGGGTTACGATGCAGCGGCCCTCTGCGCCAAGTTCGGTGGTGGCGGACATAAGGGTGCTGCCGGCGGCTCTACCACTATGTCCCTGAGTGACGCCATCCAAAAAGTGGAAACCGAATTGCTGATTGTAATGGAAGGATAAACGATAGCAATCGCAAAATCTACTGTAGGGGAGGGTCTTGACCCTCCCACCCAACATTGCGAAGAACTACAAAAGGGAGGGTCAAGACCCTCCCCTACAAAGATGTTTACAGAAGCGAGAAACGGGAAAATACTATGAACGGAATTGTGATCGTTGATAAACCCCAGGGCTGGACAAGCCAGGATGTCACCGCCCGGCTGCGCCGGGTGTTCAACACCCGGCGAATCGGCCACGGCGGTACTTTGGACCCCATGGCCACAGGAGTGCTGCCGGTGTTTGTAGGTCGCGCCACCCGGGGTGTGGAGTTCTTTGAACACGCGGAGAAAACCTATGAGGCCACTTTGCGCTTAGGCCTGACCACCGACACCGAGGACACCTCCGGCGCTGTACTGGAAGAAAAGGAAGTTAATATTTCCAAAGCGGAATTTCTAGGCGTTTTGCCGAAATTCCGGGGAGAAATCCAACAAATTCCCCCTATGTACTCCGCCCTGAAAATCGACGGGCAGAAGCTCTGCGACCTGGCCCGCAAGGGCAAAACCGTGGAGCGCAAGCCACGGCCCATTACCATTTTTGAGCTGGAGTGCCTGGAATTTACCGGAAATACCACCCGGCTTCGTGTCCGCTGCTCCAAGGGCACCTATATCCGCACCCTATGCAAGGATATTGGTGAAGCCTTAGGCTGCGGCGGTTGCATGGCGGCACTGCGCCGGGTCACGGCAGGGGAGTACACCATCGAAGAATCCGTCCCCCTGGACAGTCTGTTGGAAACGGAAAATCCGGAAAACTACCTGCGTCCGGTGGATACGATGTTTCGCAATTTCCCGGAAGTTCGCCTGACCCCCAAGCAGGAACAGCGCTGCCGAAACGGCAATGCCTTCTCCATTGCGTTGGAGGAGGGTACTTATCGGGTCTACTCTCAGACCGGCGAATTTTTGGCTCTGTCAAAGGTTGAATCCGGCGTGCTGACAACCATCAAAAGTTTTTTTGAAGTGTAAGCAGTTGCAAGCTTGGCTCTCCCTTTGGGAGAGCTGGCGCGGCGAAAGCCTTCGGGTAACACCGATGCGGCCTGTAGGGCGGGGGTTTACTCCCACCGTAAAAAATACAAACCAAAACGGCGGGACCAAGGCCCCGCCCTACGAGCACGAACGATAGAGAGTGTAGGAGCGAGCGTTGCTCGTCCGCTAGTCTCTCCCAGGGGGAGAGGCAAGGGCTGGAGGTAATATGAAAGAAAAGAAAATCATCGCCCTGGGATTTTTTGACGGGGTACATTTGGGCCATCAGGCGCTGCTGAAAGAATGCGTAGCTCTGACCAAGCAACTGAATATGGAGCCGGCGGCAATTACCTTCCACCGACATCCCCAATCACTGTTTTCCGGTGGCGTGCCGCTGCTGCTGAACAGCCTGGAGGATCGGCACCGACTGCTGCAGCAGTATGGCATGTCCCAGGTCATAACAGTGCCGGTGAGCCCTGAGATTATGCAGATGCCTTGGCAGGAATTTCTGTCCGTCCTCCTGTCATCGGGGGCTGCCGGATTTGTCTGCGGTGCGGATTTTCGCTTCGGTCACCGGGGTGAGGGCAATGCCCGGCTGTTGGCAGAGTTTTGCAAGGAGCGGAATTTGCCCTGCATCATCGTACCGGATCAGACCCTGGATGGCGTGCGAATCTCGTCCACCTACATCCGGGAGCAGATCGAGCAGGGGGATATGGAAACCGCTGTCCGATTTTTAGGCCACCCCCATATTGTCTCCGGTCAGGTGATCAGAGGGCAACAATTGGGACGGAAAATTGGCATTCCTACCGCAAATTTGTTAATTCCGCAGGGCGTTATTGTGCCGAAATTTGGCGTGTATGCCTGTCGGATCACCACGGATATGGGCGAATTTTCTGCGGTAACCAATGTGGGAACACGCCCTACGGTGGCAGGAAACGGCGTAACGGTAGAACCCTGGATATTGGATTTTGATGGCGATCTTTACGGTAAGATCGTAACCTTGTCTTTTTACCGCTTCCTCCGCCCGGAGAAAAAGTTCCCCACTTTAGCAGATTTACAGGCAGAAATCCAAAAAAATGCCGCCCAAGTGCGGAATTTCTTTGAAAAAACATGAAAATTTCCCTTTACAATTGGGAAAACTTATGATATGATATCCGGGCTGGCTATGGCCAGACGATATTTCTATGCCCGCAGCTCAGTTTTGGGAAGACACCGACCCTCTACTTGGCGCGAGGTAAATTTATGAAAAGGTGGATTTAACCATGATTCAGAAGGAAAAGAAGACCCAGGTTATCCTGGAAAACGCAACCCACGAGGGCGACACCGGTTCTCCCGAGGTTCAGATCGCCATCCTGACTGCCCGTATCAACGAGCTGACCGATCACCTGCGCGTGCACAAGCACGACAACCACTCCCGTCGTGGTCTGCTGATGATGGTTGGTAAGCGCCGCAGCCTGCTGGACTATCTGGCCTAGATTGACATCAACCGTTACCGCGCTATCATCGCCAAGCTGGGTATCCTTAAGTAAGAAACTCGAAAGGGCGATGGGCTACC
>JAGAMN010000002.1 GCA_017624715.1 Oscillospiraceae bacterium
CTATAATAACACCCCAACCATCTATATGGGCGGATTCCTGAGCTTCTCCAATACGAATGCAAAGACTACCCTTGAAAACTGCCTGTTTGCAGGTAGGTTTGAGCGGGGTGCAAATCTGACCGATCAGGCGTTTCTTGGCGCATTTGGCACGCTTCGGAGTGTTAATGCAATCAAGAATTGCTATTACCTCGGTGACGACGGTCTTGAGGCTGTACACAGCGATTCGAATCTGAAACCCGGGAGTGATAACGTAGAGATCACAAGTGTAACCGGGGAACAGCTCAAGAGCGGCGAGGTGGCATGGCTGCTGAATGGCTCTCAGTCTGAGGGTGTCTGGAAGCAGAATGTGGGTATCGATCCATACCCCAGCTTCACCGGCAACCCTGTGACCAAAGGCGATTCTGAAGATATGCCTTACTACAACGATGGTGTGGTCCGTGTGAACATCTCCTGGACGGAAATGAGCTTTACCTATACCGTGGGTCAGTGGGACCCTGAGACCCATACCTCCTCCGGCGGTGGCTGGACGGCGGATAAAGAAAACGGCGGACAGATCACCGTCACGAATAGCGGCGGTACCAATGTCCCCGTGAGCTTCACCTTCCAGGGAACTATGGGGGATGTGTCCGGCATCTTCACTGTGGAAAAGGCAGCGCTGGCTATGGGCCAGTCTGTCACCACCACACTCAGCGTCACCGGCGACCCCAAACAGTCCGGCTTCCAGGATGCGCAGATCGGTACGGTCACCGTATCCCTGGGCAGCTCCGGCTGGGCGGTTGGCGATAAGGTCACCATGTATGCCAAGGATGGCAACGACTATGTTTCCACCGTGGCAGAGGTGACGGGCAGCAAGGCGGTACTGGTAAGTGACACATCCTTTTCTAAGAATTACACCCCCAGTACACAGGAAGATATTTTGGCACTTGTAGATGGTCCCGGGGCAAGATGGCCAATATATGGTGAAGCTGCCTTTGCCAATATTATTCGTCCCTGGCTAGTCGACAAACTTCCTGTATCGTCTGGTTATAGCGGTAATACTTACAGTGTGTTTATCAACAATGGTACGTATCGCTGGTTGTATAAGGGCAGCGCAGGAGATGTTAACCAAAACGTTGGCAATTGGAAAATAGGTTATAAAAACACTTGGATAGGCCGCTACATCTGGGACATTCCCTTTGCTAACTGAGAAAGGAGGAACAGAACATGAACAAAAATAAATGGCTGGTTCCCGTGCTGTGCATCGGCATCGTGCTGTGTATGGCGGTGACCATCTGGGCGCTGTTCTTCCGGGATGGCGGCAAGCCCATCTCCCCGGACTACCCGCCCCAGGGAACGGAAGCCAATCAGAAGCCTCTGGAGGGCGACGAAAGCGAGAAGATGGAAAGTCCCCAGGGCGGCGGCTCCATCAACGTTACTTACAATGTCAACGCAACTGTTGACCTATCCGAAGGAACGGTCAGCCTGCTTTATGCTAATCCCCAGGCATCCAATCAGGATGTGGCGATTCTCATTATGATCGACGATCTGGTGGTTGCCAAGTCCGATCTGATCAGCCCCGGCAACGGCGTGGATACCCTCACGCTGGATGAATATGCCAAGGATAAGCTCAGCGTTGGCGGCTATGACGCAGAACTGGTCATCCGGGCTTACGACCCGGTCTCCGGCGAAAAGGCCATGGTAGACACCAAAGGCCAGCTCTCCCTGACGGTGGTGGAATGATCCACCACCGGGGGAATCCCCCCTTTTTACTGCCGAAAGGCAAGAACATAATTTGTAATTTCAAAATCAAAAAGCAAAGGAGAAATGACCAATGAAAAAGATCCTGTCCCTGATCCTGGCGCTGGCCCTGGTTATGAGCCTGTCCGTCACCGCTTTTGCGGCTGAAACCAACGATGGCTCCCAGAACACCAGCATCGATGTCAACGCACTGTACTCTGACGGTGTGTCCACTCCCGAAGTGATCTCCGTGAACGTTGAGTGGGGCGTAATGAGCTTCACCTACTCCGTCAGCGGCACTAAGACCTGGGATGCCACCAAGCACGAGTACACCACCAACAGCAATGCTGCATGGACTGCAACCGGCAACACCGTTACCGTGACCAACCACTCCAACATCGCTGTGAAGGCAGAGCTGGCATTCGCCGCTGATACTGCCTACAACACCGTTACCGGCTCCTTCGACAAGGCAACCCTGCTGCTGGACTCCGGCGACGGCCTGACCTACGCAAATGCCGACAAGGACACCGCAACCCTGACCCTGGCCGGTACTCTGGCAAACACCGTGACCACCTCCGCCAAGGTCGGCACCATCACCGTTTCCATTTCCAAACAGTAATTTTTGATCCGAAAGGAGATCAACATTATGAAAAAGATTCTTTCCCTGATCCTGGCTCTGGCTATGGTCATGAGCCTGTCCGTCACCGCTTTTGCTGCTGAAGAAGGCGTTGGCACTGGCGACTATAAGATCGACATCAGCGCAGCTTATCAGGCCGGTGCTGCTTCTGACGAAATTATCTCTGTTGACATTTCTTGGGGCGCTA